>CAJUQY010000005.1:104900-105008 GCA_910588815.1 uncultured Lachnospiraceae bacterium | reverse complement strand
CCATGAGCATTGGCTCCTTTCGTAGGATGTGAGTTTGGACACTGACATTATACTAATAACTTCTCGGAATCTCAATGAATGTGATTCTAACTGAAAATTGACAACTGA
>CAJUQY010000005.1:0-104890 GCA_910588815.1 uncultured Lachnospiraceae bacterium | reverse complement strand
CTATTAGATTTAGATACAAAAAACAGGGTAGTTTTGACACTACCAAACGGAGTAGGGAGGGTTACTTTATGAAGGTTGTAGCATTGATCACCGAATACAATCCGTTCCACAGCGGACATTCCTACCATATTCAAAAAGCCAAGGAGCTGGCGGGCGCTGATTACTGCGTCGTCGTCATGAGCGGTCACTACGTCCAGCGGGGGGAACCTGCATGCATGGATAAATATTTGCGGACGGATATCGCACTTCGTTCGGGCGCGGATCTGGTTTTGGAGCTTCCAGTTCCCTTCGCCACCGGAAGCGCAGAATTTTTTGCCGCCGGTGCCGTCTCTATCCTGGACAGACTGGGAGTAGTAGATGAATTATGCTTTGGAAGCGAAAGTGGAAATCTGCCTCTGATCTCTTCTGTGGCTTCCATTTTTTCCAACGAGCCGGAGGCTTTTTCTGTGGCCGTAAAACAGTTTCTGGCAGATGGAGCCAGCTATCCGGCCGCCAGGGGACAGGCCCTGATCGGCTATCTGACGGATCATCCGCTCCCCGGAAACCTTTCCGCCTCTATGGAAGAAATCCAGTCTTTGATCTCAGCCCCCAACAATATTTTGGGAATTGAGTATGTCAAGGCTTTATCCAGACGGCATTCCTCCATCCGGCCGGCGACCCTTCTCCGGACCAGCAGCTATCTGTCAAAGACCCTGTCTGCTCCCCACTGTTCCTCCTCAGCCATCCGTCACGTGTTTCAGTCGAGAAATTCGGATTCCCAGCCTACCACCCAGGCCATGAAAACCGTGCGGTCCTGCGTTCCGAAGGAAGCCTACGCCGTCATGTCCGAAAACTTTAATTCCAGGCTCCCCATTTTTGTAGATGATTTCTCTTCCATGCTGCTGTATAAGCTTTTATCGGCAAGAAACAGTGACCTGACGGATTATCTGGATGTCTCTCCCGATTTGGAAAACCGAATCAAGGGAAATCTCACGGGAGCCTCCACCTTCTCTGCTTTCATTGACACAGTCAAATGCCGCCAGTACACCAGAACCAGAATCAGCCGGGCACTTTTACATATTTTACTGGATATCAAGGTGGAAGATTTCGTCTGCTACAAAGAAAACGGCTTTGTCCCTTATGCCAGGGTTCTCGGCTTCCGAAAATCCGCAGAGTCCCTCTTAAAAAGCATCAAGCACAACAGCGCCCTTCCGTTGATCACAAAAATGGCCGACGCCGAGAGAAAACTCACCCCCATGGGGGCGGACATGCTCGGACAGGAGATCTTCGCCGCCAGCCTGTATCAGTCCGTAGTTTTCCACAAATACGGCTGTCGGATGAAAAATGAATACACTCACGGAGTTATTATTCTGGATTAGAAACCGGGAGAGGACCTTTCGTCCTCTCCCGATTCTACACAAGAAAGAAAGTCTCTTCCCGTCTGTAAGTTTTCCGATACTCCGTCGGCGACATACCAGTGTGCTTCTTAAACAAGGCGCTGAAATACAGAGGGTTATCATATCCCACCTGCTTGGCCACCTCTGTCACCGTATAATCTGTGTTCAGCAGCAGATATCTGGCAATTTCGATCCGCTTTTTAATCAAATAGTCTATGGGAGACATGCCCATGTCCTTTTTAAACTGGTGACTGATATAAGATTTGCTGATATAGGAGGCCTCAGACAAGGTATCCAAATTGATGGTCTGACTATAATTCTTATCAATATAATCTTTGATAAAGTGGCTGTGGCATTTAGCTTTTGCCCTGTCCTTCTCCATCAGATTGTTAAACTGATGAATCCTAAGCACCTGAACGGCAATCACATTGGCCAGGGCCGAAGCCGCCGGCATATAAAGAATCTCGGGATTGGAGGTTTCCCTCAAAAGCTCCTGAAAATAAAAGGCCAACTGGTTTTTGTAGGGTCCTGTCGAAAATACGGGACTCTTCTCCGGCATCAACACATTGTAGGGAAAAGGAGGATAGCAAAAATCCGTGATCCCCATAAAGAAGAATTCCAGCTCTTTCCCCAAACGGCTCCCTGAGGCATTAGACACATAAGGATTAAAAATTGCAATATCTCCTGCGCCGATCGAATACTCTTTCCCCTCAATCCACACCGTACCTATACCATCAACGCAAAAAAGAATTTCCGCACATTCATGAAAATGCGGCTGGCATTCCCAATCCTTTTCCCTCCTCATGCGCCCCGTGTAGATCACCGTAGGGCCGACATGAAAAGATGGGGCCTCCACTTCTTCAAAAAGATTTTTTTCTAAGCCCATAAAACTCCCTCTCATTTATAGTAGACAGCTATTATACCCTGTCTCTAATCATATCAATAAAGAAATTTTTTGTCAATTTCTCTGAGAAAAGTTTTTGAGTTTCCCCTGCCGGGAGCTGAACCATCGAGTACAAAAAGGAAAAACCGGACAGCTTGGCCAGCTGCCCGGTTCAATGTACATGATAACGCTTTTTATTTCTTTCTGGTGAAGCAAAGGTCGCAGCAGTCGTCGCCATCCGCAATCTTCTTCGGCAGAGCAAACTCACAGTTCATATCCTTCGCAAACTGTCTGTCGCCTTCCATGGCGATATCGCAGAACAGGGCGCAGTCCTCATCGGAAAAGCCCAGCTTCCTCCAGGCATTTAACAGAGGACAGTAATGCATCTCCACATGCATCACATCGTCGCTGATTTCCACAACCTTATTCTCAAAAGTCACCGGCTCTGCGACAAAATGAGCGCCGAATTCCTTCATACTCATTTTATCATCCATTTTGTCCTTGAAATTCTCGTTGATCTGGAAGCATCCGCAGCGGTTGATAGCGGCACGGCCGACCTTTTCCATGTCGCCGCCTGCTTTTCTCACCTCATCCAAAAGCAGTGCCATCCAGTATGCGCGATGCTCAATGCAGCTGCGCTTTGCCTCCACCACAGGATCTCCTGTATGCACAGGTTTGTTCTCATTGTACTTTGCCATAATCGTATGTTCTCCTTATTTATTATTTATCCGGGAAAAGCTTCCCGGTTACCCTAAGCCGAAAGGCCCGGTTACCTTACTTGCTGCCGAGATAAGCTTTCCTTACCTCGTCGTTATTCTGCATCTCCTTCGCGCCCCCGCTGAACTTCACCGTCCCTACCTCAAGGACATAGCAGCGGTCTGCGATCTTTAACGCCATATTGGCATTCTGTTCCACCAAAAGAATCGTGGTTCCCTGTTTGTGGATTTCCTTAATCAGCCGGAAAATTTCCAGTACCAAATTGGGGGCCAGGCCCATGGAGGGTTCGTCTAACATCAAAAGCTTCGGCTTGTTCATGAGCGCCCGGCCGATGGCAAGCATTTGCTGCTCACCTCCGGAAAGGGTTCCCGCCTGCTGTTTCTTCCTCTCCAGAAGCCTGGGGAACAGGTCATACACATACTCAAAGGAATTCTGGATCTCCTTCGCATCTTTTCTGCAGTATGCGCCCAGCTTCAGGTTATCCTCCACAGAAAGCTCCGGGAACACCTCACGCCCTTCCGGGCTCAAGGTTACGCCCAGCTTCACGATCTGTGGCGGCGACATACGGGTCAGATCCTGCCCGTCAAACTCTATCCTGCTCCCTGCGGCAGCCTTTAACACACCTGCGATGGTAAGAAGAGTGGTCGACTTCCCGGCTCCGTTGCTTCCGATCAGCGTAACCAGCTCTCCATCATTGACTTCAAAGTCAATGCCCTTCAGAGCATGGATATTTCCGTAATATGTATTCATCGAATTAATCCGCAACATCGTCTTCACTCTTTCCTAAATAAGCTTCAACTACCATCTGGTTATTGGCGATCTCCTCCGGAAGGCCGTCCGCGATCATCCTGCCATGGTCCAGCACATAGATCCGGTCGGAAATATTCATAACCACACTCATATCGTGCTCGATCAGGATAATGGTAAAGCCTTTTTCCCGAAGCTCCTTGATAAACTGCAGGAGTTCCTCGGATTCCTGAGGGTTCATTCCGGCGGCGGGCTCATCCAAAAGCAGAAGCTTCGCCCCGGTCGCTATGGCGCGGGCGATCTCCAGCTTTCTCTGCTCACCGTAAGGAAGATTTCCCGCGTAGCTGTGGATATATTTTCCAAAGCCCAGTGAATCCAAAATCTCCACAGCCTTCTCATGGGCCTCCTTCTCATACTTCCGGAACCTGGGAGTGCGGAAGGTGGAATCAAAGGTATTGTACTTCGTATTCTGATGGAATCCGATCATAACATTCTCAATGGTCCGCATGTTCTTGAAAAGGCGGATGTTCTGGAATGTTCTGGCAATCCCCGCATTTACAATATACTGCACCTTCTTATTCTGGATCTCCTCGCCATTGAAGATGATCTTCCCCTCTGTAACGTCATAGACGCCGGTCAGAAGATTAAAAATCGTCGTCTTCCCTGCACCGTTGGGTCCGATCACACTGATGATCTCTCCCTGATCCACATAAAAATTAACTTCGCTCACGGCCGAAAGGCCTCCGAACTGTTTGGATACATTACTGACCTCCAGCAGCGCCATCTGACTTCACCTCCCCTTCCTTCACTTTGACAAACCTGGGGAACGTGTACGGACGTTTGCTGTTTCCGCCCAGGAGACCGTCGGTACGGAATACCATCATAAGAATCAGGATCAGGCCATACACGACAAACCGGTACTCGGCCACAAAACGGAACACCTCCGGGAAGGACACCAGAATCGCGGCGCCAAGAATCATACCCTTGATAGAACCCATACCGCCAAAGATAACGATACTTAAGATCATCGTGGATACGTCGGAGTTGAATGAATTCGCATCTATGTAACCGGAAAGATGTGCGTATAACGCGCCCGCCGCCCCGGCCAAAGCCGTGGAGAGCGTAAATGCCAGTCTCTTATAATGACTCAATTCGATTCCCATCAGGGAAGCTGCCAGCGGATCGTCCTTGATCGCCCGCAGCGTCCGCCCCAGCTTGGAACGCTCAATGGCAATACAGAATAAAACCGCCAGCACCAAAAACACCAGGCAGAGATAATACATTCCGTTGTTGGTGGTCTTCAGCTCAAGGCCGAAAAATTCCGGCTTTGCAATCCTCTGGACACCATAAGTACCGTGAGTCAGAGACTCCCAGTTGACAATCAGCACCTTGATAATCTCTCCGAAACCCATGGTAATAATCGCCAGATACGTTCCGGAAAGCTTCATAGTCGGAATACTGAAAAGCCAGCCTATAAAACCCGTCATCACAACCGCACATACGCAGGTCAGCAGAAAATTCCAGCCGAAATGCTCTGAAAGCAGTGACGAAGTATAGGCCCCTATAGCATAAAAGGCGGCATGCCCCAAGGAAACCTGCCCCATGTAGCCGGTAATGATGTTCAGGCTTAAAGCCAGAATCATGTAAATAAAAATCAAACTCGAAACTCTTTGCAGATATCTGCTCAATCCCACTGCCGGAAAAGCGATGAGGGCGACAAGGAGAACGAGCCAGATAATCTTATCTCTCTTATCCATGTTTCACTCCTCCATTTATACTTTAGAAATCTTCGCTTTGCCAAACAGTCCGTTGGGTCTGACGATCAGGATTAAAAACAGCAGGATAAATGCAACCGCATCGCGGTATGCCCCCGACAGAAACTGTACCGTCAGGCTTTCCGCAAGGCCAAGGATAATCCCTCCGACCGCCGCTCCGTAAAGGGAACCGATACCTCCCAGCACCGACGCGGAGAATCCTTTCAGGCCGATCATGACGCCCATGGTAGGGTACACGGTCTGATAATAGCTTGCAAGCAGAAGAGCCGCGATCACGGCAGACATTCCGCTCAAGAAAAAGGTCACGCTGATGACCGCTTTCGCGTTGATACCCATCAGGTCCGCAGCCCTGGAATTCTGCTCTACCGCCCGCATGGCAAGCCCGATCTTGGTTTTGTTGATCATCAGAGTCAGCCCCATCAGAAGCAGGATGGAAACCACCAGGATATAGACCTGAGAAAATGCGAATTTTACATTTCCGATCTGGATCATCTTGTTGCCAAGAAGCGCCGGAAAGGATTTGATCTCCGTACCAAAGGCAATCTGCAGGCCGTTGGTCAGGATATGTGAAAAGCCGATCGTGGTAATCAGGGCGGCAATCCCCGGCGCCTTCTTTTTACGAAGGATCGCCAGGATTGACCGATCATAAGCCACCAGCAGACCACCGGTAAGGATGATGCTCAGTATTACCGCAGGTATTGCTCCCAGATTCCACGTGACAAACATCAGGATCATGTGGGCGCCAAATGCATAGACGGCGCCATGAGCCATATTGATCATTCTCAAAATACCAAACACAAGGGAGTAACCGATGGCAATCAGCGCATAGATCAGTCCCATGGTCAGGCCGTTGACTATATATTGGGCAGTCATTTTTTGCCTCCCGTCTGCTTCTTACTGTAAAGATGCCTCAAAGTCGTCCCAAAGCTGAAGCTTCTTGTCAGACTCCACGAATTTGCCGTCCTTTACAACATACCAAACCTGGGTCTTTACGGCGTCGCCGATTTCATCATAAGAAAGCGTACCGGTAATGCCCTCAAAGGTCATATTATAAAGCTCATCCTTGATAGCCTCTCTGTCAGCGCTTCCGGCGTTCTCGATCGCCTGAATGACCATCTGAACGTTCTCATAAGTCTGCGCGGACATATTTTCGGGAACCTTGCCGTCCGCATACTCTTTGTAAGCATCTACATAAGCTTTGACCTTGGGGTCCGTACTGTCGGCGTTCATGCCGCCGGGGAACTGGATCCCTTCCGCAGCCTCACCGGCCAGGTTGATTAACTCTGTGGTGTAGGAGGAACCTACGGAGATCAGCAGGCCGTCCTGATTGATCTGACGGTACTGTTTCGCGAAGGGCCCAAGGGAACCGTACATGCCGAGAACCACGATGCAGTCACAGCCGGCTTCCTCAAACTTCGTGATGTTGGAAGAGTAGTCTGTGGTCCCGTCCACGAACTCTTCCTGTGCAACCAGTTCGCAGTCAACCTTGTCCTTGATCTTCTCCCAGCCTTCCATGAAACAAGTGGAAGCGCTCTCGCCCCAGTCTGTCTTAAGCTTCAGGACACCGATCTTTTTGGCGCCGCTGCCAATGGCGATCTGCAGGCAGTTGGTAGCCTCCATCTTCTGTGTAACGTTGTTTCTGAAGATGTAATCACCGATGGAAGAATAATCTACGTGAGAAGCGGAAGCGCTCATCAGCACAACCCCTGTCTCCTGATAGATCTGAGCCGCCGTCATGGCAACGCCGCTGGCGAAATGTCCGAACACGGCGACAACATCATCATTTCCTACGATCTGCTCGGCGATGGAGCCGGCCTCCTCAGCAGAGTTTTTGTCATCGAATTCGATGACTTCAATCTGACGCCCAAGTACGCCGCCCTTTTCATTCTGCTGCTTTACGGCGAGTTCAACGGCATTCTTGAACAGTAAACCGTACTCTGCGTTGTCGCCGGTCAGCGGACCTGAGTACGCGAACACGATGGGATCATCGCTTCCCTCTGCAGGCTCAGCGTCATCCCCCTCGTCTTTGGCCGCCTGCGTCTCATTCTTCGCGCCGTCGTCCTTTTTGTCGTCGCCGCCGCAGCCGGCCAGCGCCGACATGGTCAGTACAGCCGCCAGTAACAGTGCAATCCATCTTTTCATTGTCTTGTTTCTCCTTTCCCTATATCCACGTGTTTGTTTTTTGCTTTTTGTGATTTTACACACAAAACAGCAACACGCAGTTATCATTTTACATCATTTTGACAAAGAATTACATGTGACATCCTGCTTACTATATGTAATATTTTCTTTTTCCTGCTCTCGTCCCGTCTACGGTTTCTATGTCTTTTAGTTTTTAAAACTGTGAATCGGCGCCGGAATTCTCCCTCCCCGGTTCACAAAATCCGCACAGGAATACCCATTCACAGGCATCACCGGCGCGTATCCCAAAAGCCCTCCGAACTCCACCACGTCCCCTGCCTTCTTTCCCTCCGCCGGGATCAGACGGACCGCCGTGGTCTTTTGATTCACCATGCCGATGGCTGCTTCGTCGGCAATAATCCCGGAAATCGTCTCCGGCGTCGTGTCTCCCGGAACGGCAATCATATCAAGGCCCACGGAGCAGACACAAGTCATGGCCTCCAGTTTTTCCAAAGTCAGCGCATTTTGGTTCACCGCATCGATCATCCCCTGATCCTCACTGACCGGGATAAAAGCCCCCGAAAGGCCGCCCACATAGGAGGAAGCCATGACGCCGCCCTTTTTCACCTGGTCATTCAAGAGCGCAAGGGCCGCCGTGGTGCCGGGGGCACCCACGCGCTCCAGGCCGATCTCCTCCAGAATTTCCGCCACACTGTCCCCCACTGCCGGTGTAGGCGCCAGAGAGAGATCCACAATTCCAAAGGGCACACCCAGACATTCGGAAGCCTCCTTGGCCACCAATTGTCCCACGCGCGTCACCTTGAAGGCCGTTTTTTTGATGGTTTCACAGAGGGTCTCAAAATTCTCACCCCGTATCTTTTCCAGAGCCGTCTTTACCACACCGGGGCCGCTGACCCCCACGTTGATCACAGCGTCCGCCTCCGTCACCCCGTGGAAAGCCCCCGCCATAAAGGGATTGTCATCCGGCGCATTGCAGAATACCACCAGCTTGGCGCAGCCTAAGCTGTCCGCCTCCTTTGTGGCCCTCGCCGTCTCCTTGATGACCCGCCCCATGAGCTTCACCGCATCCATATTGATCCCTGTCTTCGTGGAACCCACATTGACAGAGCTGCAGACCCGCTCCGTGGAAGCCAGAGCTTCCGGAATGGAACGGATCAAAAGCTCCTCCGCCGGCGTCATGCCCTTGCCCACCAGAGCAGAATATCCGCCGATGAAATTCACCTTCACCTCCCTGGCAGCCCGGTCCAGGGTTTTCGCCAGGGAGACAAAATCTGCTGTCGTTTTGCAGGCGGCACTTCCCACCAGAGCCATGGGCGTCACGGAAATTCTTTTATTGACAATGGGAATCCCGTATTTCACCTCGATCTCACGGCCCACCTTTACCAGATCCCTGGCCCTGGTGACAATCTTCTCATAAATCTTTTCGTTTACCCTCTCCATATCAGAATCAATGCAGTCCAGGAGGCTGATCCCCATGGTAATGGTGCGGACATCCAGCCTCTCCTGCTCAATCATCTTGTTGGTCTCATCCACTTCAAATCTGTTTATCATGGCCATCCCTCTTAAATTCTATGCATTTTATTGAAGATATCTTCATGCTGACAGCGAATCTTTACACCGATCTCGTCGCCAATCTGGTCCAATTCCTCTACCATATCCCCGAAGGGCTTTGCCGATTCATTGGCATCCACGATCATCATCATATTGAAATACCCCTGAAGGATGGTCTGGGAAATGTCTTCAATGTTGATGCGGTTGTTTGCCAGATAGGTACATATCTTTGCGATAATCCCTACGGTGTCTTTTCCTACCACTGTAATGATTGTCTTTTTCATAATACGAATTCTCCTCGTTTCTATGTATGATAGCTGCTCTATATCAAACCCGTTCTCCCGGAAAGAAGCTCTTCTTTCTCACCTTTAAATGTAAATGATTTCCGACATGAGGTTTCTGTCGGCCACCGCAATGTCAAAATCCGTTCCCTGATAGGCATTCTCCCCCTCGGTAATCTCCAGCCGCACCGTCTCATAGGCCAGATCCGCAAAATTGTTTTCCTTCGACAGATGCCCGAGAAGCGCTTTCTGAAACCCGTCATGGAGGAGCTCTCCCAGAAGCCGCCCGGCAGAGTCGTTGGAAAGATGCCCCTCATTTCCCATAATTCGTTTTTTTAAATAATAGGGATAAGGTCCCGTCTCCAGCATACGGACGTCGTGATTTGCTTCCAAAAGCACTGCATCCAGCCCCAGAAGATGGTTGACGGTATACTGGCTGTAATTCCCCAGATCCGTGACCACCGCCGCCGAAGCCCCCTTCGCGTCCACCCGGAAAGCGCAGGGATTGGCCGCATCATGGCAGATGGAAAAGGGTGTGATCGTCATGTCTCCAATACAAAAGGCCTCGTCCGGGACAATCTCCCGGTGCAGCCCTCCCGGAAGCGCGCCGACGCTTCTCGACGAGAGTATCCCCTCATAGGTCTCCTTCGTCGTATAAATGGGGATCTCATGTCTCTTGGAAAACACCCGCAGCCCTCCGATATGGTCGGAATGTTCATGGGTGATCAGTATCCCTGAAAGCTCTCCCCCCTTGATCCCAAGGGCCGCAAGTCCCGTCTCGATCCGTTTTGTGGAAATTCCCGCATCAATGAGGATATGTGTCGTATCCGTCCCCATGTAAATGCAGTTTCCACTGCTCCCGCTGGCAATGCTGACAAGCCGCATATTCTCTCTTCCTCGCTTTTCTGCCATATTTCAACTTTCAAAATCCAGCTATGCCTGGACCATGTCTTATCTCACGGACTCCATCCAGGGGGCCATCCCCTCCGAGTCTCCACTTAAATCAACGATGCGAAATGGTGCCTGGGTTCCTTCTGGTTTGGATAAACCCTCCCGCAGGCTCTGTCAACCGCATCCCAGCCGGGTGCAGACGGCCCTTCCCTATCCTTTACCGGATTTATATTTGCATTTCCTCGCCTTTAACAATTCTCTGATCTGCTCCCGCATCCCCTCGATGTCGCCATCATTCCGGATCGTCACGGAAGCCCGCTCCCGAAACTCTTCTTCCCCCATCTGATGTTCCATCACACGTAAGCACCTCTCCCTCGTATAGCCCCGGCTTTCCTCAAGTCTCCTCATCCGCGTTTCCTCCGAGGCGTACACATACCAGATCTCCTCACAGATCTCCTCATAGCCGGCTTCCAGGAGGATCGCCGATTCGATGACCGCTAAGCACGCCTGCGCATCCCCCTCTCTGCTCTCCTCATATTTCCACCTGCCAAGCCTCTCCTCGATTTCCTGCCGCACCGCCGGATGGATAATCCCGTTCAGACATTCCAGAGCCTTTGCATCCTCAAATACCGTCCCGGCAAGCTTTCCCCGGTCAAGACGCCCGTCCGCCCCGACCACGTCCTCTCCGAATGCCTTTACCACCGGGCAGAAACAGGCGGCTCCCGGCTCCATCAGCTCTCTGCCGATCTCATCGGCGGAAAGGAGCCTGGCTCCGTACTCGTTTTTCAGAATTGCCAGAACCATGCTTTTTCCGGCCCCGACCCCGCCTGTCACACCGATGACCCTCATCTCATGCTCTCCTTTTCAGGCGCATCCGTTTGGCGAACGCCCAAGGAACCAAATACCGGCAGCGCCCTTCCGGCTGTTTTCAATTCTTCTTCTCTGACTGTCCCGCCGTCTAACACCATCTTCCCGTTGATCCATACCTTCTCAATCCCGAAAGGACGGGACTGGTCCGGCACCGCCTGCCTGATCACATCCTCACGGAAAACGGTGAAATCCGCAAAACAGCCTTCCTTCACATAACCCCTGCCCTCCAGCTGAAACCGGTCCGCTATGGCGCCCGTCATCTTCCGGACAGCCGCGGGGAGGGAACAGCCTTTGCCAAGAAGCGCATCCCGGATAAACTTCGGATAACAATCGTAAATGGCAGGATTCTGGATCCCATGCTCCTCCACCCAGGCATCCGTCATATAAAAGCAATGGTCATTTCCCTCAAATTCGCCGATAATCTCAGGGGTGGAATAGGGAGACATATTCACCCTGCCCTGAAAATTGCTCTTTTCGCAGAGCATCAGATAGGCATCCAGATCTTTCATGCCCTCCTCCTTTGCGATCTGACGGACCGTCTTTCCCTCATACCGCTCATACCCACTGCCAATATAGGCAACCTCGATGTCATCAAAACCGAACCCGAGCAGCAGGCTGCTCGCTTTGATCAGAAGAGAAAGCTTCATTCGGTTCCAAGGCTTTTTCCTCTCTTCCTCACTCATCCCCTGATACCAGGCCGGAAGAATCACCGTGATCACAGAAACTCCCATGCATTCGTTATAAATGTCAAACCAGGCGTCCACACCGTCCGCACGGAGCTTTTCTATGATCCGGACAAACTCATCCTTGTCCTTCAGGGAGCGCTTTCCCACAAAGATCGCATGGGAATACTGCAGTTTCAGATCTGTTCCCTTCGAAATATCCACCAGCTCATCGACGGCGCGGAGCAGATGTGACCTTCCAAGAAGCTCCGGGTAGGCCATAGATACCGCCGAATTCGCCCTGGGATGGACCGTCAGGGGTTTCTTATACTTCACACACAGCTCCGCAACCTTTTTCAGCTCTTCCCGCTCCGCATAAAGCCCCGGCTCGTACATGAGTCCGAGGGAGATACCGGCCGCCCCCTGCTGCAGGTTCTTCTCAAGAATCGCAAGCATCCGCCGCTCCTCCTCGGCAGTAAGCTTTCTGTTCTCGGAGCCTGCCACTGCCGCACGGGCAGAGCAATGCCCCACCAGGGCGGCGATGTTACAGGGGCAATTCCGGTCAATGGCCCCGAAAAATTCCTCCATGGTCCCGTACTTTCCCGTCGTGTCCTGAAAGAAAAACAGGCCGCCTCCCATTTTGTCCGTATATTTGCAGTCCCTCTCAAAGCCTGTCTCGGAAATGCCGCAGTTTCCGGCCACAAAGGTGGTGATCCCCTGCCGGATAAAAGGTTCAAAATAAGGGAGCGGCTCCTTCTTAATGGCAAACCAGTCATTGTGGGAATGGCCGTCGATCCAGCCGGAGGAAACCGAACAGCCGAAAAGATCGACAACCTGATCCGCCTCATCCAAGATCCGGCCTGCAACCTTCCTGATCCGGTCGCCCTCAATCAAAATATCTCCCACAAAGGCATCTGACCCCGTACCGTCATATATTTTCCCGTTTTTCAGCAATATCTTCATCTTCTCCATCCGCCTCCAGCGGTCACTTCGTCTCAAACCAGCTTTTTCCCACATTCATGTCAATCTCCAAGGGCACCGAAAGCTTCGCCGCCCCGTCCATCTCTTCAAGAAGGATAGCTTTCACCTGCTCCACCTCCGAGAGAGCCGTTTCCACCAAAAGCTCGTCGTGGATCTGCAAAATCAAGCGGGACTTAAGGCCCTCCCGCTTAAGCCTCCGGTCCACCTCCACCATGGCGATCTTCATGATGTCGGCGGCCGTCCCCTGGATGGGGCTGTTCATAGCCACCCGCTCGCCAAAATTCCTCTGCATAAAATTGGAAGAGGTAAGCTCCGGGACGGGACGCCTGCGCCCATACAGGGTGGATACATAGCCCTGCTCCTTCGCCTGGGCCACCAGCCCGTCCAGGAACGCCTTCACACCCGGATAAGTTTCAAAATACTGGTCAATGTAGTCGAGCGCCTCTTTCCTGCTGATACTTAAATCTTCGCTGAGTCCGAAGGCGCTGATGCCGTATACAATTCCAAAATTCACCGCCTTGGCGTTTCTCCTCTGCAGGTCGGTCACTTCCTCGAAGGGGGTGTGGAATACCTGGGACGCCGTGATCCGGTGGATATCCTGAGCCTGATGATAAGCCTCGATGAGCCGTTCGTCCCCCGACATGTGGGCAAGGACCCGAAGCTCAATCTGGGAATAGTCCGCGTCCACAAACACAAAGCCTTCCCTCGGCACAAAGACCTTCCGTATCTCCCGCCCCAGGGCCATGCGGACCGGAATATTCTGAAGATTGGGCTCCGCACTGCTGATCCGCCCCGTGGCCGTGACGGTCTGGTTAAACTTTCCGTGGATCCGCCCGTCCGGCATGATAAAAGCCGCCAGCCCGTCTGCATACGTGGATTTTAATTTTGCAAGCTGCCGGTATTCCAGAATCTTCGCCACAAAGGGATGCTCCGGAGCCAGTTTTTCCAAAATGTCCGCCGACGTGGAATATCCTGTTTTCGTCTTCTTACCGTAAGGGAGCTTTAGCTTCTCAAACAAAATCACTCCCAGCTGCTTCGGTGAATTGATATTAAAGGTCTCCCCGGAAAGCTCGTAAATCTCCCGCTCCAGACGGTCGATCTGCACCTTCAGAGTATCTCCGTAAACGGACAATTCCTCCCGCTCCACCCGGATCCCTTCCCGCTCCATATGGTACAGGCTGTAAATCAAGGGCATCTCGATCCTCAAAAACAGCTCCCGCATCCCGGTCTCTTTAAGCTTCTCCCCGAGGACCGGCCCCGCGGCAAAAGCCGTATAGGCCATATAGCAGAAACAGGAAAGAGCCGCCTCCGGGTTTTCCGACAGAGAAACCCCATATCCGGCCTTCCCCAGAAGATCGCTCCTGGAGGGCACCGTCATCCCCAGATATTCACCGGCCAGGCCGTCGTAGGTATAACCGCTCTTCAGTGGATTCAAGAGATATCCCGCCACCCCGGCATCGTAAAGACCTTCCTGTTCCGAAAATTCCATTCCCGAAGAGGCCTCCAAAAAGGGCAGCATCTCCTTCAAATCCAGCGCCCAGACCTCTTTCTTTTTGCCAAGCCCGGCCGCCTTCCCCGCCAGATATTCACCGGTCAAAAACCCTCCGGCTTCCATAAAATAGATATCCTCTTCCCCATATGCCAGGGAAAGCCCGAATACCTCTCCCTGTTCGATGATCAGCTGCATTCCCAGCCGTCCGGCCTTTTCAGCCTCCTCAAATACCCGTTCGGCCCCGGGAAGTTCATCGATCAGAAGGAACTGATCTTCTACCGCATTCTTCGTCTGGCTTTCCGCCTCGAACCTGGTGAGCAGGCTTTTTAACTCCAGACGCTTCATGATCTCATAAGCCTCCGGCGTAAAAAGCGTTCCCACTTTCGCCGACTCCAGGGTAAATTCCACCGGGCAGCCCCGGTCGATGGCCGCCAGGGTCTTGGAAAGTTCCGCCTGTTCTCTTCCCCCGTCCGCCGCCAGAGCCTTTCTCGCCCGCTCCGGCTTAATACTCTCCAAATGGCCATAGACCGCTTCCAGGCTGTGGTACTCTTTGATCAGCGCATAGGCCGTCTTTTCGCCGATGCCCGCCACCCCCGGAATGTTGTCGGAAGAATCCCCCATGAGGGCTTTCACGTCGATAAATTCCTTCGGTGTAACGCCTAGCTTCTCGAATACATCCCGGGCATAATAATCCTCCACCGTGGTAGCGCCGCCCTTTGTCCTCGGAATCCGCACCTTTGTCTTCTCGCTGGCAAGCTGCAGCAGATCTCTGTCCCCGGAGACCAGCACCACCGAAAGCCCCAACGCCTCACACCTGGCCGAGAGAGTCCCCAGTATATCGTCCGCCTCATAGCCGGAAAGCTCCGCCGTGGGAATCCCCATAGCCGAAAGGACCTCCTTCGTAATGGGCACCTGCTCATGAAGCTCGTCGGGCATCCCCTTCCTGGTTCCCTTATAGGCGTCGTAAAGCTTATGGCGGAAGGTGGGCGCCTTCACGTCAAAGGCTACCGCCAGATAATCCGGCCTCTCCTCGTCCAGAATTTTAAGCAGAATATTTAAAAATCCGTATACAGCATTGGTGTGAAGTCCCTCGAAATTGGTCATCCCCGCATGAATTCCGTAAAAAGCCCGGTTCAAAATGCTGTATCCGTCGATCAGTACAATCTTTTCTCCCATCTTCCTTCCTTTCCCTGCTACAATACGCCCAAATCAGCAAAAATCCGAAGCTGAAACAGCACTGCCAAAAAGATACACCAAAACGCCGTCGTATAGATCACGTAGCGAAGTCCCTGCATAAAATGCCGCCGTTTAATGAGGAGTTCCGAATGATCCAGCTCTTCTGCCAAAGCGCCGTCCAGATCATAAAGCTCCCCTACCTCTTCGTCCTCATGCTCCAGCTGCAAGATCCCCAGATACAGGGTATAATAAATATTCAGTTCTTCCCTGCATTCCTCACAGGAATTGATATGGTCGATAAATCCCTCCAGCTTATCCGGCGGCAGACTACCGTCTATGTAATCCGTGATCTGTGCCTGAGTTTCCATACAGCGGTTCATCGGTACCCTCCTTCGCCCATCAAAATCTTTTATAGTATAGCATGTTCCTTAGAAATTTAACAGTAAAAATTGAGAAGGGGGGGGGTCGTATAGAGAACGAAATTTCCTGCTGCGAAGAAAAATACAGCAGGAGAGCTCTCCCCTGCCGTATCTATGGCTCACGCCAGTTTCTGTATCTTTTGTTCCTGCTCGGCCACCTTCTGTTTCAGAAAAGCCACATCTGCCTCCAGGGCCTCCAGCCGCTCCGCTTCCTTTGCCGGCCGCCCTTCCTCTCCCGGAAGTCCGTCCCCCAAAAGGAGCATCTGGGGCACGACCACATTCTCCACCTTCCGCTTGAGATACCGAACCTCTTCCTTCGCATCCGACAGGTCAAACTTAAAGGTTACCATGTCGATCTTCAAAATCCCCACATCTGTCTTGAAGCCTGCCGTCTCCTCCTTCAAAAGCTGGATATCTTCTTTTATCGGCTGTATTTTAGCGGTTTCCAAAAGCACCTGTTCCATATTGGACTTAAGCTCTCTGGCATCTGTCCCAAGGCATTGGAGCCCCGCCTTCATCGGCTGTAATTCAGACTTCAACGTCTCCTTTAACAATCCGGATAATGCTTCCAGATCTCGATTCGTCAAGGCCATCCTTACACCTCCTCGCTCCGCTCTCCATTATACCATGGGTCCTGCAGGTTTGTCAGCCATTATCTTCCATAATCCGACAAAACTTTATTCTTTTTGTTATCGGACCAGGGCCGGATACTTTTCTTTATTCTTGCGTTTGCACTCATACATGGTTCTGTCCGCTTCCTGGAGAATCTCATCCAGAGTCCACTCGTTGTCCTTCCCTGTGATCTCTACAATGCCGTAGCTGAAGCTGCATTGATATTCCCTGTTATCCACCGCCTGAAACCCTTCCAAAATCTCTGCCATCTTACGGTTGATAAGGTCTTTGATGCGTCCGGTAAGAACCAGACAAAACTCGTCTCCGCCTGTCCGGGCAAAGGTGTCGTCATTTCGGAAATTGCTCCGGATCACCTCCACAAAGGTCTGGATATAGATGTCCCCTTCTACATGTCCAAAAGTGTCGTTGACGTACTTTAATCCGTCCAAGTCCAGATAGCAAAGCGTGGCCTCCCGCCGCTCCTTCAGGATACCCTCCATATACTCCTCAAAAAACAGCCTGTTTTTTATTCCGGTTCCCGGATCCCGATAGGCTTTGCTGGTGAGGGCATGGGCCATCTTTTTTTCATCCGTAATATCCACCACAATATGTACATGGGATTTTTTGTTCTTCCATTCCACAGGGAAAGAGGTGATGCGGTAGCAGGTTTCGTTTTCCCCCTCCATCTCCCAGACATTGTACTGGTCTGTGTTTCCATACTCCGCTTCATTCCACTCCAAAAGCTCCGACTGGAAAGAAAGCCGCTTTTTGCAGGTCGCGCAAATCACGTCCTTCCCTTCCCTGCCACTGCGCCTTTTATTGCAGTACAAAATCTCCTTGCTGTCGGTGTCCACCACCAGAAGCCATTCGTTCCGCCGGCTGAGCAGTTCCACCAAAAGCTCGTTGTCATTCTCAATGGCCGCGACCCTCGCCACTTTCTCCCAGAGCTTCGCCATTTCCCCGGAAATCTGCTCCAAGGCCTGATATAACCGTCCGAATTTCTCATCCGAAAAACTCATTTCTTCCGGAAGCGCTGCGGGTACTCCACCCGAAGCCAATTCCTCCGCATAAACTACCAGCGCCTCCAAGGCCTGCTGAAACTCTCTGTCACACATTGAAGCAGCTACCTCCCATAAACTCCCGGAGCAAAGAATTGTTCGGGATATTGTCACTGACCACGGTCAGAAAATAATCAAAGAATTTTAGCAGCCGTTTAGCCTCCATATACTCCGGCGCATCCTTGGGAATCCCGAAGAGAAGCGGCTCTGCGTAAGGTTTCAATACGGCCAGCTCGTAAATGAGCGCAGAATTAAAGACCACGTCTGCGGATTCCTGGTAAGGAAAAATATTCTCCTCTTCACCTCTCCGGACTGAAGGCCACATGGCAATGGTGTCCTTGGCCGCCGTCCCTCTCGTTCTCGCATCCCGCACTATCCGCCGGATCAGCCGTCCGTCCGTACTGGGAATCCGGTTATGCTCGTCCACATTTAACTGAGTCAGGGCGCTGATATAAATTTTATACTTATTTTCCGGGGCCAGGCTGTAGGACAGCTTATCATTTAAACCATGGATCCCTTCAATGACCAGAATATCCTCCGCACCGAGTGTCAGGGTATCGCCCCGATATTCCCGCCTCCCTTTTTTGAAATTGAAGGCAGGCATGGCCACCGTCTTTCCCTCCAAAAGCTCCGTCATATCCCGATTAAACTGCTTTACGTCGATAGCCTCCAGGCACTCAAAATTGTACTCGCCGAATTCATCCTTGGGGGTATCCTCTCTGTTGACAAAGTAATTATCCAAAGCAATGGGGTGCGGCTTTAATCCAAGGGTCCTCAGCTGAATCGAAAGCCTGTGGGAAAAACTCGTCTTTCCGGAGGAGGACGGTCCGGCGATCATGACAAACTTTTTCTTCCGGTCTGCCGCGATCTGGGTGGCGATCTCTCCCAAACGTTTTTCCATCAGCGCCTCCTGAACCAGGATCAGGTCGCCGACGGAACCGTTTACGATCCACTCATTGAGATCCCCCACCGTATCCACACCAAGAGCCTCTCCCCATTTGGACGACTCCTTCTGACAGCGGTAAACCTTCTCACCGGGATTGAAGTCCGGAACGATCTCCGGCTCCTTCTGGACCGGCATCTGAATCACAATGCCCCCGTCAAAAGGATAAAGCTTAAAATATTTCAGATATCCCGTATCCGGCACCATATAACCGTAATTATAGTCCTCAAAGCCGCGGATTTTATACAGATTCACCCTGGATACCCTGCGGTAACGGAACAACTTTTCCTTGTCGTACATGTGGTACTCCCCAAAAAGCTTCACCGCCTCGTCGGTGGAGACATTTCTCTTACTGATGGGAAGTTTTTCCTCCACCAGCTTCCGCATTTTCTTCTCCACCTTTTCCGCAAAGGCTTCATCTACGGTAATGCGTCCGCGGACATCCAGATACACCCCTTTGCTGACAGAAAAATCCACTAAGACCTTATCCAGGTTCTCCCGGCCCGCCACCGCATAAATGGCCTTTACAAGCAGGAAGATCATGCTTCGGTGATAGGTCTGGATCCCCGGCTTGTCTGCCGCCGTGAAAAAAGAAATCCTGCTTCCGTCTGTCACTGTTTTGTAAAGTTCTGTCAGTTTTCCGTCCAGCGACGCCAGAAGGATATCATGGCCATATTCCCCCTGCACCTTTTTTGCGAGAGACAGGAGGGTACTGTTTTCCTCCACCTCAAGCTCCCTGTTGTCAAGCATTACCTTCCACATAAAAAATCCTCCTCTGGTTCTTTTATCCTCATGTTAAATTTCCTTCTGTCACAAAACCCGGCACGGATAAGCAACCGGATCCTTAATCACCGTGAGAGAGGCATCCGCCGCCTGAAGCTTCTCTGCCACTGCCTCTATAAAGATATGTTCCAGGCCGTAATGGCCCGCATCTATGAGGGATACTCCCTCAGCCACCAGATCCAGTCCCTCATGGTGTCCCATATCTCCGGTTATCAGCACATCCGCCCCCGAACGAATTGCCTCCTTTCCCATGCTCTTTCCCGAACCGGGCGAAATTGCGGCCCTCTTGATCCTGTTTCCGGCAGAATAGACGGTCACCGCCGGAATCCCGAACCGCTCCTTCACAATCCCTGAAAGCTCTTCCACCGTAAGCGCCTCTCTCAAATCGCCCACCTTTCCGATACCCACAGAGACATCCCCCTGTTCCCCCGTCACCTGAAGCGGAAAGAGCGCCTTTTCTTTATCAAACAGGCCAAGCCGTTCTGCCGCCAGATCTGCCATTCCGCCTTTTGCAATATCAAAACTGGTATGGCCGCTGTAACAGGAGATATCTGCCCCTATCAGTGCCAAAAGCCTCCGCCCCAGGGCATCCTGGTCGCTCACATGCTTTACGCCTCCGAAGATCAGCGGATGGTGGGTAACCAGCATGTCCGCCCCTGCCCGGACAGCCGCCTCTATGACTTTTTCCGTGGCATCCAGCGCCACGTAAACGATATGTACCTCTTTATCTGCCCTGCCTGCCAAAAGCCCCACATTATCCCAGGATTCGGCCAAATCCTCCGGCCATTCCCGGTCAAACCAGGCGGCAATCTCCCCGCATGTTTTCACGTTTCCCACTCCTCCCTACTGCGCCGCCTCCGCCATGGCAGAGGCCTTTTCCAGAATCCCAAGCTCCCTCTCCACCTGAGAAAGCCGCTCCTTTGCCCGTTCTCCTCCGGCCGCCAAAAGCTCTTCCCTTATGGTTTCATATGTCCGCTTCTCCTTTTGAAGAAAGGCTGACACCGCCGGGTTCCCGGAACGGAGCAGATATCGCCCGTAAGTCTCCTCTGTCTCATCCCAGGCTTCTTCTCCATCCGGCTCCCTCTCCATCCGAAGTGCGGCTTTTATCACCGTATAATATTTTCTTTCGTCAAAAACCATGTCTTCCATAAGAATCCGATAGCCATTTTCTAAAAGATAACGGCGCACCCCCGGAATTTCCGACTGGGGCGAGAGCACCACATATTGAAGCGTGTCTACAATTTCCCGACCCTCCGCGAGAAGCCGCACCATCAGCGGGCCTCCCATTCCGGCGAGAACCGCAGCGTCCGCCTCTCCCGGCAGGAGAGCCGAAAACCCGTCGCCAAGACGAAGCTCCATCCGGCCGGAAAGCCCCCGCTCCTCCATGTGGGCCCTCGCCCGAAGGAGCGGCCCCTGTCTCACGTCCATGGCAATGGCCGACGGAATCCTTCCCTCCATAAGAAGCTGGATGGGCAGATACCCGTGATCCGTCCCGATATCCGCCAGGCGGCTTCCCGTCTCCACCATAGCCCCGATAGCCCGGAGCCTGGGCGAAAGTAATTTTCCCTTGTTTTCCTTATCCATCCGTTTCTCCCGTCACTACTCCAAAAAGTCCTTCAATTTCCGGCTCCTGCTGGGATGGCGCAGCTTTCTGAGCGCCTTGGCCTCAATCTGGCGGATCCGTTCCCTGGTCACATTGAATTCCCGCCCCACTTCCTCCAAGGTTCGTCCCTCGCCGTCCAAAAGGCCAAACCGCATACATAGTACTTGTCTCTCCCTGTCTGTCAGCGTACATAACACTTCTCCCAGCTGCTCTCTCAACATGGAAAAATCCGCCGCCTCAGCCGGTACCTGAACCCGGTCATCCTGGATGAAATCCGATAAATGGCTGTCGTCCTCTTCTCCCACCGGCGTCTCCAGGGATACAGGCTCCATGGAAAAGCGCATGATCTCCCGCACCTTGTCCGGGGAGAGCTTCATATGCTCCGCGATTTCCTCCGGGCTCGGCTCCCTCCCATACTCCTGGGTCAGCTTCCTGGAAATGCGGATGACCCGATTGATGGTCTCCACCATGTGGACCGGAATACGGATCGTCCTGCCCTGGTCCGCAATGGCTCTGGTAATGGCCTGACGAATCCACCAGGTAGCATAGGTGCTGAATTTATAGCCTTTTCGATAGTCAAATTTTTCCACCGCCTTCATAAGGCCCAGATTCCCTTCCTGAATCAGATCCAGAAACTGCATACCCCGGCCGGCATACCGCTTGGCGACACTCACCACCAGCCGGAGATTGGCCTCCGCCAGCCGTCTGGCCGCATCTTCGCTCCCCTCTTCGATCTGCCTGGCAAGCCGGATCTCCTCTCCCGGCGTGAGAAGAGGCACCTTCCCGATTTCCTTCAGATAAAGCCGGACCGGATCCTCCTCCGAGGCTCCCTCCGTCTCCTGTTTGAGAGGAAACTCTTCCACCGCCGCCTCTTCCTCCGGAAATGCCTCCGCAAACTCGCTCCGCACTTCCACGCCTGCGGCCTCCAGTACCTGAAAGGTCCGGTCAACGCTGTCCGCATTCAGGCTGTCCTCTTCCAGTGCCTCCATGATATCCTGATAATCCAGAATATTTTTCTTTTGTGCCGCCAGCAAAATCAGCCCCGCCAGCTTGTCCTCCAGTCGGAGATTCACCGCCTCCATATAACTCCCATCCTTCCGTCACCGTCTACTGCTGTTGCACAAAGTATTTCCTTAATTAAGAGAAATATGCAATCCGCTTAGCTCTGCCTGCTCTTTCATAAGTGCCTGCAGAAGAGAAATATCCGTCACATTCCGGATCTGTTCCTCCAAGCTGTAGCGTTTTACCCTCCCTACCGTCTCCCGGAAGGCTTTCTCTTGTTCTTCCTTTGTCAGTTCCGAAAGAGAAGTGTGGAACAGCGATGCCACTTCCTTATACTCATCTTCGTCGTTGATAAAATGATTTAAAATGTCTGCCGGAGAAAGGTTTCCCGACTCCAGGCCCTCATAGACCATCCCGGCCGCCCTCCGGTATAAATCCTCCGTGAAATCCTTTGGCGAAAGAATCCCCTTCAGCGCCGGATACACCCGTGCGTCCTCTATGAGCCAGGTGAGAAGAAGCTTCTGTGACTGGCGGATCCCGTCCGGCTTCTCCCGCTTTTCCTTCTGGCCCCTGCTCCTTCCGGCGCCGCCCCCAAGGCCGCTCCGGCCGCCCATGGCGTTTACCAGGTCCTTTAAGCTTTCATAGTCGATCAGGTATTTCCTGGCCGCCGCCTCCATATAGTTTTCCCGCTCCAGCCGCTCCTTAAACCGCAAAAATTTTTCTGCAAGGGCATTGTGGAAGGCTGTCTTCTGCTCCGGGTCATTCATATCATACTGGCCGTACAGCACATCCGTCTCAAAAAAGAAACTGTTTTTTGCCTGGGCAATCCGCTCCTCAAAAGCCTCCCGGCCCAGGGCTTTGATAAACTCGTCCGGATCCTTGTAGGGCTTTAAATTCAGAACCTTCGCCGAAATGCCGGCCTCCTTGAGAATGGGAATGGCTCTGAGAGCCGCCTTCACTCCGGCTCCGTCGCTGTCGTAAGTCAGGACCACCTGCTCCGTATAGCGGTGCAGGAGATTTGCATGGCCCGCCGTGAGAGCTGTTCCCAGGGAAGCCACGGCATTCGTAAAACCGGCCTGATGCAGGGAGATCACATCCATGTACCCCTCACAGAGCAGGAGATAAGGCTTCCTGGCAGTTCTCGCATAGTTGAGCCCGTAAAGGTTCCGGCTCTTGTCAAAAACCCTGGTCTCCGGGGAGTTCAGATATTTGGGCTCCCCCTCCCCCATGACCCGGCCGCCAAAACCAATGATCTTCCCGTTCACATCCATGATGGGAAACATGGCCCGGTTCCAGAACCGGTCGTGGGCGCCCCGCTCCTCGATTTTCACAAGGCCGCTTTCTTTTAAAAGTTCGTCCGGAAAGCCCTTTTTCCTCAGATACCGGTAAAGATCGTCCCGGTATACATTGGAATATCCGAGGCCAAACCGCTTGATCGTCTCGTCCGAAAGTCCCCGGCCCTTTAGATACTCATAGGCCCGGCCACCGTTCGGCCCCTTGAGCTGATAATAGAAATACCGCCCGGCCTCCTTATTGACCGTGAGGAGCCTGGCTCTGAGATCCGCCTGTCTTTTTGCCTCGGCGCTTTCCTCCCCTTTAGGGAGCTCTATCCCGGCCCGGTCCGCCAGAGCCTCCAGCGCCTCCCTGAACGTGTAATTCTCATACTCCATCAAAAATGTAATCACGTTCCCTCCGGCCCCGCAGCCAAAGCAGTAATACATCTGCTTTCCCGGCGTCACCGAAAAAGACGGCGTCTTCTCATTATGGAACGGACAAAGCCCAAAATAAGTGCCGCCCTTCTTCTGCAATTTCACATAAGAAGAGATCACATCCACAATGTCGCTTCTGGCCCGAACCTCTTCCACCAGTTCATCCGGATAATACATAAGTCCCACCTCAGTCAGCTTTTCCAGGCCTTCGGCACAAACAGCTCAGTAAAAGTGTCTATGGCATAACCGTCGCTCATGCCGGCGATATAATCACAGACCACCCGCTCCTCCGTTTCTCCCTGCTCCATCAGGCACAAATATTCCTCAGGAAGCTCTCCTGTGTGCTTCCGGTAATACTCAAACAGCGCAACTAAAAGCTCCTTGGCCTTGGGATCTTCTTCCTTGGACACGCTGTTGGTGTAAACATGCTCAAACATAAAACTGCGGAGCTTACCCATGGCCGTCTCCACTTCCGGAGACATCCGGATCTCCGGCTTTCCCACACTCTCTCCGATAATATTGTGGATAATGGTATTCAGCCGCTCTCTTACGGTATGCCCCAGGACGTCCGTATATTCCGCCGGAAGATCCGTTTCCTTGAGAATCCCCGCCCGGATAGCATCGTCAATGTCATGGTTTATGTAGGCGATCTTGTCGGAAAGGCGTACCACCTTCCCCTCCAGCGTCGATGGATTCCCCGACGTCCGGTGATTCAAAATACCGTCCCGCACTTCCCAGGTCAGATTTAAACCCGCCCCATTTTTCTCCAGCCGTTCCACCACCCGCACACTCTGCTTATAGTGGGCAAAACCGCCGGCGCAGACGCAGTTGAGAGCCGCCTCCCCCGCATGGCCGAAGGGGGTATGGCCCAGGTCGTGGCCCAGGGCAATGGCCTCCGTCAGTTCCTCATTGAGCCGCAGGGATTTAGAAATGCTCCTGGCGATCTGAGCCACCTCCAGGGTGTGGGTCAGCCTGGTCCGGTAATGATCTCCCACCGGGGAAAGAAAAACCTGCGTCTTATGCTTTAAACGGCGAAAGGACTTGGAATGGAGGATCCGGTCCCTGTCTCTCTGATAAGCCGGCCGGATATCACACAGTTCCTCCTCCCTCTGCCGTCCCCTCGTATCCCTGCTGAGCGCCGCGTAAGGACTTAGGATGGCCTCCTCCAGCGCCTCCAGCTGTTCCCTGATATTCATTCCCCCGCCTCCTCTGTACATATATCTAAAAGTATACCACATTCCCTTTGAATCGCAAAGGAAATCCCTTCGCCTTTTTTTGATAAATTTGCAAAACAAGAAAAAAGAAATAGGGAAAAAATAGAGAATTATCCAATAATATAAATTTTAGGATTTTCACGGAAAATTCACTTTTCCCTTGTCCCTTTTACAATTTTATTGTAAACTAGAGAGAAATGACTATTTTGGAGGGAAAAGTATGGAACAAACGACAAAAAGAAGCAGTTTCTCCGGAAAGCTGGGATTCGTCCTGGCCGCTGCCGGTTCTGCGGTAGGACTCGGGAACATCTGGCGTTTCCCCTACCTGGCCGCCAAGTACGGGGGAGGGATCTTCCTCTTGGTTTACCTGATCCTGGCCGTCACCTTCGGTTTTGCCCTGATGGTGGCGGAGATCGCCATCGGACGAAAAACCAGGCAGAGCGCCATCCATGCCTACGGCGTCCTTGATAAACGGTTCCGTTTCCTGGGGCCGCTGGCATCCCTGGTGCCCATCATCATCACTCCCTATTACTGTGTAATCGGCGGATGGGTCGTCAAATATCTGTTCGTCTACGGGACCGGCGGCGGTTCTGCCCTGGCCGACGGCAATTATTTCACCGAATTCATTTCGTCCACCTCGCCCATGATGTGGTTCATCATTTTCGTAGCCATCACCGTGATCATCGTCATGACCGGCGTGGAAAAAGGCGTGGAAAAGGTCAGCAAGGTCATGATGCCTCTGCTGGTACTCCTTTCCCTGGGCATTGCCATCTATTGCCTCACCCTGCCCGGAGCCATGGACGGCGTAATCTACTACCTGAAACCGGATTTCAGCAAATTTTCCGCAACCACGATCCTGGCGGCCATGGGGCAGCTGTTTTATTCTATGTCCCTTGCCATGGGCATTATGATCACCTACGGCTCCTATATGAAAAAAGACTCCCATCTGACGGCCTCTGTCCATCAGATTGAGATTTTTGACACCGGCATCGCATTCCTGGCCGGCCTTATGGTCATCCCTGCCGTATTCTCCTTCACCGGAGGCGCAGATATTAACGCAGGGCCCGGCCTTATGTTCATGACGCTCCCGAAAGTATTCGGAAGCATCGCCGTCACCAACATCATCGGGACCCTGTTCTTCCTGTTGGTGCTGTTTGCAGCCCTGACCTCCGCCATTTCCCTGACGGAGACGGTAGTATCCATTATCTGCGACAAAACGGGAATGAATCGGATGACCAGCTGTATCGTGGCGGCAGTGATCCTGATCGCCCTCGGAAGCCTGTCTGCCCTCGGCTACGGCGTTCTCGCCCAGGTCCAGATCATCGGCATGGCTTTCCTGGATTTCTTCGACTTTGTGAGCAACAGCGTCCTGATGCCCGTTGTGGCCTTCTTAACCTGCATCCTGGTAGGCTACATCCTAAAGCCCAAGACCATCATCGAAGAGGCAGAGGCAGAGGGAGCCGGCTTCAAGGGAAAAGGCCTGTTCATCGTCGTGATCAAGTACCTGGCCCCTATCTGCATCGTGGCAATCCTCATAAGCTCCGTGCTGAGCGCCTTCGGCATCATCAGTATCTGACGACACACGACAACCGGTTACTGCCCGGCAGGTCCAAATTCCTCCGGGCAGTTCTTTTTCAAGGACTTGATTGTATATTAGTTTATGAAGAAACTGTTATCGCGCCTTCCCTTTGACGGGTTGATTCCGCTGCTTACCTGTTTTCTGATCAATGACATCGTATATTTTATCCTGCGGATCTTCATGGAGGGCGCTCGCCACTACGACCTTACGACCCCCCTGGACCGGATGATTCCTTTCCGCCCGGAATGGGTCAGCATCTACTTTATCTGCTATATATTCTGGGTCGTCAACTATCTTCTGATCGCGGGGCTGGGGAAAGAGCGCCTGTACCGCTTCGTGACGGCAGACATCCTCTCCCGCCTTGTCTGCGGAATCTTTTTTGTACTGCTTCCGACCACCAACGTGCGGCCGGAGGTGACCGGAAACGGGATTTGGGAAGAAATCATGCGGTGGCTCTATGCCATCGATGCCCCCACCAACCTGTTCCCGTCCATTCACTGCCTGACCAGCTGGTTCTGCTATGTGGGCATCCGCGGGCAAAACCGCATTCCAAAATGGTATCAGGTCTTTTCCCTGATCTTTACCGTTTTGATCTGTCTGTCCACCCAGTTCACCAAACAGCATTATCTGATCGATGTCATCGGCGGCATCGGGCTGGCTCAGCTTTGCTGGGCGCTGTCTATGAAATATGACTGGTACAGGCCGATCATGAATTTTTTTGAAGCCATCAATAAAAAAGTCTGGGGACATCTAAAAGAATCTTGACACAAACAGGAAGGACTTTATGGGAAGCAACAAGAAGAATCTGTTAAATTTGGTATTTCTGCTCACGGTCTTTTCTCTGACCATATGGGCAGTATTCCGCGGAGAGGATCTGCATCTGGTCTTTTCCTATGTAAAAACCGCAAATCCTGTGTTTCTCCTTTTGGGGGTAATATGCGTGGTAGCGTTCATCCTGGGGGAATCCGTGATCATCTGTTACCTGCTCCGGGTTCTCGGATACAAGGTTCGGGTATCCAGGTGCTATCTGTATTCCTTCATCGGATTTTTCTTCAGCTGTATCACGCCTTCTGCCACGGGAGGACAGCCCGCCCAGGTTTACTACATGAAAAAAGACCGCATCCCCATACCAGAGTCCACCCTGATCCTGATGATCGTCACAATCACCTACAAGCTGGTCCTGGTGGTCCTGGGAGTCCTGATCCTTATAATTCGTCCCAGCCGCGTCATGCACTATCTGGATCCGGTTCTCTTCTGGATGTACCTGGGACTGGCCCTGAACGTATTCTGTGTCGTCTTTATGATGATTCTGGTCTTTCATCCGAAGCTGGCCAAATGGATCATGGTAAAAGGCCTGTGGCTTTTGGAGCGTCTCCGCCTGCTTCGAAAAAAAGGAAAACGCCTCAAAAAACTGGAGGCCTCCATGGACGACTATCATGCAGCCGGAGAATTCTACTGGAAACACAAGCCGGTGGTCATCCGTGCTTTTCTGATTACCATAGCACAGAGACTCCTGCTCTTTTTTATCACCTGGCTCACCTACCGGGCCTTCGGCCTTACCGGTGAAAACCTGGTTACCATCATCTGCCTCCAGGGAATGATCTCCCTGGCGGTGGATATGCTTCCTCTTCCGGGAGGAATGGGCATCAGCGAAAAACTGTTTTTATCCATTTTCGCCCCCATTTTCGGGCCCACTCTGCTTTTGCCTGCCATGATCATAAGCCGTGGGATCAGCTACTATTCCCAGCTTACCATCAGTGCGGTTATGACTGTGGTTGCGCACTTTATTATAGAAAGAGAACATTCAAAAGATTCAAACTCAGGAGGCCAAGCAACATGATTGGATTTTATAACTATACGGTGGTTCTTACTTATCTAAGCCTGATTTCTTCCGTGTTCGGAATGACTCAGGCCATCCATGGGCACTTCAAAACCGCCATCATCTGCCTGGCTCTCTCAGGCTTATGCGACATGTTCGACGGCAAGATCGCCCGCACCAAAAAAGACCGCACCGAAGACGAAAAGGCCTTCGGCATACAGATTGATTCCCTCTGTGACGTGGTCTGCTTCGGCGCCTTTCCCGCCCTGATCTGTTATCTCCTGGGGGTCCGGGGCATCCTGGGCCTGCTCATCATTTCCGTCTACTGCGTCTGTTCGGTGATCCGTCTGGCCTTTTTCAATGTGCTGGAAGGGAAAAGGCAGCAGACAGAAGGCGGTGCCAATCATTATTACCATGGGCTTCCCATCACATCCATGTCTGTAGTCCTGCCCTTGATCTTCATGACTCAGTTCTTCCTGCCGGATTTTGTATTTCTGATACTGTTACATATTGTGCCCCTGGTAGTCGGAATCCTCTTTATTGTCGATTTCCCCTTCCGGAAGCCAAACAACCGTATCTTGGCCGTGCTGGTGACCATTGTGGCGGCTGCCCTGATTGCCCTCATCGTCTACAGCACCTTCCGTGTCCCGAAGCCCCATGAGGACAGCAGCCCCATCATAGACAAGATTTTTGAGGAATGACGGAGGGAAATTCCCTTTTGACCACGCAAAACTGGGGGACAATTTCATGATTTACAGAACAAGAAACGGAAATGAGATTCAGGGTAACGACGGGCAGGATCGGTTTTTATCGATTCTCTACGGTGCCCTTCCAGGACGGATAGCCGTCCGTCTCCTGGTCCGGCCCGCCGTTTCCAAAATCGGCGGGGCTTTCTTAGGCAGCCCCCTTTCCCGATTCCTGATCCGGCCCTTTGTGAAGAAACACAGAATTGATTTAAGCTTGTATGAGCCTGCGGCCTACCGCTCCTACAATGATTTTTTTACCAGAAACCTTAAAGGCGGCCTGCGCCCCTTTGACAGAGAGCCCTCCCACCTGGTCAGTCCCTGCGACGCCAAACTCACCGTCTGCCCCATCTCCAAAGACGGGCGGCTCTTCATTAAACAGACAGCCTACACGGCAAAAAGCCTTCTCCGGGATAAAAAGCTGGCCTGCCGTTACTATGGCGGGCAGGCCCTGATCTTTCGCCTGACGGTGGACGACTATCACCACTACTTCTATCCCGACGATGGAACCAAAAGTCCGGACCGGGCCATTCCCGGCATCCTTCACACGGTGAATCCTGCCGCTAACGACGTTTACCCCATTTACAAAGAAAATACCAGACAGTACTGCCTGCTGAAGACTTCCCGCTTCGGCACGATTCTCATGATGGAGGTCGGAGCCCTCATGGTGGGAAAAATCCGAAACCATCATCCGGAAACCTGCCATGTGTCCCGCGGAATGGAAAAAGGGTATTTTGAATTCGGCGGCTCCACGGTGATCCTCCTTCTGGAGGCGGGGGCGGCAGTCCTGGACAGCGATATCCTGGCAAACAGCCGGGATGGGGCAGAGACCGTCGTAAGGGCCGGGGAGAAAATTGGGCAGAGTTGACGAGGAGAGGTCGTCGGGTGCTTTCCATCGCAGACATGGCAGCGAACCGCCAACTGTCTGCTCACGGAAACACCCGACGACCTCTCCTCTGGTTGTTCCTAGTGGGGGCTGCCCACAGGCGCAGACACGTCTGCGATGGAAAGAACCTGCCGCTCCCCCCTTCTGGTTACTCTGAAAAAGATTGATGTCTACCACATCTTTACCTGTTCTCAGTTTCCCGGCGCAGTTTGGGATTGTTTTCTCTTATCAGCGAACACCCCCTTATGCCTCAACCTTTCGGCATTCCATGTGGCAATTTTCATAGAATTCCTACTTCTGTGATTTCAATATTACTTTGACCGGACCGGCATCTCCTCTTTTAAAAAAATCTGCCACTGAATGAGCCAGGTACTTTTTTCTGATTTTTTCATCAGCAACCCTGCCCTTAAATACGATTCTACCTGCATCAACCGTTTCATTGTACGGAATAGTATCCCTCACCTCATTTTCAGCTGGAAGCCATTCATCTATCTGATATACTTCTTTCACAATCCCATAAACAACAGCTAAAGCATAGTCTGCCTTCTCCACACTGGCAATTTTTCTCTTCCAGCATCCCCGTGTCGCGTCATACAATTCAATTTCGCTCATTCCCTCACGAAACGACTTATTGATTTTGATAATTACAATATTTTCTCTAATATCTTCCAATGTAAGCTTTTGTAACATATTTCTACTATATTTCATTTCCTATCACCTTTACGATTTTTATATTCCTTACACATTTTTCTATCATATGTATAGGTTTGATCCTCATTTAATCAGAAACGCTCTTATCACGCTCCATTACAATGTTATCCTATTAGGAAATCTTAATCTGTACTTTCCTATCATCTATTTCCCCATCTTGCACTGAAACTGATGCAGCTTAAAGTTCAATCCCGTAAAAATAAACTGCCATAGGCTCGCCTATGCTTCCAATCAAGTGACCATCTAAAGTTAAAATACCCATCTGGAAACAGCCAACCACATGTGTTGTATTTTAGCAGGCGCACATTTCCGCTAAAATACTGCGTTTGCCGGAAATGTTTACATCTATAAAAACATCACAGCCAAGCAAGACAGCCAGTAAATCCTATAAGCTCCCAACACTCCCGGTTCCGGCTTTTCCGAGTATAGCGGCCGGACTGGCCGCCGTCACCAAACTTGAGGGGAGCGGCAGATTCTTTCCATGAGCAGACAATTGGCGATTCGCTGCCACGTCTGCGATGGAAAGAACCTGACGCTCCCCCCTCTCATACTCCAAAATTCTAAGCGCTCTGCTCCCGCAGGACTTTACCTAATGTCTCAAACAAATTCCCCACATCAATGGGCTTTGCGATATGGCCATTCATCCCACATTCCAGAGCTGCCTGTTTATCCTCCTCAAATGCGTTGGCCGTCATGGCCAAAATCGGCACTCTGGCCAGTTCTCTGTCCTCCAAATTCCGGATGATCCTGGCCGCCTCATGCCCATTCATCACCGGCATCTGGACATCCATCAGCACCAGCTGGTAATACCCCGGCTCAGAAACCTTCAGCATATCCACGGCATCCTGCCCGTTTCCTGCCACTTCCACAGAAAATCCGGCATCTGTCAGAATCTCCGTTGCAATCTCCTGATTCAGCTCATTATCCTCCGCCAAAAGAATCCGTCCCGCCTGAACATCTGTCAGTTCCTCGGTAATTTTCTCTCCCTCGCTTTCTTCCGCGTTGAAGATCGAATAAAGGCAGCTGCGAAGCTCCGATAAAAACAGCGGCTTACTGCAAAAAGCCGTAACTCCGGCCTCCCTCGCCTCTTCCTCAATATCCGCCCAGTCATAGGCTGTCAGGACAATCACCGGCACATCCTCTTTCATTTCTTTCCGGATCCCTCTTGTCACCTCAATGCCGTTCATATCTGGCAGGAACCAGTCGATAATATAAACCTTATACTCGTCTCCCCGCATCGACGCCTGTCTGGTACGAAGAAGCCCTTCTTTTCCGGACAGCGTCCATTCTGCGCGCATCCCGATCTGTCCCAGCATATAGGACACACTGTCACAGGTATTGAAATCATCGTCCACCACCAATGCCCTGCAGTTTTTAAGCTCCGGAATATCCATGGGCACTTTTTGCGAGGAATCTAAACGGAAAGTGAAGGAAACCTTAAACTCTGTCCCGGAACCCTCCCGGCTCTTCACCTCAATAGAACCGTTCATCATATCCACAATATTTTTCGTGATCGCCATACCAAGGCCGGTTCCCTGAATCCCACTGATGGTCGTATTTTTCTCCCGCTCAAAAGGTTCAAAAATATGTGAAATGAACTCTTCGCTCATGCCGATCCCCGTATCCCGAATGTAAAACTCATACCAAGCATACCCCTCAGGTGCCCCGGCCCTTTCAATGATCCGCATGGTAATGATCCCGCCCACACCGGTATATTTTATGGCGTTGCTGAGAAGATTTAAAAGCACCTGGTTAAGGCGTAGCTTGTCACAATAAATCTCTTCGTCAAACACATCCACCGTGTCAATGTAAAACTCCTGCTGTTTGGCATGGATATCCGCCTGAACAATATTGCGAAGCCCATGGAGAATATCCGGCAGACAGCAAGGCTTTTCCTCCAGATGCATCTTCCCGCTCTCAATCCGGCTCATGTCCAGCACATCATTAATCAGGCTCAGCAAATGGTTGCCAGAAGTCATAATTTTCTTCAGATATTCCTTTACCTGCTCCTTGCGTTCAATGTGGGTAAGCGCCAACGCCGTAAAGCCGACGATGGCATTCATGGGCGTGCGGATGTCATGAGACATATTGGAAAGGAATGCACTCTTGGCTTTATTGGCCCGATTGGCCTGCATCAGCGCATTTTCCAGAAGGCTCTTCTGCTCCATCTCACTGCGGATTTCTTCGTCCACACTCCTAAAGCCCAGAACAATCCTCCTGTTTTCCATCCACGCTCCGAAACGTACCACTTTGATCTGAAAATACCTCACCTTCCCGTTTTTCACGGTGCGGTAATTCTTATAGCGCTGCCTCTCTTCCGTCAACTCCTGTATTAAGCTCTTGCGGCAAATGAACTCCCGGACTTCCTCCCGGTCATCCTCGTGGACAAACACCTCTATGTAACGCTCCATACTCTCTTCCAGAGAAAGCTCCCCGTCAAAGATCTCCTCTAAAGTATGGTCGCCGTCCTCCTCATGGCGGATCCGGTTCCCTATGCCTGTCTCCAGGTCAAAGCTGCAGACCAGCGTATAATCAATGCTCAGCGCATGAACCAGTTCTACCTGCCGTCTCTCATGCTCCTGCTCCTGCAGCTTCTGAGCCGTACAGTCCAGAAGGAACCTCTGATACAAAAGCTCTCCGTTTTCCTTTAACAGCTTGACATTTCCCATGACATGCAAAATATCCCCGTTCTTATGCTGAACGCGGTACTCTACACTGACACTGTCTCCCTCTGTTTTCAGTTCCGTGATTGATTTCCGAAGATACTCTTTATCCTCCTCTAAAACCGAATTTGCCACCATGTCAAATCCGTCTGCCACCAACTCTTCCTGAGTCTCATAATCCAGAATCTTAAGAGCCGCCCGGTTGACGCTCAGAATCCTGGCTCCATCCGTAGTATGGCACATGATTCCGCAGTCCATGGTTGTAAAAATCGTCTCCAGCGTACGGTTCTTCTGCATGATCTCCTGTTCATAAGCCCGCTCCTGAGTCACGTCGATACCTACGCCTACCGTTCCCATCACACTGCCGTCCAGATCGTAAAGCGGAGATTTATATGTAGTCAAAAGCTTTGCTCCATCCCTGGTCTGAACACATTCCTCTGACACACAGGTCTCCTGCTTTGTCATGACGATCCGCTCAGACTCAATGCAGGCCGGATCATCCTCCTCCACGTCCCAGATGTAAGCGTGACGCTGCCCCACCACCTGCTCCTTGGTCTTATTCACGATCCTGCAAAAACTGTCATTGACCTTTTCGTGGACACCGTCCTTGGCCTTGTACCAGATCATATTGGGAACATTATTGATGGTGGCCTCAAGATAATGGTTAGTCTGCCAAGCGTCTTTTTTCTCTCTGCAGGCCTTCTGCCACCGCAAAAAGCGAAACCGGATTTCATGATCCGTCATGGGAAGCTTCCAAACATCGTCAAGCTCCGACAGAAACTTTTCAGCCAAAACTGCCAGCTCCCCTTCACCGACAAGCCAAATCAGCTCTGTCCCGTTCTTTTTTTCTTTGACCAGCATTTCTATATCCCGGACAGCATCTGCACCCTGGAAATTTGCAAAGATCACACCGGCGCTCTTTACCAATGCCGCCTCCGGCTTTTCACTCCAGGAAAACTCATGAGTAAAATTCTCAAAAGGAACCGCCTCTTTCATAACCTCAAATGCCCTACAATGCTGACCGGCAAAATAGAAATGCATATGGCAATGATACATTCCTCTTTCCTCCCCATGCGTTGTAAATAAACTCTCTCTATGCTATTTTAGCAATCATAAGGGGGGATGTCAATGAAATACTGATTCCGAATTTCTTGAATTGCCTTTTAAATCAATGTCCATTGCCTTAACAAAGCATCTCCAAATACATTTTTATCAGATCGTCTTTGGGCTTCCACCCCAGCTTCTTAAGCTTTTCCCCAGACATCCGCAACCCCGTATCCGCAGCGTACCCATAAGCATTGCTTTCCGGTATGTCATACACCACACCGATTTTTCCTTTTGCAATCTTCTTCGCAACAAGCTCTGCCATCTGCCGGATCTGCATCGTATTTCTCTCATTTACAACATTATATGCTTCTCCGTTTACACCGCTTCCTAGAATCGTAAAAACTCCTGCGATCACATCCCGGATACTGCAATAATTCCCTATGGACTCTCCTCTTGTATGTAGAACGATATCCGTACCATTCCGGACAGCCTTCGCAAATTGTGCAAACACCCGGTTGTCTGTCGGCAGAATGCCTGCTCCAAAAGTCTGTGCCAGCCTGGCAATCTTCACGGGCACCCCATATTCTTTAAAATAGGAATAACAGATATTTTCAGCCATACGCTTTCCCAAAGGATAACAGCTTCTGGCATTCAACAGACCAATCTCCCCCAATTCATCTTCTTGCACCCGATGCCCGTCCAAGCAGTCAATATTCCCGTAAACCTCCATACTGGAAAAATAAACTATACTTTTCGCACTGCACCTTCGGGCCAATTCCAGAACATTCTGAGTCGCATTGACAATGCTTTCCGTCACTTCCACCGGATGCGCAATCATTTCCGCGGATTTTGTGACAGACGCACAGTGAAAAACATAATCACATTGGACATCAACACGATTCAGCAAAGCCCTGTCACATAAATCAGCCTTCAACAGCTTTACTCTGTTTTTCCCCAACAAAGCCTCCGCCTTTTCAGGATCACGCACCAGTGCGACTATCTCCGCCCCTTCCTCCGAACACAGTATATGCCGGGCGAGCATAGAGCCAATGTAGCCAGTTGCTCCTGTAATTAAATAAACGGACATATAGTTTGCTCTCCTTCCGACCAAAATCATGTCCAGTCGAGTTTTGCCCAAACAAAAAATAGGAATCAAATCTCCTTAAGCCTGATTTTTGAATAACAACTCCTTAAAATAACGGATAGTTCTTCCTAAGCCTTCATCTAACATAACCTCAGGCTCCCAGCCAAGCTCCTTTTTAGCCAGATCGATGACCGGTTTCCGCTGTGTCGGATCATCTGCAGGAAGCGGCCGGTATACGATCTTCGATTTACTCCCGGTAAGCGCAAGCACCCTGTCCGCCAGTTCCCGCATGGTAAATTCCGCCGGGTTTCCCAGATTCACGGGGCCCGCAAACCCTTCCCTGCTGTTCATCATACGGTACATCCCATCCACCAGATCGTCCACATAGCAGAAGCTTCTCGTCTGATTCCCCTCACCATAAATCGTGATATCCTCGCCTTTCAAGGCCTGTACGACAAAATTGGAAACAACCCGCCCATCGTCCGGGTTCATATTCGGTCCATAAGTATTAAAAATCCGAATTACCTTGATATCCAGTCCATGCTGTCTGTGATAATCAAAAAACAATGTTTCCGCCATACGTTTTCCTTCATCATAGCAGGACCTGATTCCAATTGGATTGACATGCCCCCGGTAAGTCTCCGGCTGGGGGTGTACCTCTGGATCCCCATACACTTCGCTGGTGCTGGCCTGCAGAATACGGGCATGGACTCTTTTCGCCATCCCCAGCATATGAAGCGCACCTAACACCGATGTTTTTGCCGTCTTAATGGGATTATACTGATAATGCGGCGGGCTTGCGGGGCAAGCCAGATTATAAATCTGATCTGTTTCTATGTATATTTCCTTTGCAATGTCATGGCGGATCAGCTCAAAATTGTCATAATCCAGCAGTTTTCTGACATTCTCTTTGGAACCCGTGAAAAAATTGTCAATGCAGACGACATCATTGCCCTCTTTCACCAGCTTTTCACATAAATGGGAGCCAATGAATCCGGCTCCTCCGGTCACTACGATCCGCTTCATGACATCGCCTCCGCTCCCACCTCTCTGACTCCAATCTGATAATATTCAAACCCATACCGTTCCACGCTTTTCCTGTCATACTGATTCCTTCCGTCAAAGAGGACCGGATGTTTCAGCCGTTCTCTGATCTCATAAAAATCAGGACTGCGGAATTCTTTCCACTCTGTAATGAGAACAAGCGCATCTGCCCCCTTTAATGCGTCATACTTGCTCTCACAATACGCCACTTTATCATTTCCTTTTAAATAACACCGTTTCGCTTCCTCCATGGCTTTTGGATCATAAGCCTGTATCACCGCTCCCATTTCTGTCAGTGCGTTGATAATTGTGACAGCCGCCGATTCCCTCATATCATCCGTGTCCGGCTTAAACGCAAGCCCCCATACTGCGATCACCCGGCCTGTCAGTTTTTCGCCAAAACGTTTCCGAATTTTATTTACCAGAACCCACTTCTGCGCTTCATTTACATCCTCCACCGACTGCAAAAGCTTTGTCTCGTATCCAGATTCTCCAGCCGTCCGGATCAGTGCTTTCACATCTTTCGGAAAACAGCTTCCGCCATACCCACAGCCAGGGTAGATAAAAGAAAAGCCAATTCTGTGGTCGCTGCCAATGCCGCGCCTTACCTTATTGACATCCGCCCCCACCCTTTCGCAGATATTGGCGATTTCATTCATAAAAGAAATCTTCGTGGCCAGCATGGAATTAGCCGCATACTTCGTCATCTCTGCGCTGGCAATATCCATAATAATAAAATTATCCGTATTCATCAGATAAGGCTTGTACAATTCGCGCATCATTTCCTCAGCGCCGCCATTGTCTACGCCGATGACAATCCGGTCCGGTTTCATACAGTCAGAGACAGCGCTCCCTTCCTTCAAAAATTCCGGATTCGAGATCACATCAAAGGTCAGATCACTGCCCCGCCTGTCCAGTTCTTTCTGGATTTTTGTGCGAACCTTTCCGGCCGTCCCCACCGGCACCGTAGACTTATCCACCACATACACATGGCAGGACATGTTTTTTCCAATCCCTTCTGCCACATCAAGGACATACTGCAGATCCGCACTGCCGTCCTCGCCCATGGGCGTACCCACGGCAATAAAACAAATATTGCATTCCCCCAAAGCATCCTTCAGCTCTGTTGTAAAATGCAGGCTTCCCTGTTCATAATTATGGATCACCATTTCAGAAAGGCCCGGCTCATAAATGGGAATCACTCCCTTTTTCAGATTTTCAATTTTTTCCTCGTCCACGTCGACGCACCAGACCTTGTTTCCCATATTGGCAAAACAGGTCCCGGTCACCAGGCCGACATAGCCGGTTCCGATCACTGCGATTTTCATAGCTTTTTTCCCCTCGTAGTTTCCTATATGCCTAAATCCCGAAGCAGATTTTCTGCTGCTTCCATTTCCATCTTTTCCCTGCAATAGCTGTTATAAGTCGCTATATGCGGCGTTAAAATCGCATTTTCCATATCCTGCAGCTTTCCTTCGTATGGCTCCCGCCAGAACACATCTCCCCAGAAATAAGATACCGTTCCATTTTCCAGAGCATCCACCAGGGCCTGCTCATTGATCAGGCCGCCCCGCGCACTGTTTAACACGACCACTCCATGCTTCATTTGCCCGAACCTCTCCGGCGACAGGATTTCTTTGTTCCCCGAAGCATGGAGGGAAACCACATCTGCCTGCGCCAGCTTTTGCCCAAAATCCGTATCATATCCGGCAAGATATTCATCATATGCTGTGACATGGCTTCCAAATACATTTAACATTTGTTCTACACGTTTTCCGATTCTCCCATATCCGATCAGCAGTACATTCAAATTTTTCAGAGAAAAACCAATCTGCTTTTTCCAGATATGGCAATGCATCTCCTCGTTACACTGGATCAGCTTATGGGCAATCGTCAACAGTGCCGCCACTGTCATTTCCGCCACAGCCTCTGTCGGCGCATCCGGAGTATTGGACAAGGCAATCCTTCTTCGCTTTACTGCTTCCATATCCACATTGTCCATTCCAACGCCAATCCGCGCGATTGCTTTCAGTGAGGGAGCCTTGCTCAGTACCTCGTCATTCAGAAGCTCCAGTCCTGCAAGAAGGCCTTCGGCTCCCTGCAGATGCCGGATGGTTTCTTCCACGGTCAGTTTCCTTCCATAGGGATTTTTTACCACCTCAATCCCTTTATCCTCCAGCAGGCGGAGTGCTTTGTCGCTGCTCTGGGAAAAGGACGACGCCCCTACTGCCACTTTCATCAATGACGGCCTCCTTCCATCTCATCTAAAAACAAATCCAACGCGCCGTGCAGCAAAACGGCATGAGCCGATTCGACCATTCCATAAGTATTCAGCGGGACATAAAAATTAAGATCTCCCATCTGCCTGGACAGATTTTCCTTCTTCTTCCCGGAAAGCGTCACCACAAACGCCCCTTTTTCTTTCGCTGCTTTTATCGCTTCTATTATGTTGGGTGAATTTCCTGATGAGGATATCGTGACCAACAGATCCTTCTCAGAAATCAAACGTTCAATCCGATAGGCAAATACCTTCTCATAACCGATATCATTGCTGATCGCCGTAATATGAGATGTTTCCGAACAGGTATCCGTACGGGTTTTCGCATTCTGAAAAAAATCATGGGAAAAATGCTCTGCCATTGTCGCACTCGCTCCATTCCCGCACAGGAACATACAACCGGAAACATCCCTCATCTCTCTGATTCGATTAATCCATTTCCTCATTCCTTCTTCTGGATCCACTTCTTTCCCCTCTCTGTCTGTCACAATCAGTGAACAGAGTGCTTTGTTGATATCCAGAAAGTATTCCCGCAACTGATGTTCCATTCTCAGCCTCCTTTTCAACCCCCATTTAAGCCCCGGCTGCAAAAATCATTCCACAGCGCTTCATTGGCAAACGCTTTATAATTGCATTTATTGTCATTCAGCAGAACCAGTTCCGTAATACCGCCCGCAGCCTTCACAATTGCATTCGCCGCAGCAATATCCCAGAGCATAATTTCGTCTTCAAAATAAGCGTCCACTCGCCCGTCTGCAACAAAGCAGCTCATAATTGCCGCAGCCCCCAGCATCCGTACTTTTTTAAAGTGCTGTACCTGCCGTATAAACATATACAGACTTTCTGTCCCATAATCCCGTTTTACCGGAAAACCTGTTGCCATTACAGCCTGTGCCACTTTTGTCTCTGTCGAAGGAGCAATTCGTCTTTTATTTTTATACGCTCCATACTCCACGCAGCCATAGATCAGTTCCTCTGCCATAAAACGGTATACCACACCTAATATCGGTTCCCCGTTTTTATATAAAGCAATGGAAACACAAGCAAATTCATCGATCCCCTTTATATAATTTACGGTTCCGTCCAAGGGGTCGATAATCCAGCGGCAGTCTCCCCTCCCGGCAATCACGCCGGCCTCTTCCGACAGAATAGGATAACCTGTCTTTTCCAATATTTCCACAATCCTCTTCTCACTCAACTGATCTGCCGCCGTTTTTAAGTCTTTATCACGGGAACTGTTGATTCCCATATCTGCTTTTTGCTTCAGTATTTTTCCCGCTTCTATGGCCGCCTGTTTTGCCAGCAGCAACTCCTTCTCATACATGGCTGCTCCCATCATAGGGCAGCGTATCTTCCGTAAATCCATTTTCTCTCAGCCACGCTTCCACCTGTGGAACCTGCCATGCGAAATCAACATCCAATCCTGCCCAATTCCTGATCGGATACGATTTTTGTCCCATCCACTGATAGGGAAGCATCCCTTCTTCTATCTTCTCCAGACACCGCGGCCGGACAATAAAAGTCCCATCCGTAAAATACACATCTCCCTGCGAATCCTTATCGCAGTTAATCTTGTCCGAGGCACAGACAGCTTCCAGAGGGACAAACGAATGTATCAGACCGTCTTTGCCGATCCTTCTTGCTCTGACCGGAGAAAACATATTGTATTTTGAAACCGTAGCCGCCGAATCAAACGCTTCATTTTCCCTTAAAACCCGGATTCCCTCTTTCAGTTGTTCCGGCAGGATAAACGGTGCGTTGCACTGCATCAAAACAACAAATTCGATTTCTTTCCCCAGGTCTTTGATAAAATGATATCCGTGTACCATCGCATCCTGATGCAAAGCCTCTTTGGTACACAGATCATCCGGACGGTCAATAATATGTACTCCATGCTTTCCCGCGATCCCTTTTATTTCATCCGAATCCGTCGAGACATAAATCTCATCAATTTCCTCCGTATGCAAAGCAGCCAGAAGCGCATACTCCATCATGGGCCTGCCCAGTACCATAGAAGTATTTTTTCCCGGAAACCCAACGCTTCCGCCTCTTCCCAAAATCAACGCAGCAACCATTTTTTCCTCCTTCTACCCGTTTCTTTCTGCCATTTGATAGATATCCGTCACGATCTGCATGACCTTCACAGCATCTTCTGCCGTCCCGTGCAGGATTGCACTTCCATTCACCACAGCGTCATAAAATTCTGCCATTTCCTTATCCCAGGAGACATCTTCATCAAAACACATGGTATGTTCTTTGGGCCTTCCCAGCTTTCCGCTCGCCGCAGACAGATCTTTTTTATAATAAGTAATGGACTCCTCTCCATAGCTTCTGGAATTTGTCAACAGTCCATTCAGAGCAATGTATCCCTGCGTGCATAAAATATCAATATCAAACTTATGACGCCACTGCAGGGCGCTGGAATGGACAGACACGATCTGACGACGGTCTGATTCCAGCAGGGCAATCGCAGAATCCTCCGTCTCCAGTTCTTTCCATACCAGCTTATCTACCATGCTGCTTTTTACATGCAGCTCACATCCCAGCAGATAACGCACCAGGTCAAGCATATGGATTCCCTGATCCAGCAGAATTCCTCCGCCTGAAATCTCCCGGTTGTTTCTCCATTCCTCCGCAAAATTCCTGTTTCCCGCCTTTCCATAAACTCCTCGCACACATACCGCCGTTCCCAAAAGGCCGGAATCCAGCAGCGCTTTTGCTTCTATAATAGAATTGTGATACCGATGATTAAACCCAAACTTCAGCGTTGTTTTACATTCGTCATATACCCTCTGCATATTTACCGCATCTTCCAAAGACCTTCCCGGCGGCTTCTCCGAAAAAACCGCGCGTCCTTGCCGCAGCGCATAACAGACAATCTCCGGTATCATTTTATTGACCGCGCAGACAATGACCGCATCCGGATCCTGTTCCTCTATGCAGGCTTCCCAGTCCGAATAAATCAGAACTCCGCCGGGTATCCCGGCTCTCACTTCTGAGCGAATATCGCAGACCGCCTTTACTTCATACCCGCCATGCCTCTGCACCGCATGATACCGAATCTTCCCCATAGTTCCAAACCCGATGATCACACATGATAGTTTTGTCTTCATTTACTTTACCTTTCTGGCTACCAACTGCGCATAAGAACTCATACCGCTTTTCTGTAAAAAACGCTGAAAATCTGCCAAATCAACTGCCCTGGCATTTTTCAGGAAATAGTGAAGAAACGCATTCTCATGCTCCAGAAAGTCTGCCTGCTCATGCAGATAGCTCACATCCAAGGTTCCCGGTGTTGTCAGCTCCAAAATCTCAAAACCTGCCTTTTCCAACAGAATATATAATCCCTGCGGAGTCGGGAGCAGATTAAATTCATAAGGGAAAATACTTTTGTTCTTTTCTTTTAAAGCCAGTACATCAATCCCACTCCCCATCCTGGTGCTGAAAAACAAAAGTCCATCTTCCTTCAGGCTTTTACAAATCTCCTGAAGAAATTTCAAAGGATCAGACTCCTGCTGAATATAATCCATGCAAAGAATTACATCCGCCTGTTCCACTTTCTCTCCAAAATCAATCTCAAGAATGGAATTCCTGAGTTCGTAACGGCCTGCCAGCCCAGAATCTGCCAGCAGTCGTATCAACTCCAGATACCTGGTGCCAAAATCAAGGACTCGCAGATCCTGGTTCCTTCCAAGATAACGAAAGCACCGGAACCGGTACCAGTCGAGCAGATCATTCCACAGCGCCACCCTGCGGCTCCCGGTATCGGACTGGTATTCCTGATCCAGTCGAAGAGCCTTCAGCGATTCATTTTTCTTATATTTCTCCAGCTCCCCTCCATCTATCCTGGCATAGATACTGAAACACTGTGGACATCTGTAATAAGGCACGTCCCATTTCTTAAAAAAAATACTGCTTTTCTTCTCTCCGCAAAAAGGACAGCCGGTATCCCACTCTTTTATTACGTCCGCATGATCTACAATTTCTTTTATGATATCCAGTTCCTGCTCAAACAAAAAAGGATTCTTTAAAAGTGGAACCAGCTTTTCCGCCTGTTCGTAATAGTCAAATGAGGTCAGCATAAGATTCTCTCTCCTTCTTAATCTCACAAACAGACAGCTTTATAAATTGCCGCTCCTGTGCTGTCTTTGCAATCCTCTTTTCTTCCACATAAAAGCCGTTTATCACCTATGGCATCTAAAAAGCCTGACAATGTCCACTCTGACGATTCCATACTTACAGGACGTGTCCGCAGCCACAAAAAAGAACGATCCTCCTTTGACAGAATCTGCTTTTTTCCCTCAACCTGGCCCTGTTCTATATCCAACAAAAGAATACGGTTGCCTTTTTCCATCCATATTCCTATTTTTCCGTCATCCGTTACAAATTCCACTAACACATAATTACCATTCACATCTTCCAAATTGAAAATCGGTACTGTTTGAAACGACAGGCTGTCCGGATCAAAAATAATCGCTTCCTGCAGCTTCAGCGGATTCGTATAAGCTGGTATGTAACACACTTTCCCTTTCACATATCGGCTCTGCAAAAAAGGGACTTCTACCTTCCCCCTGTCAACAAGAGCTGAAGCAAAAGGCAAAATCACAGTTTTCGTTATTTTTTTTGAACCCATATCCCAGCATGCAAGCTTTCCTGTATGGTCACTGAACCACAATTCTGTCTCTGTACTACAGACAGTTTCTATGCCCTGCCCCAGTTCCTCAATACAGTAAGACTCACACATACTCCTTCTCGTATCAAAAACATATACAATATTAGTCTCTGAAGAGGCCAGGTAAATATATCCATCATTATATACGGTTTCCAGACACAAACCATTTTCTGTAATACTGCCGCTCCATTCATACTGATGAGTTCTGGCATTAATATGTAAAATCCGGCGCGATTCCTGTATATCCAGCTGCCCGCACACAGGAATCCATATATCATCTCCCTCTACAATTGGATTCCGTGAACCATACCGTTTTCCTCTGCGCTTTCCAATTGGAATTTTAGAGAACTCCCCTGTTTCCATATGATAGATCCAGATTTTTTCTCCAAAATCAGGAATAGCAAAAATATCATTCTGCCATTTCACACACAAAGGATGACTTTTAAACTGTGAGCCCTCAGCGGGATAACAAGTAATCCACTCTAATTGGCCAGACACCAAGTCCAGTCCATATAAATCATTTGTATGAAAATCAATAAACCATACTTTGCTTTGTTCCACAAAATATTCCATGCTCCATAAGCAATGTTTATCCATGCCTATATTGGCCTCCATCCTTCACACATCTATTGGAAAAAGTTTTTTAATCTATACCTATATATTTATCAGAAAATACTCCCAGATAATCCCTCAGGGTTACTATTTCTACATTGGATGGCATTGATTTTGTAAGAACTGCAGCAAACTCACTCTGAGCCTTTATCGGTGTGACAATAATCTTACCATTCCTCCCTGCAGTATATTCCAGAAAATTTTCTTTCTTCCATATCTCTAATCCATGAAATCTTCCGCTTTTTTTCTCATCAATCACTCCGGCAAGCTTTCCTTCTGAATTCACAGATAAAAGCATCTGATAGAAACGCTCTCCCATTTCACCCGCTCCCCACAAATAAAGCTCTGTTTCCTCTCGGTTCAAAAACTGTTCTAATTCTGATGTCCCTTTAAGCCGAAACAACAGAGAAAGTATCTGCAAATCAATAACCTGATCCATATTTCTGTCTTTTTTACTTATGTCACAGAGATATTTTTCCGTCCTCCTAAGCTGTTCTTCCAAAAAAGCACAGTAATAAGGCGTTTCTTTTGCATAGTCCCACCATAGAAGAAAGCTTTTATCTTTCACTCCCGCTTCCCATGGATTTAATCCTGCATAATGAACAATCGAACAATTTTCTTTTAAATCCTCCTGAGATCTATATATCTCAAAATTAGGTTTATCGAACTTAGTCACACGAGTTGAAATATAATTCCATTTAAGAGGATCCAATGCAAAAATCTCATTTTCTCCAAACTCAACATTGAATAATTCCTCTTCAAAAGTTGACGTCTCTATTTTATGCTTAAAGGCCATTTGGAACAAATATTCCCTCGGATATTTCTCTCGAATCCTCTTCAGATTCCACATTAAGACTCCCGTATTATAATGTATCCAGTGTGTGCGATCTTTGGGATACCACTTTCTAAACGTTTTATCGACTATAAAATTAGCACACATATTCGGAGCGGCACCCAAACATTTTTTGCTCATATCTAATGCATACAATTCTTCTATACTGTGGTTAACGACAATATCCACATCTAACATCAATATTTTGTCTATTTCGTCTGGTATCAGCTCTGGAATCAGCAAGCGAAAATAGATTTCCAACGACAAGTTTTTTCTTTCCTTCGTATAAACAGGCATGGAATCAAACTTATGTTCATCTATCCAGATATACTTCACCCAGTTTTCATATTGCTCAGTCAAGTCTAAAATAGTCTTTTTATTTTCTTCTGTAAAATCTCGCTGTATTACATAGAGGCAAATACTACCCCTTTTATTGTTTTTATACAGAGATAATAACATCGTATATAGATATCGCATATATTTTGAATTGACCGTTACACAAACATTCATTATTGCCACTTTTAAAACTCCCCTTATATATCATTTACTTCTATTTCTTCTGATTTATTTGTTCCAACTCCTCACAGCAAGAATATGTCAAATAAATAATCTCTTTAAATCCCCTATCCCGCAATTCCTCTATCACATCCATATTTTCCATGCCTTTCGACATAATCAATATAGACTCATTTATACTATCTAGATTATCTAAGCTATTGATATCGATTCCTTCCACCTGAACAAAGTCTTCAATCTGTCCCCTCACGGCAATTTTTAAAATCTGCTTCAATAATCCTTCTCTTTTGCAATAACAAATCAATGAGCCGCTTATACAGTCTCCCCCATATAGCAACACTTTTCTTGTCAATACTTCTTTTAATTTTTCCAGTGTGTCAATAAGTGTTATTTTTTTCTTATCAAAGAATCTTCTCCAAAGAATTTTATCTTTATTCACTCCTGCTGCTATCAGTTCTGAAGCATACTGAAACGCCAGTGCCTCTTCTTCTACTGCAAGTAAAACGTATTCATAGGACAAATCCAGTACTGACACAAGAGAACTTACTTTCCGTCCCATTATATTCCCTCTAAACTGCCCGTCCACCCATAACACAATCTCGCAAAAATGATTTTTCAGATTTTGCCAGTAAAAAGCCTTTCCTAATTTCCCTGCACCACATAAAACAACTCGATCATTCTCCAATACCAAATCCCGCCAAAACGCATATCGTACCCCTTCACAATATTCTAATTTGCGCTTTTCATATGGCGTATGCGTTCTGTATTTCAAATAAATATCCTGATATCCACTGATAGAATTTTTATACCAAGGCTTATGCAAAACTGAACCCGTATAATGTATGATCCCTGCTTTTATATCTCCCAATGCTCCTTCAGGAAGGGTATTTAAATATATATTCCATTTAGGATCTAACCGTTTCACTTGACCCGCCAATACTGCATTCAGCGCATCTTGATCCCAGCGTGGAAGAATATCCGGATTTTCCCGTATAAACGCAAGACACTGCTCTCCCGTCTGATGTTCTCTCCACCAGCTCAAATTTATGAGCATAACGCCACTTTGAAAATAAAAATCCTCTTCTTTAAGCCCCAGGGAAACTCTTCGGTATACAGGGACTTTTGACTCTGCACACGCTGCGGCATACCCGTCAATATCTAACGTAAAAAGTTCTTTTATACTGTCCAGACAAATCGTATCACTATCCATGTACAAAACAGTTCTGACAGAATCCGGAAGCACATCGGATGCTAAAATCCGGAAATAGCACTCTTTTGAAATCGCATCTCCCGGCTTAACAGGAAAAACATATTGATCCGCTTCTATTGCATAAAACGAAATCTGCGCATTGGAAAATCCCACTTTCAGCCATTCTTTTATTCTGTCTCTCTCCTGTGTATCTATCTCACTGTGCAGGATATGAAAATAAAGTTCTGTCCCCTTATTATTCACCAATATAGAATGCATACTTACAACCGTATTCTGTAAATACGCCTGATTTGTGGCAAATAAAATATGATAAGTCATAAAGCACCGCCCTTCAGGGATAATCTCTTTCTTTTCCATTGATCAATCTCATTCCTGGCAAGCTCGCACAACTGTTGATAACAGGAATGAGAAAGTAAACTGATTTCTTTACAACCCCGGTCATAAAGTTCCATCAGCCAGCCAATATGAAACCCGTCATTCACTGCAAGTAAAACAGGATCAGAGCTATATTGAAATTCATCCAACATCTGCATTTCGACTCCCATTATTTCTTTCTGGCCATCCAAAGTTTCCTGAATTAAAAATTTTGCAATTTTCTTCTGAATAGAATGTTTATCCAAAAAACTCAAACAGGCCATTGTGACCTCATCCGAGCCGCAAAATATCAGCCGATTCACTTTCTGAAAATACTGTTTCAGATCCGCATGTGTTTTCAATTCATTGACCTTTATCGGAAAAGCTGGTGAATTCCACAAAATTTTATCGGATGAGATTCCCATTCCCTGCAGCTCTTCTCGTATACTATCTGCCATGTACTGCGCCGATACAGCAACTAATATAAAGTCATAGTCCATACCCAAAAGAGTAATAGGCGGCAATATCTGTCGTCCATAGATGTTCTTACCATAGCCTTTATCAACCCAGGAAATGATTTCACAAAAATGACATCTTTGATTTTGCAGATAGTATGCTTTCCCGTACTGCCCCGCTCCATAGAGCACAATCCGGCTTTCTTGGGGCACCAAATGGATTGGAAAGCTGAACCGTGAGGATTTACAGATTTCCAATTTTCTGGAATCATAAGGGGTTTCTTTCCTGTACTCCAGATACAATTTCTGATATTCACTGACAGAATTTTTAAACCAAGGCTTAAACAATTGAGAACCTGTGTAATGGACAATAAGCGGTTTCACCTGTTCCCACTGTTCTGGCGGCAATACATCCAGGCAGGTATTCCATTTTGGATGAATTTTTTTTACCTTTCCAGAAAGAACCGCATTCAGCGCGTCCTGATCCCAGCGCGGTAAAATATTCGGATGCTGCCCAATAAAGTTTAGGATCTCTTCTGTAATATGATGCTCCCTCCACCACTGCAGGTTGAGCAACATAACACCAGCCTGAAAATAAAAGTCTCGTTCTCCAATCCCCAAATTCTGCTTTCTGTATTCTGGAACTGCTACTTCCCGACTGGCTGCCGCATATCCTTCGATATCGGTTTCCCACAGTTCTTTCAAGTCTCCTAGACAAATGGTATCTCCGTCCATATATAATATTTTATTTAAATCCTGAGGTAACAGTTCTGGAGCCAAAATCCTGAAATATGTTTCGCAGGAAATAATATCTCCTGGTTTCACCGGAAAAAAATAATCTTCTGAGTGGATCCGATAAAAGGAAAGCTCTGCCAAATCAGACTCTGTTTTCATCCATTTTCTGACTTGATCTAAAATTGCATTTTCAATCTCGCTGTGCAGAATATGAAATTGCAGTCTTTTCTCCTGGTTACTTCGCAGAACAGAACTCATACATACAACTGTCTGTTCCATGTAAGCTTCATTTGTAGACAGCAGCAAATGATATTTTCCGCTCATACATCTCCACTCCTTTATCTCTTTTATAACAGCCACACAATATAAATTACCTACACATCCACACCATCTCTTCTCTGGCAACACCAGATTTACCTAAAGATCTAATGATTTCCTTAGCAATCCCCCGATCTTTTACTGCTATCAACACATAATCAAACGTAACTGTTTTTATCTTACCAACTGCAGAAACTGGCAACCCATTTTTTACATACCACTCGTATTTCTGATCGACCCATAAAACGACCTCACAACCATCTGATTGCTTTAGCTGTTCATAATAATGTTTCCCTACAACACCCGCTCCGTAGAGCACGATTCGTGTACCTTTCTTAAAATATTCCTGCAGAGACCTGGGCGTATAAATTTCCAGCCCCAAATCATTTTTTAACTTCTGATCACGGGATTTCAGAAAATCTATAGTGCGTAGATAGCTCCATTTCACTCGGATAGTATGCTGTCCCTTCAGCGGAAAAGAATTTTTTATCAGTTCCGAAGGCCACAGATATCCCATTATAGAAACTTCCTTTTCATACACCAATCGTTCTTCCTCGTCATAAACACAAATATGAAAATTCTGAACACCTGCGCCTATTCCTCCCAGCAGATCCACTGAAAATTCCGGCACCTCATGAGCCAGATCCACACGCCAGGTACTATAGAGAAAATCTCCCTCTCTGATATTCCGACAATAATATTTTCTGGCTTCCAAAAGAAGCGCAGATACCGGAACAAAAAAATCGGGCTGCTGATTTTTATCGCAAGTACAAATTTCGTCAATCAAATATTCGTTACACCCCCTTAAATGCAGCAAATATCGTAGCCGTTCCTCATGATTAAGCTGAAAGATCTCTTTTGTAAGGCCGGCTTTCTTCAGACATACATCCAGATGTTTCTCATAAATCTCGCTCTCGGCAGGATATGTGAATCTCCATTCCCAGTAATTCTGGTCAAAAAACAATTCAAAACCAGGAACCTGAAAAGCAAAAATCAGATAGTTCAAAAATTTCAGATCAACCACTTTCTCCGACCGAAAATCTTTCTCTGCCATAAAAGATCCCGACAGCAGATCCTCCTTGCAGCATGCCGTCCGATTCCACATCATTGCTGTCATAAGTGCATTGGAGCTCACGCTGGTAATCCGTTTACAGCTTAAGACAAAGGAATCAATATCCGCCCGATGATCCAGCGACTCCGCCGACGAAAATCCATATCTGTGAGGCCGGACCGCAATGTCGGCCTGCTGATAAATGCGTTCACATTCCCATTGCAGATCCTCATCCACCACTCTGGCCTCTGCAAAAATATGTGGAATAAAAGAAAATCTCGTCTGCGCAATCCCTATTTCGTACTCAGGTTCCAATTTCATCAGCGGAATCATCGGAAGTGCATCCTCTTGTACAAACAGCGTCAACAATTCTTCTCTTGAAAAAAGCGGAATTTCGGATCCTTCCTCTAAAAACCGTCTGTATCGTTGTTCACATTCATCTGAATGATATAATTTTCCCTCCATATTGGCCCAGAAAAGGGTCTGCGTACACCCCTGCCGTTCCCTGATTGGAGAAATATCCTCTTTAATGATTTTAATTCCCATTCTCTCAGAAACAGCATTTAAACTCTTATATCCCTGCCCAAAACAGATCATTCCATTGACAGGAGCTTGCTTTCCAGCCTCTTCTATAATCGGATCAAGAAAAGCCTCGAGCTGCAAATCTCTTTCTTTAAATAAATGCAGGAAAAACTCCGTGTCACCGCCATAACTCATCCGTCCTTCCTGATAAAACTGATCCGGAAGGTAATAGACAGAAACAGCATCTTGCAATTCCGCTTCATTCAGTCCCAGTTCCAGAGACAGTCTCAGCATACTGTCTGTCACCTCGTCCTGATACCATTCATTTGTAATCAGGGGACCTCCGAATCGGTAACAGAATCTCAAATAATGAATCACATACCATTTCAGATTTTCATAATAAACATTCTGCAACAAGACTGACAAAAACATCACAAGCCTCCCTCATGAACAGGTTTCTCTGTTCTATTGCACAAGCAGTTCTTCCAATGTCAGTACCTCTGCCTGTTCTGGTGCGCTTCGCAACAATTCTTCTTTTATTTCATCTGTCTCATAGGATGGCGTAACAAGAATAATGCTCCGCCCATCTGTAGTTTGCCGCTCTATACGCAAAAACCTTTCGGCATCGGGATATTCAATTGGTAAACCTTGAAATTCCCCTTGTTTTCTCTTATCATAAACTCCTGCAATATACTCCTGAGCTTGATCCGCGCACAATGTGACATAAAACAATTCTGCCATTACTCCCGCTCCATACAAGTAAAGATATCGGATTTCTCTCTTCTCGATCATCTCCTTTAATTTACCCGTCCCTTTTAGCCGAAGTAATTTCTCAAAAATAAGCGCTTTATATTCCAATGACAGGTTCTCTTTTGACTGGCTAAACTCTGTTCTTTCAATTTGTTCCTTACATAGTTCATGATAATACGGCGTTTTTTCCGCATACTCCCACCACAGCCGATAGCTCTCATTCTTAAATCCACTTCCCCATGGATTACTTGCCAAAAAATGAATTATCGTATGGTTTTTTCGCAGTTCTTCCTTGCCCTCTTTCAGATGACAGCGAAACTTCCCCCGAAGAATATCTTCATATGTCGTAATATAGTTCCATTGAAATGGATCTAATTTCAGAATTTTATTTTCTCCAAACAACACATTAAACAGCTCTTCTTCAAAAGCCATAGTTCCAATTTTCTGCACCCTGGCCTGTTTAAATATATATTCTTTGGCATAGTTTTCCCTGAAATATTTCAAATTCCATAAAAGCACACCTGTGTTAAAATGAATCCACTGGGTTCTGTCCTTCGGATACCAGGAACGAAAACTTACCGGAACCTGCTGCCCTGTACATAAATTGGGAGCTGCTGCCAGACAAAAACCGTCCAAATCCATATCATACAATTCTCTCAGGCTTCCATTGATTACAATATCTACATCCAGCATCAGTACTTTATCCAGCATTGGCAAAGCTTCCGGTATCAGCAATCGAAAAAAAATCTCCATAGAAAGAGTGGTTCCCTCAATTAAATATAACGGCATCTCTTCAAAACGTTTTGGATCCATTCTGACAAAATGTACCCGATTATTAAACTGTTTTGTAATATCCTCAATCGCTGTTTGATCCTCCGCAGTAAAATCTCTTTGCAGCACATACAGGTCAATACTTCCTTTTTCATTATTCTCATACAATGACTGCAGCATGACATATGTATATTTCATATATTTTGAATTAACCGTTACACAGATATTCATTCCTGCTCCTTCTATTCTGGTTGTCTCTTTTTATTCCAAAAAGAGATAATCAGTCACACCTATTTTATAGTCATCCTTATGGAAAGAAAAATACAGAGAGGTCAAAAGCTCTGCCGCAAATGCAAGATGTCTGTCTTTTTTCATAACATGACTTTCCAGATCATGCTGTTCCATACAAAACAGAATCGGGAAAATCCACCTACAATATGCGTGAAACACCTCTTCTTTCGCAATCAGCATGTTATTGGGATAGTAAAAAATGCTGTCAAAGTATTTTTCCGCGTAATCCGAATACACATTTCCCACTGTTTCTTCTATCGAATTCATCATATTTTCAAATACATCCTTTTTTACGGGTGTATCCGAAAGGAACATTTTTTTCAATCCACTTAACACAAGCCTAGGCGTGGTGAGTACCACGTCAATCCCCTGTCTTTCCAACTCCTGTGCCTGTTTTTCGCTCATTATAAAATGCCTGCGATAATGACATAACCCTTTATATTTTGCTGAAGGTGCATTTTTCCATATCCAATACATAGCTGTCATTTCCGCAAACGATACATTTTTATCTGAAATATTTTCTCCGTGGTTATCTGTCAGTTCTGCTTTTCTTACGTTGGTCAGTGCCGCACCTGCCTGCAAAGGATGTACATACCGGCAGGGCTGATATGTTGTTTCCAACGGTTTATCATTTTGACACGACACCATATAAACATCTACACAGCCCTCAGTTCTGTCAGCACTTTTATTCTCGGCCATTTCTAATTGTCCCAGATTCCGGTACATCCCAAGTATTTTCTCGTAATCCGCTTTAAAATCCAGTCCCTCTAATTTTTTGAGCGTCCCCTGTTCTGATAATCTGCTCAAAATAGTAAACTTATAGTGTCTGCCCTCTATTTTCTTTCCAGCTCTGTCTTTCTCAAAAAGATCCAGCCAGCTATAATCATTTAAACTTTGCTCAAAAAAATATTTTCTGCTGCTTCTGTTTAGATCCCATACCATATCCGTTCCCTTTAAAAGCGAGATTTTCTTCAGGCCAATCTTTTCAAACTCATCAAAACCCAGGCTTTCAAGAGTCCGAGCCGCCTCCTCATGGTACTTTTCTGGCATGGCAATTAATATGTATGGCACAGGTTGGCTTGCTATATCGAAAATTCTTCTGACTGTTATTCCTTCTAAAAAATCCGGATTTCCTTCCAAATTTGTTACCGCAAATGTTTCGATCTTCAAATCCGGCCTGTGCTTCTGCAGGTATCGATACACTTCTTTAGCTACCAGATGCGCACCGTAAATAATGACCCGGCTTCTTTTCTGCATTCTGTCAAATATGATTTCTTCCTTCTGCATTCCTCACACTCTCCATATCTTTTCGGCGTGGGCAGTCTCCCATTTCTTTTCATTTTTCATAAAAAAAATGGACGTCAGTACCTCCCCGATCCTGCCGATATATCTCGGCTGCCGATCCTTTTTTTCCTGTTCACACCGATATGCAATTTCTTTCAAAATAGGAAACATCCATTCGCAATATTCATCAAATACTTCTTTTCTTGCAATCAACATGTTATAGTTATAGAGATACGGTGTTTCCAGTATAGACATCATTTTTTCGGCTTCCTCCCCTTCCCTCTCCTTGATAACTTGTTTCATAATCTCAATGTCCGATTGCAGAAGATAACGTCCATACTGCCCCGAAGCATCTGGATAACACACAAAAGGAAGAGGCAGAATCACATCCACCTTTCCTGTTTTTAACAAATGCAGTTGTTTTTCTGTGACAGAAAGCACCCTTCGGTAATGAAACAACCCTGTTATTTTATAATTCCCATGTTTCCATACATAATAAGCGGCTGTTAACTCTCCGTACAAAGCATTCTCGCCAGATATGTTGTCACCATTATTATCCGTAAGATCCAATACCTTTTTATCCGTCAGGGCAGCGCCTGCCTGAATCTTTTTTACCCACGTTTCTTCATTGTATATTTTACTTAATGGTCTGTCTTTATGGCTCACCGCCATATACACCCCAATATCGTCAATGCAGCTTTCCTGTCCCGTTTCTGCCAGGTATTCCTCGATCCGTCTGAGTCCGCACATTTTTTTCAAATATGCTCCCATCAGAATATACTCTGTATGGGAATCCAGTTTTACATATTGAAAAAAACGCATCCGAATCAAAGACTGCTCAATTGCGTCATGATATTCTTCCGGCGTTGCAATAAGAATGAAGCTATTCTTCGGATCTATTTCTTTCTCTCCAAAAATGTCTACCGGAACCCCGCCAATTTGCTCTGGCTGTCTCCTCTTCTCCGTTATCAAAAAACCAGCAATCTGAATACCGAAAAGCTCTCGAATTGCTTTGTACGCTCCATAAGCTACAACACCGGCTCCATACAGGTATATCTGCGGATATTGCCGTATTTTCCCGCTCAATTCCTGATATTCCACATTCCACGCGCTCCCTTGTTTCTCTTCTTCTAATATTTTCTATTGCAATACCAGTTCCACGCATGTGAGACAATCGTATTGATATCGCCATACCGGGGAATCCATCCAAGCTCCTTTTCTGCCTTCTTGGCGCTGCCAACCAGCGCAGGCGGATCGCCGGGACGTCTTTCATCCAAGATAACCGGAATTTCTCTGCCTGTTACTTTTCTCGCTGCTTCAATCACTTCCAACACCGAGTGGCCAACTCCATTTCCCAGGTTAAAACAAGCACTCTTCCCGCCCCGTTTTAAATAATCCATAGCTTTGATATGAGCATCTGCCAAATCTGTCACATGAATATAATCCCGGATGCAGCTCCCATCTCTGGTAGGATAATCAGTCCCAAAAACACGGATATTTTCCCTGTCTCCTGCTGCCGCCATCAAAATCAATGGAATTAAATGTGTTTCCGGCGTATGGCTTTCTCCGATTTCCCCGGCTGGATCAGCCCCTGCCGCATTAAAATAACGCAGGCAGCAGTAATGCACCCCATATGCATTGTGATAATCACTTAGAATCCTCTCAATCATCAGTTTGGAAGCCCCATAAGGATTAATCGGTCTCTGCTCCATTTCCTCTACAATCGGAATCTGCTCTGGTACCCCATAGGTTGCACAGGTGGAAGAAAAAACGATCATGTTCACCCCATGCCTTGCCATAACATCCAGCAAATGCAGAGTATTCACTACATTATTGTTATAATATTTTCCCGGATCTTTAACAGACTCCCCCACATAAGCATAAGCAGCGAAATGAAACACTGCCTCGATTGGATATTGCTCAAAGATTTCTTCCAGTCTCGCTGTATCCCCTAAGCTTCCTATTTCCAGTATTCCCTGCTTCACTGCTTCCTTATGCCCATATACCAAGTTGTCAAGTACAATCGTTTCATACCCTTGTTTTTGGAGCATTTGGTTTACATGGCTCCCAATATATCCGGCACCTCCTGCAACTAATATCATATCTACATTCCCTCCGCCAGTTCCAACACGCTGGCAATCGCTTTATCCATATCATAATACTGATATTTTCCCAACCTGCCCGCAAAGATAATTCTCTGGTCTTTCAGGCTTTCTTTTTTATACTTTTCATAAAGTTCCATATTCCGTTTATCATTTACAGGATAATAAGGCTCGTCGCCCCGCTTCCAGGAAACCGGATATTCTCTGGTAATCACGGTCTTTCCTGTACGTTCCGCATGCCCCACATCATTCTTTCTCGTCCCAAATTCAAAATGCTTATGCTCAATAATCCGAGTATATGGTGTTTCGGCATCTGTATAATTTATACCCGCTACACCCTGGTAGTTTTCCGTCTCCAGAATTTCTGTTTCAAAACGCAGGCTCCTGTATTCCAATTTCCCGAAACAATAATCAAAATACTCGTCAATCGGCCCTGTATACAGAATCTTTTCAGCCAATTTTTCGTATTCTTTTCTGCTCTTCCGGTAATCGACCCCCGTTTTTACCTCGATCCCTTCCAGCATCTTTTCCACCATCCGGGTATATCCACCAACAGGAATTCCCTGATGTGGATGGTCAAAATAGTTGTTGTCATAAGTGAACCGCAAAGGAAGTCTCCGGATAATAAAGGCCGGAAGTTTTTTGCAGGGTTTCCCCCACTGCTTCTCGGTATATCCTTTTATCAGCTTTTCATAAATATCTCTTCCCGCCAGAAAAATGGCTTGTTCTTCCAAATTTTCCGGATTATGGATTCCGCTGTCTTCTCTCTGGCGCCGTATGATTTTTTCTGCCTCCTCCGGTGTATTTACTCCCCAGAGAGCATGAAAGGTGTTCATATTAAACGGCAGATTATAAAGTTCTCCCTTATAATTTGCCACCGGACTATAAACAAAATGATTGAATACGGCAAAACGGTTCACAAATTCCCACACTTTTTCATTATCTGTATGAAAAACATGCGGGCCATACCGATGTACTTCAATTCCCTCTATCTGCTCACTATAAACATTTCCTGCAATATGATCTCTTTTTTCCAGGACAAGGCATCTCTTACCTTTTTCCGTCATACATCTGGCAAAGACAGCGCCGGCTAAACCTGCCCCTACAATCAGATAGTCATACATTCTCTCTGTCCCCTTCAATCCTCAATTCAGATTTATCTCTGTCTCAATTTCGTAATTCTGTATCATAACAGGCTTTCCTGTCGCCCGATATAACGTCACCATACTGCTCCAGTCTCCATAATAAGCATCTGACAGAACAATGGCCCGGTCTGGATCTGCCGTATCATCATAGATCCCCCAGCCTTCTCTTTGATAATCTTCTATAATCCGGCAATATCGGGAATAGAGATTCTCACGCATGGAATGAATGGTCGACAACAGCAAAGGATGCGGCCTCCATAACAACACCACATCCGGATCATTTCTGAACACCTGCAGTGTGTGCTCCAGTTTTTGCAGGGCGGTCTCGCCATATCGCAGCAGCGAAGCAACTGTCGTATTGTACAGAACTATTTTCCGCCTCGTTCCGTCTGCTTTTTTCAGTTGTCCCTTCCAGTTTTCCGGAATAACAATCGACTCTCTATTGATTTTTCTGACACGATCCAATTTAGGCGAACCTAAAGCCAGAATTTTCTTATCCCAGTCTCCAAGCTGTCCCTTACAATGATTTTCTTTTTCAAATTTATGTAGCGCATCTATGTACTGCTTTTTAACCGCCTCGCTCTCTACAATCACTCGATTGGCATAAAGTACTCCGGGCAATACACAAAAATGATCTTCTACACGGTCGTTAATTCCGACAAAGTATGGAATATAGACAAGCGTGTCTACATATTTCTTCAGTTCTCTCGCATAAAATGCCGGATGCACTGTAGTCACATAATTGCACTCATCATAGGGATTATGGATAAATACCACATCCGGCTGTCGTTCCGTCATGTCGTATTCCCGCCAGTCTGTAACGGTTACATAATCCGGATACTCGTCTTTTTCATCATACATCCGCCCCAGACTCCCATCTGGATTTTTGTCAAAATAAGGAATCGGTACCACATGAACCTCACTACCCTCATCCTCCTTCGCCGCCATCCACACACTTTCCAGGGAGTCCCACATGGATGCTTTGTAAGGAAGGAATACCACTTCTCTTTTTTCCTCTGGCAGTTCAAATTTGATAATTCGTGTAATCTGATCTAATTGTTTCTGAACTTTTCTTGAAATCCTCCGACAAGTCTGCAAATCGTACAAATGAATACTCTGCTGATACAAGCACTCGCAATAGTCCTCCAGAAGCTTCACAGCAGTTTTTGTCACTTCTTCCAGTGTTTCCAGACAAGTTCCTATTTCTAATGCTATGTTTTGACATTTTGCCAATTCATCCTGTACCGGAAAGATTTTACCTCTATCAGAAGTTTTGAATTTTCGGTTCACCTGATTTAATATTTCAAGCCTTTCGTATAGCTCTTTTTTCCTGTATCTCATGAATCATCCAATCCTTACTAAGCCTATAATCCAAAAATCTGCTGCCCCTCCATCGCCTCATACAAAGCGCGATATATATAAAAATCTGCCGGCTCTGTAATTTTTATATTATTTTTTGTACTTAATACCATATGCATTGGCTCGCAGTATAGACTGCACAAATGTGCCGAATCAATACTCCGTATTCCTTCTTCGCGTGCTCTCTCATATAATCGCAAAATATCCCTATAATAAAAGGACTGTGGCGCTTTTGCCGTATACATTTCATCCCTGGGGGGAACTTCTGCGATAATCTCTCCATCTTTGCTTCTCACCGAACTTTCCCGCACTGGTTCGCAGGTGATAGCGTTCCCGTATTTCTTTACCGCATTGATATTTAAAGAAATCAATTCTTCATTAATCAGAGGACGCACGCCATCATGGATCAAAACAACATCATCCCCATTAATAAACTCTCTCATGGTTAAAAGCCCCAGATAAATGGAATCATGGCCTGTCTCTCCACCTGGCACAATTTTTTTCACCTTGGATATTCCATACCGCCTCAGCAGTCCCTCCAACTCTTTGATCCATTCTTTAATACATACAATGACGATATTGTCGATCAATTCATGATATTCAAAATGTTCTAGGGTATAGATAATGATCGGCTTCCCATGCATTTCCAAAAATTGCTTAGGCTTTGAACGAGAATTCATTCTTCTTCCGGTTCCTCCCGCAAAGATCAATGCTGTTATTTGCTCTTTCACCATTCTGTCATTTCTCCCTATATTCCATTTTGTATAAATAATTTGCACCTATCTTTCCACTATCCGTCGTACCAACTATTTAAATAAGGTATATTGGTCATCGTTCCGATGATGCGGACAGATGCCGCTTCGCTCCCCGGTACGTCATGGTTTCCCGTGTTCCCGGGGTCCTGGCCTACCCAATACGCAGATTTTCGGACAAATCCCATCTGCCTTCTAATGCCGTTTTTCGTTTTATATCAGGAACACACATCCAAGTCCGGATTTTTCCGGTAAAATCCCGGCTTATCGACGGAATTTATCTTAAGCTGTGGTTCTTATGAACATCACTTAAAGCTATATCGCATAGCAGCCGGCTTTACAGTAACCATTCAATGGATAATTCTGCCGGCCTTTCCTCGTTTTAATGAGTTTCTCGCGGTATTGATTTTTTCTTCTATCTGAAGGCCGCAGGCTTCACATATGAAAAGCCCGTTTTCCCTTCGGCCCATGGCACTGCAGCGGCTGCACTCTCTGCTGATATCTTTTCCGAGGACTTCTTTAAACTCTACCGACTGTTCCCTGCACTTTATTTTCAGCCGTTCCCGGATATATCCCCTCTGCCACAGGGAAATGCCGTTATTGATCTTCCGGTTGAGACCGCCTCTCTGTCCATAGGGCAGTTTCACCATATAAATTACCATAGGCTTTTCTGTCTGAAAAAAACGGTTTAGCTCATGGTTGATATAGCTATGCAGCTGTTCTTCGTACCGTCTCTTTTTTGACTCATATTTTTTTCTTCCGGGATTGGCGTTCTGGTTCCTGTGGTAGCTTGCCTGCTGTTCCCGGATCCATTCGGCATATTTCGTCTGGTAATCTCCCAGCTTTTCGCCGTACACATGTCCGCTGTCCGTGGTCAGCATGAGAAACACACCCATGGCCACACCCACCGAATTGGTGTAATCCTCATGACTGTGCACAGCCACGCTGACCGGAACGTCAATCTCGATGCCGGCCTCCTTTGACTTCAGCCTCACATGCAGCTGGCATTTGTACTGATTCTTATCTGTCAGGGCAACAAAAATGCGCTTCCGGTTTTCTTTCGTAGAAATGTAAATCCCGTCATCTTTCCCGCATGTCCCATAACGGTATGCCCGTTCGGAAATTGAAAATCCGTCCATAGCATCCGCATGGGAACTGGCATGATGCTTTCTCACCTGTCTGCACAAGTACCGGTTCAGCTTATCCGTATCCACTACCCCTGCCAGATCCTCATACTGTTTTCTGATCTTTTCCGGAAGTATCGGCGGTTTCTGCCGGAGCGCTGCCTCAAAAAGATTGCCGACCTTTAACAGAAAACGGAGATAATGCTTTTCCTCTGCCGTAAAGTTTTCGTTTCCGCCCACCAGCTTTAAAAGCTTTGCCTTAGTTCTGCTCCACTGGCCTTTGATATCTCCCAGGGCCTCAAACACGGCAAGATAAAAATAGACGGACGGAAGTCCCAGCTGCGCCCGAAATCCGCTTTTTGTCATCTCATTCTGGGCCGTATATCCGGGATAAATTTTCCCGAGGCCTCCGATTCCGCCGTATCTGGCATACACATAGTTCTTCACCTTGCAGTAATCCTCTGCAATCTCCTCAAGCTTTCTCATATCCCTTTCTGAGATGGGAAATTTGCTGTATTGATGAATAGTCTTGTAAATCGTCTCCGGCGGCATCGCTCATCCCTTTGCTGCATGACTCTGGCTAACCAAATGTGACAGCCTATGTTTCGCAGATTATCTTAATCTGTGAAATACCCCCGGTATTTCCTGAAAAGCCTGATTATGAGAGGATACTGAAAAAGTCCTTTTATGCGGAAATCTACCACGATATATTGTGGTATGAATTGTAGGGACAGCAAATATATTGTGGTAAACTTTTGCATTTGACTACTTTTTCAGTGCCCTCATTATGAAACTATTTCTGACCCATGAGCTGACCATAAACAGCAGCCAAAGAATTCATATGCTGGCGTTTCGCTTCTGTTGTCGGATGCACATAACGGTTTAATGTGATTTTCACATCGGAGTGGCCCAGAATTTCACTGAGACTTTTGATGTCCACGCCGCTTTCGATGCAATTGGTTGCAAAGGTGTGCCTGAGGATATGAAAATTCTTTTTTTTGATTCCGGCAAACTGAAGGTATTTCTGAAATCTATTCTGATATGTCCTTGGCTCCATGGGTTTTTCTCCGTTGATGACATAGGTTCCGGTATTGTTGCGGTATGGAAGCAGCAGCTTGATCAGTTCATCGGAAAGTGGGATCTCCCTTTGAGAAAAAATGCTCTTAGGTTCTCCCTCCACCAGTTTTGTTTTCTTTTTTCCTCCTTCCGTTGCGATTCTCTGTACTGTCGCATTTACGGAAAGAAGATTCTCCTCGAAATCAATATCTTTCCATTTCAAGGCACATAGTTCCCCTAAACGCAGCCCTGTGGAAATGCAGATAACGATGCCTAATTTGCAGATGTCCATCTCACCATATAAATGCTGTAAAAGCTTTGTCTGCTCTGATCGGTTCAGGACTTCAATGGGTTTCGTTCTTATTTTGTATCTTGGGAATGTATAATGAGATAACTGAATTTGATAATGAGAAATGGCATAGGAAAAAATTTGATTCAGCACACAGGAAATACTTTTTTGCAAGCTTTCCGAACATGCTTCGTTTTCTTTGCTTTGAAATGTCTCTGCCAGAGATTCATTGTTCAATTCCGAAAAGGTGAGATTTCCCAATTTTTCACAGAGATGCTTCCTGTAGATTAGGCGATATTTTACATAAGTGGAATGCCTTTTTTCTCTTTGAATACAGGCAAGCCATTCCTCTGCCACCTGTTCGAAAAAAACTTCCGTTCCGCTTTTATTCTTTTTGGCAACCTCTTTTTGCGAAATTTTTGCTGTTGACAGCTTTTCTTTTACTTCTCCGTAGCTTCTCGCATATACAGAACGCTGAACGTGCTTTCCGGTTTCTGATCTCTGAATATAATACCGACCCTCCCAACGCCCATCTTTCCTTTTTCTTATGTTTTCTCCTCGCCTCGGCATCTTTCGTTTCCTCCTGACCACTTTTTTGACCCCCATAAAAATGGAATCACTGTTTTTAAGGAGATTTTTTCTGAAAGTTTTCTGGTATTATGTAAAATTCACCAGCCTCACTTTCATTGACAAATCCCGCTTCTGAAAGTATAATGGTTTTTGGTCGGGGAAAACAATGTTTGATGTATATTATGGTTTTTGTTTTCCTTATGTTTTTGTTATTTTTGTCGTAGTATTTTATATATCTTATTATAAAAGGATATGGAATTCATTTTCACAGATTAAGATAATCTGCGAAACATTTGACAGGGTCATGAGCGGCAAATTGTGTCCTTTCAGTCAAAAAAACGGTGCCTCTGGTCACTGCTCAGGACACCGTTTTCCTTTTCTTGTATTTTTTCTTATTATTCTTTCTTATACTCCGAAAAACCTCTTCATTTCTCCCTGGAAGGAGGAATGTCTGGGAAACCTTCTTTTATATTCTGCAAACATCTCCTCTTTCGCTTCCCGGACTCCCGCATCCTCTTTGATTTCCGCCGCCATAGCCAAAAGCGCGGCCGCTTCACCGTAATGTCTTCTGTGCTGTCCGCTTACGATTGCGTCCGCCCTGCTTTTCACAATTTTTTCTGCCCAGCTCAAGTACCGCTTCTGCTCCTCCGCATCCATGGGGAAATACTGCTTCCACCGTTTAAAATAACTCCAAAATACGGTTGTTTTATTTTTACGGCTTTCTTCTGCGATCTCATTCTCAAAGCTCATGGTATTCTCAGACTTTTCGTCGTCACGAAAACCGACATAGGAAGCAACGGCCTCCGCGGCAGGAGACGGCAGCGGCTTTTTGTAGAGGTACAGCAAAAAGAGCCGGATTCCATAGGGGATAAAGCCGCCGCTCCAGCCCAAGGAACCTTTTGGATTTTTCGATGCCTGTTTCGCAGTCTCAAAATCTCCGGTGTAAAAACTCAGCCGGTAAAATTCATGCTCTCCTATGACGTTCCGGCGAAGCTCTTCATTTCGCAGAAATTCCGCTGGGTTTCCTTCTATCCTGCCCCCCAAAATTTCCTTCCCCCTTATGCCGTATTGCCCGGCCATCTCTTCCGTTCCAAACAGCCGCAGGAAATTCCGATCCGTAGAATCAGACCGGAAGCCCTCCCAGCAAAACCGCACCATCGCATCCGCATGCTGCAGGAAGGATGAGGCATAGGCAGCCTTTAATGCCGTTTTGCTTCGGATGATCAGCCCCTTTTCTATTTTTTCAAGAGCCCTTTTTCCAACCTCCTCGATCGCCTCGTAATTGTGGAGCTTCTCATATTCCTCCATAACTGTGAGATACAGAGAAGGGTGAACCTGGTAATTGTTATCTGCCAGCTTTACGAGTCCGTCCAGCCCCTCGTGATGCAACACAGCTTCCCGCAAAAGTCTTGTCGCTGCGCTGCCGCTCTTGGTCTTCAAAAGCTCGATCCAGTCTTTCCAGAACTGTGCTGTCCCCGTCAATTCTTCCCGCCCCATATGGAACATGTCGTCCATGTGCAGTTCCTGAAAAGAAGAATAGGAAAAATACAGGTAGAGCGCCTCCGCCCGGTTCTCCGGCTCCTGCACCTGATAATCTGCATATAAGGTCAGCAGAGCAAACTGTGCAAGATCCGCGTGAACGATTTTTTCTTCCGCCAGGGTTTCCAGATCCGCCGGCTCGCTGTCATAGCCGTCATCATGGGCGCTCACTGTACTGACACACATATCCCAGAGCCAGTCACAGATTTCATTTGCTTCCTCATACCTCCTGTCATCCACGCAGTCCCTCACAAACTGAATGACGGATTCGATTCCCGCTCCAATCCCCTGATGATCGTAATAATCGGTGATCCAGTCCCTGTCCCAGTAGCTGTCGGAGTAATCTTCATATTCCTCCACCTCCAGATACAATTCCCCCTCATCGATTTGCTCCATCCAGTGCCGGATCTTTTGCATCTTTTCATCCACGAACTCCTGGGACATCCGCGCCGGCACACCAGCCTTTTGGACTTCCTGTCCCTCCCCCTCGCAGGCCTCAACCATCGCCTCCAGCTTTTTGCATTGTTCTTCCGATAAAAATCCCAACATTTTCAACAGAATCTCCTCCAATGCTTCCCTGCTTAACTCTTTTATTCTTTGTTCCATGATCGATGGTTTCCTCCTCAACCCATATTTTTGCCTCACAAACATTTATACCATAATTCTGCTTTTTCCGAGGTCACATTCAGCAATATGTTCATTAAATGCAATCACACCTTTCAACGAAAAATCAAATTTCATCTCAGAACTTGGCACATAATAAAAATGCTCCATAATAAATTTTGTAAATTGAAGAGGAGTAATTGGCCTGTTGACTGGTATTCTGCAATTTTTGTATTCTCCCAGAGTAACATGCGAATACGGATGATGAGTGTTGCTGTCTGTTTCACAGTTATTATAATCGGCTCTGACCACTACCGGTAAAACATTTTTATTTAAAATGTCTCCGTAGATATAGTCTGCATCATACAATTCCGCGTCATTTTGATAAATCTCATAAGACGGTGAGGGATAATAAGCCAGTCTATGGGACTGCAATTCCGTACCGCGGCCATTAAACCGATACATAAACTGCAAAATCCCCCCATCCGGCATTTTCACATTAAAATTATGCCCTCGTTCCATCTCCCCATATAATACGGCATAACTCATATTTTTCAAATATAGGGAAATATCCTGATACCCCTCCCACACAATATCTGTGTGGTGAATGATCGGAAAATTATATTCTTCTGCCAATCCGCATTTGACCAGCTCCTGTGTGATTTTTCTTATTTCTCGAAATACTTTCTCTTGTTTTTTCAATCAAACAACACATCCTTAAGGTCTTTTATTGTTTTTCCATCCAGGTCTTCTTTTCTGATCTGTCCTTTTGAAAGCTTTGAAGCAACTTCTGCTAAACTGTCATTACTTTTTTGAATATCGCGAATTTCATTCTGGGTCATATCCCGATGAATCATTCTCATATTCTGCCTCTGCGATTCATCTGGATAAGGAAACGTCAATTCAAAATTTCGCTTTTTTACCTTTTCATATTCACTGATCAATATTTTCATATTTTCTCCCAGGCCACTGACCCGCACCCATGCTTTCGATCTTGTAATTGCCGTGAATATGATATTTCGTTTCCTCGACAGATTGATTCCTCTGGCACATACATCTGCATTTACAAAATAGACGACCGCCGCTTCATTTCCCTTCGCTCTGTATATCTGAGAAACAGCAATGGAATCTTCCTGAAAAAAATCATCCGGTGTTGTCTGTACACCGACAATATGGGATTTGATTCCTCTGTCCATCAACATAAGCCGAATTTGTGAAACATAGCTTTTTGTTGTCCTCGGTTCTGGATGGATGATCATAATGTCCTGATACCTTAATTCCTCTGTCGTCAGATTTTTTTCAATATCGTCTGTAACCCATTTCGCCTCCTGCTCTATGGTATCAAATTTTTTAAATTGTATCAGATCATCAATGGAAGAGTGATTTTCCAAAAAGGCCGGGCTGTTTTCTTCTGTTCTGTACAGCGTCACAGACTTTCCCTCCGTAATGGCTCCCTCTTTGACCGTATATCCAATATCCTCCCACAGTTTTTTATCTTCGAACAGCTGAACCAAGGATGTCTCTTCCCTGTCTTCCTTTTCTCTGTATATTCCAAATCCCAGGCTATGGGCCGTGATGAGAATCGGGCGAGAATTTCGGTAACATTTTGACAGAACAATATCCTCTGCCCTTCCGTTGCTGTTATCCAATGTTACATTCGGTTTTCCATCTGTATATCCAAAAATGTCTTCTGGGGACTCCACATTTTTATTATCTAAACTTTGCAGTTCGTCATAAGCATAAACAAGCATTTTTTTATCTCTCGGCAATGACACATAGCACATCTGCAAAAAATACTTTGAAAAATCCTGAGCTTCATCCACCAGGATCACATCATATAAAACTTTAGGGTTTGTCACCGTTTCTACGGCTTCCTGACATATTTTATCAAATGCAAAAGAATTACGTCCATATTTTCTGCAAGCCTCCATGTAATCGTAACACACCAAATTATTTGCACGACAGAAATTAAAATATAACCCCTCTGCATTCCTGCTTCCCCAGGCATGAATAATTTTAATTCTCTCCCACTCCGGTTCCTCATTTGTATTTTCAATAATAAAATTCGAGATCAATTGAACAAACTGACCCTTTAATGCTCTGCTGTTAAAGGTAACGGCAATGATTTTATCTTCATACATGGTATACAAATAAGCAACCTTTAAAGCCAAAACAATGGTTTTTCCGGAACCTGCAAGTCCGCGGATTCTTTGAACTCCATCCACAGTTTCAATCACCGCTTTGCTCTGGTATCTGTCCAGACAGGAAATCTGATCTTCTATTTCCTTCAGCTTTGCCCCCTTTGAATTATCCTTCTGAAGATAGGTTCTGGAACCACGCTTCTTTATCTGTGAAATCATTTGAATTGCTTCTAACAATTTTTCATAATACGCATCGCTTTGATACCAGCTAAGGCCCAGCAGATAGTCTTTCAGATGCTCCGACGAAGTACAGACTTCTTCAGCGCCTGTTTTATAACGTGGCGCATAAGAAACAACATGGATCGGTACCTGAAGCTGTCTTCCTTTCGACAAATAACGATATCTTTTTAACCTCGCTTCCATATTGTTATATAAATCATCTAATAAAGAAATCTTGTTTTCGATGTTTTCCTCGGAGGACATCTCCAAGTCAAAAATCACCAAACCACACTGTCTGCATACCAGCAATGCATCCACCTTGATTTTTCCATCCATTCCCCCCAAAACAGGATAACCCAAATAGAAATATCCTTCCAGATCCATCGTATTTAAAACAGCAACCAATTCCTCTGCAAGAACCTGTTTTGTCGTAACACCATTGATAATTGTAATCATTTATAATACCCCTTATAAATCATCCTTCATTTTATTGATGTATCCCGCATCTCACTATTTTTATATTAAACGGAATTCATGCCGAAACGCAAAAGAAACGAATTGAAAAAAGAAACAGGGCAATGTATAACCTGTGTCTTTATAATAATCCATATTTTTACAGATATCAAATAAAAATATTATAAATTTTCGCTGACCTCTTGCTGAATCCACATCTTCGTAGTCACACAATTGGAGGATTTTTACAGTACTACTCACTCCCGCCCACGATATCCTTAAACAGCGCCTCCATAAGGTGCTCCTGATACCCCGCCCGCTTTTCCCTTCGCAGGGCGTCGCAGAGCGCCTTAAGCCCCTCATGTTCAATTTTATCCAGCTTTTTTAAGCGGGCAGTGGTCAGTGTTTCGTTGGAGATGGAGCGATAGTAGTCCTCCTCGCTCATCCTCCAGATGGTTACCTGCCCCGGCGCCCTTGCCGCAATCCGCTCTGCGATCTCGATGCCTTCCGGATCTGTATCGCCGCAGTAATACAGGCGGCACCCAGAACTTATAAGCAGGTCGATCAAAATAAGAGATGCCACTTTCATCTGGCCGGAGGTGCACAGGAGCGCATATTCCTTTCCCTGGAGCCTGTCGCAAAGCTGGGAAAACACCATCTGGTTTTCCAGGACAAAAACTCGCCTGTCCTTACTGTCCGCCCTCAGGACTCTGCTTAAATTAGAAAGGGTCAGCACGTATTTTTCGCCATGTTCGATAAAAGAGCGGTAAGCGTCATGTTCCCCCGCCTCCGTGTAAAAATGGATCCCGTAGCATACGGTAAAGCTGGAAATATCATCCGGCCGGATACCCGCCTGATAATAAAGGGCAAGGACGCCCTCCTGCGTCTTTGGCTCTTCCGCTTCGCACAGAAAAGCAAGCGCCGAAAGCAGCAGACGTCCCGCCGCCTGCTGTCTGTCGAAGTAATGAGGGTTTTTTGTGATTTTTGCCGCCAGGACGGCCAGCCGGATGGCGCCTTCTTTTTCGTGAAGGGGCAGCTCCTCCACCGCCAAACAAACGGAGCGTACCCTCTCTCCGATTCCTTCAAGAGCGCTTTCCAGCTCCGCTCCGCTTCCCCCGGCGGCTCCCTCCCGCTCCTTCATGATCAGCTGCCAGCCATATGTTCTCTGTTCTCTGGCGCAAGTAAGCCAGCGAAAGGCCTCCGACCTCGGCCCGCATTCCTTTCCGACAATTTTAAGAAGCCCTTCCCAGAAGCGCTCCTTTTCTGCCTGCTCCTCCTCGCGCTTCTGGAGATTTGTCCGGATGCTCCCCCCGAAATAAGCGCAGAGAAGCTCCGCAGCCTCAATTCCCCGGTATTTTGTCTCGTCTAACGCTTTCTGGAAGTCGGAGACAGAAAGCCGCAGATCGCCGGGCTGCAGGCTCTTCCCGAGAAGTCCGCCAAGGGCAAGACATTCTTCCACTGACATCTCTTCCAGAACAATTTTTCCGGCCAGCTTCCCATGCCTTCTGTATTTTTTTCTCATTTCCTCAAACAGGCGGGCATATCCTCTGTTTTTCCGAAAGAAGGAAACACATTCCTCCAACATCAGACGACTCATGCTATTGCTCCTCTAAAATTTTCTGCTTTCCGTTCCACAAGTAATAGATCACCGTCACCACCTGGGAATTGGCGGGTCTCAAAAGCTCGGCAATGCGCAGGGCCGGAATTGACGCGTAACAGCCCCAGAGCACCTGAGAATTCATAATATAATCAAAGTCAAATTTCCGCACCAGTTCAAACATGCTGCTGATATTCTTGTCGTCCACGCCGGCGAAGGCCTCGTCCAGGGCAATCATCCTCGGAAGGTCATCCCGTTCCGCCTTCTTATACTGGGCGTTGACCGCTGCAAAGAGGGGAACATACATGGCCATGGCCTTTTCTCCCCCGGAAAACCGGTTAAAGGCCCCGTTGGTCAGCTCCCTGCGGTTCTCATCGTTCCGGTAATAATACATCCGGAACTCAAACCATTGCCTGTAATCGAGCGCCTCCCGTACCAGATCGGCGTAGCTCACCACATCGCCGTTTTCCTCCGCCGTCTGTTTGACCGCATAGATTTTATTCCGGAAATGGGAGGAAATTTTTTCGACATCCGCCTCTGTCATCAGCTCCTTATCCCTGTTTAACAGCTTTTCAAGCTCTGCAGTATTTAATTCGCCTTCCCCCTCCGCATTTTTGGCCCTCCAGTCCAGGGAAAAGCTCAAAGACATGGAGGTGTCCAGTTTCCGCATCAGTGCGGACATATCCTGAATCCATCTCCGGCTTTCCGCGATTCTGGCGTTCAACTTTCTGCTCAGGGTATCCGACAGGATATTCTCAAACAGCTCCCGGTCCTTCTGGCGGATCAAAAGCTCCGTCTCCTCTGTCTTCTCCCTGATCCGCTTACAGAATTCCTCGAAGTAGACCCGCTTTCCCTGCTCATAGGACACAATCCGGTGGCGTTTGCGCAGCACCGATGCCTCGCCCCCGTCCCCGCCAAAGCATTCCTCCATAAACGTCCCGTAAGTCACCAGGCTTCCGCTGTGTCCGTGAAAAATCCGGTCCAGGTTGGAGACCACGTCCGTTACGGATTTGTTCCGTTCCGCTTCCCCCAAAAGCGCTCCCGCCTGCTTCGCCGTTTCCAGTACTGGCCTGCCTTCCCCTGAAAACACCAGGCCAAGCTCCAGTTCTTCCTCGAAATATCCCTTCAGCCTGCCCTCCCGTTTTGTTTTCTCCGACACGAGAAGCCTCCGGCTCTGTAACTGCGGTTCCAGCCGCTTTACATTACTCTCCCAAACAGCCTGTCTCTTTCCAAGCTCCGTCTCTTCCTCCAGATTCCTCCGAAGAGCCTCATTAAGCTCACTCAAGCGTCTGGCCTTCTCTCTGTTTTCCGGGGAAGCCAGAAATTCTTCCAGCCGCTCTGCCTGAACGCTCTGCTCCTTTTTCTCCCGCTCTGCCCGCTTTTTCTGGATATCCTCCCTGTCAACGGCTTCCTCTTCCTTTTCTAAAAGCTGTTCCTTTGCCTCCTCTTTGTTCCGCTCCACCACAAGGTGCATGACAGCCGTCTGCAAAAGCTCCGTCTGCTCCTTGTATTCCCGAAGCAGCGTCAGGATTTCCCCGTAGGCAGAAACGCTTCTCTCATAGGGAAGATCCCGGCAGCAGACGATCGCCTTTTGCTCCTGACGCTTCTTCTCCTCCCCGCAGCGCTCCTTCTCTTCCTCTGACTTTTGGAGGGAAGCCTCCGCCGCCTCCAGACTCCGGGCACATTTCCCCCGCAGCACAATGGCCTGTTCCAGATTTCCAAAAGAAGGGAGTTCCTCATACTCCTTTTCCAGAAGACGGATCTGCTCCGTCAGCCGGCCAAGCCTTTGTTTCAAGGCCTCCTGCTCTGTCCGAAGTCCTGCAAGTTCCTCCTGTTTCCGCTCAATCAGCGCCCGTTTCTTCTCCCGCCTGACCGCTTCACCGATATAGCAGGCCTCCGTCTCCGCCTTACTGTATCCCTCCAATACCCCATGCTTAAAATATCCGTCCGCCCGGAACACCACCGGGTATGCTGCTCCGGTTCCGATCCCGGATAACAGCCGTTCCGTCTTGTCCCTCAGTCCCGGATCCTCTGCCACTGCCGCCAGCATGTGCCAGTCTCCGGCCCCGAATACGGCCGTACCTGTTTCTTCCGTGCAAAGCAGCTTATCGGACCATTCTCCCAAAATTTGAACTGCCCTGCCATAATCCTTTTCTGAGACAATCAGCCCGTCCAAAAGTCCCGCATCCAGAAGCTGACACTCCAGAAGATCCTTTTCCTCCTGGGAGATGCCTTCGGCAAAATCCACCGCCTCATAAAAAGGCAGGAATGAGATTCCGCTTTCCTTAAGCCGCCTCCTGGCCTGTCCGGCCATTTCCCTGCGGGGCGGCTCCATCTCTTCTGTTTTCTCAAGAGCTCCCAGTTCCTTCTCGCAGTTTTGGATCTGCTCCTCTTTTTTCGACTGCCCAAGCCTCACCTCGGAAAGTGCCGTCTCCAAGCTCCTCTTTTTCCGGGCCAGCGCTGCCGACGTCACCTTTCTGACCGGCTCAAAGTCAGCACTGTCCTTAAAACGCCCAATGAGCACAGTAAGCTGCTCCAGCTCTTCCTGTGCCAGATGAAATTCCTGATTTTCCTGTTCCAGATGATAATAAGCCTCGATCAGGCCATCCCTCTCCCGATCCTCCAAAAGCTCTGCCTCGCGGAGCTGCTCGCCGGCCTGCGCCTTTTCTCCCGCCCTCGCGGAACATTCCTCCGATGCCTGGTCCCACTTTTTCTCTGTCTCTTCCAGTTTCGCAAGGCAGGCGGCCGCCTCCGACGCCTTTTGACATAAGGCTTCCAACTCCTTCTTCAATTCCCGGATTCGCTCTCCGTCTGCCATGGTTTCCCGGCATGAGGCAAACTCCTCGTGCCCGGAAAAGCAGACATCCTCCTGCAGCTCTTCCATATAGGAGATACATCGGTCAATTTCCGCCTGACAGCCATCAATCTTTTTTCGGATCTCCCGCAGATCAGCATCATATTCCCGCATGGCTTCCCTGTGGGTTTCCATCCTCTTTTCATAACCGGCAATTTCCCGTGTCACCTCTTCGAGCCGTTTTCTGCACTGACGGAGCTTTTCATCGGCCTCCTCCAATCCGGTGACTCCGATCGCGTCCCGTTCTCCCTCCAGAAGCTTTCGTTCCTCCAAAAGCTCGCCGCTTCTCTTCTCTGCCTCCTCCAAGAGCCTTCCGGATTCCTCAAACTCTCTGCACTCCTTTTCCAACTGCTCCCTGGCCTCGTCCGTCTGCCGTTTTTCCTCCAGATAGGCGAGCGCCTTCTGTGCCAGCATGTATCGGTTGTATTTTGTATACTCATTTCCAATGATCTGCAGAGCCCTGGCGGACCGTCTGTAACCGTCTAACCGGTCCTGAATATCATCCATCTTCTCCATGGCGTCCACCATGGCCCTGAGATCCTCGTCGGACAAGATCTGCAGGGAATCATTCAAAATCTCATAGACCTTCGTGGGCTTAAATTCCTTGGAAAGCTTGGGCGCCCGTACCTTGATGAGAAGCCGGATAAACTGTTCATAAAGCTCTATCCTCGGAAATCCGAAAATGTGTTTATTGACCAGGGCCATGTATTCCTTCTGGGTTTCCGTAAAGGGATTCTCCTCACCCAGAAGCTTTTTCAGTTCCTGCTTGGTGCAGGCAATCTTTACACTCCCCGCCTCCCTGTATAACTGGAAATCATATCCGATCCGCCTTCCGTCTAACAGGACAAAGCCCCAGAATCCCATGGGCTTTCCTCTTTTGGCCTGCTGGCCGATTCCGATGGTCCGGTAACGGTTTCCTTTGCAAAATTCCAGAAAGAGATACCCTGTCGCCTCCTCCTTTTCCCCGTCGCCCAGGAAATAGTATTCCATCCGCCGGTCACTGGATCCGAAGGGATCCAGCCGGCTGGGAGTCCTGTCCCCGTCCAAAATAAAGGGAATGAAGCTCTGGGTGGTAATGGATTTCCCGGAACCGTTCTGTCCCCTGAGAAGAAGCTTCCCGTCCGCGAAAGAAAATACCTCCTCGTCGTACAGCCAGAAATTCACAAACCCGATGCGGTTCATATGCCAACGCTCACTCATGCCCGTTCTCCTTTATCTGAAAATCCTCCGGGTAACACCCCTCTGTCTTGCCTGCTGCCGGACAAATCAAAATCTGCTCTCCCTGCTCCTCGACCATCATCCAGCCCTTCATATAGGAGAGAACTGCCTCCGCCAGCTTTCCCTCCTCCATTTCCCGGTACTCCTTACTCCACGCCTTCCCATACTCTTTCCGGCATTCCAAAAGCGCCTGTCTGAATGTATCACAGGACACAGGAATCCGCTCGTCGGGCCGCCGCTCCCACACTCCTTTTTCCGCCATTTCCCGGATCCTTCTGCAAAAGACCAGAACCAGTTCCGGCAGCATCGCCTCTCTCGGATGCCGCTCTCCGAAGCAATTCCCATCCTCCATCACAAAAAAGGCCGCATTCTTGTGGACATGAAGCTCCCCTCCCAGATAGTCCTTCATATTTTTCTGAATCCACTGTCTCTGATTCTTCAGATAAATGCCGTCCGGATCGTCCGCCCGGTTCCAGTACATGGCGGGCGCTGCCGCAAGCTGCCGGTACACCCGGTTAATGCGGTAATGCCCCCTGTCTGTCCCGTCTCCGTCTGCCGGCTCCTTCTCAAAATCCTTCCAGGAGTGAAATTCGGAAAGCCCATAGGGAAAATTCACCGCCATGTACCTGGAAAGTCCCGTATTTTCATAGAGAACCTCTTGCTCCATGGTGCTTCCAAGGCCCTCGCTCTTTCCCTCATAGACCTCAACCAGTCCCCTCGCTTCACAAAACTGCAGCACCCGCACCAGGGATTTCCGATGGGTAAACATGGTCCAGTCCACCGGAATCACGTCTTTTAGCTGCAGCTCCAGCATATCCACGAGCTCTGATAAAAGGAACTGCTCCTGATCCTCTTTATCCTCCAAAAAGATCAAAACGGCACAGAAGATGCAATAGTCCCTGACTTCCGTAAATTCCGTGATCCCCATATAGCTCTCCGCATGGGCCGGAATTTTTTCCGCCTTTAAGATCCGTTCATTATTTACAAGCGCCCACCCCAGCTGTTCACGGAAAAACTTCTGGCACCTGGGCAGCTCCTTCCGCACCTTTGCGTAAAGCTCCCTGTTCTTCTTTTTATCGATCCAGCAATGCTCCATAAGCGTCTTGGCTGCTTCCATCTTACTCTCCCTCAAACTCCAGAATATAGGCAGGAATCACCAGATCCCCGTCCTCACAGTGTAAGGTATGCGTCCCCTCCCCTCGGACCAGACGAAATCTCTGCCCGTATTCCGTCTGCCCCCGTTTGGATGAGGTCAGGTTGGCCTGGGCGATGAATCGGAGCAGAATTTCCCTCGTGGCCGCCGAAATACAGTCCGTGATCCGGGAGATATCCAGCCTGTTATCCCGGACATATTTCATAACCAGGTCCCGGTCCTCCTCTATGCCTTTCAGATATTGGTTCCTCCGGGCCGCTTTTTCCAGGGCTTTGCTCCCAAATCCGGATTTCTGGATCCTTGGCCGGTAGGTCCTGGTATGGGGCTTCACCTCATACTCGGAAGGCTCCTCTTCAAAAGTACTGCTGTTGATGGCATCAGTGGAACGCCCCGTATTGACCTTCAGATGCCTCACATGCTGAATCCCGAACACATGGGCGGAAAGCTTGTGGGCATCCTCCAGACTGTGGCAGGCCCGAAACAGCTCCATAAAGGTTTTGTAGTCGTCCTTCCTGCTGATCCCCCAGTTTTGAAGCTGCACAATCAAAGCCGCGTTTTGAATTATTTTACGGATGATCTCATCGGTGATATCCAGTACCCTGCGGCTTTCGCTGGGACGTTTCTCCGTGGAAAGAAACCAGTTCAGCACACTGTCCCATCTGCCGTAAATACTGTCCCTGAGGCTGCTTTCCCGCAAGCTCTGGATTTCCGAATCCGGATGCGGAATGGCCAGCTCACTTTCAACCACCTTGTCCAACACTTCCTTGACGAACGGCTCCGAGAGGCTTAAGAGCCTGCGCTCAATCCGCAGGGACCGGCTCTGCAGCTGCCGGATAAACTCCTGCAGATAGGAAATAAACCGATCCTTATGGATCACAAATTCCACGGATTTTAAGATCTTCTCAGAGCTTCCGGAGTAAAACTCCCTCAGGTAATCCTGATAATTCCGGTTCAGCCTCTTAAAATCCTCCTGAAAATTTCTCCACCACTCATGGATCTCTTTCAGGCTCCGTCCGTTCATCTGCTCCATTTCCCGGAGAGCCTCTTCAATCCTCACAAAATAATTCATGGAAAGATCTCCGCTTTCCATAAAAAGATTCTCAAGCCTCACCGTCATCCGCTCCACTTCCACCGCCGCATCGGACATGGTATAGCGAAACTGCTTATTCTTATATTCCGCAATGGTGTAGACCCGTTTCGGATCCTGGAGCGGCACCAGATTTTTCCAGCCGACCAAGGACTCCAGATCCAGTTTCAGCTGCTCCATGGAATAATCTGCGCACTCCGGATACTCCTTCAGAAGTGCAAGCACATCTTCTTTATATAATTGAAAATGCATCTTTTCATACTCCATAAAAAAAATCCGCATGATACGTCTGTACTGTGCGGCATTTCCAACGGACAAATATACTGTTTCCCGAACAGGTTCCAAATAGTTCATTTCCAATTCTCCCGGGTCAAACCATCGTCTCTTTCGCTGCATCCCTTTTCTCTATAAGCATACACGTTTTCGCAAAAACTGACAAGCCTAAATCAAAATCTTGATAAAATACCGCAATAGTAATCCCGCCATTGCCACAGATTCGAAAATAAGATATGATTATGATAAAGAAAAAGGACAAGGGGGGATATCCTGTGTTTTTCACATCGCTGACAACATGGACACCCGGAAATCTACTCATCCGGATCATCGTTTCTCTGGTTCTCGGATCCTTGATCGGAATCGACCGGGGCGCCAAAAAACGGGGCGGCGGAGCCAGAACGGACGCGGCGGTCTGCCTGGGGGCGGCCCTCGTAATGATGACGTCCCAGTACATTGAGATCACATTCCCGGGAAAAGCAGATATGACCAGGCTGGCGGCCCAGGTCATCAGCGGCGTGGGCTTCCTCGGCGCCGGCTCCATCATCATCTCCGGCCACCAGATCAAGGGATTGACATCCGCCGCCAGCATCTGGATCTGCGCCTGCATCGGGCTGGCTGTGGGGATCGGTTTTGTGGACGGCGCGGTGATCCTCACGCTGATTCTCCTGGCCGGCCTGCACATCCTGCCCTACATCGAACGTTCCGTCTACCGGCATTCCCGTTATATCCGTCTGTACACGGAAGTCAGAGAAAGCGGGACGGTCGCCGTCCTGCTCCACAAATTAAAGACAGACGGCTGCGAAATCGATATGTATGACATCACCAGACCCGGAACCAATGGGCAGTCTCTCACGGTCCGGATCACCGTCCACCTTCCGAGACACCTGGCCAAGGAGGATTATCTGGAAGCCCTGGCCAAATTCGACGGGATTTTATTTGTGGATACCATGTAAACAATCCTACCAAGCTCCGAAAGGGGGCGGCCCTGATTCTTCAAGGCCGCCCCCTTTGCTTGCTTTATGTGAGTCCCGTTCTTTAGTTTGTCTTTTTCTTCGCCGCCTGTGCACGGAAGGTCTGAATGCCCTCCACCACCAGGACAACGGCCAGAATCGCCATAGCCGCCGCAAATAATAACTGGAACCAGTCGCCCCAGGCCGCCGTGCCGCCGCTGATCATTCCGATCTTGGTCTTTACTGTCAGAACCAGGCTGGTCAGAGTCGCAGCCAGCATGAACACCATGGGAATATAGAACATCTTGTTGTTCTTGCCCACGTTGCCGAGCCATGCCGCCACAGCCATCAGGGCGATGCCTGCAAGGAGCTGATTGGCCGCGCCGAAAAGTCCCCAGATCTGGCTCAGGCTAAGGCCGCCCAGGACACACCCGATGATAACCATCAGGCCCGTACCCACAAGCGGATGGGCAAGCGCTTTGCGGATTCCGGACGCATCTTTGTATGTACTCTCTCCGTCCTTTAAGAACAGCTCAGAGAACATAAAACGGGAAAGACGGGTACCGGTATCTAGGGAGGTCAGTGCAAATACGGAAACCGCCAGCGTAAGCAGAGCGTAGATCGTGCCGTACACATGGGTAGTCTCTCCGCTGAACATCAGGGCAATGCCGCCCGCAAATGCCGCGGAGGGGGAGCCGAAGCCGCCTTCCAGATACTTGTCAAACACCATGCCGACCGCGATCAGGGCAACGATGCCGAGAGCAGACTCAATCAGCATGGAGCCATAGCCGATGACCTTGGCATTCTTCTCATTGTCCAGCTGTTTGGAAGAAGTGCCGGTGGAGATCAGGCTGTGGAAACCGGAACATGCGCCGCAGGCCACTGTAATAAACAGAGCAGGGAACAGAGTGCCGATTTTGGTGCTCCAGCCGGTGAATGCCGGAATGGTAAAGGTGGTCGTTCCGGCAAACGCAGAGATCAGAATACCGACGACCGCCAGAGCCATCATCGCATACAGCAGGAAGCTGGACAGATAATCGCGGGGCTGCAGCATGATCCAAACGGGAATCAGAGAAGCCACCGTAATATATACGCCGATAAATACGATCCATTCGATGCGCCCCATGGCAAGACCTACGTTCAGGCCGATGGCTACGATGGCCACGATACCCACCAGGCCGAAGATCGTTGCGGGAAGCGTCTTCACTCCGAAACGGTTGGTCAGGATACCATAGATAATCGCCAGCACGATAAACAGGACAGATATCATAGCCGTCGTCTGATTACCGGTAGGATTTGTCGTGAAGCCAAGGGTTACGTCCGCATCCGCCGCCGTAAAGAACGTACCAGCCACAACGTTTACGAAAGAGGCGATAACCAGGATCAGCACCAGAAGTGCAAAGATGATAAACAGCTTCTGCGCTCTCTTTCCCATGGAATCCTTGATGATCTCCCCTACGGATTTTCCTTCATGGCGAATGGAGGCAAACAGAGAACCAAAATCCTGCAGGCCGCCAAAAAAGATACCGCCAATGATGCACCAGAGGAATACAGGAACCCAGCCAAATACAGATGCCTGAATCGGACCGTTGATGGGACCTGCGCCGGCGATTGAGGAAAAATGGTGCCCCATCAGAACTGCGGGAGGCGCCGCAACGTAATCCACACCGTCCTCCATTTCCAAAGCAGGCGTCTTTCTCTTCGGGTCAATGCCCCACTGCTTCGCCAGCCAGGAGCCATAGAAAACATAGCCGATGACCAGCAGAACAATTGCAACAAGAATAATAAGTAATGCTGTCATGTTTCATTCTCCTTCTTTTTTAGAATATATTGCTAACAAGCTTCCTCAGGCTTTGACCCTGGCGGTTTGCGGCCGTTCGCCCGGAGGAAAGCTCGACGGCAATCAAGCGGTAATGGCTCCATCCCTGAAAACCGAGACGGTAGCTCTTGTAATGCCTGGTTTTCGGAATCGCGGAGAATACGGACTCCTCGATGTGATCCGCCAGGATCACCAGAACAATGTCCGTGTTCCGGTGGTTTGCATGAGGCTTTACACGGGCAAGGCCTTTCTCCCAGGCCGCCCTGTCGAGGGCTGCAAATCCGATTCCATCCAGCCGGTCCGCCGTGGCAAAATAGACGTATTCTTTGGAATCAGCTTCCGCAAGCCTTGCGCTCTTCACCAGAAAGTACTGCTCGTCGTGAAGGGAAAACTCCGCCTCCGCCGCAAAAGGCTCCGTCACCTGTTCCCGGCGGACATCGTAATACCTCTCAAAGGAACGGAGCAGCTTCCCAAGCGCTTCTGTCATCTCCATATCCCTACTCCTTTTATTTTGCTTTTTCCGCAGGCTTCGCCGTAAAATCCGCGTCCGGAATCCGTTTTTTCAACTCTTCCATCATCCCTTTTGCCGCCCTGGTCCCCGGGAGCCCGATCTGGGCCAGCTCTTCCGTCTCCGAGCAGATCACAAGGTTTTCCACCTGAAGCTCCCCCTTCCCGCAGCAAAGCTTCGCCGGAACCAACATCACCCGTCGGAATGCCCGCCGGATACAGAGATAGGGAATATAATAAATCTTCCGGCCCTTTTTAAAATACAGGTGCGTATCTCCCAGTTTCACCACGCCGATCTCCCTGGCTTCTCTATATTCGGCCGCCAGGACCTCCTGATTTTTCTCTGCTTCTTTCAAGGGATAGAACTTCAATGCTTTACACTCCTAAATCTTTCCAATTTGACTTTAATATAATATCAAAGTATTTATGTTTTTTCAATATTTTTTTATATTTTTTTTAGAAAACAGGGGTTGTCTTAAGATTTTTTTTAGAATTGCAGGGCTTTTCTCATTTTCTCTTGCCCTTCTTTTCCACTTTCGTTATACTATAGGAATGGCGAGGGGATATCCGCTCGCATCTCACAGAAAAAATTCTCATTGGAAAGGATCATCATCATGGAAAAAATCGCCAGCTTTACCGTAAACCACCTGACCCTTCTTCCGGGTCTTTACGTTTCCCGCAAGGATCATGTGGGGGACAACGTCATAACCACTTTCGACATCCGCATGACCCGCCCAAACTATGAGCCGGTCATGAACACGGCGGAGCTACATACCATCGAACACTTGGGAGCCACCTTCCTCCGGAACCATCCTGTCTATGGAAGCAGGACCATTTATTTTGGCCCCATGGGCTGCCGGACCGGCTGTTATCTTCTGCTGGCCGGGGACTACGAGTCGAGGGACATTGTACCGCTTATGAAGGAAATGTTCGCCTTTATCCGGGATTTCAGTGAAGAAGTGCCCGGCGCCAGGGCCAGGGACTGCGGCAATTATCTGGACATGAATCTTCCCATGGCCAATTATCTGGCAGACCGTTATCTAAGCGAAGTGCTGGAAAATATCGGAGAAGAACGGCTGGTTTATCCGGAATGACAAAGATCGACGATACGGCATCTGAAGCCGGAAAGGTTAGGGATTTATGGGAATCATGACTGTCTACCACGGCAGTTACACTGCCGTGGAACACCCAAAGATCATTCATGGTAAAAATACAAAGGATTTTGGCGCCGGCTTTTACTGCACCATCATCCGGGAACAGGCGGAACGCTGGGCGAGAAGGTATGATACGCCCATGGTAAATATTTACACCGTCCGCATGGATACCCGGTTAGACATTCTGGAGTTCGGTGAAATGACGGAAGAATGGCTGGATTTTATTATCAACTGCCGCTACGGCATTCCCCATCGCCACGACATGGTAATCGGCGCAATGGCCAATGATCAAATTTATAATTATGTTGCCGACTATATGGACGGCGTCATTACCAGGGAACAGTTCTGGGCATTGGCAAAATTTAAATATCCGACCCATCAAATCAGTTTCTGCAGTGAAAAAGCCCTGAAATGTCTGAATTTTATATCCTGCGGGGAGGTGAAGCTATGATCGGAAGGGAATGTCAGAAGGACAACGATCTTTTTTTTACCTGTAGTCTGATCGAAGCTATTTCCCGAAAAACAAAAAACAGACGATCCGATGTCGTGGACGCACTGGGGCGGGCTTCCATAGAAAAAATCTATAATCTGGCCGACGTGTATCACAGCGACAACCTGAACCGGGTCTGTGAGGATTTCATTGAAAAAGCCGAAATCAAAGATGGAACTTTCGACAATGTTTCCGCCGCTCGATACGCCATTCCCAGCCACTGGGACATGGGCAAGGTTTACAAGCGTCTTATCCTGGGCATCGCCAGGGAAAAAGAAATCCCTGTCGTTGATGCACTGTTCGAGGCATATCATTCCTTTGTAAGTGAGAAGATCGACGACTACAACAGCAGCTTTTATTATGATGCGCCTCAAAATATCCTGAATGCGTTTCTGGACGGGAAAATCCGGTGACTGTCCGGCTACAGGAATAGAATCCGGTCCAATATGGCCAATAACATCAGGTGAACCGGGTAAAAGCAGTAGAAAAAATACTGTCCGGCCAGTTTTCCCGCCCTGCTTTCCAGCGGCCTGCCCCCTCTTTCTCCGTTATAGAGAAGAATGAGGGGAAGGGCCGCCAGGGCATAGATCTCCAACCCGCCCATGAAGACAATGAGCAGGCCCACGCTTATGCACATGGCCATGGGGCGGAAGCGGAAATAATAAAACAGAAAGATCATGAACACTCCCTCTGCCCCGTAATCACAGTGCACCACAAAGGCCAGGCACAGCATGGAGACCACAGCCATGATGGCATAGATGGGCTGTGTGTTTGCAAGGAACCGATTATACAGATAGAGGAGCAAAAGGCCGATGAACAGGGTGAAAAACACGTTCTGGTAGTCCATGTACCAAAGCCTCCGGAACACCACCAGATCGAAGGGCAGCTCGGAGACCAGGGCGAAGAGCCCCAGCCTGAGCAGGTACTTTTTTGCGTTCCGGGTATGGTAAAAGCCTTCTGCCAGAAGAAAACAGAAGATCGGGAAGGCGAGCCGTCCGATGATCCGCATGGTTCTCCAGATCTCTTCCGCAACCCCCGCCGAGAGCACCAGCCCCAAATGGTCAATGAACATGGTGACGGTGGCAATCCATTTTAAGGTTCTGCCGCTCAATATCTTCTTTCCTTCCATACCTCTCATTTCCTCGCTTCTTCTCTTTTTTCTCCGTCGGATACCAGGATCACGACGCTCCTGGCCTCCATCTCGAAGGTCTCCTGGTCTTCCAGGGGTTCTGTTCCCTCAAAGATCCCGTTCTGAGCCTCTTTGGAGGTATCCACTGCCAGACGCCAAATACCGTCCGTATGGGGAATGGAGAAGGTATGGGGCTCCCAGTGCATGTTGAGCATCAGGTAGAGATCCGCATCCCCGGCAAATTTCCCGCTGTAATAAAATCCCAGCTGTCTCCGGTAAGCCTCATACTGGGGATACCAGGGTGATTCGCCGTGGACGGAAAAATCCGGACTGCCCACGCCCAGGTAATCCATTCCCCTGAGGCCGCCTTCTTTGTGGAGCATAGGATGCACCTTCCGGAACCGGAGCATGTAGGAGGCAAACCGGAAGATATCCTCTCCGAATTTTCCTCCTTTCCAATTCACCCAGCCTGTGGGATTGTCCTGGCAATAGGCGTTGTTGTTCCCGTCCTGGGAATTCCCCCATTCGTCTCCAGCCAGAATGAGAGGCATCCCCTGGGCTGTCAGAAGAAGGGTCCAGGCATTGCGGAGCTGTTTTTTGCGAAGCTCCAGGATCCGCTTTTTCCGCACAGGTCCCTCCGTGCCGCAGTTCCAGCTGTAGTTGTAATCAGAGCCGTCCCTTCCGTTTTCTCCGTTGGCCTCGTTGTGCTTTCTGTCATAGGAAACCATATCGGCCATGGTAAATCCGTTGGTGTTGGCCATAAAATTGACCTTGCCCAAGGTTCCGCCGTTCTCCCGCATCTGATATGCGGCCGACTGGAGCATGTCCTCGTCCCCCTTCAACAGACGGCGCATGTCTGTCAGGAAGTCGTCCCGGTAGCAGGCCAGATGGCGCTTCCCCCCCCACTCCCCTCCACAGAAATCCCCCGCGAAAAGCTTGACCTTTGCGAGAGCCGGATCCGTCGCCGCCGCCCGGCTGTCAAAATTCCCGGATATGTGGATGCCGTCCACGTGGTACTCCTGTGCCCAGTGGCCAAGGCAGGCCAGCTGCAGGGAAGTGCTCATATCCGGCCCGAAATAGAGTTCCACGGCGACCTCTATCCCGTTTTTATGGAATGCCTTTATAAGCTCCTTAAACTGGATGTCCGGAGACTGCTCCCTCCCGCCTTTGACGCAGTAGGATGCCTTCGGCGCAAAGCAGCATGCCGGGCCATAGCCCCAATAATTGAGCTTTCCGTCCCCTGCCGCCTCCACGAATTCGTCCGGCATCATGAGCTCCGCCATGGTGATTCCAAGGCTTTTCAGATATGGAATCTTTTCGATGATCCCGGCAAAGGTACCTTTGTTCTTCACGCCGGAGGAAGGGTGCTTGGTAAACCCCCGCACATGGAGTCTGTAGATCACTGTGTCCGCAAAGGTGTAGCCGGGCGCACGGTCCCCCTCCCAGTCAAAGCCTTCTCTTAAAAAACCGTAACGGACAGGGCCGCCGGGCTCTCCCCACTTTTCCCGCCCGGTCACCACCGCCGCACACTTGTCCGGAACGGGACATCCGTCCACGGAAAGACTGTATTCAAAAACCGCAGGATCGAAGCCGGTAAGGGTCATGTACCGGATGTCCCCCAGTCTGCACGCCTCAGGAAAAACAAATACGCCCGTCTCCCTCCCTCTGCCCCTCCTGTATAAATGAAGTCTGGCTGTTCCCTCAAGCTCTGACACAAACGATACATATACCCGGCCATTTTCTACCCTTGTACCCAAGGGAAACGGCCTTGCCCCTTTCGCCTCTGCTTTTATCTTTCCCACGTTTTTCCTCCTTGTCGTCACGCTAAAGCGTTTATCCCGCTGTCTCTCCTGCTGCAATCTTTCCTGCCAGTTCTTCCAGATACATCCACCGTTCCATTTTCTCTTCCAGCGCCTCCTCCAGCTCTGCCTTTTCCTCCATCAGCAGGCTTAAGGCTGCGTAATCGGAAGCCGCTTCTTCTATGGCGGTCTCTTTTTCTCCGACTGCCTCCTCCAGTTGGCGGATCTCCTCTTCTATGGTCTCGAAATCCCGCTGCTCCTGGTAAGTGAATTTTAATTTTTTCGTCCGGGTCCGCCCCTCCTGCGCCTTTTTCGCTTCCTGAGTGCGCTTTTCCCCGGGTACCGGCGCCTTCTTCTCGGTTTCACGGCGCAGCGTTACGGCTGCCTCGTAGTCAGTATAACCGCCCTCGTACTGACGGATGGCTCCGTTTTCTTCAAAGGCCAGGATCCGTCTGGCCACCCGGTCCAGAAAATAGCGGTCATGGGACACGGTTATTACAATCCCGGGGAAACGGTCCAGATAATCTTCCAGAACCATCAGGGTCCGGATATCCAGGTCGTTGGTCGGCTCATCCAAAATCAGCACATTGGGCGCCTCCATCAAGACCCGCAGAAGGTACAGCCGCCGCCTCTCGCCGCCGGACAACCGCCCGATGGCAGTGTGCTGGATATCCGGCGGAAATAAAAACCGTTCCAGCATCTTGGAGGCGCTCACGCTCCCCTCCTCGGTCACCACATATTCCGCTGCATTCCGGATATAGTCGATCACCTTGAGGTTTAAGTCCATGAATTCGTTTTCCTGGGAAAAATAACCGGTCTTTACAGTCTGCCCCACAACCACTTCTCCGGAATCGGCCGCCGTAAGCCCCAGGATCATCCTCATCAGAGTGGTCTTTCCACAGCCGTTTGGCCCCGTAATTCCCACCCGGTCATTTTTCAGAAAAATGTAGGTAAAATACCGAATCAGTTCCTTTCTCCCATATCCTTTCGAGATGCCGTGAAGCTCTATGGTAGTCTTACCCAGCCTGCTTTTTACAGAGCCGAGCTCTACGTTTCCGTCCGACTCCGGCCCTTTCTGATCCCGAAGCTCTTCAAACCGTCTGATATGGGCTTTCTGTTTGGTGGATCTGGCCCTGGCCCCCCGCATCATCCAGGCAAGCTCCGTCCGCAGAAGGCTCTGCCGCTTCCGCTCCGCCGCCTGGGCCATGGCCTCCCGCTCTGCTTTTAGTTTTAAAAACACAGAGTATTCTCCCGCATAGCTGTAGAGTTTCCCCTTATCCAGCTCTACGATCCGGTTGCAGACACTGTCCAGGAAATACCGGTCATGGGTCACCATGACCAGGGCGCCTCTGTACCGTTTCAGATAGTCTTCCAGCCACCCGGCCATCTCGACGTCCAGGTGGTTGGTGGGCTCGTCCAAAACCAGCACGTCTGCCTCTGAAAGAAGCGCCGCCGCCAGGGCTGCCCGCTTTCTCTGGCCGCCGGACAATTCTCCCATGGGCTGGGAGTACTCCGACATTCCCAGGGTGTTTAACATGGCCTTGGCCTGGCTTTCCAGATTCCAGCAGTCCGTCTCTGCCGTCCTGCCGGAAACCGCGGAGAGAACAAAGGCCAGCAGGGTCTTCGTCCCGTCGAAGGCCGGCGTCTGGGGCAGGTAGCAGAATGTCAGCCCGTTTCCCCGAACCACTTCTCCCTTGTCCGGTTCGGAAAGTCCGGCGATTGTCTTTAGGAGCGTACTCTTCCCGGTGCCGTTGATTCCGATGACGCCCACTTTCTCCCCTGTCCCGAGGGAAAAGGAGGCATCGTCAAAGATTCTCCGCTCTGTGTAGACCTTGGTCATGTGCTCTATAGCCAAAAGGTTCATAGGTCGATCAAAAGCTCCACGGGACAGTGGTCGGAGCCTGTAACCTCCGTATGGATAGCCGCGCCGGCCAGCCTGTCTTTCAATGCCTCTGAGACACAGAAGTAATCGATCCGCCACCCGGCATTTTTCTCCCTGGCCTTAAACCGATAGGACCACCAGGAGTAGATCCCCTCCTGATCCGGATAAAAGTAACGGAAGGTGTCGATGAAGCCCGCAGCCAAAATCGCCGTGAACTTCCCCCGCTCTTCGTCGGTAAATCCGGCGTTTTTCCGGTTGTTCTTCGGGTTTTTCAGGTCTATTTCCCTGTGGGCCACATTCAGATCTCCGCAGAAGATCACCGGCTTTTTCTGTTCCAGACCTTTTAAATAGCCGAGGAACGCGTCTTCCCATTCCAGCCGGTAGGGAAGCCTGGCCAGCTCGTTCTGGGAGTTGGGAGTGTAACAGGTCACCAGGTAATACCCCGGATATTCCAGGGTAATGACCCTTCCCTCTTTGTCATGCTTTTCGTTCCCCAGGCCATAGAAAACGGAAATGGGCTCTTCTTTCGTAAAAACCGCCGTTCCGGAATAGCCCTTTTTTTCCGCATAGTTCCAAAATTGATGATACCCCTCCGTGGGAAGATCGATCTGCCCTTCCTGAAGCTTTGTTTCCTGCAGGCAGAACACATCCGCGTCCGCCTCTTTGAAATACGATTCGAATCCTTTGGTCACGCAGGCCCTGAGGCCGTTGACGTTCCAGGAGATCATTTTTTTTGCCATATTTTTTCCTCCGGATTTTATTATAAACGATACCGGGGACGCGTTCAACATAAATATAGAAAGTTTCACTTGCAAAATCCCGGATTTCCTGTAAAATAAGACTTGTCGTGATTGGCATTTTAGGACTATTTTTAATAAAGAAAGGATTTTTTTATGATCAGTGCGAATAATATTACGCTCCGCATTGGAAAAAAGGCGCTTTTCGAGGATGTAAACATCAAATTTACGGAGGGAAACTGTTACGGCTTGATCGGAGCCAACGGCGCAGGGAAGTCTACATTTTTAAAGATTTTATCGGGCCAGCTGGAATCCACCAAGGGGGACATTGCCATTACGCCCGGCCAGAGGCTTTCTTTCTTGCAGCAGGATCATTTTAAATACGACGACTGCGTGGTTCTTGACACGGTCATGATGGGGAATCCCCGTCTGGTGGAGATCATGAAAGAGAAGGACGCCATCTACGCCAAGCCGGACTTTTCCGACGAGGACGGCATCCGGGCGGCGGACCTGGAGGCGGAGTTTGCCAATATGAACGGCTGGGAAGCGGAATCCGATGCCGCCACTCTCTTAAACGGCCTGGGAATCGGCCCGGAGCTCCATTACTCTCTCATGAAAGATCTGGTGGGCAACGACAAGGTGAAGGTACTCCTTGCCCAGGCCCTCTTCGGAAACCCCGATATCCTGCTCCTCGACGAGCCCACCAACCATCTGGATCTGGATGCCATCGCCTGGCTGGAGGAATTTCTGATCAATTTTGACAACACGGTGATCGTGGTTTCCCATGACCGGTATTTCTTGAATAAGGTCTGTACCCATATCGCAGACATCGACTATGCAAAGATCCAGCTTTACGCCGGAAACTACGATTTTTGGTACGAGTCCAGCCAGCTGATGATCAAGCAGATGAAGGAGGCCAACAAGAAGAAGGAAGAAAAGATCAAGGAACTGCAGGAATTCATCCAGCGGTTCTCGGCCAACGCTTCCAAATCTAAGCAGGCCACTTCCAGGAAGCGTGCCCTCGAAAAGATTCAGCTGGACGAGATCAGGCCCTCCAGCCGCAAATATCCCTACATTGATTTCCGTCCGGAACGGGAGATCGGAAACGAAGTCCTGGTGGTGGAAAACCTCTCCAAGACCGTGGACGGCGTAAAGGTCCTCGACAATCTTTCCTTTATTCTGGGACGGAATGACAAGGTCGCCTTTGTAGGTTCCGACGAGATTGCCAAGACCACTCTCTTCCAGATCCTGGCCGGAGAGCTGGAACCGGACGAGGGCACCTACAAATGGGGTGTCACCACCTCCCAGGCCTATTTCGCCAAGGATAATACCAACGAATTTGACAACGACCTGACCATCGTCGAATGGCTGACCCAGTTCTCCCCGGTAAAAGATGTGACCTACGTCCGCGGCTTCCTGGGGCGGATGCTCTTTGCGGGAGACGACGGCGTGAAGAAGGTGAAGGTTCTCTCCGGAGGGGAGAAAGTCCGCTGCCAGCTCTCCAAGATGATGATCCAGGCCACCAACACCTTGATTCTGGACGAACCCACCAACCATCTGGATATGGAATCAATCACCGCCCTCAACAATGCCCTGATCAAGTATCCCGGCGTGGTGCTCTTCTCCTGCCATGACCACCAGTTTGTCCAGACCACAGCCAACCGGATTATGGAACTGACTCCCGGCGGCCTGATCGATAAGATCACCACCTACGACGAATATCTGGAAAGCGACGAGATGGCGAGGAAGCGCCAGAAGAGCTACAGCCTTTCCGCCTCCGACGCCGAAGACAATTAAAATATTCATTCTCATATCACAAAAATCTGCCCGAGGGCTGTCATCCGGCCACCGGGCAGATTTTCATGTTTTTTTCTGTCACATCAGTCTGGGTTTTTATCAGTGAAACGTCCGAACGTACCACTGAAACTCTTTTCTGAAAATCCGATCCAGATGACTCAGCCGGCCCTTCCGGTCCGCTTCGCCTCCTTCTTCTCTTCCAACCGGCTCACAATGATCGCACAGGCAGCATCACCGGTGATATTGACAGTAGTGCGGCCCATATCAAAGATCCGGTCCACGCCAGCAACCAGGGCAATACCTTCCACTGGCAGGCCCACGCTCTGAAGCACCATGGCCAGCATGACCATACCTGCGCCGGGAACGCCCGCCGTTCCGATGGACGCCAGGGTCGCCGTCAAAATAATCGTGAGCTGCTGGGGCAGCGTCAGAGAAATACCAAAGCAAGAAGCGATAAAGATCGCACATACACCCTGATAAATGGCTGTTCCGTCCATATTGATCGTTGCTCCCAGAGGCAGCGTAAAGGAGGCAATGTCTCTTCTTGCCCCAAGTTTCTCAGAACATTCAATATTAAGGGGCAAAGCTCCCACAGAAGAGGAACTGGAGAAAGCCATCATCATAGCCGGGAACATTCCCTTAAAGAATTTGACGGGGCTTAAGCCGCCCATCACCTTTACTGTGGAAGAATAGACGAGCACCGCATGGAGAACATAACCGACATACGCCACAAGCAGTACCATCGCCAGACTTCCCAGGATCATGGGGCCGTTTTCCGCAACCACGGGAGTGATCAGGGCGAACACGCCGATGGGGCTTAAGGCAATGATAAAGGACATAATCTTCATGGAAACCTCATTGGCGCTCTCCATAAACTTGCCGAAAGCTTCCCCCTTCTCCCCCGCCAAAATAATACCGAAGCCAAAGAACAGGGATGCCACGATCACCTGAAGCATGGTAGCGCTGGCAAAGGGCTCGATGATGTTGCTGGGAAAAATCGCAACGATGGTGTCCATGATGCTGGGCGCCTCTTTGGCCTCATATTCCAGACCGGAAACTGCCAGCGTCGGGAATGCCCCCTTAAAAATATTCGCCAAAACCAGGCCGATCACAATGGCAAAAGCCGTCGTACACAGATAAAACACGACCGTCTTTACGCCGATGCTCCCCACCTTGCGGATGTCCTTCATAGAGATCACACCACTGATGATGGAGAAAAATACGATCGGCACCACGATGAACTTGATCAGGTTCAGAAAAATCGTGCCGAAGGGCTTTATGTAATTGACAGCAATCTTCGGCGCTCCCATAAAGCATAAACCTGCGACGATACCAAGTGCCAGACCGATAAAGATCTGAAGCGGCAGTGCAATTCGTTTTTTCTTTTCCATATTTAACTACTCCCTTCCTACCGTTTCACGGTTATGTTTATGGTAATATTTTACAAATTTTTCTGCAATTATGCAACCTCTTTTTCTGTTTTTCCGAAAAAAAAGTGCAAAAAAAGCGGAACCGCAATGTCTGTTCCGTGAGTTTTAATGATTTTTCCAAAAATATATTGTATACAATTCACAAAACTCCACACCCGTCCCGCTCTTTCCTTCTCCTCTATTCGTCCTCCGGCCTCTCCCTGGGCACAAACGTCCTGCCCGTTCCCGGGCGCTCTTTCCCTTCTTTTAATTCCTCAGCCGCCCGAACCGCCTCTTCGGCGAACACCACCTGCGAATCTACCAGTACCTTTCCCCGTTTGTCCGGCTTCTCATAAGTGCCGTCCGGCATGAGGATATGGGATCTGACATTGTCGGCAAGCTCCGTCTCCAGAATGTGAAGAGCCCTCTCCTTGCTCTCCTCCACCTCCACCGGGAAGAGAAGCTCCACCCTCCGGTCCAGGTTTCTTGGCATCCAGTCGGCGCTTCCCATATAGACCTCATAGCTTCCGCCGTTTCCGAAATAGAAAATCCGGCTGTGCTCCAAAAACGGCCCCACGATGGAACGAACTGTGATATTGTCGCTGACTCCGGGAATCCCTGTTTTCAGGCTGCAGATTCCCCGGACAATCAGGTCGATTTTCACCCCAGCCGAGGAAGCCTTATAAAGCTCCTCAATGATCACCGGATCGCAGAGAGAATTCATCTTCGCAATGATCCTTCCTTCATACCCCTGGGACACACACTTGGCCTCCCGTCTGATAAGCGCCACGAACCGGTTCTTGAGCCAGAGGGGCGCCATGGAAAGCTTATTCCAGGAGAGCGGCTCCGAATAGCCGGAAAGCATGTTGAACACAGCGCTGGCATCCTCACCGACGGCCCGGTCGCAGGTCATAATCCCCGTATCCGTGTAAAGCTTCGCCGTCGAATCGTTGTAATTGCCCGTGGCCATGTGGACATAGCGGCGGATACCGTCGTCCTCCTTCCGAACCACCAGACAGATCTTACAGTGAGTCTTTAATCCCAGAAGGCCGTAGATCACGTGGCAGCCCGCCTGCTCCAGCCGCTTTGCCCAGATGATGTTGTTCTCCTCGTCAAACCGGGCCTTCAGCTCCACCAGCACCGTCACCTGCTTGCCGTTTTCCGCGGCCCTCGCGAGGGCCGCCACGATGGGCGAATGGCCGCTCACCCGGTACAGCGTCTGTTTGATGGCAAGGACCTGGGGATCCGCCGCCGCCTTCTTCACGAAATCCACCACCGGGTCAAAGGATTCGTAAGGATGGTGCAGGAAAATATTCCCCTTGCGGATATTGGTAAAAATGTCGTCTTCATTGGCAAATTCCGGAACGGCCTGGGGCTTCCAAGGCTTCTGCTTCAGATGATCAAAGCCTTCCTCCCCGTAAAGCTTCATCAGGAAGGTCAGATCCAGCGGGCCGCCTATGAAGAAAATCACATCGTCCTTGACGGCAAACTCCTTTTTCAGGATCTTCAAGAGCCTCTTGTCAATGCCCTCCTCCACCTCCAGACGGATCACCTCGCCCCACTGCCGTCTTTTTAACTGCCGTTCAATCTCCTTGAGAAGGTCTTCTGCCTCCTCCTCGTCAATGGGAAGGTCTGCGTTGCGCATAATCCGGTAAGGATGGGCACATACGATCTCATAATTGAGAAACAGCCGGCTCATATTCCGCTCGATGATCTCCTCCAGCAAAATGACGGAACGCTCCCCGTTCTTCCCTCTGGGGAGCTCCACGATCCGGGGGAGCACCGCCGGCACCTGCACCGTGGCAAAGTCCAGCCCCCCTTTCTTCTCGCCGTCCTTCTTCTCATTGTCTTTTTTCTCCCCGCCCTTCTTCTTTTTCAGGAGGGCCGCAATGTTCAGGCTCTTATTCCGGACAAGGGGAAACGGCCTGGAAGAATCCACGGCCATGGGCGTCACCACCGGATAAACCGACGATTCAAAAAAGTCGTCCACAAAGGCCGCCTGCTTTTCATTGAGCTGCTCATGGTGGGAAATGACCTCGAGCCCCTCTTTTTTAAGAAGCGGCAGAAGGGACCTGTTCCAGGTGGAATACTGGACATCCACCAGATCATGCATGCCCCGGCCGATGGCCTCAAGCTGTTCCCCGGCTGTCATTCCGGCAATATCCCGCCCCTTGTAATCCGCGTGGACCATATCCTTCAGGGAGGCCACACGCACCATGACAAATTCATCCAGATTGGAGGCCGTGATCGACAAAAATTTCAACCGCTCAAACAGCAGATTGTTCTTATCCCTGGCCTCGCTCAGGACCCGGTAATTAAACTGAAGCCAGGAAAGCTCCCTGTTTTCAAAATATTCGACCTTCCCGAATTCCCTATCTTCTCCCATAATCACGCCCCCTTCTTTTTCTTCAGCACCGGCCGGATGCCGTAGACCTCTTCAAAGAAATCCGCCCGGTGGGTAAACATCGCTTCCTCCAGCAAAATGCTCTCCGATGAAGATGTGGTGATAAACATCTGCTGGTCTTTCACGGAAATCTTGACGTCCTTGAACTTCTGCTTTTGGCTCCGGTCCATGGCATTGCCGATCTTTAAGATCGCCGTCAGCTTCGCAATGGTGATCCGCATGGACTTATTCAGGCTCACGTCCCCGGTGGTGTAGTCAAACTCCACAGTGTTATACTTCACCACATTGGCAATGATCACCCGCTCCCTGTGGGACACGCCGATGATCTCCGTGGAGAGAATGATATTATAGGCGCACTCCCCCGGCATCTTCATGCTGATATAATTGCCGCAGTCGTGGAGAATGGCGCTGATCTGAAGGAGCAGGCGCTCCCGTTTTCCCAGGCCGTGGTACTTTTTCATGCCGTCAAAAATATTCAGCACATTCTTTTCCAGCACTGCCGAATGCCCCTGGTCGCTCATGTAGCGCTTGGCAATGTTCCTGGCAGCCACCAGAATATCCTTGGAAAAATCATGGGGGAAACGGATTAACTTCCTCTGCTCCGCAAACTCTGCCACAATCCCGTCGCCAAGCCTCACCCCCGGAAGCCAGACCATCTCCGCCTCCGTGGCATCGATGAGCCTCTTATAAACCATGGCCCCCGGCACCACCAGAGAGACGAACTCCGCGGGAATATCATATTTCTCGGCAATCTGATCCGCTCCCATATTCCGCAGATCCTCATAAAACTCCAGAAACTCTTGGGCACTGATCCTCTGCTTATCCGCATGGGCTCCCCTTCCCAGGTACATGGCGCACACGCCGGTGGCAATGATATTTTTTATGCTCCTCTCCTTCAGAAACAGTTTCTTAAAGGCGGCAATGTCATTGTCAATGAGCTCCTGAGCCAGCTTTTTCCGGTCTTCTGCCATACCCCCGATCCTCGCCAGAATCTGGTGGATCCGGAGAGCCCCCAGCTTCAGGTTCTGAGTCGTCACCAGGGCATCCTTGTCAAAAAGGGAGATCTGGGTGCTGCCGGAGCCCACCTCCACGATGGCCGTCCCCTTTTGGATGATGTTGTTGAATTCATTTTCTTTGGCCGCAATGGCCTTATAGCAGAGAAACCTCTGCTCCGAATTGCTGAGGACATCAATCTCAATGCCGGTGCGCACCCGGATCTGATCCAAAACCACCTCCCGGTTCTCCGCCTCTCTGATGGCGCTGGTTCCATAGGCCCGGTAATTCTCCGCCTGATATTCCGCCATGACCTCCTGAAACCGATGCAGAAGCCTGCACATCTCGTCCACCCGCTCATAGCTGATGATCCCTCTCTCATAAGTATCCCGCCCAAGCCCGATGACCTTTCTGAGCCGCTCCAGCTGGACGATCCCCCTCTTCGGCGAAATCTCGTAAATGGTAAGCTCCAGCTCGTAGGAGCCCACGTCGATCGCCGCAAACGCCGTAACAGACGCCATGGTTTCACCCCCTTGTTCCCTTTAGATAGGTAATGAATTGGACGGCGGTGCGGCCGGAAATGCCTCCGTGGGACAGCTCCCATTTGTTGGCCAGAAGAAGAAGCTCCTCCTCGGGCATGTCGATCCCGGCCCGGCGCGCAAGTGTCGTCACGATCTCCTTAAACTCCTTCGGCTCCGGCCTTCCGAAATAGATGGTGACACCGAATCTGGAAGAGAGGGACAGCTTTTCCTGGACCGTATCCGAACGGTGCATATCCTCCCGGACCTCCTCCTTGTCGCTGAAATTCTCCCGGATCAGATGCCTCCTGTTGGAGGTGGCGTAGATCAGCACATTTTCCGGCCTCACCTCCAGCCCTCCCTCGATAATGGCCTTCAAATACTTATAATCTACCTCGAATTCTTCAAAAGACAGATCGTCCATATAAATAATGAATCGATAATTCCGATTCTTGATCTGGGCAATCACGTCGGAAAGATCCCGAAACTGATGCTTATAGATCTCAATCATCCGAAGCCCCTTATCATAATATTGATGAAGAACGGCCTTGATGCTGGAAGATTTTCCCGTGCCGCTGTCGCCAAAGAGCAGGCAGTTGTTGGCCTCCCGCCCCTCCACGAATGCCTCCGTATTTTCGATGAGCTTTCTCTTCTGGCTCTCATACCCCACCAGATCGTCCAGACAGACATGCTCGATATTCTTAATGGGGACGATTTTTGCCCCTCCCTTTTGGCGCTCCACCCGGAAAGCTTTGTGGAGGCCGAATTTCCCCACGCCGAACCGGCGGTAAAAATCCGTGAGGATCTCATGCCACCTTCCGTCGGTTTCCGCCCCGGAGAGGGCCTCCGAAAGAGCCTGGATATCGTCCCGGATCCGGCGGTTAAAGACCTTGCTGTGGGTTCCGGTGCTCTCATAATCCTTTAAAAAGCAAAACACCCTGGTGCCCAGGCAATCGTCCAGGTCGTCCAGGTCATATTCAAACCATTCCCGGAAGACGGCAAAATCATGGAGAGCCAATGCATTGACCGTCCCCTCCACCGTCCCCCGGATCTCACAGGCCGTGCTGAACGCGTTTTCATTCATGGCCAGCACATAAGCCAGAAAGCTATGCCACAGATTCCCCTTAAAGCCGTGGGCCGCCGAAAATTCCGCCAGCCGCCCCGCCGTCTCATAAGGATCAAAGGGAGCCTCCGCCCCCTGTTCCATAAACGCCGACACAGCCTCCAAAATCTCTCTGTGCCCCGGATCCCGGTACAAAATCAATTCTTTTATCTTCATCGCTATTCGTTCCTTTGCCCATCGTCAGCCGGCGCGGTCATCCTTTCACACCGGATATATAATTGCCAAGAATCCGGAAATAATTGGCCTCCTCCAAAATTCCCCGAAGTGCGTTCTTCACCCCCGCGTCTCCCAGATTCCCCTCGAAATCCACGAAAAAGCGGAACTCCCAGGGCCGCCCCAGGATGGGCCTGGATTCTAACTTCACCATGTTCAGCCCATTGTAGGTCAAATGGGACAGCATGTTGTAAAGGGCCGCATTCTCATGCTTCGTCTCAAAACAGACACTTAATTTATCGGCCGAGGCCTCATAGAACTTCTTGCTGGCCACCACGATGAACCTGGTGGTATTCCCCTTGTGGTTCATGACACTCCGGTCCAGGATCTTCAGGCCGTACAATCTGCCCGCCATCTCACTGGCAATGGCCGCCCGTGTTTTATCCCCGGCCTCCTTTACCTCCCTGGCAGAAAGAGCCGTATTCCCCGTGCTGTGCCTGATCCAGTCCTTATGCTCGTCCAGATACATGCTGCACTGCCAAAGCCCCTGAGGATGGGAGTACACCAGCCGAACGTCGGAAAGCTCTGCCTCCGGGAGCCCTAAAAGCACATGGTCCACCTTCACATAAGTCTCCCCCACAATGTAATTGTCAAACTTCACCAGCAGGTCATAGATGTCCGCCACGCTCCCTGCCGAAGAATTTTCTATGGGAAGCACGGCAAAATCCGCCGTCCCGGCACAGAGGGCTTTCATGGCGTCATCCCAGGTCTTTACGTTGAACAGCCTGGCCCGCTCCCCGAAAAACTGCAGGGCCGCCGCATGGCTGTACGCCCCCTCCACCCCCTGGTATACCACCTTCGCCCTGGATTTCGGAAGGTTCGGGATCATTTCAAAAGGGAGTCCTGTGACCACTCCGTGATCGGCCAGAAGCTCGTACTGAAGCTTGCGGCTCATGGACATGATCTGGGTAAACAGCTCCCGGACTCCGTAACGGGCAAAATCCGAGCCTGCCAGTTCCGAAAGTGTCCCAAGCTTCTCCGTCTCCCGTTTCCGGTCAAGAACCTGCATCCCCGTTTCAATCTTATACTCTGCCACCTGCCTGCAAAGCTCCATCCGCTTTTCAAAAAGCTCCACAAGCTTTCCGTCGATATCGTCGATCTCTTTTCTGATCTCCTTTAAATCCATCACTGCCCTCCACACGCCGCTGTCTTTTCCAAAAGCTCTTCAAAGAGCGTCTTAACCCGTTTTTTCAAAACGGGATGAAGCTTGTAAGGTGCGATCTGCGCCAGCGGCTCCAGCACAAACAGACGTTTTTCGATCTCCGGGTGGGGCACGGCAAGCTCCTCCGTCTCCAAGATCTCATTTTCATAAAAAAGAAGATCCAGATCCAGAGTCCTTGGCCCCCAGTGAACCAGCCGTTCCCGCTTTTCCTGGCTCTCCGCCCTGTGGAGTATCTCCAAAAGCTCATGGGGGGTAAGAAGCGTGTCAAGCTCCAGGCAGCCATTCAAAAACTCATCCTGCTCCACGCCGCCGTAAGGCTCCGTGACAATCATATCGGAGATGCGGCCCAGGCGGATCCGCTTCTCGTCCCGAAGAACCTGAATCCCCGCCTCGATATGGGCTCTTTTATCTCCCATGTTGGAACCGAAAGCCACATAGGCCTTCTGCCAGCTCCTCTCGATTCTCACCGAAACCGTATCCAGGGGAAGCCCTACCGGCGCCCAGGGCTTTTTCACCTCCAGGACAATTCCCTTCATCAAAGGAAATGTAAACAACAGATGCTCCGCCAATTCCTCTGCCGCCGCCTCGATCAGTTTTTTCGTGTGTGCCTTCATATAGGAAGTAATCTCCTCGGCCACCAGGCCGTAATGAATGGACTGATCCAGCCCGTCACTAAGGCCCGCCTTCCTGGTATCACACAGGAGTTCTGCGCTCACCAGGAACTTCTGTCCCAGCCGGTTCTCCTCCGGAAACACGCCGTGATTGGCGAACACCTCCAGATTCCGTATAATAATCCTGTCCATCTCCTATTTTCCTCCGTCCCCTGAACGTTCTGGTCTTCTCCCGTCCCTCTAAGCCTGCAAAATAGCCTCCGTCATCCGGATTGCCCTGGCATTCTCCTTCACGTCATGGACCCGCACAAAGGCACAGCCCTTCATGACACCCATGACCGTGGTCACCAGCGTCCCCTCCACCCTGTCTGTGGCGGGAAGATCCAGCGTAAGCCCGATCATGGACTTTCTGGAGGTTCCGAGAAGTACCGGATACCCCAGCCCGTTCAAAATCTCCAGGCGGTTCATCAGGATGAGATTATGTTCATACGTCTTCCCGAAGCCCATGCCAGGATCCAGGATGATCTTGTCCTCCGCCACGCCCGCCTGCCTGGCAAGCTCCACCGACCGGAGAAGATCCGCCTTCACATCCTCCAGATAGTTCTCATAGACCGGCTCATTCCGGTTGTGCATGAGACAGCAGGCCGCCCCCGTCCGGGCGATCACCCGGGCCATCCTGTCGTCATATTTACAGCCCCAGATGTCGTTGACCAGGCAGGCGCCGGCCTGCACTGCCTCCTCTGCCACTTTACTCTTATAAGTATCCACCGAAATGGGAACGTCAAACCGTTCCCGCACCGCCTCAATGACCGGAGCCACCCGCCCAATCTCCTCTTCATCCGGAAGAACGTCCCCATAACCGGGCCTGGTGGATTCCCCGCCGATGTCAATGATGTCCGCACCGTCCCTTATCATCTCCTCTGTGTGGGAAAGGGCCGCATCCAGCCGATTCCACTTCCCCCCGTCCGAAAAAGAATCCGGCGTCACATTGAGGATCCCCATAATATACGTGTGCCGCCCGATCTCAAAATCCCGATTTCCAATCTTCACCTTCTGCCTCCGTCCCTCTTCTCTGCCCGGAATTTTCTCATTTTGTATTCTTCCAGGAAAGTCAGGAAGAACATCTGTTTTTTCTAAGCCAAAACCATTTGAAAGCCGTCGGTACTTAGAGCGTTTCGAGCCCGCGCGAAGAATCTCCCTGTTTACCGCCGAAGGCGTTACAGGTATACCCGAAGGGTGAGGCTCCTATGTACCGCTGCGAGCTTTCAGGAGCGGAAGTATGTTTCGGCGTGAAAAGAGCTGATGTTCTTCCGTATTTCTGAATAACTCAAATTGCGAAAATTCCTGCTACCGCTTCACCCTGTAATTCTTCCGTTCCATGGGCCAGTTGCAGGAATCCTGCGCTTTGCACGCAAAGCAGGCTCTGGATCCCTTGTCCGCCTCATAGAGGATCTTCGCCAGAGGATTATCCCCGGCGGCCTCCCTGGACCGGTGGCCTCCCACGGCCTCCAGAATCCGGATACACTCCTCTTCATCAAAACCGCAGTCCGTGAGAACCGTCTCCGCAATCAGCGCTCCCGCCTTGTCGTGGGGTATCCCCGTCTCATACTGGCTGGCCCTTCCAATGTCATGGAGCAGGGCCGCACCGTAGACCACGTCCTTCTTAATGGGAAGCCCCTCCTCCAATACTGCGATATAAGCCAGCCGGGCCACGCTTAAAAGATGGTCGATATCATGGCGGCAATACATCCGGTCCCGCTCCAATCGGTTCAGCTTCTTCATTTCCCTAATAAAAATCTCGTGCTGGATGATTCGGTTTACCCGTTCCATAAACTTTCCTGCCTTTCCTGTATACCAACGAACAACGGCGCAGGCACAAAGACCTGCGCATAAAATCCGGCGGAGCTGAACCTCCACAGCCGCCTGTCAAAAACCTCATCCCTGACGAATCATGGCGAACACCCTTTCACAGAGCGCCGGATCGTCCCTGAACATCCCCCGGCAGGCATAGGTCATCGTTTTTGCCCCCGGCTTCCTGATCCCCCGCATGGTCATACACATATGCTCCGCCTCAATGACCACCATGGACCCCCTGGGATTCAGATGTGTCATCAGCGCATCGGCGATCTGGGACGTAAGCTGTTCCTGAATCTGAGGGCGCCTGGCATAAGCCTCCACCGTCCGGGCCAGCTTGCTTAAGCCCACCACCCGGCCGTCCGGCACATAAGCCACATGGGCTTTTCCGTAAAAAGGAAGCAGATGGTGCTCACACATGGAATAAAGCGCAATGTCCTTTTCCAGCACGATCTCATTCCCCGTCGCCGGAAATGTCTTTGAAAGATGCACCGCCACCTCCTCGTCGGTTCCTCCATAGATCTCCTCGCACATCCTGGCAATCCGGTCGGGAGTCCCGACGAGTCCTTCCCTGTTCACGTCCTCACCGATGCCTTCCAGCAAGAGACGCACCGCCGCTTCCACTTTTTCTCTGTCAATCATGGATACTCTCCTTCAGGGCCATTGACAATTCGCCCAGATACGAAAGGGAACCGAATGCCACGATCACGCCGTCCTCTCCCGCCTGGGAGAGGGCGCCCCGCACCGCCTTCCGTATACTGTCCTCTGCCTGCACTCTTCCCAGGAAGCCAATCTCCTTTGCCTGTTCCTCGATCCAGGAGGAAAGCGCCTCCCCCGGAAGCGCCCTTGGGCTGTCCGGCGTCACCGTATAGATCTGCTCCGCCAGAGGAGCCGTGATCCGCACGATCTTCCGGTAATCCTTATCTGCCAATATCCCCATAATATATATCATTCTTCTGTTTGAAAAATACAGATTCAGAGAATCCTTAAGCCGCTCGGCCGCCTCCGGATTATGGGCCCCGTCAATGAGAAACACCGGCTGGTCAAGAAGCTTTTCAAACCGCCCCGGCCACCGCACAGAAGCCATCCCTTCATAAACTGCATTCTCTCCAATATCATAGCCCAAATTCCGAAGAATTTCAACCACTTCAAGGGCCGTACATGCGTTAATTATCTGATATTTTCCGGCCAGCGGGATTTTCACATCCCGAAACCCCTTATAATCAAAACGGCTCCCCCAAAGACCTGTTTCCAGGATTTCGGCTTTCTCCGGCTCCGACACCGTAAGCGGCGACCGTCTCTCCCGGCAGATTTCCCGGATCACCCCCATGACCGCCTCCCCCTGGCCGCAGAGCACCGCAGGCCGTCCCTCCTTGATAATGCCGCCCTTGACCCTGGCAATTTCCTCCTGCGTGTCCCCAAGAAACTGCATATGATCCATGCTGACGGAGGCGATCACACTGCAGACCGTGGTCTTCACCACATTGGTGGCGTCCCCCTCCCCGCCCATCCCGGTCTCAAGGGCCACCAGGTCACAGCGCTGCTCCGCAAAATACAAAAAAGAAACGGCCGTTTCCGTTTCAAAAGCCGTCGGGTGGGAAAGCCCCTCCGCTTCCATCTCCTCACTCACCTGCCGAACCCGGCTTATGAGCCTCGCCGCCTCTTCCTCCCGGATAGACGCGCCGTTCACCTGAATTTTTTCACAATACGAAAACACCGACGGAGAATGGTAACGCCCCACCCGAAATCCCGCCGCCTGGCACACCGAGGCCGCAAATGCCAGTGTGGAACCCTTCCCGTTGGTCCCTGCAATGTGGATAAAAGAAAGCCCGTCCTGGGGATTTCCCAGCCTCTTAAGCAATTCCTCCATGGTAGAAAGGCCCAGGGAAATCTTCTTAGTCCGTGTAATCTCTCCGATATATGCTTCCGCTTCCGTAAAATTCATAACCCGTCCTCCGCCTGAATCATCTGATCTCTCAATGACCGTAATAACCGCGCCCTGCCGCCGTTTTTCCGCCGGACGCTGCTTCTGCGCCGCCCGTTCTGCCTCACAGGCCGGCTCCCATACCTTCACTATCTTATCACAGGAACCGGTTTTCTTCCATACTGTCCGCAAAATAAAAAACGGTAATTCTGGAAATCCGGTATAAATCCCCCCGCGCCCACCCATACTGATACCATGGAAAATAACTTTATCAAATGCGGGCTGGCAGGCTGGTCCGCCGAACTATGCTACAGCAGCCTGATCGCAAGAGCAAAAGACCATGACAAAAGGCTGATGGGACAGACTTCCCTGTACATGTTCCCCATTTACGGCATGGCGGCCGCTATCCGGCCCATCCGGCAAAAGCTCTGCTCCCACAGCAAGCTTCTGCAAAAAAGCGCAGTCTGCCGCGGCGGCATCTACATGGGACTGATCTTTTTAACAGAATACTGTACCGGCTGGCTCCTCAGGAAAGCCGGGCGCTGTCCCTGGGATTACAGCCGGTCAAGGCTCAACGTGAACGGCTTAATCCGCCTGGATTTCGCCCCCTTCTGGTTCGCCCTGGGACTCTTCTTCGAGCACTGCACCGTCTGATAATTCCACACAGAAATTCCGGGAGACCATAAAGTCCCCCGGAACCCATACTGCCAAGCCGGATCAAACATCCGTTTCCCAAAATCCGGCCTCTCAATAATTCTCTGCATGAACCTCAAAATACGCCCGCGGATGGGCACAGACAGGGCAGACCTCCGGCGCGTTCGCGCCGACCACGATATGTCCGCAGTTGCGGCATTCCCATACCTTGACCTCACTCTTCTTGAACACCTCGGCCATCTCCACGTTCTTTAACAGGGCGCGGTAACGCTCTTCGTGGTGCTTTTCAATGTCTCCCACCATACGGAACTTGGCCGCCAGCTCCGGAAACCCTTCCTCCTCGGCCGTCCTGGCGAAGCCCTCATACATATCCGTCCACTCATAGTTTTCCCCGTCGGCGGCAGCGCCCAAATTTTCAGCCGTAGAGCCGATCCCCTCCAGCTCCTTGAACCACATCTTGGCATGCTCCTTCTCATTGTCCGCCGTCTTTAAAAACAGGGCGGAAATCTGCTCATAGCCTTCCTTCTTCGCCTTAGAAGCAAAATAGGTATACTTATTTCTCGCCTGAGATTCCCCGGCAAAAGCCGCTTCCAGATTTTTTTCCGTCTGTGTTCCCACATACTTGTTCCCCATATTTTTATCCTCCATTTTCCTGAAATGATTTTCAAAAGCCTTTCAACAGGCCAAAGGCCTTTTCCCAACCACCTAGAAGCAGGTATAAGCGCCGTCCACGATGATGTCACTTCCGGTGGTATAGCCGGAGGCATCGCTGGCCAGATACAGGACGGCCGGAATCAGTTCTTCCGGTTTGCCCATCCTATGCATGGGCATAAGGGGCATCCAGGCATCCTTAAGCTCCTGGGGCGTATCCACGGACATGGGAGTCGCAATATATCCCGGACTTAGGCTGTTGACCCGGATTCCGTACTCCGCCCACTCAAGAGCCAGAGAACGGGTCATATGCATCACGCCGGCCTTGGAGGCATTATAAGAGCACTGCCACTGAGGGATATTGGCAATGGTTCCGGACATGGAAGCCATATTGATGATACTCCCGTGAATCTTATTGTCCACCATGATCTTCGCCACGGCGCGGGCCATAATGTACTCGCCGGTCAGGTTCACGTCAATGACCTCTCTCCAGTCCTCGATAGAAGCCTCGAAGGTTCCCTGGTGCTTGCAGATACCCGCATTGTTGAATACCACGTCAATGTGGCCGGATTTCTTCATGATCTCTGACAGAGCTGCGTCCACGTCCGCCTCCTTCGTCACGTCCGCCCGCACAAAATAACATTTGCCGCCCTCGGCCGTGATCTTCTCAATGGTCTCGTCCGCGTTGCTTCTGGCGACAATGACCACCTCGGCGCCCGCTTTGGCCAGTCCGATGGCCACCGTCTGTCCGATGCCTCGGCCTCCGCCCGTCACAATCGCAGTCTTTCCAGATAACCCAAATACCTCGTCCAAATAGCTCATAGTCCGTCTTCTCCTTTTCTATAATATATAATTTCTTACAGATCCTTATTGATCTTAATCACACCCTTGACGATCTCCGCTTTCTTATGAATGCTGTCGTCCATGGCCCGCTGCGCGTCGTCCAGGTCAAAGATATCCGTGACAATCCCCTTCAGATTGACTTTGCCGGCCGCCACAGCCTCAATGGCCATGGGATAAATATGGCGATAGCGGAACACCGTCTTAAAGGTCAGCTCCTTGTCCAGAGCCAGGCTGATAGGAAGAGTCAGCTCGCCGCTCTTGGAATACCCCACCAGGACAATTGTCGCGCCCTTTCTCGTGCAATGGATGGCCTGTCTGGTGGTGATCTCCGTCCCGGCCGTCTCGATGACCAGATCCGCTCCCCGGCCGCCGGTGAGGCGCATCACCTCTTCCACCATATCCACATCCTTGCTGTTGATCACGCCGGTGGCCCCAAGCTCCATGGCTTTCTCCAGACGCTTCTCCATAATGTCCACCACATAGACCTTCGACACACCCATGGCCTTACAGGCCATCATGGACACCAGACCGATGCAGCCGGAGCCGGTAACCACGGCCGTCATGCCAGCCTGGGCGCCGCCCTGTCTCGCCGCATGGAAGCCAACGGCCAGAGGCTCAATCAAAGCCCCTTCCAGCGTACTCACATTCTCGGGAAGCTTGAAGCAAAGATCCGCCTCATGGGCCACATACTCCTGGAACACCCCGTCCACGGGAGGTGTCGCAAAAAAGACCACGTCCGGGCAAAGATTGTATTTCCCCTCCCGGCAGAATTCGCAATGTCCGCAAGTCTTCCCGGGCTCCAGGGCGACCCGGTCACCTGCCTTCAGATGCTTCACGTCGGCCCCCACCTCGACCACCACGCCGCCGGGTTCATGCCCCAGCACAAACGGGGGTTCCACAACATAATCCCCGATGCGGCCCGTCTCATAATAATGGATGTCCGAACCACAGATGCCCACATAATCCAGCTTGACCAGCACCTCGTTGGCCTTCGGAACCGGGATATCCCTCTCTGTAAATCCCATCTTTCCGATGCCTTCCATCACGGCTACTTTCATTTTGCCTTCCATGATTTCCAATCTCCTCCTTCTCCGCTTCAGAATAATTTCCTGCGCCGCACTTTCGTAAAGCACTTTATTTAAGTATCTCTATTATCCCACGGAACAGGCTCCATGTCAACCCTTTATCAGCAAAACCCCTAAAAGCAATGGAAAAATCCACTATAAAATTCCGTCAAAATATTCCTCGACAAAGCGTATCCCGGCCCCGATGGCCGCCGCCTCATGCTTATACGTTCCCGTCCGGACATAATTCTGATTGGAGTCAAAAATCCGATACTCTGAAAGCTTGTCTTCAAGGGCTCCCATATAACGGTCCATATGGCCTCCCACGTACCCGCCAAGCACCACGTCACAGTCAAAAGCCATACGGAGATTGGTAATGGCAATGGCAAGATAATTCAGATATTCCCGCCATACCGTCAGATATACCGGATTCGCCTCCTCCAGCCCCCGGAAAAACGCGTCCAGATCGTCCCCGGCCCAGCGGGCCAGCACTCCGGCGGCGCAGTAGGCGTCCATGCACCCCGATCTCCCGCAATAGCAATGCTTTCCCTCCGGCACCAGGATCATATGGCCGAATTCGGCGCTTCGGAAATGGGTCCCCTTGTAGATCCTGCCGTTCATATAAATGGCTCCGCCCACCGTGTCACTGAGAGAAAGGTAAACCGTATCCCGGCGGCTCCCCCGAAGCTCCGCGTAGGCAGCGCTGTTGGCATCATTGCGAAACCAGGTTCTCCAGGGAATCCGGCAGGAAATCTTGTCCAGGTCAAAATTTTCCACCCTCAGCACATGGGACTGGGACATCCTCCGCATCTCCTCGTCCACGATGCCGGGGATCGAAATGCCTACGCCCAGAAGCCGCTCCCGCTCCACCTGGCACTTGTCCAGAAAAAAGTCCAGCATCTCCCCCAGATTCTTATAATAGTCCTCCTCGTCCGCAAACGCGCAGCGGACCCTCTTTTTCCCGCAGACCGCCCCTCCCACATCCAGAAGCACAAAGCTCACATGATTCCCCGTAATATCAAGGCCTACCGCGTAACGGTTTCCGACGGCAATGGAAAGAGCCTTCGCCTTCCTTCCCCCGGTGGACTCATATTCCCCGGCCTCCGCAATTACTCCCTCCTGAATCAGCTCCTTCACCCGCTGCAGCACCGTGGGCATGGAGAGTTTCAGAGACGCCGCAATCTCCTGCTTTGACGCCGCCCCGTGATGATAAATAAATTTTGCGATCTTGATCTTATTCAGCCTCTTCGTCTCTGCATTGCTTCCCTTTTGTTCCATCTATGACTCACCTCTCCCGGACACAGCCCTGCGCGTCTCCGATACCAGCCCCGCAGGCTCCGGCCGGCAAACCTCCATCCCTTCCTCCATAAACGCAAGAACCTTCCGATACTCAAGACTTCCTCCGAACAAATCCAGCGCGCTCCCCACTGTCACGTCCACCCGGCCAAGGCCAAGGCGCCTCACCGTTTCCAAATCCTCCATGCTTCCCACACCGCCGGCATAAGTCACGGGAATTTTCGCCCAGTCCCCCAGACATGCGACCAATTCCTCCTCCACGCCGGACGCCTTTCCCTCCACGTCCACCCCATGGACCAGAAATTCGCTGCAAAAGTCCGACAGCCAGGCCAGTGTATCCCGGTTCACCGGAACTTCTGTATATTTCTGCCAACGGTCCGTGACAACATAATAAACCCCGTCCCGCTTCCGGCAGCTCACATCCAGCACCAACCGCTCCCTTCCCACGGCCCTCACCAGCTTTTCCAGGTTCTCCTCCCGGATCCGCCCATCCCGAAATACATACGAAGTCACGATCACATGAGAAGCCCCCAGGTCAAGAAATTCCCCCGCATTCCTCTCGTTGATCCCACCGCCCGCCTGAAAACCGCCCGGATAAGCCGCAAGCGCCCTCGCCGCCTGTTCCTTCGTAGCCTTATAGTACTCCGAACCCTCCGGATTCAAAAGAATCACATGGCCGCCCAAAAGCCCGTCCCTCTTATAAAAATCGGCATAAAAAGCGGCATCTGCCTCCGACACGAAATTCTCCTCTGCCCGGTTCCCTGCATCCGACAGGCTGCCTCCCACAATCTGCTTCACCCTGCCGTTATGAATGTCGATACACGGCCTGAATCTCATGGCCCACCCTCCCATACTTCCTCTTTGCGCCCCTGTACAATCAAGCAGGGAAGATGTTTCTTCCCCTGCTCGCCGTGCGGCCCGTGCACCGCTTAAGTGGCATGTTTCCTCTGCACGGGCCTGTGCAATCGGGTAGGAGGTAGATAATTATTTTATCTACCGACCTCCCACACCACCGTACGTACGGTTCCGTATACGGCGGTTCCTTAGTTTTCACATACTTTCAGATATAACTCTGTGAATGTTGGGTATCCAAGTTCACGGAGTTTCTTGTTGTTAAATGCAGTCTGCAATACGAAATATCCACCACAATACCAGTTTCCGTTCCGCATGTTGGCACATATCCATGCCTTTTCTTCTTCCCAAAGTCTGTGATGATGTGGTTGTTTTCAGCAATCCTCTGACAGGCGGACACTTCC
>CAJUQY010000004.1 GCA_910588815.1 uncultured Lachnospiraceae bacterium | reverse complement strand
TCTATGACGATATATTCAATAATCTGCCAAAGGAAAAACAGTCGGAACTTATCGGGAGAAAAGACGACTTTGCAAAAAAGGCGGGTATAACTCCGCAAAATGAATTTTACAGAAAGAAAATTCAAAGTCAAATTCTAGGTATTGCTTTTCAATTTGTTTTGATATATAATATCGCACTGGAAACAACGTTGCTTTTTGCCACCGGGTAAAGAGATTATGCGTCAGACTTTCTATCGTTAGGTCAGAGAAGATAGAAAGTTCTGACGCTTTTGTATTTTAAGGAGATCTCTATGGAAACCAAAACGCTACTGAAAGAATTTTCGCAATATGTAATATTAAATATATGCGGCATGATTGGCTTATCATGTTATATACTCGCTGATACCTTTTTCATTTCAAACGGTTTAGGTGCAAATGGTCTGACCGCACTTAATTTAGCTATTCCGATATATAGCTTTGTTCATGGAAGCGGTCTGATGTTTGGAATGGGAGGAGCAACAAAATATTCCAGTTACAGAGCGTCTTGTCACTTTATCGGGCATTGCATTATATTTGTAAATTAGAAAGAGGTAAGAAAAATGTTTAGAGAAATGCGTAGGAAAAAGCAAATATTATCCGAAAAGGAATGTGTTGAAGTCTTAGAAAAAGGAACAGCCGGTGTGTTAGCTTTATTAGGAGATAATGATTACCCGTATGCAGTTCCAATCAGTTATGTATATTACAATTCTAAGTTGTTTTTTCATGGTGCAAAAAGCGGGCATAAAAAGGGAGTGTCGCAAAATAACCGATTCGTCGGCTGTGGAGTGAGACTCCCTGGTTTTTTGCAAAATCTCATGTTAAAAATTTTTTGTGTTAATTGAACCGTAATGGGTTGAACTTTTTGGCGGTCTGTGATATACTACGCTGGAAGTTGAACGGACGCACCTTTAAATTGAACTTTTTTCGAAAATCGGAACAAAATTGAACTGACAGGAGAGCGATATGTCAAAGGAAACATTTGCGGACAGATTAAAACTGGCTATGGATCAGCAGAAGGTGAAACAGGTGGATCTTTTGCGCATGGCCGAGGAGCGGGGAATCAAGCTGGGGAAAAGCCATGTGAGCCAGTATGTGAGCGGGAAGACCGTCCCCCGGGCGGGTCTTCTCCGCTTTTTGGCGGAAGCCCTTCAGGTGGAGGAGGGCTGGCTGAGGGGGGAGGAGACGGCAAAATCTGGGGCGGAGCCCGGCGGGACGTCCTTTGCCGGAGTGCAGGCGCAGACAGAAGAGGACGACAGAGTCCGCGGCGGCGGGCAGAAGAGCCTGAGGAATGAAAACATAGGAAATAAAAATATAGGAAATAATGTAAAAAATAAAAATATAGGAAATAAAGCTCTGGGAGGAAGAGGAATGCGGGAATTCAGGAAATCGTCAAAGTTAGACAACGTGTTATATGATGTGAGAGGACCGGTGGTGGAGGAGGCCGCCAGGATGGAAGAGGCGGGAATGCAGATTCTGAAATTGAACATCGGAAATCCTGCGCCCTTTGGTTTTCGGACGCCGGACGAGGTGATTCAGGATATGGGCCGCCAGTTGACGGAATGCGAGGGTTATTCCCAGGCCAACGGACTGTTTTCTGCCAGGAAGGCGATTATGCAGTACGCCCAGATCAAAAAGATTCCCAATGTCTCTATGGACGATATTTATACGGGCAACGGGGTCAGCGAACTCATCAATCTGTGCATGTCGGCGCTTCTCGATGACGGGGATGAGATTTTGATCCCCTCGCCGGATTATCCCCTGTGGACGGCCAGCGCCACTCTGGCCGGGGGCACGCCGGTTCATTATATCTGCGACGAGCAGGCGGAATGGTATCCGGACATGGAGGATATTAAGAAGAAGATTACGGACAGGACCAAGGCGATTGTGATTATCAATCCCAACAACCCCACCGGTGCGCTGTACCCGAGGGAGGTCTTGCGGCAGATCGTCGACATCGCGAGGGAGCATCAGCTTATGATCTTTTCCGATGAGATATACGACCGGCTGGTCATGGACGGGGAAGAGCATGTGTCCATTGCGTCTTTAGCTCCGGATTTGTTCTGTACCACCTTCAGCGGCCTTTCCAAGTCCCACATGATCGCCGGCTTCCGGATCGGGTGGATGATTTTAAGCGGCAATAAGGCCATTGCGAAAGATTATATAGAAGGGATCAAAATGCTTTCCAATATGCGGCTCTGCTCCAACGTGCCGGCCCAGTCCATTGTGCAGACAGCCTTGGGCGGCCATCAGAGCGTGGACAGCTACGTGGTGCCCGGGGGGCGGATCTATGACCAGAGGGAATGCGTCTACAATGCGCTGGCGGATATTCCTGGAATCAGTGTCGTGAAGCCCAAGGGAGCCTTTTATATGTTCCCGAAGATCGACGTGAAAAAGTTCAATATTACTGATGATGAAAAGTTTGTGCTGGATCTCCTGCGGGATAAGAAAATTCTGATGATCCATGGGGGAGGGTTCAACTGGAAGGAGCCGGATCATTTCCGGGTGGTGTACCTGCCCAGGGTCGGGGTTCTCAGGGAATTTGCAGAAAAACTGGCAGATTTTCTGAGCTATTATCACCAGTAAAAGAGGGGAAACTCTGGAGCAGGCGGCGCTGGAGCACGGCTTGGATCCGGTGCTCCTGGTGCGCAAGCTGAACCTGCATCTGCTCCATAAGGTCTGAAAAAAAGCCCCGGCCGCGGCCGGGGCTTAAGGATGTCTGTTTATTCTCCGCAGACCGTCTCGGAAAGATCCATTCTGGGAGCATCCTGGACGGGAGAGACGACGATGGCTTTAAAGGTACAGCCCTCGGCCACAGCCACGAAATGGCCCTTGCCTGCGGCAATGTCGAGCTGGGTGCCCGCGGGAATACGGACGATCTGGGCCGTGTCCATGGCAGGCTTTCCGTCCACGATATCGATGAACAGCATCAGGGCGGTTCCCTCTGTGAAAAAGAACTGCTCCGCGTCCTCATGGTATTCGATCACGCTGAAATTGGGCGTGTGGTGCCAGCCCTGGAGCAAGCCGGACATGATCTTATCGGTCTTGAACCGGGTGACAACGGGGAATGCGGTCCATTCGAAGAAATCTTCCCTGTAGGTATCGCAGCTCTCCGTGAATGCCACGTTGACTCCTTTGATGGCCACGTCTTTCAGATCCTGAATCTTTACTTTCATAATAAATATCCTCCATGTATTCCGGCGGCAGATGCCGGGATAGATCGGCATACTCCGCATCAGATTGTCAATGCACGTCCGTGCTGCCATATCCTGTTACCGTATATGATTATACCATGAAGTTTTGAAAAAGCAAATGGGAATTCCCCAAATGTTTTCATCCCCAAAGAAAAGTCTATGTACTTTCCGGATAAAAAGGTATATAATAGGCGGATAGTGAAAGTATACCTTAATTCTACAGCGCGGAGCGCATGCGTTAAGGGGTATAAAATTTTTAACTGTGCAGCCAGAAATGTTTCGACGGAGGAATCTATGAAAAAGCTGATTGATTTGATTACAGAGGTGGCAGAGCAGGGCTTTGAGGCCTGCGGATATGACAAAAACCTGGGGAAAGTGACCCTTTCCAACCGGCCGGACCTCTGTGAATACCAGTGCAACGGCGCCATGGCCGGGGCAAAGATTTATAAAAAGGCACCCATCATGATCGCAAATGACGTGGTCGGGAAGCTTGCGGAAAAAACGGAGATGTTTGAAGAGATCACAGCGGTGAATCCCGGGTTTATTAATATGAAGCTTTCCGGTGTGTTCCTGGCAGAATATCTGGAGCGGATGAACGGCGAGGAAAAGCTGGGGGTCTCTCAGAAAGAGACGCCGGAGACCATTGTCATCGATTACGGCGGCCCCAATGTGGCCAAGCCTCTTCACGTGGGGCATCTGCGCTCGGCGATCATCGGGGAGAGCATGAAACGGCTGTGCCGGTTCCTGGGGCATCAGGTTATCGGCGATGTGCATCTGGGGGACTGGGGCCTTCAGATGGGGTTAATTATTGAGGAACTAAAAGAGCGGAAACCGGAGCTTCCATATTTTGACGAGGATTATTCGGGAGACTATCCGGAGGAAGCCCCTTTTACCATCGGGGAGCTGGAGGAGATCTATCCGGCGGCCAGCGCGAAATCCAAGGTGGACGAGGCTTTTGCGAAGAAAGCCCACGATGCCACCTATAAGCTGCAGAACGGAAACAGGGGATATCTGGCAGTCTGGAACCATATTTTGTGCGTGTCGGTGGCGGATCTTAAAAAGAATTATGAAAAGCTGGGTGTGACCTTTGATATCTGGAAGAAGGAGAGCGACGTGCAGGGTCTCATTCCGGACATGGTGAAGCAGATGAGGGAGCAGGGCTTTGCCCATGAGAGCCAGGGCGCGCTGGTGGTGGACGTGTCGGAAGAGACCGATGCGAAGGAGGTTCCGCCCTGCATTCTGCTAAAATCAGACGGAGCTACGCTTTACTCCACCACAGACCTGGCGACATTGGTGGAGCGGGAAAAGCTGTTTTCTCCGGATCGGATTCTATATGTGGTGGACAAACGGCAGTCCCTGCATTTCACCCAGGTGTTCCGCTGTGCGAAAAAGACCGGCATCGTGAGACCAAAAGTGAGGCTGGATTTCCTGGGCTTCGGCACCATGAACGGCCGGGACGGAAAGCCTTTTAAGACCAGGGACGGCGGGATCATGCGGCTGGAATACCTGATTCAGGAGATTGGCGACGCCGTTTATGGAAAGATTATGGAAAACCGGTCTATGGAAGAGGCAGACGCGAAAGAGACTGCAAAGATGATCGGGCTGGCGGCTTTAAAATACGGAGATCTTTCCAATCAGGCGGCCAAAGATTACGTCTTTGATGTGGAGAGGTTCATTTCCTTTGAGGGTGATACCGGCCCCTATATCCTTTATACCATTGTGCGGATCAAATCCATCCAGGCCAGATATGAGTCTCTCGCCGACCACTATGAGAGAGAGGGGAAGATCCTTCCTGCGGCTTCGGAGAGTGAGAAAGCGCTCCAGCTGCAGGCATCCAGAGTACAGGATGCACTGCTTTCGGCTTTCAACGAGCAGGCTCCCCATAAGATCTGTCAGTATGTGTATGAGCTGTCCAATGCTTTTAACCGGTTTTACCATGAGACGAAGATCATGGCCGAGGAGGATAAGGAGCGGCAGGCAGCTTATATTCGCCTGCTTTGTCTGGTGAGGCGGGTCCTGGAAACCTGCATTGATCTCCTGGGCTTTGAGGCGCCGGACCGGATGTAGGAAGAGCGCGTGTGGGGGGAGAAGAATTTTCAGACAGCCAAGTGGCGTAGAGTATACGCCGGAAAGAGGAGAGAATGGCAGGTTCCGATGAGGCCATAAGGAAAAAGTCAAGAAGTCAGGCGGAGTTTGAGCGGGGAGAGGAGTTGTTCTTGCGCGGAAAGGTGCAGCATCTCTCCCGGGAAAGCTTCTGGAAGGGCGAGGAAAAGGTGAAGGTGCTGGTGAGGGAAGGAGAGAGGGGTTACCGGGTGTCGCTTCTGATCAAGGAGGGCCGTCTGTACCAGGCCTCCTGCCAGTGCCAGGTACACAGAGAATATAAGGGGCTGTGCCGCCATGAGGCGGCGGCAGCCCTTTCGGCCATGGAGGCGGAGCGGGAGGAGCGTATGCCTCGGGTATCCACGCCCATCAAGGTGCGCAGGATGCTTCAGAGTTATACAGGGCGGGACATGCGTGAGGCCGTGCTGGCAGGGATGGGGGAGAAGATACGGCTGGAGCCGTCCTTGAAGCTTTCCGAGGGAAAGCTGTTTTTGTCCCTGAAGGTGGGGAACACGAGGATGTATCAGGTGAAGGATCTGACTTCCTTTGTCACGGCCCTGGAAGACGAGACTTATGTGGAATATGGAAAACAGCTCGCCTTTTACCACAGTATGGATGCCTTTGAGCCGACTTCGGCCAGGCTGGCGGAGGAGGTGGCCGTTCTGGTGGGAGACTATCTTTCCGTGTATCAAAAGTTTATGACCTACCGAAGCTCACCGCGGCCCACCATTCGGGAATTCGAGCTGTCTCCCGGCGCCTGTGACCGTATTATGAAAATCCTTGCCGGCTGGACCGTGGACTTTTCCGGGGCGGAATCCGGAGTGAGGCAGGTTCAAATCTGCAAAGAGAATCCCAGCCTTTTGGGAACGGTGCGGACTTTGGGACGGGATGGCTTTTGTCTCTCGCTGCTGGATCATGTGCAGGCTTTTTACGGAAAGCGGAAGCTTTACTTGCTTCGGAAGGATGTCCTCTATTGCTGTGACCGTGCATGCAGCAGAGTCCTCCGGGAATTTATCTGTTCCATGGAGGAAGGGGAGCGGGGGCTCTCGGCGGAGATTGCCGAGAAGGATTTTCCTTCCTTCTGCGATTATGTGCTCCCGAAGATTTCCAAATATGTGACGATGGAGCCCTTGGGGGTCGATCTGGAGCAATACCATGCCGCTCCCCTCACAGTGAAATTTTACTTTGACAGCCCGTCCGTCTCCGAGGTGGTACTCCGGACAGAATTCTGGTACGGGGAGAAAAAATACACTCCGTTTTCTCCGGCGGGCCGTGCCGAAACCTTCAGAGATCAGGCAGGAGAACTGATGGTGGGGACTCTGATCCGGAAATATTTCACAGGCCGGTATGCGGGGGAGGATTGCTTTGCGATCCGGGATGATGATGAGGCATTGTTTCGCTTTTTAGATCAGGGACTATCGGAGTTTGAAGCCCGCGGCCAGGTCTATTTAAGCCAGTCCATGAAGGAACGGCGGATTCTTCCCGGGAAGAAGCTTTCTTTCGGCGTCAGTCTGGAGAGCGGATGGCTGGATCTTGCTGTGGACGCCGGAGATCTTCCCGGGGAGGAGATCGGGCGTATTCTTTCGGCATATCAGATGAAAAAGCGGTTTTACCGGATGAAATCAGGGGATTTTGTCAGGCTGGAGGACTCCGGCTTTGGAGTGCTGTCGGAGCTCTCAAAGGGGCTGGGGCTGGAGGAGAAACAGGCCTCCTTTGAGACGCCGCTCCATTTGCCCGGCTACAGGAGCCTGTTTGTGGACAAGGTCCTTGGGGACAGAAACCACATGGAGGTGAAGCAGAATGAGGCTTTTCGGTCGGTGATACGGGCGATGGGGTCCTGGGAGGAGGGAGACTTCCAGGTTTCGGCCCCGCTGCAGGAGGTGCTGAGGGACTATCAGAAAAAGGGATTTTTCTGGCTGAAAACCCTGGATTCTTTGAACTTTGGAGGGGTGTTGGCTGACGATATGGGGCTGGGAAAGACCATTCAGGTCATTGCCCTCCTTTTGGCGGAGGCAGAGCAAAATCCGGATATGGGGGCATTGATTGTCTGCCCCGCTTCCCTGATTTATAACTGGGAGAGTGAGGTCGCCCGGTTCGGCAAAGGGCTTTCCGTTATGTTGGTGGCAGGAAACGCGGCAGACCGGCGGGAGATGCTCTGGGGGCAGAAAGGAAGGGCGCAGGTCATGATCACCTCCTATGAGCTATTAAGAAGAGACATTGATCTTTATGAAAAGATGGAATTCAGGTTTCTGATACTGGACGAAGCCCAGTATATCAAAAATCACACCACCAAAAATGCGGAGGCGGTGAAGCAGATACAGGCAAGAACCCGCTTTGCACTGACAGGGACACCGATCGAAAATCGACTCAGCGACCTGTGGAGTATTTTTGATTTTCTGATGCCGGGGTTTCTCTACGGCTATACCAGGTTCAAAAAAGAAATTGAGATTCCTATTGCGAAGGGGCAGGGAAAAAAGGAATTAAAACGTCTGAACCGGCTGATCGCCCCTTTTCTCCTAAGGCGGTGTAAAAAGGATGTGCTCACGGAGCTGCCGGATAAGCTGGAGCACATTGTCTATTCCAGGCTGGAGGGAAAGCAGGGGGAGCTTTACAATGCCCGGGCCATCCTGCTGAAGCAGAAACTGGAAGCTTCAGGGGAAGAGGAGTACAGAAGAGAGCAGATGCAGATCCTGGCAGAGTTGCTGCGGCTCAGACAGATCTGCTGCGATCCGTCTTTATGTTATGAAGATTACGAGGGCAGTTCGGCGAAGCTTGCGACCTGCATGGAGCTGATAGCCGGAGCCGTGTCGGGCGGACATAAGGTGCTTCTGTTTTCTCAGTTTACCTCTATGCTGGAAATCATAGAAAAACAGCTCCGGTCGGAGGAGATCGCATATTATAAACTGACAGGAAAGACAGGGAAAGAGGACCGGCTGGCCCTGGTGAATGCTTTCAATCAGGACGAGGTTCCGGTATTTCTGATTTCGCTGAAGGCGGGAGGGACAGGGCTCAACCTGACTGCGGCCGACATGGTGATCCATTATGACCCCTGGTGGAACCTGGCGGCGGAGAACCAGGCCACCGACCGGGCTCACCGGATCGGGCAGAAGAAAGTGGTGTCGGTGTTCCGGCTGATTGCAAAGGATACCATCGAGGAGGGAGTGTTAAAACTTCAAAATAAGAAGAGGGAGCTCTCGGAACAGGTGACCTCAGAGGCCTCTGTCCTTACGTCTATGGGAAGAACGGAATTGATCCGGCTTTTGGAGGAGGAATATGAAATATATTGATCTGCATTGCGATACGTTGATGATGTTTGCGGGGAACGGCGGGAATCTTTATGAAAATACCATGGCCATAGATATTGCGAGGCTGAAGAAGGGAGACTGCCTGGCCCAGTTTTTTGCAGTCTGGATGCCGGATGCGCAGGGCCTTTCCGAGTTCCGGGAGGCGGGGCTCTGCGACGTTCTTTCCGGGGAGCTTTCCGGGGAGGAATGGGATGATGCCTACATCGACCGGCTGGCTTCCTGCCTGAAAGACGCCTGCGAAAAGCACAGTGAAGAACTCTCCATGGCATTTGACGGGGAGGATCTTAAGCGGAATGAAAAAGCCGGGAGGATGTCGGCTTTCCTGACCTTGGAGGACGGCCGGGCGGTGCGGGGAAGCCTGGAAAGGCTGAAAGGCTTTTATGACCGGGGAGTCCGCCTCATCACCCTCACCTGGAATGACGACAACTGCTTCGGCAGGGCCAACTATCAGGCCGCCTTCTTTGGAGGAAGGGGAAGCGGCCTCACGGATTTCGGAAAAGAAGCCGTCGGCTATATGAATGAACTTGGAATACTTGTGGATGTTTCCCATCTGTCCGACGAGGGGTTCTATGATGTGGCGGCTGCCGCCAAGAAGCCTTTTTTAGCGTCCCACTCCAATGCCAGGGCGCTCTCTTATTGTTCCAGAAACCTGAGTGACGATATGATTCGCCTGCTGGGGGAAAAGGGAGGAGTGACAGGACTCAATTTCGCCTGTGAATTTTTGTCAGAGCGGCCGGGCGCGGGGGAGAGCACCGTGAGCCGTATGGCCGCCCATGCGAAGCATATCATAAATTGCGGCGGAGAGGAAGTGCTGGCGCTTGGGTCTGACCTGGACGGTGTCGGCGGCAGGCTGGAGATTCCGTCACCGGACAGGATGGGCCTTCTGTGGGACGGCCTTAAAAATACCGGCTTTACGGAGCGGCAGATCGAGCTTGTCTCCAGGGAAAATGCGAGGCGGTTGATCTGTGATGTGCTATAGCAAACAACAAAATATATGCCCTTTTCCGTAAGATGTTAAATGGGAGACAAGTTTTGGATAAAAGAGAGAAAAATCACTTGACTGAATATTGTCGACAATATATAATATACAAAAAGAAGCTGTTACAGGGGAACGCGCCCGATAGCAGGAAAGGAGAATATGATATGCCAATCGTAAAAGCATCAGAAAACCGCGTAAAAACCGGGGTACATTTTATGCTGGGTAATTACGCACTTGTGGAAGGCGCCATCAGCGCCGGATGTAATTTCTTTGGCGGATATCCCATTACCCCCGCCAATGAGATTTCGGAGAGGATGTCCCAGAGGCTGCCGGAGGTGGGAGGAAAGTTCGTACAGGGAGAGGATGAGCTTTTCTCGATCTTTGCCTGTAGCGGAGCGTCCCTTGCCGGGGGAAAGGTGATGACGGCCACGGCCAGCGCCGGTTTTAATTATATGCAGGAGGGGCTTGGTTATGCCTATACCATTGAGGCTCCTCTGGTTATTGCCGACGTGCAGCGGTGCCGCGGGGAAAATTATGCCAGCCAGGCCGATGTATACCAGATGCGCTACGGCGCCAGCGGCGATTATGAGGCCATTGTGGTCTGCCCTTCTTCTGTCCAGGAGCTTTATGATTATACTATCTGGGCTTTCAATCTGGCAGAGGAATACAGGAATCCGGTCATTGTCATGTCCGAGACTACCATTGCCCTGATGAGGGAACGTCTGGACATCCCGGAGGCTTCCCAAATTGATCTGTACAACAGAAATTATACGTCGTCGGCACCGGCGGAGTATATGCCTTTTGCGGCGCCGGAATTTGGCTGTCCGGACGTATCGCCTCTCGGGGAGGGCTACAATACCATTTATTCCCTGAATCCCCATGACGAGAAGGGAAGCATTGACTGGGATCCGGAGGTGTTTGACCGGCTGTATAAGAGAGTCTGCGGAAAAGTCCGGGAAAATGCAGATAAGATCTGCCGGACGGAGCGGATTTTGATGGACGACGCAGAATATGCGCTGATCGCATATGGAAGCGAGGTCCGTCCTGCCATTGAAGCGGCCCAGATGGCAAGGGAGTGCGGGATCAAAGCCGGAGTGTTAAAGCTGTGCAACGTATGGCCTGTTCCGGAGAAAGCCATTGCCGAGGCGGCAAAGGAAGTAAAGGGAATTTTTGCCGTGGAAATGAATATGGGCAAATATGTCAATGAAATTGCCAGAGTGGCCGCCGGCCGCTGTCCGGTGATCCCTGTGACCAAGAATCTGGGCCTTGTACATACCGGCTATGAGATTTTAGAAGAAATCCGACAAAATGCGTCACTGGCGCATTTTGCTGGATACTCCGTAATCAAAAAGGGGGTTAGGTAAGATGAGTGAACTGAAAATCAATCCCAGAAGAAAATATTTAAGACCGGAAAAGCTTCCGCACTTTTTCTGTTCCGGTTGCGGCTGCGGACAGGTGCTCAATTATTATATGCAGGCGCTGGAAGAGCTGGATATGGACCCTCAGAAGATGGTTCACGTGGCGGGAGTGGGATGCACAGCCAGAATTCCCGTTTATATTAAAACCGATATGTTCCACGGCGTCCACGGAAGAACGCTGGCTTGGGCTACGGGAGTAAAAATGATGAAGCCGGATATGCCTGTGGTGATCTTTGCCGGAGACGGCGACGTGGCTTCCATCGGGGGCAATCATCTGATCCATGCGGCCAGAAGAAATCTGGACGTGACCGTGGTCATGGTCAACAATATGAATTTTGCCATGACCGGAGGACAGGTGGCCCCCACCACTCCGGAAAAGGCAAGAACCATGACGACTCCTTACGGAAGCGCGGAGCCCAGATTTGACGTCTGTGCTTTGGCTCAGGCTGCAGGCGCCACCCATGTGGAGCGGTGGACCACGGCTCAGCCGGTTCAGTGTAAAAAGGCTCTGGAGCGGGCGTTAAATCATAAAGGATTTTCTCTGATTGAGATTGTTTCCCAGTGTCCCACTCATTTTGGCCGCTATGCCTTAAAAACCGGTGATCCAGGTGCGGTGATCGCATGGATCAAAGAGCATACTTATACAGACGCCCAGGCGAAGAAGATGAGTCCGGAGGAAATGGAAGGAAAGCTTCGCTGCGGTGAATATATCCGTGTAGAAAAGCCCGTTTATGAGGGCACAAACGAGCTTAAGTAAGGAGGAGAAGAGATGATTACATATCCCCAGAGAGTTACCTTATGTGGGTTTGGCGGACAGGGAATCATTTTGTCTGCCGTAATTTTAGGAACGACTGCCGTAACCAAGGGCAATCTGTATGCGGTGCAGACTCAGTCTTACGGCTCGGAGGCCCGCGGCGGCCAGTGCCAGGCGGAGCTGATTATTGATAAGAAAGCCATCAATTCTCCTGTGGCGGAGAAGAAAAATCTGATGGTGGCCATGTTCCAGACAGCTTATGAGAAATATATCCCTACCCTGGAGGACGACGGGGTTCTGGTGATCGATCCCGACCTGGTGACGGAGCTGACCCGTCCCATCGAGCACACCTTTCAGGTTCCGGCCACTCAGATCGCGGTAGACCTTGGAAACCGTATGGCGGCCAACATGGTGATGCTGGGTTTTTTAAGCGAGGCGCTGGGAGTGATCGGACATCAGGAGCTGCTGGACGTGGTAAAGGACAATGTAAATCCCCGGTTTGTGGAACTCAACTTTAAAGCGGTGGAGGCGGGAGCAGCTTACGCAAAAGAGCACAATCTGTATTACAGGTGAGGAGAGGCCATGAATTTATTTGAATATGAAGGCAAAGGTTTGATGCGGGAATATGGCATTCCTGTACCGGAGAGCCGCCTGGTCGTCTCAGAAGGAGAAGCAGCGCCCATGGCATTTCCCTTTGTGTTAAAGGCTCAGGTCATGACCGGAGGCAGAGGCAAGGCGGGCGGCGTCAAGATCTGTGAAAACGAGGCGGATTATCGGAAATATGCTCATGACATTCTGAATATGGAGATTAAGGGTCACAAGGTTCACGGACTTTTGGCCGAGCAGATGATGAAAGCAGAGAAGGAGCTTTATCTTTCTATTACGCTGCAGGGCGTGTCAAAGCCCACCCTCATTGCCAGCCGCATGGGCGGGATGGATATTGAGACGGTCTCCAGAGAGAATCCGGAGGAGATCGTGAAGGTGGAACTGGACCCTTTTACGGGACTGAAAGGCTATCAGCTTAACTATCTGGCGAAAAAGCTTCAGGTGGAAGATAAACAGGCCCTGTTCGATCTGGTGAAGAAAGTACAGGATGCGTTTTTTAAGGCAGGAGCCCTTTTGGTGGAGATCAATCCTCTGGGTCTTGTGGACGGAAAGCTTGTGGCCATGGATTCCAAGTTTGTCATTGACGGCCATGCCCGCCATATGCAGGCGAAGCTTTCTGAGCTGGAGGAAGCCAGAGAAAAGCTCCACGCTTACAAGGAACCGGAAAAAGAAGCGACTACCATTACTTATGTGCCTCTTTCCGGAGATCTGGGACTGATTTCTGACGGTGCAGGCACAGGAATGCTGACGCTGGATCTCTTGAATGACGCGGGAGGCCATGTGGCAAGCTTCTGCGAGCTGGGCGGCATGACCACGGAGGAAGTGATGTACCGGGCCATGGATCTGACCCTTACGGGACATCCGGAGGTAAAGGGCGTGATCATTGTGCTCATCGGCGGTTTCAACCGTATGGACAATATGGCCCTGGGTATTACGAAATATGTGAGGGAACATGATGTAAAGATTCCCATTTTCACCAGAATGTGCGGCACCATGGAGGAAGTGGGCCTTGAGACCATGAAAGAGGCGGGAATGCCTACTTATAATATCCTGTCTGATACGGTGAAAGAATTTGTGAGGCAGGTGGAAGGAGGCGCGGGGACATGTCAATCTTAATCAACAAAGATTCCAGGGTGTTAGTCCAGGCCATTACGGGAAAATCCGGTTTCCTGCAGACGAAAGTCATGCTGGAGGCGGGAACCAATATTGTGGCCGGCGTGACGCCGGGAAAAGGCGGCCAGGAAGTCCACGGCGTTCCCGTATATGATTATATTTCCGAGGCAAAGGCGGAACATGACTTTGATACGGTGATCTGCTTTGTGCCGCCTGCCGGAGCCAAGGATTCCTGCTTCGAGGCCATTGACGCCGGAATCAAGGTGCTGGTTCTGACCACGGAAGAGATCGCCCTTCATGACGTGGTGGAGATCATTGCTTATGCAAAGGCTCATAATACCATTCTGGTAGGTCCCGGCTGCGCCGGAGTCATCGCTCCCGGCGTCTGTAAGGTGGGGGCCCATCCGGTCCGTTTCTTTCAAAAGGGGCGGGTAGGCGTGGTGTCAAAAAGCGGCGCCCTTTCCTATGAGATCGGAAAGACTCTGACGGATGCGGGAATCGGCCAGTCCTGCGTAGTCGCCATCGGCGGCGGTCCCATCTGGGGCTTTACCCAGAAAGATGCAGTAGCCCTTTACGAAGAAGATCCGGAAACGGATGTGATCGTGCTTCTCGGCGAGATCGGCGGCGGTTCTGAGGAAGAGGCTGCGGCATATATCAAGGAGCATGTGAAAAAGCCGGTGGTTTCTTTGATCGTAGGCCGGAACGCCCCCCAGGGGAAGAGCCTGGGACATGCGGGAGCCATTGTCAGCGGAAACGTGGGCACGGCGAAGACCAAGATCGCGGCCCTTGAAGATGCGGGAGTCCATGTGGTGAAGAATCCGGTGGAGATGGTGGAGACGATCCGGACGCTTCTGTAAGGCTTTGGAGAAGGTCGGAAAAAAAGGCGCCGGAGGGCTTTTGCAGGCTCTCCGGCTCAGAAAGAGAGGGATTGATCGTGGCAGTATATATTGACAAAGAGCTCTGTAAGAGCTGCAAGATCTGTATGAGCATCTGTCCGAAAAACGTATTTGAAATTACAAATCATGTAAATAAAAAGGGCTACAATTACGTGGAAGCGGCCAGGGAAGAGGACTGCGTGAAGTGCGGCCAGTGCGAGACTTCCTGTCCTGATTTTGTGATTCATGTGGAATAGTTTCTCGAATAGTTCCTTGAATAGTTTCCGGAAAACAGTTATACTGGGAACTGGCTGACGCGGCGGATAGGAGGTCCGCCGCCAAGGAAAATGACAGAAGAGCAGATTTCGGGGAGGAATGTATCATCATGAAGAAGACCATTGGTATTGTAGGCGGCATGGGGCCTCTGGCCACCAGTGACCTGTTCCGCAAGATCGTGGAGGTTACAGACGCGAAAAGCGACCAGGAGCATGTCAGAGTCTGCATTGACAATAATACGGAAATCCCGGACCGGACTGCCGCCATTTTAAACGGCGGAGAGGATCCGGTTCCGGAAATGGTAAAAAGCGCCGTAAGGCTTCAGGGCATGGGGGCGGACGTGCTCATCATGCCCTGCAACACGGCCCATTATTTTTATGACCGGCTTATCCCCTTTGTGGATACCCCCTTCCTCAATATGATTGAGGAGACTGCAAAGGAGATCAAGAGAAGGGGAATAAAAAAGGTCGGGCTTTTGGCCACGGACGGGACCTGCCGGTCGGGAGTTTATAAGAACGTGTTTGACGCCATGGGCATTGAGATGTGCATGCCCTCCCCGGATAAGCAGAAATCGGTGATGGACGTGATCTATAAAGGGGTAAAGGCCGGAAACCTGTCCATAGAGCTGACCGGGTTTTATGAGGCCATGGATGAGCTTTTCGAAAAAGGCGCGAAGACGCTGATCCTGGGCTGTACGGAGCTTCCTGTGGCCTTTGACCTGTTTAAGATCGACAGGCCGAATATTGATCCCACCCTTGTGCTGGCGGCGGCCGCCGTGCGGTTCGTCGGAGCGAAGGTTAAGGGAGAGTAAAAGGAGGATATTATGTTAAGCAGGATTGCCCAGAATATTACCCCTTCCGCCACCTGTGAGCTGGAGGGCGTCGTGGCCGACATGAAGGCGGCCGGTGTAGATATCATCGGTATGAATGCCGGGGAACCGGATTTTGATACGCCGGAGAATATCCGGGACATGTGCAAAAAGGCGCTGGATGAAGGAAAGACGAGGTATGTCAACGTTCCCGGTATCGCCGCGCTCAGGGAAGCTGTCTGTGAAAAGCTCAAGAAGGACAACGGAGTTGTCTATACGCCGTCTCAGATCTGTGTGTCCACAGGCGCCAAGCAGGCCCTAAACAACGCGGTCCTGGCTGTGGTCAATGCGGGGGACGAGGTCATCATTCCCATGCCCGGCTGGGTCAGCTATGTGGAGATCGTCAAGCTGGTGGGCGGAGTGCCGGTATGTGTGGATACCAAAGAGGATTTCCAACTGGATCTTTCCGCCATCGAGAAAGCGATCACGCCGAAAACGGCGGCGGTCATGATCAATACGCCCAACAACCCGACAGGGGCCGTCTATACCAGGGAAAGTCTGGAGAAGCTGGCGGAGTTGGCCGTGAAGCATGACTTTTATATCATCTCGGATGAGGTATACGAGAAATTGATCTATAATGGAAAGGTCCACGAGTGCGTGGCTTCCTTCTCCGAGGAAGCTTATAACCATACCATTCTCATCAACGGCATGTCCAAGGCCTTTGCCATGACCGGCTGGAGGTGCGGCTATACGGCGGCGCCCGCAGAGATCGCCGCGGGTATCAACGCCATTCAGGGACATACCACCTCCAACGGCACGACCTTTGTCCAGTGGGCTTCCGTGGAGGCGTTAAAGCACAATGATAAGAGTATCAAAGCGATGGTGGCAGAGTACGCCAAAAGGAAAGACTATACCTATGGCCGCCTGACTGCCATGGAAGGCATTGCCTGCGCCAACGTGGACGGGGCGTTCTATCTGCTCCCCGACGTGAGCGCATATTTTGGAAAGAAGTACGGAGAGAAGGAGATCAAGGACTCCTTTGACTTTAGCAGCTATATTCTGGAAGAGGCCCATGTGGCCATCGTGCCCGGGGGCGCTTTCAATGCGCCGAAGTGTGTGCGGATCGCTTATACCAATTCCATGGAAAAGATCGCAGAGGGCATGGATCGGATTGAGAAGGCGCTTAAGAAGCTTCAGTAGGACAGAAAAAACGCATAGTGCTCCAAAAGACGGCATCTGCCGTAAAAGAAAGAGGCCGCAGTTCGCATGGTTTATGCGGACTGCGGTCTCCTTACCGGCTCCTGTTCAGAAGGGCTGCGATATGTTCAGCAGCTTTTTCAGCCGCTTCTTTTTCCCTGTTTCCGTCAGCATTTCGTCTGGCATGACACCACCTAAGATCTGACTGTAATAAACAGGGCAGAATCTATTCCCTATTATATTTTCTATTATACAAAGAAAGCCTCTGTCATTCAATAGAAACAAAAGAAGTTTCTTGATTTTTTAGCAGCTTTAGGGATTATTTACTCGAATTGATTTATTGAGAAATTTGCCAAAAGTGAGTAGCGGATTGAGAAAAGATGTGATAAGATATTTTAAGAAAAAGCAGGCAGAAGACAGCTGGATTTGCCTGCAAGGAGGAGGGGAACAATGCCAGGAACAGATTTTGGTTCAAATCCGTCTTTAAAAAAACTCGCTTATGATAATCTAAAGCAGAGGATCATAAACGGGGAGCTGAAGCCGGGATACAGGCTCAGGGAAGAGGATTTGTCAGCCGAGATGAATATCAGCCGGGCGCCAATCCGCGAGGCACTGAATATGTTGGAGCGAGACGGTTTTACGACTATCGTGCCGAGGAAGGGGGCGCTGGTCTCGGAGGTACTGAAGGAGGACATTCGTTATATCTGGGAGATGCGGGCGCTTCTGGAGCCTTATGCGGCCAGGCTTTCGGCAGATCATATTCCGGCGGAAAAGATCGAGGAGGTAAAAAAGAAGCTTTTGAAGGTGCTTGACCACCCGGAGGATCTGGCTCAGTATGTCAATTCAGATCTGGAGGTTCATCAGATGCTGGTGGATTATCTGGAAAACCGTTTTCTGAAAAGTACGCTGGAGAATATGAAGGCGCATTCCCTACGGATCCGTTGGGCTGCAGAGTATGATAATGAGGAAACACAGGCCGGTATTGTGGAAGCGGCGACAAGGGAGCATATGGAGATCGTCCAGGCACTGGAAAAGCGGGAGGGGGATCTGGTCTACCGGACGGTGAAGCAGCATTTGGAGAATGGTTCGGAGCGGCTGGTTGGAGCTAATTATGTAAATTATAGAGAATGAAACGAAAAAACTCGATTTTTTTTTGTAAATACTTGACAATTGATAAGTATTCATTATAGAATAAAAAGTATAAGATTATAAATAAAGGATATATGGCAAAGGAGCCATTAGCAAATCAGTCGGGCATAATGTATATTGATTTACTAATGGTTTTTTTATAAAGACATTTTGTATACAATCTTCAATATACAAATTACAAAATGCGAGACGGAAACGTACCGGAGGATACATACCGCGTTTGCGGCGCGGATATGATATATGTTATTATGCAAGGAGGAAGTTAGTATGAATGATGGAAAGAAACTAACGTTCAAGGATTATGCGAAGGCCCTGGGGCCGGGCGCGATCATGTCAGCGGCGATCATTGGTCCGGGTACCGTGACTACGGCGTCTACCCAGGGCGCCAGCTACGGCTACACGGCGCTGTGGATCTTGCTGCTCGCCTGTGTCATTGCATATTTCTTTCAGGAACCAGCCACGAGGATTTCCATTGGATGTAAGGAATCGGTGATGGTCGGCGTGAGAGAGCATATCAATCCCGGAGTCGCAAAATTCCTGTGGATCGTACTTTTTGTCGGAAGTATCGCATTCCAGGCAGGAAACTTAAGCGGCGCTTCCATGGCACTGACTTATTTCTTCCCGGGAACTACTTATTTGCTCTGGGCAGTCGTCATGTCCGCTCTGGCCCTAGTCATTGTCCTTCTGAACCGCTATAAGATCATTGAGAATGTGAATCAGGTGCTGATCATCCTGATGGTGCTCGCTTTCGTGCTGACGGCATGTACCTCCGGCCCGAATGTGGGGGACATGCTTACGGAAGGGTTCTCTTTTAAGATTCCCGGCGGTAATGCGATCTTGGCGGTATCCCTGCTGGCTACCACGGTGACTCCGAACCTGGTGCTCGGATATTCCGGATTCTTAAGAAAAAAATATCCGGATTCGAACCAGCCAAGAACTGATATTAAGCTGGCAAAGGCAGATCTGGGACTGAACATGGTCGTTACCTTCCTGATCACCGGAGCGATCATCGTATGTGCGGGAACGCTGCTTCATCCCCAGGGGATCACGGTTTCTTCCGCGGCGGATATGGCCATGCAGCTGACTCCCCTTCTGGGACGTTTCGCCGGCATCTTCTTTTCCCTAGGACTCTGGGCGGCGGCGGTTTCTTCCGTGCTTTATCAGGTCTCGATTCATAACATGTTGTTCCCGCCGGCTTTCAAGCTGGATGAAGACCCCAGGGCGAAACACAATATTATCGTGACCTGTCTGGTAGTGCTCGTACCGATCATACTGATCGTGATCTTCGGTTCTTCACCGGTGCAGCTGATCATTGCGGCACAGGCATTAAACGGTATTGCCCTTCCGATGGTATGTATCATCAGCTGGATCCTTTGTAACAAGAAATCGCTGCTCGGCGAGTTTGTCAACAATACCCGACAGAATGTCATCATGGGGATCGTAACCTTGTGTACTCTGGTATTTGCGGTGAATGCTCTCTACAGCGTGGTTAAAAACCTGATCGCAATGTTCTGAGAGACGAAGCAGGAAACGGCTGAAACGTTTTTGTCTGAAAAAGGAGGTTAAAATGTATCAAAAATTACTTGATCTTGTAGAATCTTATGAAGAAGAAATGATCGATCTGCTGGCGAAGATGGTTAAGATCCCAAGCGTCAGCGGCGACGAGGCGGCGTATGCAGAATTTATCTGTGAGTATTGCAAAAAACTGGGGTTTGAAAGCTCCATTGACCGCCATGGAAACGTACTGGTCTTTGTGAAGGGAGCAAAGCCTGGGAAGCGGATCGCATATAACAATCATTTAGATACGGTTCCTGTGGGAGAAGGATGGACGAAGGATCCCTTTGGTGCAAAGATCATTGACGGAAAGATGTACGGGCGCGGATCTACCGACTGTAAGGGCGGCATTGCGGCGCAGATTATTGCGGCAAAGGCACTGGTGGATTCCGGGATTCCCTTTGAGGGGGAGATCGCCCTCATGTATCCAGTGGAGGAGGAAGTGCAGGATGTAAGCCGCAAGGGTACCCTTAAGATGCTGAATGACGGTTTTACGGCTGATATGTGCGTCAACGGCGAGGACGTGGATCTGAAATGCTGCCTGGTGTGCGGAGGAATGCTGGAGGTAAAGATCACGACCATGGGAGTGGGAGCTCATGGCGCGACGCCCCAAAAAGGCGTCAACGCTATCGGCCAGATGTGCCGGGTTTATGAGGAGATCCAGAAGATCCAGCCGGGCATCCATAAATATGCGACCGGCTCCATCAATCCCGGTGTCATAAGCGGCGGCGAGCGCTCCAGTGTGGTTCCGGACCGCTGCGAGCTGAAGGTATCCAGATTTACGGTGCCCGGTGAGACAGGAGCCATGTTCTTACAGGAAATCAACGACATTCTCGCTAAATTAAAGGCAGAGGATCCGACCTTTGACGCAGAAGCGGAGCTGACTTATGACAGCAATCCGTCTGAGGTTTCCGAGGATGCGGAGATCGTGCAGGCTGTCGTGAAGGCCCATGAGATGCTCGGCAAAAACTGTCCCTTCTACGGAACTCCCCAGCATGATGACGCGGATTTTATGACCAATGTTTCTCACATTCCTACGGTCATTTACGGGCCCGGCACCGGTCTGATGGCACACATGCCTGATGAATATCTGATTCTGGACGAGCTCAGGGAAGCGGCAAAGGTGTATGCGTTGATCAATTATAACGTACTGGCTGAAAAGTAAGAACAGAAACGGCAGAGGGGGAGCGGAAGCTTCCACTGCCCTGCCGGGATATGGAGGGATAAAATGCTGATAGGTGGCTTTTATCATATTGACCCGGAACTTCTTTTAAAAGAACCGGAGAAAAAAGATTTTCCTCTCCGCTGTGACGGAAAAGGACAGTACCACAGAAAGATCTACACCGGGAACGGGAGGACGGCCACATCTTATATTCTGCTGAACGCAGTTCATCTGACAGAGGAGGACGTGATCCTTCTGCCGGATTACCTGTGCGTCTCCGTGATCAATTCTCTGGAGGTCTGTCCGGCAAGATTCCGGTTTTACCGGGTGAAACGGGACCTGACCGTGGATCTGGAGGATCTTAAGAGCAAACTGGATGAGCAGGTGAAGGTATTGTATGCGATCCATTATTTTGGCGTCCCCCAGCCGAAAGAAGTTGTGGAGGAGATGTTAAGGCTTGTCAGAGAATGGAAACTGATTCTGATTGAGGATCTGACACAGACCCTTTACACGGCGGATGAGGGACGAATCGGCTTTGGCGATTACCTGGTGGCCAGCACCAGAAAGTGGATGCCCGTAACGGATGGCGGCATTCTGGCGGTGAGAGACGGCGTGGACTGTCCGGCGGTCCCTCTGAAGGACGCCTATGACGAAGCTGTATACAGACAGCTTCTGATCTCGGTCATGAGGGATTATTATGACGCCCATCCGGAGGCGGACATGTCCTATTACTTGCAACTTGAGCGGGAGGCCAACAAGGCCCGTTATCTGGACTTTACGCCCAGGGAAATGACAGAGCTCACCAGCCGGATCTTTTTTAATATGGATCATGAGAACTCCATTCGGAAGCGGAGAGAAAATTATACGTATCTTTATGAGCAGCTTAAGGATGTGGAGGGGCTTACTCTGGTAGGAGCACCTCTGGATACAGACCAGAAATACGTGCCCTTCGGTTTTGTGGTACTGGTGGAAAATAGGAGCGGTTTTTATGATTATCTGGCAGAAAATCAGATCGTCGGAGAGATCCAGTGGGTACTGCCAGAGGAATATTATACCCCGGGGGAGGACGCCAGATATTTGTCGGAGCATAACGTCATGCTGCAGTGTGACCAGCGTTATGGAGAAAAAGAAATGGCATTTGTTGCCAGCAAGGTAAAAGATTATTTCAGGAGGTAGCGATGAGCGAAAAAGCAAGGAAGGGATGTGAGATCCTGCTCCATACCTGCGGAGAGGTAAAAAAAGGAGAGCGGGTTCTCGTGATTACGGATAACACGAGCAAAAAGATCGGCGAGGCCATGTATGAATGCGCGGCTGAGTTTACGGACGCGTCACTGGTTCTGATGCCGGACCGTTCCACCCATGGAGAAGCGCCTACGGATGCCATTGCGGCGGCCATGAAGGAATCCGATGTGATGTTTTCTGCTACCACGTTTTCGCTGTATAACAGCGCGGCCAGGATCGCGGCCTGTGAAGCAGGCTCCCGTTTTGTGAACATGGCGGATTATTCCATGGAGATGCTGGAGGAAGGCTGCCTGTTTACAGACTGGGGAGAGATCCGCCAGATCGTGGATGATCTGAAAACCAGGATCGTGGGAAAGGAGCTGTCCATCACGACTCCTGCAGGAACAGATTTTCACACTTCCATTGAAGGACGCCATGCGGATACCGGTTATGGGGTGTCCAGGGAGAAGGGTGAGGCTTCTTCGCCGCCGGATGCAGAGTGTGCCGTGGGACCTGCGGACGATTCCGCAGAAGGGTCTCTGGTCATTGACGGCAGTATCCCGCTGCCGGGACTCGGCGTGCTTGAAACCCCCATTACTCTTAAGGTGGAGAAGGGATACATCACTTCCATTGCGGGAGGAAAGGAAGCGGATGTGCTCAGAGACACTCTGGCGGCTTTTGACGACAAGCGGGTATATCTGGCGGCCGAGGTGGGTTTTGGCTTAAATCCGGCCGGGCGCTTAAGCGGACGCATGCTGGAGGACGAGGGCGTCATGGGTACTATGCATATCGGGATCGGAAATAATCTGGCTTATGGGGGAACCTGTGATACGCCGGTGCATATCGATTTGATTATGAAGTGCCCAACCTGTATTGTGGACGGCGTCTGCGTTATGAAGGATGGGGAATTAGTAAAATAATCGAATATCAGGTAAAGAGGCCATTACTCTGTGACTGGTGAAAGTCGGCCGCGGAGAATGGCCTTTTTCTGCAGATATGCCGGGAGTATACTTCTGCACTTTTCGCAAAAGCTTTCATTTTATTGTTGAAGTGAAAAGCTGAGTTCCATTATCGTAATTACTGAAAATAAGAAAGTGCAAAATCCCAGAATAATTCTGTAGAGGGATCTGCAACAGAACTTATATAGGAAATATAAAAAGGCTGGTACAGATGGTGGTTTTTAATTTCTCTCAGCACTACCCGTGTTCTGTTCGGCTCCCAGGTTTTTGATGGGTAAAGGGCAAGGCCGACATTTTCCGCAACCATGGCATCCAACATAATCTGATTTCCGCATTCCATGATAATGGAAGGCTGAAAACCCAGAAGACGAAAAAAATATCTGGAAAATTCACCATAAGAGTTTTGTTGGTTCAGGATAATAAATGATTCCTGTGTCAGATCATCTACGGTTAAATACTTCTGTTTGGCTAAAGGATGATCTATTGAAAGACCGATCAGACATTCTTCAGTAAGCAATTTGGTGGATTTGAAAGCGGAAGAAGACACTTCCTCAGAGGCATGAAGCGCCACAGTACATTCAGCAGGTATTGTATTAACAGATGAAAATAAATACAGTTGAATATGAATATAAGGATAAGATTGATGAAACGCGCTGATCAGCTTGGGAATCAGACAATTATCGTTCATTGTTGCAATTTTGAGAGGAGCCAAAGGCATCGATACTAATTCAGTCATTTTGGAACTGGCTTCTGTCAGAGTGTCCAGAATGTGATCGACATAACCTAAAAAAACAGTTCCATATTTGTTGAGAAGAAGTTTTTTGCCATTTCTGTCAAAAAGCTGGACACCCAACTCTATCTCCAAGTTTTTTAGTGAACGAGAAAGGGAAGGTTGAGAAATATTCAGTTCTGCAGACGCTTTGGTAATATTTTCGGATTCTGCTATTTTTTTGAAATAAAGTAACTGATAAAATTCCATAAATTTTTTCTTTTTATAAAAGACGAGTGGATATGTTACAAATAAAGTCTGATTTACCCATAGGATTTCATTTATAAGTATTAATGGTTAAAAATTGTTACGTCTTTATGATACCATATAATTTACATATGTAATAGTTTTTTTTCTATTTTTTTAAAATTTAATGGTTATATGATGTTTATATGAAGAGTGTTGGTTGCTATATAACATAGCGGCTATATAATAATAGATAATTGATATTTGTCAAAAAACAAGTGAAATATTATAATAAAAACAGATGACATAGGTATAAAATGTATAAATTACACAATTTTAGTCGACGAATAGTGGAAAGCAAAAGAACAGGTTTGCGGTACCCAAATTATAAGTTTTCTTGCTGCTTGTACAGAAATATGTCATGAGAATGTATGTCGAATCAATTATAACAGGGGGTACTATATGGAAAATAAAGAAAACAGACAAGAGCCTTCGATGGTAAAAACACTTGGAATCGTCAAAATGTTTCGATTGATCGGACCGGGAATTATTATTGCTGCCAGTATCATTGGACCTGGCACGGTTACGACAACATCCTCGACAGGTGCGAAATATGGATATATGTTGTTGTGGTGCTGTATTGTAAGTGCAATCTTGGCCTATATTTTGAATGAACCAGGATTGCGCTGGACTTTAAAGACCGGTAAAACTATGCTGGAAGGAATCAGAGAAATGAATCCGATTCTTTCAAAAGTGACGTTTATTGCATTGTTTGTTGGAGCATTAGCATACCAAACGGGAAATTATCTGGGGGCGGCTATGGCAATTAATTTGCTTGTTCCTGGACTTTCAATTAGCGTGGCACTGGTTATTTTATCTGCCTTTTCTGTTGTTATCGCTTTCGTGGGCAGATATAAGGTTTTGGAAAATGTAAATACTGGTTTGGTAGTTATGATGCTTTTTGCTTTCCTGATTACCATGTTTGGTTCTGGTCCTAGTGTTTCTGGCATTGCGAAAGGATTGATTCCTAATATTCCAGAGGGAGCGGAGGTGCTTGTGCTTGGCCTTGTAGGTACGACCGTATGTCCGGATATACCTTTTGCCATGTCAAGTCTGACGAAAAAGAAATGGAAGAACGGAATAAAGGATTTGAAGCCCGCTAAAAATGATCTTCGTCTCAATATGATTTTAACCGGTGTAGTGACTTGTGCGATTATTATTTGCTCTGCAACAACCCTGCATCCTCAGGGAATTACAGTTTCCTCTGCTGCAGATATGGCACAGCAATTGATTCCTGTCCTTGGCAGATATGCAGGTGTTTTATTTGCTCTTGGACTTTGGGCGGCCGGTTTTTCTTCTGCAATTTATATGACTTCCTGCATCCCTCCTATGATGGCGGAAGCCTTTGGATTTGAAGATGATCCGAAGGGGTGGAAGAACAGAGTATGTGTAGGAATCATTGCATTATTTCCTATTATCGTCACGTTTGTTTTCAGCGGTACGGTTCCCACTGCGATTATAATTGCTGCACAGGTATTGAATACATTGATATTGCCAATCAGTGTAATATTAATTACAATATTAGCAAACAAGAAAAAAGTCTTGGGAGAGTATTCCAGTAAACCGATACAAAATGTGGCTATGGGACTTTTGGCAGTTGTAGTAGTTCTTTTAACGATTAGTGCGATAAGTTCATTCATGTAAAAATATAAGGAGGAAAGTTATGGATGAGAGGTTTGAGTATCCTTCATTTGCAGGCGTGATGACATTTCTGCGTTCGGAATATATCAGGCCTGAGGAGGTAAAGAAGGGAGAATATGTGGTAATTGGAGCTCCCTATGATGCAACTACGGGTTCGCGCCCTGGTTCCCGGTACGCACCAAATGCGATTCGTCAGGAATCTGTGCATTTCCTGTATCATTTAACGGCTATTGACGGGGAAGTTATTGATGTTGTGACGAAAAAGAGAATGAAATCTCGAATGGTTGGTGTGATCAAGGATGCAGGGGATATTCGAGTTTATCCGAGCGACCTGACACGCACAACAGATAGTATCGCGGCAAGCATTGAGACAATCACTACAGCAGGAGCTATTCCTGTGACATTGGGCGGGGATCATTACATTGCATATCCTGCGGTTAAAGGCTTCGCAAATGGCATGAGAAAACGGCTTGGACGAGAACCACGAATCGGATATATTCATCTGGATTCACATTTGGATGCCTATGATTATAATGAAACATGGGGGAAATATTATCATGGTTCTCCGGCGAGGCGTATCAGTGAGTTATCTGCGGTAGATATAAAAAATATGGTTTGGGTTGGAATTAATGGGACAACAGGTGTGGAACCATATGAATATATTACAGGAAACGGCGGTACCATAATTACCACTGCAGATATCGAGCGAAAGGGTGTCGAACAAATCATGGCAAAAGCAATAGAGATTGCAAGCAACGGGACAGATGTAATTTATGCCACAATCGATATTGATGTGGTTGATCAGGCTTTCTCCTGTGGAACAGGTTCTTACATATATGGAGGAATTACTGCAATGCAGCTTTTGGATATGGCGAATGCATTGTCTAAGGCAAATATTGGTGCAATTGATATTGTCGAGGTTTCTCCGCCGTTGGATCCGTCGGGTAATACCAGCCGGTTGGCTGCTACAACATTATTGAGCTTCTTAAAGCCCAGATTGTTTGAATTTGATAAATAAATTGGCATTATAAAAAGAGGAAGTGTCACAAAATAACTGTTTTTTCAGTTATGTGAGTGAGGCTTCTTCTTTTTGGTACGTTTTATCCCTATAAATGAGCAAATTCAAAAAAGTGCACAAAACTATACTACTAACGCCAATACATTTGCAAGAGGGACCTGTTTTTGCCGCACTGATACACATATGTAATGCGTTCTTCCTGTAGTAATCGGTAAAAATAAGCATAGCCTTCCTCAAAAGAAATAGTTTTTCCATAGCCGGTACAGGAGATAAAATGGGCAAGTGACATATAGCGATAAACGTAATAGCTTCTCTTTCCGACGGTCACGAGGTGGAAAGCAGTCCTCGTTTTATCTTATAATTTTAAGGGGGGTTAAGGGCGGAAAGGTCGTCGATGCCTCCGGTACGGTAGAAGCGGCCAGAATGAAATACATTGAGGAGTGCTGCCGCATCGCGGATGCCGCCTGCCTGGGCGTCATTGAGCGGGCCGGCCTTTCCCAATAATAGTATATCATAGTACAATAAAAAAAGGATTTTGGGGAAAAGTATTGACAAAAGAGAAAATATGAGATACAAGAGAAAAGCTATCATTAATTTTGAATTTGTAGTGAGGAAGGGATTATGGAACAAATGGAGGCGTATGTACAGAAAAAGCAGTGGACGAAATATGTTCTTTGTATAGTGGGGGCATTTATTTATTCGGTGGGGATGAATGCCTTTGTGGCTTCTATGGGGCTTTATGCCGGGGGCGTCATGGGTATCAGCCAGATCATCCAGACGGTGCTGGTGGAAAAACTCGGCGTAAACTTAGGCGGTTTTAATTTAAGCGCAGTACTGTATTCTCTTTTGAATGTACCGCTTTTTATTATGGCCATGAGGAGCATCGGGAAGCGGTTTCTGATTAAAACGGGGATCAATGTTATTTTTGTGACTTTTTTCCTGAGCATTATCCCGGTGCCGAAGGTGCCGGTCATTGAGGAGCCGCTTACCTGTGCCCTGATTGGCGGTATTATCTGCGGGGCCGGCGGCGGGATCACCTTGCAGGCCGGCGGCAGTGGCGGCGGCCTGGATATTTTGGGAGTTTATCTGGCAAAGAAAGGGAAAAGTATCAGTGTCGGGAAGCTGTCTCTTTTGATCAACGGAATTATTTACGGGATCTGCATTCTGTTATTTGACGTGTCTGTGGCAATCTACTGTATTATCTACGCAGTATTCCTGTCCTTCGTGGTGGATAAGGCCTATAGCCAGAGTATCAATGTGCAGGTTATGATCTTTACAAAGAACAGCGGAAATGCCATCCGGAAGATGATTATTCAGGAATTTAACAGAAGCGCTACTCTCTGGAACGGGGTGGGCGGCTATACGGAAAAGGACACGGTGATTGTCTATTCCGTTCTTTCCAAATATGAGGCGGCGATTTTGAGAAGGTTAGTGAAGGAAACGGATCCTCATGCATTTCTGGTGCTGAATGAAGGCTGTCAGATTTCAGGGAATTTTCCGAAGCATCTATAAATTAAAATTTGGGTTTTCGCATAATGGTTGTATTTTCTTGATTTTATGATATAGTAAATATTATAGGGCGAAAACCGTCTGGAAAATATTGTAACTAAGGAGTCTGATATGGATAATCAATTGGAGTGGAAGGAAGAATTTGATATTGGTGTAAGGATCATTGACGAGGAACACCGGAGGCTTTTTAAGATTATCAACAAGCTGTTTGCTCTTGGAGAAGAGGAGAGGAAAAGCAAAAAAGCATGCCAAGAGGGAATTAAATATTTCAAAGAGCATGCGATGAAGCATTTTGAAGATGAAGAAAAGTATATGGAGCTGACCGCCTATGAGGATCTGGAAATGCATCGGCGCATACATAAGGGCTTTCGGGAGAATACGCTCCCGGCGCTGGAGCAGGAGCTTGCCAGGGAGAGTTATTCTCCGGACTCGGTGGATCATTTCCTGGGAGTCTGCGCCGGATGGCTGATCGGACATACGTTGACAGAGGATCAGGCAATCGTCGGGGAGAAGGAGAGCAAATGGGGAGAACTCCTGCCGGAGACGCAGCTTTCGGATCTCAAACGGGTCATCGGCAAGATGCTTTATGACATGTTTCAGCTGAAAGCGCAGGTGATCAGCGAGGCTTACGGCGGAGAAAGGTTTGGCAAAGGAGTGTATTACCGGCTGATCTACGGCAGGGAGCCGGATGAAAAAAAATGGGAGATTATTCTGGTCTTTGAGGAAAAGCTATTGATTAATACGGTTGGAAAGATCATGGGAGTCCAGTCGAACAAGCTCAATGTGATGCTGCTCAATGCGGTTAGATATACTGCGAGCCAGTTTGTGGGGCGTGTCATAGGGCATTTCCCTTCTGCGGAGTCTTATGAGTTGGTGGAAGAAAATCTTCTGACCTATGAGCAGTTCCAGGAGGTGTTTGAGGATATGAAACCGCAGGTGAGCCTTTTGTTTGATACCAATGCGGGATATTTCTCTTACTGTATGTTTGCACCTCATTTGCTTCAGGGCGGAATCGGAACTCCTATTGTAGCGGACAACGTGATGAAAGAGGTTGAAAAATATCTTCGGGCAAGGGATAAGGAACCGCTGCGGAAGATCCTTGTGGTTGACGATTCTATGACGATACGTATGGGGATGAGAAGGCTGCTTGCCGGGAGGTATGAGGTTTCGGAGGTGGATTCCGGGGTCGCCGCAATCCGGGCAGTTACGCTGGACAGGCCGGATCTGATCCTTCTGGATTATGAAATGCCGGTTTGCGACGGGAGCCATGTGTTTGAAATGCTCCGTTCGGAGAAGGAATTTGAGGATATTCCGGTTATCTTCCTGACCAGCAGAGACGATCCGGAGAGCGTGAAAAGAGTCCTGTCCCTGAAACCGGAAGGTTATCTGTTAAAATATTTAAAGCCTGCAGACATAAGATGCAGGATTGACGAATTTTTTATGAAGCTAAAGGTATAGCCGCGTTTTTGCTGTTACAGGCATAGCGGGATTATTTGCGGGCAGGGGGATTTCCTCCTGCCCGGTTTGTTTTTATGCGCAGGGGCGCACAGGGGAATCGGCCTTCTGCGCCCGAAAGGGCTCTCAGGATGTTTCCAAAAACCAGAAGTGTATTATAATGATACAAAATGAAAACGGGAAAAGATGCCAGAATAGAAAAACGGGAAAATGTATTGGAAATCATACAAAATATGAAAAAAAACCATTGCGGACTCCCGACAATGTGCTATAATATGATATGACTAGTGGTGTATTATAATGATACAGCAAGAAGCTTAAGGAAACACCCTGCGGGTATCCCATGATGCCCGGAAAATACGGGCAAATTTAAGGAACACCCTGCGGGTATCCCATGATGCCCGGAAAACACGGGCAAATTTAAGGAAAGGAAAGCAAAACTATGAAGAAGATCATCAACAAACCGGAAAATGTAGTGGAGGAGATGCTGCACGGGCTGGCCATGGCCAATCCGGCAGTCATTCACAGCGAGGGTCTGGGAGTCATTTCCAGGAAGGAGAAGAGCAAAAAGGTAGGCGTCGTGTCCGGCGGCGGAAGCGGCCATGAACCCGCCCATGCAGGTTATGTGGGGAAGGGGATGCTGGATGCGGCTGTAGCCGGAAATGTGTTTTCTTCTCCCGATCCGGAGAGGATTCAGGAGGGGATCAACCAGGCCGACGGCGGCAAGGGTGTGCTTCTTGTGATAAAGAACTATTCCGGTGACTATATGAATTTCACGATGGCGGCAGATATGGCCGAGATGGATGACATTGAAGTGGATTATGTGATCGTGAAGGATGATGTGGCTGTGGAGGACAGCACCTATTCCACCGGGCGCAGAGGCATTGCCGGTACGGTCTTCGTGCACAAGATCGCAGGTGCCAAGGCAGAAGCGGGGGCTACTCTTTCTGAGGTGAAGGCGGCAGCGGAAAAGGCCATCAAGAATCTGAGAAGTATGGGTATGTCCATGAGCGCGTGTACCATTCCCGCTGTAGGGAAGCCCGGATTTGTTCTGGAGGAGGATGAGATCGAGATCGGCATGGGTATCCACGGAGAACCCGGCATCAGCAAGACTACGATCAAGGAATCCAAAGAAATTGCGAAGATTCTCGTGGACAAGATCCTGGAGGATTACAAGGCTTCCGGCATTGGGACGGAGGACGGCGAGTTTGCCCTGATGGTCAACGGCCTGGGTGCAACTCCCCTGATGGAGCTTTATATTCTGAACGGTGACGTGCAGGCTTATCTGGCGGAAAAAGGGGTCAAGGTCTATAAGACCTTTGTGGGCAATTATATGACGGCTCTGGAGATGGCGGGCTGCTCTCTGACTTTGATGAAGTTAGACGACGAATTGAAAGAGCTTCTGGACGCTCCCAGCGAGGCGCCTGCGTTCCGCGTCTGATCATAAAGATTGTTTTCGTGTTTATTGTTTAGAGAAAGGAATAAAAAATTATGGGATTTCAGTTGACAAGCAGGGATTATGTGGAGTACATTAAGCTGGCCTATCAGAAGATCCATGCCAGCGGAGATTATATCACGGAGCTGGATGCCGCTACGGGTGACGGCGATCATTGGGCGAACATTGACAGCGGCTTCGGAAAGCTCAATGAGATCGCGGAATCTCTGGCGGAAATGAATTTGTTTGAGCAGTTCAAGCAGATCGGAAAAACTATGATGTCCGTGATCGGCGGCTCTTCCGGTGTTCTTTACGGGAGCGCGTATCTGGCGGCAGCCAAGACTCTCAAGGAGAAAGAGACCATCGGCAACGAGGAGCTTTGCGGCGTCCTTTCCGCCATGCTGGATGCGATCATGTCCAGAGGAAATGCGAAACCCGGATGGAAGACCATGATCGACAGCCTTCACCCGGCGGCAGAATGCTATAAGGCATGCCTGGCGGAGGGACTTTCCGAAGAGGAAACTTTAAAGAAGGTGAAGCAGGCGGCACTTGACGGTGCGGAGAGCACCAAGGGCATGGAGGCCGTGAGGGGCCGGGCCACTTATCAGGCAGACAAGGGCGTGGGACATTTGGATCCCGGTGCGGTCACCATGTCCTACCAGATCGAGATTCTGGCGGACTATGCCCTCTCCAAACTGTAAATCCTGCGGGAACGGGTATTAATGAATGGCAAAGGCGGGCGTATAAAATGGCAGAAAATCCCCGGATGATCAGTCAGACACTTTTAAAGACGATTTCGGATTCGGTGAAGCGGTTTGCGGAGGTGATCGCAAAGACGGTGGATGCGGATGTCCGTATCGTGGATCATAATCTGAGTGTGGTGGGGGAGGCCGTTTTATATTACCGCCTTTCTGCGCCTGTGGAACCGGGCTGCGTGATTGGGCAGGCGCTTGTGAGGCAGAAACGGATCGTGGCGGAGGACAGACGGCAGTCGGAGATTTGCAGAAGCTGCTATGCCTATGAGGACTGCCAAATTTTTGGGGCGGCGGGGATACCCGTGCATTATGAAGGGCGGGTCATCGGGGTGATTGCGCTTTTGTTTCCGGGACACCGGACATTTGGCGTGTGCCAGGATCTGGAGGAAGCGGCAGATTTCGCGGCGCGGATGGCGGGGCTTTTGGCAGAGCAAATCCGGGAGCGGGATGAACTTGCAGCAGTCAGAAGGGAAAACAGGGAGCGGGAGCAGGTGCTGGAATGCGTGGAAGACGGGGTGGTCTGCACGGATTCTGCCGGGGAAATTCTTTTCTGTAATCGGGCCTTTACTTCCATGTTCGGCTTGGAGGGGAGCCTTCGGGGAGAAAATCTGCAGATGCTTCTTCCTCACCGGATGATTCGGGAGTGTTTCCGGAAAAAAGCGGGGTTCCGGAATTTGAAGATCGCTTTGGAGAGGGGAGCGTATTCTTTTTATGGTTTTTTGTCCTGTCAGGAGCTTTTGCCTGAGGGGGAGAAACGGCTTGTCTTCTGTTTCCGCTCCATGGATCATATCTGGGCGGCGGCTAATCAGGCGGGAAGCGGTTCTCTGGTCACACTGGAGTGGTGCCGGGGCTGGATTTTCACGGAAGAGATGGCGGACAGGGCCAAGGCGCTGGCGGCGACGCTGCTTCCGGTTCTGATCTGCGGGCCGGAACGGTGCGTCAATGAGATGGCCGCCAAGGCGGTCTGTAATTATTCGGACAGAAGCGGCATGGGGATTGTTCCGGTCTATTGCAATAATCTTTACCGGGAATTTTTTGAACAGTTTTTGTTCAGCAGCTTCGGGGAGCTTCAGAGGGCTCTGGGAGGAACTCTGGTTTTATATGATGTGGAAAATCTTCCGTTTTATCTACAGGAACGTCTGCTGGATTTTATGAAAACAGGATGCGGCGGCCCTGAAGGGACGGAGGCGGCCGGGAGCGGAGTGAGACTGATTTTTACGACGACAAAGGATTTAAAGGCTTTGTCTGATGAGGGGTTTTTTCTGGAAAAACTGTATTATCACCTGGAAAAGAATACGATTGCCCTGGATTCTTTTTATGAGGACCGGGCGAGACTTGCGGCGGCCCTGGATTTGGGAGAGACGTTTTACCGCTCCAGATATGAAAATGATTCGGTAACTCTGAGCAGATCCGCCAGGCAGTGGCTCTTGAATAAAGATTGGGGAGAGGATCCCAACGAGGTGGATAAGATCCTGGAGAAGATTGTCCGGAGCAGCGAGGGAACCGTCACGGACAAGGATCTGGCAGCCATGGGAATCCGGCGGTTGAAGGAACAGGGGATTTCGGCCATCTCTGATCTGGAAAAGGAGAGGATCGCCGAGCTTTTGCGGGCGGGTTACAGCAAGGTGGAGATTGCAAAGCTTCTTGGGATCGGAAGGGCCACCTTGTACCGGAAGATGGCGGAATATGGGCTGGATTACAGCAGAAGGAAGGAAAAACAGGGCGGGGAAGAGACTCCGCAGAAGAAACCGTAGCAGGACGGAAAAAAGGGGCTGTCAGTTGGCGAATAGAAGCAACTGACAGTCCTTTTGGTCTTCCCGGCCTCCACTTTTTTGTTGCGCCCGGTGGCGGTTTTATGTATAATAGTAGGGATAAAAACAGGAAAGCATAAAAACAGGGGGAAAGCTATGTCTCAGAGAAAAGATATCCATAAGGTCCTGATTATCGGTTCCGGCCCCATCATCATCGGACAGGCCTGTGAATTTGACTATTCTGGCACGCAGGCGTGCAAGGCTCTCAGAAAGCTGGGGTACGAGATCGTACTGGTGAATTCCAACCCGGCCACGATCATGACGGATCCGGAAATTGCGGATGTCACATATATTGAGCCGCTCAATGTGGAACGGCTGGAGCAGATCATCGCGAAGGAGCGGCCGGACGCACTTTTGCCCAATCTGGGCGGACAGTCTGGCTTAAATTTATGTTCGGAGCTTTTTAAAGCAGGCGTCCTGGATCGGTATCACGTGAAGGTGATCGGCGTCCAGGTGGATGCCATCGAACGCGGGGAGGATCGGATCGAGTTCAAGCATGCCATGGAAAAACTGGGCATCGAGATGGCAAAGAGCGAGGTGGCATATTCAGTGGACGAGGCCCTTGCCATTGCCGACAGGCTGGGCTATCCTGTGGTGCTCCGTCCGGCCTATACCATGGGAGGGGCCGGAGGCGGCCTGGTCTATAATGTGGAAGAGTTGAAGACCGTCTGTGCCAGAGGATTGCAGGCCAGCCTGGTTGGCCAGGTTCTGGTGGAGGAGTCCATCCTCGGCTGGGAAGAGTTGGAACTGGAGGTGGTCCGCGACGCGGAAGGCAATATGATTACGGTCTGCTTTATCGAGAATATCGATCCTCTGGGCGTTCATACGGGAGATTCCTTCTGCGCCGCCCCCATGCTTACCATTTCGGAGGAAGTGCAAAAACGCCTTCAGGAAAAGTCTTATAAGATCGTGGAATCCATTGAGGTCATCGGCGGAACCAACGTTCAGTGGGCTCATGACCCGAAGACGGACCGGGATATCATCATTGAGATCAATCCCAGGACATCCCGCTCTTCTGCTCTGGCCTCCAAGGCTACCGGATTCCCAATTGCATTTGTGTCGGCCATGCTGGCGGCCGGCCTGACTCTTGCGGATATTCCATGCGGGAAATACGGGACTCTGGACAAATATGTTCCGGACGGGGATTATATTGTTCTCAAGTTTGCCCGCTGGGCCTTTGAGAAATTCAAGGGCGTGGAGGACAAGCTGGGAACACAGATGCGGGCCGTGGGCGAGGTCATGAGCATCGGAAAGACGTTTAAAGAGGCGTTCCAGAAGGCAGTCCGCAGCCTGGAGACGGGGCGGTACGGCCTGGGCCACTGCAAAGATTTTGACACAAAAACGAAGGAAGAACTCCTGCGCCTTTTGACAATTCCTTCCAGCGAGCGGTATTTTGTCATGTATGAGGCTTTGAGGAAAGGGGCAGCGGCCGAAGAGATTTATGAACTGACGAAGGTGAAGCATTATTTCATTGAGCAGATGAAGGAGCTGGTGGAGGAAGAGGAGGCGCTTCTCGCCTTCCGGGGCGGCCTGCCTTCGGACGAGGCATTGATTCGGGCGAAGAAGGACGGTTTTTCCGACAAGTATTTGAGCCAGATCCTTGGTGTGGCGGAAGCTGATGTCCGGGAGCGGAGGATTGCCCTGGGAATGGAAGAAAACTGGGAAGGCGTCCATGTGAGCGGAACCGAGGACAGTGCTTATTATTATTCTACTTATAACGGAGAGGATAAGAATCCCATTGGCAGCGGCCGGCCCAAGGTTATGATCCTGGGGGGAGGCCCCAACCGGATCGGACAGGGCATCGAATTTGATTACTGCTGTGTCCATGCGTCTCTGGCTCTCAAGAAGCTGGGATTTGAGACCATTATTGTCAACTGCAACCCGGAGACGGTCTCCACGGATTATGACACCTCCGACAAGCTTTATTTTGAGCCATTGACTCTGGAGGATGTGCTTAGCATTTATAAGAAGGAGCGCCCGGTGGGCGTGATTGCCCAGTTCGGCGGACAGACACCTCTTAACCTGGCGGCTGATCTGGAGAAAAACGGTGTGAAGATCCTGGGGACAGCTCCGGCGGTCATTGATCTGGCCGAGGATCGGGATCAGTTTCGGGCCATGATGGACAGGCTGGAAATTCCTATGCCGGAGGCAGGTATGGCGGTGAATGTCTCGGAAGCCTTGGAGATTGCGGACCGGATCGGTTATCCGGTGATGGTTCGACCTTCCTATGTGCTGGGAGGCCGGGGGATGGAGGTGGTCTACGACGCGGAAAGCATGACGGGCTATATGGAAGCGGCTGTCGGCGTGACTCCGGACCGGCCCATCCTCATCGACCGCTTCCTGGTTCATGCCACCGAGTGTGAGGCGGACGCCATCAGTGACGGTACTCACGCCTTTGTGCCTGCGGTCATGGAGCATATTGAGCTGGCCGGCGTCCATTCAGGCGACTCGGCCTGTATCATCCCCTCCAGACATTTGTCGGAGGAAAATGTCAGAACAATCAAAGAATACACGAGGAAGATTGCGGAGGAGATGCATGTGAGGGGGCTTATGAACATGCAGTATGCCATTGAGAACGGCAAGGTCTACGTGCTGGAAGCCAATCCCAGGGCGTCCCGGACGGTGCCCCTTGTCTCCAAGGTCTGCAATATCCGCATGGTGCCCCTGGCCATTGATATCGTGACCGGAGAGCTGACCGGCCGGCCTTCTCCGGTTCCGTCCCTGAAAGAGCAGGAGATTCCCTATTACGGCGTGAAGGAGGCGGTCTTCCCCTTCAATATGTTCCAGGAGGTGGATCCGGTTCTGGGGCCTGAAATGCGCTCCACAGGAGAAGTCCTTGGGCTTTCCGAGTCCTGGGGCGAGGCGTTTTATAAGACCCAGGAAGCCTCCCAGACCAGGCTTCCGCTGGAGGGAACCGTCCTGATCAGCGTAAGCGATAAGGATAAGCCGGAGGCGGTAGAAGTGGCAAAGGAATTTGCTGCGGCAGGCTTTAAGATCATTGCCTCCAGAAACACCTGCGCCCTGCTCAGGGAGAATGGACTGGAAGCAGAGATGATCAACAAGCTGCAGGAAGGGCGTCCCAACATGTATGATCTGATCACAAACGGAAAGATCGATGTGATTGTCAACACACCGGTGGAAAAGGAGCGGAAGATGGACGACAGTTATTTAAGAAAAGCCGCCATCAAGAAAAAGGTTCCTTATGCGACAACCATGGCGGCGGCTAAGGCTATGATCGGCGGTATCCGGTTTGTGAAGGAGCACGGCAACGGACAGGTGAAGTCCCTGCAGGAGCTGCACGCAAGCGTGAGGGACAAGGAATAAGTCGGATATCCCCCTGGAGAATGAGTAAAGAAGATTCGGGAGGCGAGGGAGCGAGATGCGTATTACAATCTTGGCGGTGGGAAAGGTTAAAGAAAAGTTTTACACGCAGGCCGTTGGAGAGTATGTGAAGCGTCTTTCCCGGTACTGCAGGTTGGATATTATTGAGGTCGCGGACGAAAAGACGCCGGACGGAGCTTCCGAGGCGGCTGTCCGGAGAATCAAGGAGAAGGAAGGAGAACGCCTGCTTTCCCATGTGTCGGACGGCATGCATGTGGTTGCCCTTGCCATAGACGGAAAGATGCGAAGCTCTGAAGAGCTTTCAGGGCATCTTTCCGGCTTGGGCCTTTACGGGAACAGCCATATTGCCTTTGTGATTGGCGGTTCCCTGGGCCTGTCCGACGGTGTGATCACACGGGCCGACGAAGCCTTGAGTTTTTCCAGGATGACATTTCCCCATCAGCTGATGCGGGTCATTCTTCTGGAGCAGCTTTACCGGAGCTTTAAAATCCAGGCGGGGGAACCATATCACAAGTGAGGGTGAAACAGAACGGGTGTTTCGAAAAATAAAAGAGAATAAGAGTTGTATATTTAACTCCATGGGAGACAAGCGGCTTCCATGGGGTTTTTCTGACAAAAAATAAGGCTGAAAAATGTGGGTGGTTTGCTCGTGCGGAATGTGATAAACTGGAAGTAAAGAGCAGGGGATGAGGCCATGAATATAAATACCACCATAGCGAAGAATATTTGTGTGGCGGATGAGAAAGCAGGGAATGGAGGCGCGAGTGTATGACGTTGTTGATGCGGGATCAGGAGAAAAAGAAAATGCCGCTTACTCCGATTTTTGCGGAGGAGGCGGATTTTCTTTTGGCGGACGAAGAGTTTTTGCAAAACTGCCGAGAGGAAGAGGAACAGATCCGGACAAGGCGGTTTGCGGGAATTACCTGTGAGGGGGAGGACTTTTCCTACATGAGATTTTCCGGCGTAAAATTTCAAAATTGCCGTTTTTGGAACTGCTCCTTTGCCCATGGGGAATTTGCGGATGTCCTTTTTGAAAGCTGCGACCTGTCCGGCTGTGATTTTGACGAAGGATATATGGAGCGGATTATTTTTCATTCCTGTAAAGGAGTCGGGGCGAAGTTTACCGGAATGGTTCTCAAACACCTTTATCTGGAAGAGTGCAATTTTGAAGATGCGAATTTTGACTCCTCCCGCCTGGAGCATATGCGGATTTTGCGGACAAGAATGGATAACGGCAATTTGACCGCCTGCAGATGCAAACAGATATTTTGGAGCGAAGCAAGCCTTAAAAATGCCAGCTTTTTTAAAACCTCTTTGAGGGGAATGGATCTTTCCGACAGTGAGATCGGGGGGCTTACGGTATCCGACGATAACAGGGAACTCTCCGGTGTGATAGTGGATCTTTTTCAGGCGGCAGAGCTGGCGAAAAAGATGGGCATCATTATCAAGAAGGGATAAATACCATTCCATCGATAAAACCAAGGATGTGCAGACGGGTGAGGTCTGCACATCCTTTTTCTCTTATTTGCTTACATGCCAGATGCGGTAGCAGAAGATAAAATATCCGGATTTGGAACCGAACAGCAGACTGCACGGATAGCCTTTCATAAAAGCGGTGCGGAAACTGTCTGTGTCTAAGAGGCTGTCTGTATCCAGGGTATGCACTGCCTGGCCCTGAAAGAAATGTTCCATGTGCGCGAAAAGCGGGACAAAGACCTGTAGAAGGTCTTCGCCTGCCGGGTGTGTGTCAGACAGCGGAGGCAGCTTTTGCTTTCCGTAGATTTTTTCAAGTCCCCGGTGAAGCAGAGGCGCTTCTACGCCCAGAAGAAGACGCAGGCGAAGCCCGTCGGGGATATCATAACACTGCTGGCAGTAAAATCCGTTTCCGAAGTTCCGTCCTCTGTAATCTGGGTTGACCAGCCTGGCTTCCGTATGGAACACATCCTGCATGGCATGATTGACGGCTCTGGATATAAGGTCAGTCTGACCGGAACAGTGCCAGTTTTTTTTGACCACCGCTTTTTTGACGATGGCCTGATCCTCTTTCATAATATGCCCGGCCAACCAGTTTTGCATGGTATCTGTCAGATGCTGAATGGCGGCCGGAGAATACTCAGACTGTTCCAGCTCTTTTTTTAAAGAGACCAGGGTTTCGTCCCTGAAATGATCATGGATTTGTTTGTGGTGTGCGTATTCGCCATATCGGATCGAGCGCATGTATTCTTCTTCTTCTGAAAAATGCGCCATGGAATAGGCTTCCAGATATTTTAGGAGCTCTTTGCAGGTATGCCGGGTTGTCGACGCATCTTCGGAGAGGTCGATCATCTTGTGTATGATCCGAAAAAGTTTGGCGTGCGCTTTGTCTATGATGTCTACACCTATATTGAAGGAGTCATCCCACACGACCTTTTTCATGAAAGTCTCCTTTCCTGATTTTGATTGGCATTCCCCCTTTCTATACTATTAATCGTTTTTCTTTTTGTTGACTTTCTTATTAAAAATCAGTTATTTTTTACTCGCCTGGTGCGATAACAGAAAATGAAATATCCGGATTTGGAGCCGAACAACATGCGGCAGGGATAACCCTTCATAAAATCTGTACGGAATTCGTCCGTATCCAGCAGATTTTTTCTGTCCAGTTCATGTTCTGCCTTGGACTGGAAAAATTTCCCCATATGCCCGAAGAACTGTCTGAAGACAGGGAGGAGGGCCTCGCTTGCCGGCGGCCGGCCCGCCAATGCCTTCACACTTCGTTTTCCGTAAAATTTTTCAAGTCCCCGGCGGAACAGGGGCTCCTCTATTCCCAGAAGAAGACGCAGCTGAATGCCGCCTTCAATGTCATAAGTCTGATGGCAGTAAAAAGCGTTTCCGATATTCTCGCCTTTATAATCGGTATTTATCAGTTTCATTTCCGTTAGAAACAGATCCTGTGAAGCGCGGTTCACGGCTTTGGAAATCAGGACGGCCTGGGAGGAAAAATCATAGCTTTCCCTGGGAACCTTTTTAACAATGGCCTGATCTGCCTTCAGGATGTGCTCCGCCAGCCAGCTTTGCAGGGCGCCGATCAGATGCTGGACGGCCGACAGGGAATAGTTAGACAATTCCAGATCTTTTTTGAGGGAGACTAGAGTCTTGTCCCTGAAGTTGTCATGGCTTCGTTTGTGCTGTGCATATCCGCTATAGTGGATGGAACGCATGTATGTTTCCTCTTCTGCGAAGTGCGCCATGGAATAGGTTTCCAGATATTTGAGCATTTCCTGGCAGGTACGTTTTGTAGTACTTGGATCATTGGAAAGATCGATCAATTTATGTATGATTCGAAAAAGCTTGGCGTGCGCTTTATCTATGATATCTACACCGATATTAAATTTATCATCCCATGCGATCTTTTCCATGGAAAATCATCCCCCTTATTTTCATTGTGTAATCTGTATTTTATTATAATAATCTTTTTTTTCTTTGTCTACTGTTCCGTTAAAAATCAGAGGTGTTTTTCCATTTCGAAGAAAAGTATGGTACAATAGATATAATCATCGGCAGAAAGGGCCGGGAAAATGCAGGAGGATGATTGTTTTGGATATACGGGATCTGAAAATGCAGGATTTGGATATCAGGGAATTGAAGCTGAGACAGCTGGATATTCAGGGACTAAAGGAAAAAAGCAGGCAGATGGAGCTCGGGATCGAGATGGAAGAAAAGGTCCGCACCTTTGCCAACATCATGATGATGTATGAGTGTGCGATCCGGGAGGTGAAGACGAAACTGGAGGTATTAGACAGTGAGTTTTCTGTCCGTTATAACCGGAATCCCATTTCTTCTATCCGGTCCAGGATCAAAAAGCCGGCCAGTATTTATAACAAGCTGCAAAGATACGGACTGGAGATCAATGAGGAGAATGTGTTGACGGGACTCAACGATATTGCCGGGGTGCGGGTGGTCTGTTCTTTCATCGATGATATTTACATGGTGGGTTCTCTTCTTGCCACACAGGATGATCTTAAAGTCCTGAAGGTGAAGGATTATATCAAGAATCCCAAGCCCAACGGCTACCGGAGCTATCACATGATCGTGGAGGTTCCCGTGTTCTTTTCCAGGGGGAAGACACCTATGCATGTGGAGGTTCAGATCCGGACCATCGCCATGGATTTTTGGGCCAGCTTAGAGCATCAGCTCCGCTACAAAAAGAACATGGAAAACGTGGAAGGCCACGAGGAAATCAGCGAAAAGCTTCTTTCCTGTGCGGAAACCATTGCCGAGACGGACAGGCAGATGCAGGAGATCAAACGGATGATCGGTGAATTCAAGGATTTGTCATAGACCGGGAGAAAAGCAGAAAAAGGAGAGGGCCATGTCGCTTCAGTTTGTTTTTGGCGGTGCCGGAACCGGCAAATCATTTTTTTTAAATCAGACGATGGTAAGAGAGGCGGAAGAAAATCCCGGGGGGCAGTTTTTCGCCATTGTGCCGGAGCAGTTTACCATGGAGACCCAGAGAGAACTGGTGATGTTAAGCTCCGGGCACAGTATTATGAACATTGATATTGTAAGCTTTGAAAGGCTTTCCTACCGGGTGTTCGAGGAGCTTTCCTGTATGCCGGGGATTATTCTGGATGACATGGGGAAGAGCATGCTCCTCAGAAAGGCATGTGCATCGGTGGAAAAGCAGCTTCAGGTTTACAAAAACCATCTGGACCGGGCGGGCTTTATCGAACAGCTAAAATCCACCATGTCTGAGTTCGGGCAGTACCGCATCGGGGAGGAGGAGCTTTCGGGCCTGGCGGGGAAGACGGAAAACAGGCCCCTGTTAAACCGGAAGCTCAAAGACCTGCTGCTTTTGTTCGGCGCTTTCAGGGATGCCATGGGGGAGGGAATGATTACTGCCGAGGAGCTGCTCCCGTCTCTGTGCCGGGTTATCCCCCGCTCAAGGAAGCTGCGGGGCAGCGTGATTACTTTGGACGGGTTTACCGGATTTACGCCGGCCCAGTATCAGGTGATCGGCGAGCTCCTCAGGTGCTGCAAAAGTCTTCGGGTGGCAATCACCATTGACTGCGGCGGAAATATCTGGAAAGCGGGAAAACAGGATGATTTTTTTGCGCTGAGCAGGAAAACCGCCGCCATGTTGAACAAAATGGCGGCGGAGGCGAAGGCGGGGAGAGAGGAGGACGTCCTGTTATCGGAGCCGTTGCGCGTTTTGAAAGGATCGGAGCTGGCCTTTTTGGCCAAGCGGCTGTTCCGGGACGGCGGCGAAGCTTTTCCCGGGGAGACAAGGGAGATTTTTCTTTCGGGAGAGGCTTCTCCTTCGGAGGAAGTCCGCGCCATGGCAGAAAGGCTGGCGGCGCTGGTGAGGGAGGAGGGTTACCGTTACCGGGAGATCGCGGTGGTCTGCGGGGATATGGAGGGCTATCGCCCTCTGCTTTCACAGGCCATGGCGGAGGCGGGGCTGCCGGCTTTTTTGGATGATAAGAGGAGCCTTCTCACCAATCCGGCAGTGGAGTATATGCGGGCCGCTTTAGAAGCGGTGGAAAAAGATTTTTCCTATGAAAGTGTGTTCCGCTATCTGAAATGCGGATTTCTTTCTTTTGAGGAGGATGTCCTCTTTGAGCTGGAAAATTATGTGCTGGCCCTCGGGATCCGGGGGCACAGAAGATGGGAAGAGCCCTGGGAGCTCCTCTATAAGGGCGGGGAACATGTCAATCTGGTGGTTCTCAATGAAGCCAGACAGAGGGCGGCCGTTCCCCTTCTTGTCCTGCGGGAGACTTTTAAGAAGAAAGGGGCGACGGTGCGGGAGATGACGGAAGCTCTCTTCCGTTTTCTGGAGGAGGGCGCAGTGAGGGAGCGTCTTCTCGCCATGGCTGCGGGATTTTTGAGGGAGGGCTCCTACAGCCTGGCAAAGGAATATGAGCAGGCCTACGGGCAGCTTTTGGAGCTTTTTGACCGGATTGTGGGGCTTCTTGGCGAGGAGACTTTGTCTGTAAAGACTTATAACGATGTATTGGATGCCGGCTGCCGGGAAATCCGGGTCGGAGTCATACCGGCGGCTCTGGATCGGATCCTGGTGGGAGATGTGGAGCGGAGCCGCCTGAAGGATATCAAGGTCCTGTTTTTTATCGGCGTCAACGACGGAAATGTGCCGAAGCGAAAAAGGCAGGGGGGGCTTTTGTCGGAGCTTGACAGGGAGGATCTGGCCCCCTATGCGGAGCTTACGCCGTCCAGGAGGGAGAGCAGCCTGATCGACAAATTTTATTTTTATCTGACCGTGACAAAGCCCTCCCATCGCTTGTATATCTCCTATGCGGCGGCGGATGAAACGGGAGAGAAGAAAAATCCCTCTCCGTATCTCGGTTATCTTCGGAGGCTGTTTCCGGAGCTTTCCTCCGGACGGCAGGAGAAGCCCTTGGTTCTCACAAAGCTATTGGCTTTTCAGATGCTGGCCGAAGGCATGGAAGAGTACCGGGAAGGGAGGGCTTCCGGCCTGTGGAACGCCCTCTACGGATGTCTTTTGGAGGAAGAGGGCAACAGAAAGCTTTTAGAGAAATTGACGGGTGCGGCTTTCTTTTCCTACGGGGGCGATCAGATTTCCAGGGCAGCGGCAAGAGCTCTTTATGGGGATCCACTGACCGGCAGCGTGACCAGGCTGGAAACGTATGCCTCCTGCGCCTATGCGCAGTTTTTAACCTATGGCCTCAGACTTGTGAAGCGGAGGGAGTTTGAGTTTGCGGCCCTGGACATGGGCAATGTGTTCCACAGGGCCATTGAACTTTGCTTCCGGTATGCCGCAGAGGACGGGACTGCGGTTTCCGATCTTGACGGGGCGGGGCGGAGGGCCCTGGTGGAGAGAGCCATGGAGGAAGCGGCCGGGGCTGCGGGGGGAAATGTGCTGCACGCCTCTGCAAGGAATGAATATCTCTTGTCCCGGATGGGACGTATCACGGAAAAGACGGTCTGGGCCCTTGGAGAGCAGCTGAAGGCCGGGGAATTTAAGCCTGCGGCTTTTGAACTTAAATTTGCCCCGGGAGAGAGTGCGGCCATGCGGATTGCCCTGAGGGACGGGGGAAGCATGCAGCTTGCGGGGAAAATAGACCGGGTGGATCTGTTTGAGGAGGCGGACAAGGTCTATGTGAAGATCATCGATTATAAGTCCGGAGGCATGGATTTTGACCTGAATGCCGTTTACGGAGGGCTGGAACTGCAGCTGGTGGTTTACCTGGACGCAGTTATGAGACAGGAACAGAGAAAGCATCCGGATAAAGAAATCGTCCCGGCCGGTATGTTTTATTATCAGGTTCAGGATCCGATCCTGGAGCGGAAGGGCGCAGACGGCGGCTCTGAAGCCGAATTTCTGGAGGCCCTCCGGCCAAAGGGAGTGTTTAACGGGGAGACCGTTTCTTTATTCCAGAAGGAGTTTCAAGAAGACGGAAAGTCCAGATGGATTCCGGCGGTCATGAAGGACGGTGTGCCGGTTGCGGGGAAATCGGCCGCCATTTCCGGAAAGCAGTTTGAACATCTGAGGAATTTTGTGTACCGGCAGATGGAACAGTTTGGCTCGGCCATTGCCGCCGGAGAAATTTCTGCGAGACCATATCGGCGGAAGGACCGGACCGGCTGTGACTACTGTGAATTCCGGTCGGTGTGCGGGTTTGACCGGAAGCTTTCCGGGTATGAATACCGGCGTTTTGCGGAGAAGGCTCCGGAGGATATCTGGAGGGAGCTTGCCGAGGCGGACCGGGCCGCGGACAGTCCGGCGGAAGGGGACAAAAACGGAGATGTCTTTTTTGGAAATACCAAAGCTGAAGGGGAGGAGGTGAGCAGCCATGGCGGTCACGTGGACGAAGGAGCAGGAACAGATCATCGGGCTTAAGGAGCGGAATATCCTGGTGGCAGCGGCGGCGGGAAGCGGAAAGACTGCCGTTTTGGTGGAACGGATCATGGCCATGATCACGGACAAAAACAGTCCGGTGGACATTGACCGGCTTTTGGTGGTAACCTTCACCAACGCCGCCGCCGCCCAGATGCGGGAACGGATCGGAAAGAGGCTGGCCGAGCAGTTGAAGCTTTTTCCGGAGGATGGCAATTTAAGACGGCAGGAGGATCTTCTTTCCCACGCAAAGATTATGACCATAGACAGCTTCTGCCTTCATGTGGTGCGCAATTATTTTAGCTTTCTGGATCTGGACCCGGATTTTCGGATCGGGGACGAGGGAGAGCTGAAGCTTCTTCGGGAGGAGGCCATGGGGGCGCTCCTGGAGGAACAGTATCAGGAGGCCTCTCCTGAATTCCTGCTTTTTGTGGAGAGCTATGGAGAGGGGAAAGGCGACGGAAGCATTGCAGAATATATCCTGAAGCTTTATGAGTTTGCGGCGGCTTATCCGGAGCCGGAGAGGCAGCTTGGCCTTTGGAGAGAACAGCTGGATATGATTTCAGAGGATGAGATCACGGAAACGGCCTGGATGCGGGCTTTGATGGAGGAACTCCACCTGGTAACAGGGGAACTTGCGAAGCGGTATGAGGCGGCTCTGGCGTTATGTGAGGAGGATGCCGCCCTGGGACCCTATGGGGCCATGTTCCGGTCAGATAAGCGGCTGGCGGAGGAGCTTTCGGAGGCGGAAAATTACAGAGAGGCAGAAAAGCTTTTGGAGGGTGTGAAGGGCTCCTTCGTGAAAAAACCCAGGATCGGTAAGAAGGCCCTGGCGGATGAGGAAAGAAAGGAGTTTCTCTCTTCTCTTCGGGACACCATGAAAAAAGAAATGGTCGCCCTGGCGGAGGCCTTTTATCTGGGGCCGCTTTCTCAGGTCTGCTCCGACACCCGGGCGGCTGGGGAACCGCTTAAGGAGTTGATACGGCTGGCGCTTGCCTTCGGACAGGCGTTCGGGGAAGCCAAACGGGAAAAGAATATCGTGGATTTTGGCGATGTGGCCCACTTTGCCCTTCGGATCCTGACGGAACCCTCCGGGGACGGCGGTTTCCTTCCCTCGGAGACGGCGGTGGAGCTTAGCCGGAGCTTTCATGAGATTATGATTGACGAATATCAGGACAGCAACTGGATCCAGGAGGCTATTTTAAACAGTGTGTCGAAGGAGCGGGAGGGACGTCCCAATGTGTTTATGGTGGGGGATGTCAAGCAGAGCATTTATAAATTCCGCCAGGCCAGGCCGGAATTATTCATGGAGAAATACGCCTCCTATACCAAGGAGGAAAGTGCATACCAAAAAATCGATCTTCACCGGAATTTCCGGAGCAGAGAGGCAGTGCTTCAAACCGCGAATTTCCTGTTTGGCCAGCTGATGGAAAAAAGGCTGGGAGGAATTACCTACGACGAGGATGCGGCCCTGATTCCCGGAAGGCAGTTTCCGGAGGTGAAAATGCCGGGGGAGGAGCAGGAAAACGGCGGTCTCCGGACGGAGGTGCTCCTTCTGGATCTGGGAAAGGCATCGGAGACTGAGGAGGAATTTAAGGAATATCAGGCAAAGGAACTGGAGGCGCGGGCCGTGGCGGGGCGGATCAGGCAGTTAGTCTCGCCGGAAACAGGCTTTTTGGTGCTGGACAAGGAGACAGGGGAATACCGCACGGCCCGCTACAGTGATATAGTTATTCTTCTTCGGACCATAAGCGGCTGGGCGGAGGTATTTACGGATGTGCTGATGGAGGCCGGGATTCCGGCCGTGGCTCAGACGAAGACAGGATATTTTACGGCCAGGGAGATCCGCTGTATATTAAACCTTTTGCGTGTGATTGACAATCCCATGCAGGATGTTCCGCTGGCGGCGGTCATGACCTCGCCGATCGGGAATTTTTCTTCGGAGGAAATGGCGCTCCTGTCGGCAAGCGCCGGCCGGGAGGCCTCACCGGGACAGCTCAGGGGCCTTTATGGCGCCCTGCGTTCTTGCGGGGGGGAGGAGCGGGGAGAGGAATTGCCTGTGGAAGAGGAGCTTGTAAGAAAATCGGGACAGTTTCTTTCTATGCTTGCGGATTTCAGGGAAAAGGCGGTTTATCTGCGGCTTCATGAGCTTTTGCGCTACATTCTGGAAAAGACCGGTTACGGCTTTGTGCTGGCGGCTATGCCCGGCGGAAATATCCGCAGGAAGAATATGGAGATGCTGATCAAACGGGCGGTGGATTATGAGAACACCAGCTATCGGGGAGTGTTCCAGTTTGTCCGGTATATCGAAAAGCTTCAGAAGTATTCCGTGGATTTCGGGGAGGCTGCCTCACCCGGCGGGGATGAGAATGTGGTCCGCATTACCAGCATCCATAAGAGTAAAGGGCTGGAATATCCTATAGTTATTCTTTCTGGTGCAGGCAAGCCTTTCAATAGACAGGATATGAACCGGAAGATTCTTTTCCACCCGGAGCTTGGAATCGCGGCAGATTTTGTGGATGTAGAAAAGCGGGTGAAAGCGGCTACCCTTCCCAAGAAAGTGTTCCAGAGGAGGCTTCGCCTGGAAATGCTGGGGGAGGAACTCCGGGTTCTTTACGTTGCCCTCACCAGGGCGGAGGAAAAACTCATTATCACGGGGGCCGACCGTTTTCTGGAAACAAAACTGGTCAAGTGGAACAGCCTTCGCCTTTGCGAGGGGGAATCCCTTCCTTACGGTACGGTTTTTTCTGCCGGTTCCTATCTGGACTGGATTTTGATGGCCCTGGTGAGGAACCGGGCTTATGGAGAAATCTTATCGGAGCGGGGAGTCACGCCGCCCATATTCCATCCGCTGTATGAGAGGGAGCTCCCTGTGAGTGTCCGCCTGGTGACAATGGAGGAGCTGGTGCGGGAGGAGGTTCTCTGGCAGGCTGTCGGGAAATTCCGGCGGGAGGAGATGCCGGGGGCGAAGGGTGAGGAAGACGCAGGGCTTAAAGAACAGCTCAGGGACAGCCTGTCTTATCAGTACGGTTATGGGGAGGCTGTAACGGCGCCCAGGAAGTTCAGCGTTTCGGAGCTTAAGAGGGAAGAGAGAGAAGCGGAAGAGGAACAGTTATTTCGGGAGGAAGAAACGCTGTCTCCGCGCTTTTTGGAACCAGAGGAGCCTCTTTCCGGGGCATCCAGAGGGACGGCGTATCATAAGCTTCTGGAGCTTTTGCCTTTTCGGACGGAACCTTCTGACCAGGCGGTGCGCCTTGCGGTACAGGAGTTGGAGCGGGAGGGGCTTTTGCCGAAGGATACGGGACAGACTTTGAACCTGGGACGAATCAGACGGTTTCTCGCCTCTCCTCTCGGACGGCGGATGGCCGGGGCAGAAAGACTGAAAAAGGAGCAGCAGTTTGTCATGGGACTTCCGGCGAAGGAGATTCGGGTAGAGTATGTGGAAAGCTCCCTGGCGGAGGAGATCATGTTGGTACAGGGGATTATCGATGCCTGGTTTGAGGAGGACGGGGCGCTTGTCGTGGTGGATTACAAAACGGACCGGGTGGACCGGTCTGACAAGGAGGCGGCGAGACGGTATTTCGTGGAGCGTTACCGGACGCAGCTGGATTATTATCAGGCGGCGCTGGAAATGAGCACGGGAAAGCAGGTTAAGGAACGCTATATCTATTCCTTTTCCCTGGAAGAGGCGATCCTTCTGTAAAACGGACAGTTCCATATGGAAAATCCGGGGGTATGTATCAGGGAATATACATATTTTTTGCAATTTTTCGGAAATCTTCATATTCGATTCATGGCTAGTCAAGATTTCTCTGATATAATAATGATATGTGAAAATTTGCGCCGGATGGAGCGTGTGTGGAGAATACGAAGGAGGCCGCCATATGAGTTACAATAGCGCCAGGAAAACATCACAGCAGTACGAACGCCGGGACAGCGTTACCAGACTGCAGGAGAGGAAGCGCATGAAACGGAGACAGAGGAGAAACGTCAAGATTTTTCTCTGTATGTCTATGATGGTTCTTTGCAGCTTTTCTTTCTGGCTTGGGAGAGTCACGGCTCCTGAGGCCAAGCAGGGAGAAAAGGGCGGGGGAAGCCGGACAGCCGATGCGGCCTCAGGTGGGATCACCACCCTTGACAGCACGGGAAACACGGAGAATGCGAGCACCGATGGCGGAGACATGACGGTAGAGGAAATCGCGGCCTATGTGAAGGACCATCCGGGCGAGTATCCGGAATTTCTCAGGAGTTTTCTGGAAAGTACGCCGGAGGCGGCGGATTTCGTATACCATTACCCGGAGTATAAGGATCGGCGGACCGATGAGATTGACGTGTCCGGGGAGTGTAAGGACGGAGAAATTCCGCTTTTTATTCAGTGGGACAAGCGGTGGGGGTATGAGACCTATGGGGATGATCTGATGGCCTTAAGCGGCTGCGGCCCGGTCTGCCTCTCTATGGTCTATGTGGGGCTGACCGGAGATACGTCCATGAATCCGAAAGCCATGGCGGAATTTTCCACGGAAAATGGCTATTATCTGGAAAATGTGGGTACGAGCTGGGAACTTATGAGCTCGGGGGCGGAGCGGCTGGGGCTCTCCTGGAGCAATCCGGCGCTTTCTGAGAGTACGCTTTTTGCGGAGCTGGATGCAGGCCATCCGCTGATCTGCAGCATGCAGCCGGGGGACTTCACCTCCACAGGCCATTTCATTGTCATTTACGGAAGAGAGGGGGAGGAGCTCCTGGTCCACGATCCCAACAGTCCCATGCGCAGCCTGAAAAGATGGCCCTATGAGCAGGTGGAGGGCCAGATTAAAAATGTCTGGGCTTATTCGCAAAGAGGCAGTATCGGGGAAAATTTTTGACCGCACAGGCGGAAATTTTTGAGATGCAGGCGCTTCGTGAATAAAAATGTCCGGCTCTTTCCATACTACTTTCCATACTATAGTCAACGACAAATTAATTTGTCGTCCACTATAGACAAAAAGACCACAGGAGGCCGGTCATGGGAAAGAAGAAAGGAAAGAGGGGCGGGCATATGGAGCAGAAGACGCAGGTGAAGAATGGTGGAAATTCGTCGGTTTCCGATCAAAGCGGAAAAAGCGATGAGCGGATTGAAGAGTACGGACAGGTGCTGCTTGACGAGGGAAAAGGGCGGGGAGATATCTATCTTCTGTCGATCATCGGAGAGATCGAGGGCCATGAAAATTTGAATTCGGGCAGCAAGACCACCAAATATGAACACGTACTGCCGAAGCTGGCTCAGATTGAGGACAGCAGAGAAATTGAGGGCGTGCTCCTTCTCATTAACACCCAGGGCGGGGATGTCTCCTGCGGACTGGCGCTGGCAGAGATGGTGGCTTCTCTCAGCAAGCCCACAGTCTCACTGGTGATCGGGGACAGCCATTCCATAGGGGTCCCTCTGGCCGTATCGGCAGATGATTCCTTTATCGTGCCGTCGGCCAGCATGTTGATTCATCCAGTGCGGATGACGGGAATGACCATTGGCGCTCCTCAGACTTATCACTATTTTCAGCGGATTCAGGATCGGATTACCGGATTTATCGCGGACCACAGCGATGTTCCGCAGGATAAGATCGAGGAGCTGATGATGAACACCACAGATATGACGAAGGATCTGGGAACCCTTCTCGTTGGGGAGGATGCGGTCCGCATGGGACTCATCCGCCAGGTGGGCGGCATTGACCGGGCCCTCCGCAGGCTTCGGGAAATGATCAGAAGGCGCAGGAAAGCATAGTCCCTGCGCCTTTTCTAAATTTTTTATAAATTGAGAAAAAGAGGTTGGCAGCACAGGAAAGCTGCGTTATAATGGGCAGTACAATTGAAGAAAAGTTTTCCGATGAAATTCTTTCACAAAATTTTCTGATGTATATTCAGGCCATATCGGCCAAATGATTTCCTTACAGATTTTAGCGAAGCAAATGGTGACAGACCATGTCTGACAGGCGGCAGTTTTTGCCTGTTTCTTTTTCAGTTCTATTCTGACAGATTTTATATTCTGTGAGTCAGATCCCAGGTTCTATGAGCGGAAAGAATTTCCCGGAGCTTTCGGAGAACTTTTTGTGAAAGTGAGGTGAGACAGGGTAAGACAGAAAAGCTCCGATACCCTTGTGGTGATTCACGCAGACATTCGTAAAAAAGAAGGGAGAAATAGAATGAACGATTTTTGGAATGGGACAGGAAGACTGGAGGAAGAACGGACCATTGAAGAGGAATTTATTCTGACAAAGGAGGATGCGGGGCAGGTTCCCAGGACTGTCACCCGTGACGGAGTGACCTATGTATTGGATGAAAGCAGCATAGAGCTTCAGGTGTCAAAGAAGGAACTCTGGCGGGATCAGCAGATCATGGAGGAATATGTGAGCTATGCCGTGGAGGACAATGATATTGAGCGGCTCCAGAAGGAAATCACCAGGGACGGGAATGTGCTGAAGATGATCGAGGTGGATTATCACGTCACCGAGGAGACACCGTCCGGATTGCCCCTGGCCTATGAAGCGGTGTGCCGTTATGCCGCCAATGTGGATCGGGACAGGGAGGTACCCATTCAGTGGAAAGCAACGGCAAATTATACGGGGACCGTGGCGGATGCGGTACAAGAAGAGGAAGCCGTGCCGGGAGATGAAGCAGGAGAAGAGGAGATGCTGCGGGAAGAAGAAGTCCTGCGGGAAGAGGAAAACGAAACCGCAGAGGGAGAAGAAAAAGCACAGGAAAAAGAAACGGTACAGGGAGAAGAAAGCCTGCAGGACGCCGTGGGGGAAGAGCGTGTGGAGGAGACGGAAATCTTTGCGGAAGAGGCAGTGCCCATGGCGGCTTCTGTCAACGGAGATGTGGTACTGTTGAATGATACGATGGCAGGGGTACTCGGAGCGGCGCTCCTTGGGGCGGCTTTTGTCTTCTGCGTGCTTTTCAGGAAGAGAAAACGTTCCTCCGGGGATGATGCTTCTTCAGACGGAAGACAGATGACAGAGAGGCCGGCGCTATGAGAAGGGGAAAAAGAAGAAAAAGATTTTTCGGATTGTTTTTGGCGGTGGTTTTGGCAGCCTGGGGGTTCGCCCCACGGGCTGCGGCCCATCCCCAGGCGACCAATGTGATGACGGTCTTTTCAGACAGTTGGAGTTTTCATTATAAAGACGGCCATACCTCAAAGGGTGGATATTTTTGTGTCCGGGAGACAGGAGAGCGGCTGTTTTGTCTGGAACCGCATGTGGACACGGTGGCATCCGTGAGAGATCAGTGGGTGACACTGGCAAAATATTTTAACGATGATGCCGCCTTTGCAAAAAAGCTAAGCCTGACCGCCTATTATGGAGAACATTCCGGATGGGGGCTGGACGGCTGGGCGGCAGCTCAGTCTCTGATCTGGAAGTATATCATGGCGCGCAATGGGGAGGCGGGAGAACAGTGGATCTCCACAGACAATATAACCACCAGGGAGAAGCTGCAGACCTATTATGATGCCATTGAGAAAAAAGTGAGAGATTATGACAGAATTCCAAGCTTCCATAAAGAAACGATTACCTTGCAGGCAGGACAGAGCACGACGGTTACAGACACCAACAATGCCCTTTCTGACATGACAGTCGAGAGCAGCGGGCCCGTCAAGGTGTCGAAGAGTGGGAATAAACTGACGATTACTGCGACCGGTACGGATGCCGGCACAGGGACCGTGAATATGAAGAGGCAGCTTTCCGGGGGCTGGGAGGGTGACAATTTTGTCTATACGGCGAAAGAGTATCAGGATTTGATGACCTGCGGGGCCTATGAGCCTGTGCGGGCATCTCTGACGGTTCAGGTTACGGATGCCCCGGTTTCCATGCGGCTCTCTAAGAAGGATCTCACTACGGGGCAGGAGCTTCCGGGGGCCAACATGCAGGTCACGGACAGAAACGGGACGGTGGTAGATGCCTGGACATCCGGGACGACACCGCACATGATACAAAATTTAAAGAGAGGAGAGACCTATACGCTCACGGAAACCCTACCGGCTCCCGGCTACGCGACGGCCGAGAGCATTACCTTTACGGCGTCCGAGGGAGCGGAGCCGGTGGTGATGAGGGACGATGTCACGAAAATTCAGATTTCCAAAAGGGATTTGACCACAGGGGAGGAGCTTCCGGGAGCCCACCTTCAGGTGACAGACGCGGGCGGAGCGGTGATTGACCGGTGGATATCCGGATCACAGCCGCATCTGATCACAAAGCTGGTTGCGGGAGAAACCTACAGGCTGACCGAAATACTGCCGGCTCCCGGCTATGCGACGGCGGAATCCGTTTTATTTACGGTATCAGATACAGGAAGTGTCCAGAGAGTGGAGATGCGGGACGATATCACAAAATTTGAGATTTCCAAAACAGACTTGACCACGGGAGAGGAGCTTCCGGGAGCCCGTCTCCGGATTGCGGATTCGAGGGGAAATCTGATTGAGGAGTGGGTGTCGGGGGAAACGCCCCATCGCATCACAGGGCTTGTGGCCGGGGAAACCTATACGCTGACGGAAACATTGCCGGCACCGGGGTATGCGACGGCCGAGACGATTACCTTCACCGCCTCCGATACCGGGGAACTTCAAAAGATCCATATGGAGGATGATATCACAAAAATCCGTATTCAGAAGGTTGAGCTTGCCGAAACGAGCGGGGAAGGGGAAGCCGAGACTTTGGAAGAAGAGGAATATGTTCCTGGAGAGCCGAAAGAAAACGCGGAGAAGCTTCCGGGGATTTCGGGTGCAGCGCTTCAGGTGACGGATGCGGACGGAAATGTGGTTGACGAGTGGGTGACGGACGGAAGTCCTCGTGAGATCAAAAAGTTGGTGGTCGGCGAGACCTATGTTCTGACAGAGAAATCTGCGGCAGACGGCTATGTGACGGCAGAGCCGGTGGAGTTTACGGTGGAGGATACCGGAGCGCTTCAGTGGATTGTGATGGAGGACGATATTACCAAAATCGAGATTTCCAAGAAGGATATCACCGACGGAAAAGAACTTCCGGGAGCCAGTCTCAGGGTGACGGACGAGGATGGGACGGTGGTTGATGAATGGATTTCCGGGGAGAAGCCCCACAGGATCACAAGGCTCGTTGCCGGGCGGACCTATACGCTGACAGAGACACGGCCGGCAGATGGCTATGCGACAGCGGAGGCGGTGGACTTTACGGTGGGGGATACCGGAGAGGTTCAAAAGGTTCACATGGAGGACGATATCACGAAGACGGAGATTTTCAAGGTGGATGCCGCGGACGGAAGCGCGCTGGCGGGAGCCGTCCTGCAGATTCTTGACGGAGAAGGGCGCGTGGTCTGCGAGTGGACCAGCGGGGAAGAGCCGCGGCTTATCGAAAAGCTGACGGTTGGAGAGACATATCTTCTCCACGAAGAAACAGCACCGGAGGGGTATCTGACAGCGGCCGATCTGGAATTTACGGTGTCGGATACCGGCGAGGTTCAGACGGTGGCTCTGGAAGATGAGCTGGCGGTGATCAATCTGGAGGTTGCCAAGAAAACGATTCGGCGGACACAGACGGGGGATACCTATAAATATATCATTACGACTTTGAAAAACGCATCCAACACGGCCCTGGAGAATTTTACCTGTACCGACTATTTGCCGGAACAAGTGGTTATGCGGGAATTGCATACGGGAACCTTCACGGACGAGCTGGACTACGCGATTGCCTATCGGACAAACCGTTCAGAGGAATGGCATCCGTTGGCGCAGGGATTAAATTCCAAGAAAAATCATATCATTTCATTTGATCCGATTCCCCTGGAGACGGGAGAGCAGGTGACTGCCTACCGTTATGAGTTCGGCACGGCGCCTGCCGGCTTTCAGATTGCGGAGCAGAATCCGGTTTATTTTACCACTGTAAAGCAGGGGGTCGATGTTTTGGATGAGATGCTCACCAATATCACGCTTTCCGGGGATTGGCGGGGGGTGAGCGTCACGGATCAGGATGATACGGTCACCCTGCTGTTTGAAGGGAAGATCGAACCCTTAAAAAGCTTTGGGCGAATCGTGACGGGAGACGCCTCACCGGTTACTTATTTATGCCTGTTGGCAGCGGTTTCCGCGGGAGTACTTGCCATGTGGGCGGTCAGGAGGAGACGGGGGTACAGATAGCTGCCGGAGGGATAGAGGCCGGACGAATTGGGGGTTACCTCTTGCCCTTTTCTAAATTGCGGAACATGCGGATCAGTACAAGGACCGCAGCGGCGGCCAGGACAGATTCGGCCGTAAACTGGGCGTAGGACAGGCCGTAAAGGGGATAGAGGAAATTCCAGAGATAGAGGGCAGGGATTTCCAGTATGATTTTCCGAAGAAGAGCGAAGATAAGCGCCTTTTTTCCCATACCACAGGCCTGGAATACGCCGACGGCCAGGAAATCCATACAGAGAAAGGGAAGGGCCAGGCAGAACCCTCTGAGGAAACGGCTGCCATAGTCCACAATTATCTGGTTCTTCATAAACAGATGAACAAAGAAACCGGAGCCAAAGAAGTAGAGGATCGTCATGGCGGCCATAAAGGTGATCGAAGCGCGCACGGCGAAAAGCAGTGTCTTTTTCATCCGGGGGATATTTCCGGCGGCATAGTTGTAGCTGATGAGCGGCATCAGTCCCTGGGAAAGCCCAAGGGCAATGTACATGGGGATCATATTCAGTTTTTGTGAGATTCCCATGGCGGCAACGGCTTCGGAACCGTAGGAGGAGGTGAAATTGTTGAGAACGGTCATGCCGGTCACGTTTAACAGGTTCTGGATAGAGGCGGGGATACCGACGCCGCAGATTCCTGTGATAATGGCTTTCCCCGGGCGGAACATGGACGGCTTCAGAGAGACACAAGTATGTTTCCGTTTCACAAAAAGCAGAGTGAAGAAGTAAAGACATGCGGCGCAGTTGGAGAGGAAGGTTGCGAATCCGGCACCCGCCGCTCCCATATTGAGTCCCCAGGGCAGGATAAAAACGGGATCCAGAACGATATTCAGGAGGCAGCCGCTCATGGTACCGATGCTGGCGTGAAGGGAGGCTCCCTCGGAACGGACCATGTAGGCCAAGACCACATTCAATATAGAAGGAACGGCGCCGAAGGTCACAGTCCACTTCAAGTATTGGGCAGTGGCGAGGATGGTGTCCTCTCTTGCGCCGAGAATTGTGAGAAGGGGGGAACGAAACAGGGTAAAGCCGAGAGAAAATAAAAGGCCGCTGAGGACAGAACAGTAAAAGCCGAAAGCAGCGCTTTTTCGTACCGTTTCATAGTCTTTTTTTCCGAGAGCACGGCTCATCATGCTGGAGCTTCCCACACCGAACAAATTGTTTACGGCGTTGAAAGCCAGGAGGACAGGGGAAGCCAGGGTTACGGCAGCGTTCTGGATGGAGTTATTCAGGAGGCTGACAAAGTACGTGTCGGCCATATTGTAAATAACCATGACGAGGGAGCTTAAAATGGTGGGAATGGCCATGGACATCACGGCTTTTGCCACCGGGGCTTCCTCAAACAGATAGTTTTTTTTCTGATCTTGCATGACGGCTGAGAGCTCCTTTTCGCGAATATTGTCATCTGTCACCACTGTTGATTGTACCCAGAAATCAGGGGAATGTCAATTGTATGCCCCGGAAGTTTCTTTTTTGGCTTTTCCTTTTGTTCTAATCTGAAGGACAGGCTCATAGATTAGGGTAGAAGGCAGGTGAGAGTGATGAGAGGCGGAGATGAAATTTTAAAAATTCTGGCAGGATCCCTGCGGGGAATCATCGGACAGGCACCGTTTTCTTTTGAAGATCTGCAGGAGATCAAGCTTCGGACAGAACGGCCGCTTTTGTGCCGGTATCAGGGCAGGGAATATGGTTTTTTGGAAACGGGACATCCTGTGGAGACAGGTAAAAAGGTATCGGAACTGCACCAGGACAGCAGCGGGAGACTGAAGGGTCTGCGGAAGGTGAGCGCCAGAGAGGTAAAAGAGACTTTAGAATATGCAGGAAATTATTCTCTCTATGCATATGAGGAGGAACTGCGTCAGGGATTTTTGACGGTGCAGGGAGGACACCGGATTGGACTCGCTGGCCGGGCTGTTTTGGAGGACGGGAGGATCCGGACCCTGAAGCAAGTGTCTTTCCTGAATATTCGTCTGGCCCATCAGGTGAAAGGGTGCGCAGCGAAGCTGCTTCCCTGCCTGTATGAGGGGGAGCGGGTGCAGAACACCTTGATTATATCCCCTCCCGGCTTCGGAAAAACCACGCTTCTTAGGGATATGATCCGACTGATCTCCAATGGCGCAGGCGGACATGCCGGGGTTACGGTGGGAGTGGCGGACGAGCGTTCGGAGCTTGCGGCTTGTTATCAAGGAGTTCCACAGAATGATGTGGGGGAGCGGACCGATGTGCTGGATGCCTGTCCAAAAGCGCAGGGGCTTTTTATGCTGATCCGCTCCATGGCCCCAAAGGTGGTGGCGGCCGATGAGATCGGAAGCGATGAGGATGTTCTGGCGCTCAGGGAAGCTGCTTATTGCGGCTGCAGCATTTTGGCGACTGCCCATGGGGCATCCCTGGAAGAAATCAGAGAGAAACCTTCTTTAGAAAAGATTTATAAAGAAGGGATTTTTGAGAGATATGTTCTCCTGGGCCGGAGAGATCCGGACAGCAACCAGGTGGGGCAGATCCTTGAGGTTTTCGGAGGGGATGGGAAGGCGGGGACATATCATGGCATTTAAAATTATCGGGGCAGTTTGTATTATCATATCCACTACGGCCATTGGTTTCGGACAGAGCTTTCGCCTGCATTTGCGCTACAGGGAGCTTTTGGAACTGAAAAAAATACTGTGTCTTTTTTCCGGGGAGATCCGTTTTGGCGGCGGAACCTTGGAGGAGGCCTTTGAGACGGTAGCGGGCAGGTGCCGCTTTCCTTTTCAAAAATTTTTTCTGTTTCTCACGGAAGAGATGCAGAAAAAGGAAGGAGAGCGGCTTGTGGATATCTGGAACCGGGCACTGGCAGAACAGTTGAAGGAAGCACATTTGACGGACGGGGATAAGGAGATCCTTGTGAGGCTGGGAACGGAACTTGGATGCCTGGATTTGGAGACTCAGCTGCACACCATAGCTCTGGCGGCGGAACAGGTGGAGGATGCAAGGCGGGAGCTTCATGAGGAGCTTCCGAAAAAAATGCGCCTGTACAATTGCCTTGGCATTCTGGCAGGTGTGTTTATCACCATACTGCTCATCTGATGGCAGGAGTTGGAGGGAGACATGACAGTTAGTCTGATCTTTAAAATTGCGGCAGTGGGCGTTCTGGTGTCGGTCATCTGTCAGGTTTTGAAACACAGCGGAAGAGAGGAGCATGCCTTTCTCACCAGCCTGGCAGGACTTCTGCTGGTGCTCTACTGGCTTGTTCCGTATATTTACGAACTGTTTGAATCAATTAAACAATTGTTTTCCCTGTAAATTGTCGGAATAAAAGAGGAAAAAGCAGTGATTAAAATCGCAGCAGTAGGAGTGGCCGCCGTGCTGATGGCCATGCAGCTTAAGGAATTGAAACCGCAGTTTGGCACATATGTGGTCTTCGGGGCGGGAATTCTTATTTTTTTCTATGCGTTTGGAAAGCTTTCGGAAATCGTGGAGGCGGTGGGAGAGCTTTCGAGGCAGGCGGCCATCGAAGAAAAGTATGTACAGATCCTTCTCAAAATGCTGGGGATTACCTATGTGTCCGAATTTGCGGCCTCCCTGTGCCGGGATGGGGGCTACGGCTCTGTTGCCGGACAGATTGAACTTTTCGGAAGACTGTCCATTTTGCTGGTCAGTTTCCCGGTTATCCTCTCCCTCCTGGAGCTTTTAGGACGGATTCTGGCATGAGGGGGCGGGAATGGACGGGGGGCGGAGAAAAGAGCCGGCACGGACAAGGGCTTTTGTCCGGGCGTCAGACGGTCATGTTTGCCGTGCTCCTGCTTTTTCTGCTTTTCTCTCAAAAGGCGTGGGCGGGGGAGGAGATAGAGAAGTACGATTACAGCGGAGCCCAGGATGTGATGGATGAGGCATTGGAGGACGCCCCTTCCTTTTCCGGGCTGGTGGAGCTTCTGGTTTCTGGGAAAGCAGGGGAACTGCTCGGGGAGATTCCCGCTTTTCTGAAAGAAAGCCTCTTTTCGGAAATCGCGGCCAGCAAAAGCAGCCTGGGACATGTCCTGTTGATTGCGGCTTTCGGAACTGTGTTTTCCGGCCTGGCGGCATCCTTTCAGAATGGACAAGCCGGAGAAATGGGGTTTTATGTGACATACCTGCTTCTGCTGTCATTGCTCTTGACGGCCTTTTCGGGAGCGGCGGATATTGCAAAGGATACGGTATCCCGTGTGATGGAATTTATGAGCGCTTTGATTCCGGCCTTTACCTTGTCGGTGGCTGCTGCGGGAAAGCCGCTGACCTCCGTGTTTTCCTATGAATTTGTCATGGCGGTTACAAGTATCGCGGAATGGCTTTTTCAGGTGGTCTTTATTCCCGGAATCCAGATTTATGTGGTACTTACCCTGGTAAACCACATCTCAAAGGAAGATATTTTGAGTAAAATGACGGAGCTTTTGGAGGTTGTTTTGGGATGGGGGCTGAAAACGCTGATCGGACTGATTGTAGGCTATGGAATGGTACAGAGTATGGTGATCCCCGTGGCTGATTCCGTAAAAACAGGAACTTTGACAAAGCTTCTTGCTGCGATTCCTGGAATCGGGGGAGGCGCGGGTGCGGCTGCCAGCTTGGTAACCGGTACGGCTTGTCTCATTAAAAACGGAATCGGTATGGCAGCTCTTATCATTCTGGTGCTTTTGGCGGCGGTGCCGGTACTTAAGCTGGCGGTGCTTGTCGTCCTCTATCACGGAGCGGCGGCCATGATTCAGCCGGTGGCAGACGAGCGGGTGACAGAGTGCCTTGCGGGAGTAGCATTGGCCTCACGCCTGCTTTTAAAGCTTACGACAGCAGCGACAGGTATGTTTTTACTGATCATTGGGGTGGTATGTGCCTTTACCTCCGTCTGACAAGGAGAAGGAACAATGCTGAAAGGATTATATGGATGGGTCAAAACCATTGCGGCTTGTCTGATTTTTATGTCTTTAATTTTGCGGCTTTTACCGGAAAGCAAAAACCTCAAATATATTCGATATTTCATGGGAATGGTTCTTGTGCTTATCGTGCTTGCGCCCCTGGGAAGGCTGTTTCATTTAGAGGAGTCGTTTTCCCGTCTGGAGAGATCTTTTGAACGGGCCGGCGCCAGGGCGGATTTTGAAGATGAACTTGCCTTGATGGGAGATGCATACACAGAGGAAGTGGTGAAAGGTTATGAGGAGGAATTGGCTGACCAGGTTTCTGTTTTCCTGGAAGAAGCGGGATATGGAGAATGTCCTGTCCGGGTAACCATCGGTACGGATCCGGACAGGGATACCTTCGGCCAGATTGAAAGTCTGCAGGTGCTTTTTTCGCAAAAGGCAGAGGAAGGCAATGAAACGGGAAGGATTGTCATAGAAAAAAAGAAGGTACAGATTCTTTCAGAGGAACCCATGGAAAAAAGCTACTTGGAAGAGGCGGAGGATCATGAGCTGAAGAGGGCTCTCTCGGAAGAGTTTTCCATACCGGAAGAGATGATAGGGATGGTTCGTTGAGGGACGGCGAGAGGAGAAAGGGGAAACGGTCATGAAAAATTGGGACATTTTGCGGGGAAAATTCAAGAATATGAAGACCGAAGCCTGGATTTTACTCCTTCTGTCAGGGATTTTACTCTTTGTCATCGCGCTTCCGACAGAAAAAAAGGAGGAGAGGAGGCCGGAGGAAGCGCTTCCTGTTCCGGAGTCAGAAATTTATGGAACAGACGCTTCGGGAACGGAGGCTTATGTGAGAGAACTGGAAAAACGAGTGGAGAAGCTTCTGTCTTTCGTAGACGGAGCAGGAGAGACAACCGTACTTCTGACAGTAGAATCCTCAGGGGAAAGTGTTCTGCAGACGGATCAATCCCTGGAACAGAGAAGCACCAGCGAGACGGACAGTGAGGGAGGGGTGGGAAGCTCACAGGAGTTGAGCCAATCCAGCCAGACAGTACTCTTTGGCAGTGAGGAGGCGCCCTATGTGACAAAAGAACTTTGTCCCAAGGTGACGGGAGTTGTTGTTGTGACAGAGGGAGGGGATAATGCGAAGGTAAAAACAGAAATCTCTGAGGCAATGGAAGCATTATTTGACGTTCCCCCACATAAAATTAAAGTATTAAAGAGAGTCAAAGAAGAATCTTAAAAAGGAGCGGTACTGTGAAGAAAATTGTAAAGAAAAACCAGATTATCTTAACTTTGCTGGCGGTGATGATCGCGGTGGCAGGCTACTTAAGCTATGCCGGAAAATTTGATTTTTCGGGCGGAGAAAAACAGGCACAGGCAGATGCAAAAGAAGAAGAGACCGTAGCTGCAGGACTTTTAGACATTTCTGATGAAGATATTTTAAAAGAAAACCAGGCGGTTTCCCTGGCGGAGGGCGACACGGTTACAGATGTCTATGTCCCGGCGGAGGGAGAGGAAGAGAACGGGGAGCCCGCAGGGGCCGATATGCCGGGAGAGGCCGTACTTACAGGCGGTATGACCGTGGATAACTATGTCTCTCAGGCGCAGTTAAACAGGGAACAGGTCAGGAGCAAGAATAAGGAGACATTGCTCGGAATCATTAACAACGAGAATCTTGGAGAGGAAGAGAAGAAGGACGCGGTAAACCAGATGATCGCACTGACGGATATCGCTGAAAAAGAAAATGCCGCGGAAACACTTCTCGGAGCCAAGGGCTTCACCGATTCAGTGGTCTGCATCAACGGCACTACCGTGGATGTGGTGGTGGGAAAGGCAGAGCTTACCGACGCGGAACGGGCTCAGATTGAGGACATTGTGAAGCGGAAGGCTGAGGCGCCGGCAGAGAATGTGGTTATCACTTTGATGGACGTAAGCCAGTAAAGAATTACATATCCCGGTTGATAAATATTCTGCTTTTTGTTATAATATCAGGAAGAGCATGAATTTGAGATACAGGAGGGATGGCAGTGGAACTTGAAAACAGAAATACGCATACCCTGCATCATGATAAGGAAACCATCGGCGAGGTTCAGATTGCGGATGAGGTGGTGGCGATTATCGCAGGCCTGGCAGCTACGGAGGTGACCGGAGTTGCTTCCATGGCAGGTAACATTACGAATGAATTGGTCGGAAAACTGGGGATGAAGAATCTGTCAAAGGGTGTGAAGGTGGATGTGCTGGATACTTCCGTGTCGGTGGATCTTTCCCTCAATATGGAATACGGTTACAGTATCCCGGAGGTTTGTACACAGGTTCAGGAGCGGGTGAGGACGGCCATTGAGAATATGACGGGCCTTTCGGTGATCGATGTAAATGTGAAAATTGCCGGTGTGAACATTGACAAAACCAGATAGAAAACAGATTCCAGAACAGATGGATTCAAAGAGAACTGAAAAGGGTGCTGTAAAAGAGCACCCTTTTTACCATATATGGAGGACATCATGAGCAGACGAGAACTGAGAGAGCATATATTCCGGATGCTGTTCCGCCGGGAGTTTTTTTTCACGGAGGAGGAGTTTGAAGGGCAGGTACGGATGTACCTGGAGGAGCTGGAGCCTCTGGAGGAGAAGGACAGGGCTTATATGTGGGAAAAGACAGACGCCGTTTATCACCTTGTGCCCGAATTGGATGAGAGACTCAACGAGGTAGCTCGGGGCTGGAAGACAGGACGGATGGGAAAAGTGGACTTGACCGTTTTGCGGTTGGCTCTTTATGAGATGTGCCATGAAGAATCTGTCCCGGAAAAGGTGGCGATCAACGAGGCGGTGGAGATTGCCAGAAAGTATGGCGGAGACGATTCTCCGTCCTTTGTCAATGGAATCCTGGCAAAGCTTGTGACGGAGCAATAGACGATGGGGCGGGGCGTTTATTCGGTCGGACAGATCAATGATTATATCAAAAACATGTTTGCCCAGGACTATCTGCTGGGGTCTGTTTCCGTGCGGGGGGAGGTGTCCAATTGCAAATACCATTCCTCCGGACATATTTATTTTACGTTAAAGGAGCAGGGGGCCCTGCTCCAGGCCGTGATGTTTGCGGGAAACAGAAAAGGTCTGCCGTTTCAGATGCGGGAGGGGCAGCAGGTGGTCGTGAAAGGGTACGTGGGTATCTATGAACGGGACGGAAAATATCAGCTCTATGCCAAAGAGATTTCCCTGGACGGAATCGGAGGGCTCTATGAGCAGTTTGAGGCGTTAAAGAGAGAGCTTTCCGAGCGGGGGCTTTTTGCCAAGGAGTACAAGCAGCCTATTCCCCGCTATATCAAAACGCTGGGGATTGTTACGGCTGACACCGGTGCGGCTGTCCGGGATATCATAAGCATTTCCCGCAGAAGGAATCCCTATGTGAAACTTTATCTTTATCCGGCCAGGGTACAGGGAGAGGGGGCTGCCGGGACAATAGTGAGAGGGATTGAAGCGCTGGAAGCCCTCGGAGTGGATTGCATGATCGTGGGGAGGGGCGGCGGCTCCATCGAAGATCTCTGGGCCTTCAATGAAGAGCAGGTGGCTCAGGCGATTTTCGACTGCTCTGTTCCGATTATCTCTGCTGTGGGCCATGAGACAGATAGCACCATTGCGGATTTTGTGGCGGACCTCAGGGCGCCGACTCCCTCCGCGGCCGCAGAGCTGGCGGTCTATGAATACGACATATTTCTTTCGGAACTTTTGGAGGGAAAAAGACGGCTTGGCAGTGCCATGGAGAGGAGAATTGCCTGCTATGAGCAGGAGTTGGAACGGAGGCGTCTTCGTATCGGGAGATTCCGGCCGGAGCATGTGATGGCACAGAAGCGGCAGCTTTTGGACAGCATTCAGGACAGGCTTTCGGCTGCTATGGAACGGTCGCTCAGGGAAAGAAATCATCGGCTGGAGCTTTTGGCCGGCAGACTTAGGGGCTGTTCGCCGCTGGAGAAGATTACAGGCGGCTATGCATTCGTGACGAAAGAGGACGGAAAGCGTCTTCGGTCTGCCGAAGAGGCGCCTGTGGGGGAACTGCTGGATCTGAGGCTCTCAGACGGTGTCCTCCGCGCCAGGGTGACGGATCGGATTCTTGCCGGGGGAAAATGAGAAAATGGTTTTGCATACTGAGGAAGGAAACGGAGAGGTGTAAATGGGTGAAATGGAAGAAACTATCGGAGAAACCGAAGAAAAAGAAATCATAGAAGAAATCACTGGAAGAGAAGAAACCGTTGGAATAGAAGAAGCTTTTGAATTACTGGATGGTCTGCTAAAGCGCTTAGAAGGGGACGAACTTACACTGGAGGAATCCTTTGAAACCTATGCAAAGGGGCTGGAATTGGTGAAGCAGTGCAGGCGGAGTATTGACGAAGTGGAGAAAAAGGTGCTTGTTTTAGAGGAAAGTGGGGGATTCCATGAGCTTTAAGAAAGAATTGAGCAGAAAAGTGGAGGAAATTGAAAAAAAGCTCCGCGATTTTCTCCCGGAGGAGGCAGGATTTCAGAAGACCATATTTGAAGCTATGAATTACAGTGTGCTGGCAGGCGGAAAAAGGCTTCGCCCTCTTCTTATGGAGGAGAGCTGCCGGCTGTTTGGCAGAGAGGGAAAGGAAATCGGTCCTTTTATGGCGGCCATTGAGATGATTCATTCTTCCTCGCTGGTCCACGACGACTTGCCTGCCATGGACGCCGACGAATACCGCAGAGGGAGAAAGACCACCTGGGTGGTTTATGGGGAAGACATGGCCATTTTGGCGGGAGATGCGCTGATGATCTATGCCTTCGAGACGGCGGCGAAAGCCTTTAAGGAGACGGACCGGCCGGACTTGGTGGGAACTTGTATCGGGATTTTGGCAGAGAAAACGGGAGTCTATGGGATGATTGGCGGGCAGACCGTGGATGTTGAGCTGACGGGAAAACCGGTATCGGAGGAAAAGCTGGATTTTATTTATCGGTTAAAGACGGGAGCACTTTTGGAGGCTTCCATGATGATCGGGGCAGCGCTGGGAGGAGCAGATAAGAATCAGATAGCTTTGATGGAACAGGTGGCCTCGGATGTGGGGCTGGCATTCCAGATTCAGGACGATATTCTGGACGTGACCGGCAGCAGGGAGGTTCTTGGAAAGCCGGTGGGCAGCGATGAAAAGAATGAGAAGACGACCTATGTGACCCTGAAGGGTCTGGAGACGGCCGGAAGCCGGGTGGAATATTATTCCCGGAGGGCGAAGGACGCACTTTTAAGCCTGCCGGTCCGGAATGATTTTTTGAATGAGTTGATTCTTGCACTGATTACCAGAGAAAAATGAGTGGGGGAGATTTCATGTTAGAGCAAATCGGTTCTCCGGAGGATTTGAAAGCCCTGGACCCTGGAAAGTATCCGGAGCTGGCGGCGGAGATCCGGCAGTTTCTGCTGGAAAAAGTAAGTGAACATGGAGGGCATCTGGCCTCTAACTTAGGTGTGGTGGAGCTTACCATGGCTCTCCATCTGGCGCTGGATCTGCCGGAGGATAAGATCGTATGGGATGTGGGGCATCAGTCTTATACCCATAAGCTTCTTACAGGCAGGAGGGAGGGCTTTGATACCCTCCGGGAATATGGAGGCCTAAGCGGATTTCCCAAGAGGAAGGAATCAGAATATGACTGCTTTGATACCGGGCACAGCTCCACATCCATCTCGGCGGGGCTCGGGCTGGTGGAGGCGAGGGATCGGCTGGGAGAGTCCTATACGGTGGTTTCCGTTATCGGCGACGGGGCGCTGTCCGGCGGGATGGCTTATGAAGCTTTGAACAATGCCTCCCGGTTAAAAAGCAATTTTATCATTGTGCTCAATGACAACAACATGTCCATTTCTGAGAGTACGGGGGGATTTTCCAGATATTTGTCGGGAATCCGCCTGGGCAGCGGCTATAATAATCTGAAACGGGATGTGCGCCGGGGACTTTCTAAGGTGCCTGGGGTGGGGGAATCTCTGGTGGAGAATATCAGCCAGGCAAAAATGGCCTTAAAACAGATGGTGATGGTGCCGGGGATGCTGTTTGAAAATCTGGATATTACCTATGTGGGGCCCATCGACGGTTACAATATCTCTCAGATGGTGCGGATTTTTGAAGAGGCGAAAAAGATTAACCGGCCGGTGCTCATTCATGTAAAAACGAAAAAAGGGAAGGGCTATGGGCCGGCAGAGCGGCATCCGGCCAGATACCATGGGGTGTCGCCCTTTGCGGTAGAGACGGGGAAGAGCATCAAGGGCGACGCTTCCCCCAGTTATACGGAAGCTTTTTCCCGTACCATCTGCAGGCTGGCGGAGAAGGATGAAAAAATTGTGGCCATCACAGCGGCCATGACTGAGGGGACGGGATTGAAGCGGTTTAGTTCCCTCTATCCGGATCGGTTTTACGATGTGGGAATTGCGGAAGAGCATGCGGTTACTTTTGCGGCCGGCATGGCGGCCGGAGGGTTAAAACCGGTGGTGGCTGTCTATTCCACCTTTCTGCAGCGGGCATATGACCAGATCCTTCATGATGTCTGTCTGCAAAAGCTTCCGGTGGTCTTTGCCCTTGACCGGGCGGGGCTTGTGGGAAGCGATGGGGAGACCCATCACGGGATGTTTGATCTGTCCTATCTCGGCAGCATTCCGGGGATGACGATATTTGCGCCAAAGAATCGGTATGAGCTTCGGGACGGGTTAAAATTCGGACTGTCCGGCAATATTCCCTTTGCCATCCGTTATCCCAGAGGAACCGCCTGGGCGGGGCTCAGAGAATATAAGGCGCCCATTGAGCTTGGAAAAAGCGAGGTGATCATCAGGGGAGCGGGGATTGCCCTGCTGGCAGTGGGAGCCATGGCAGAGACGGCCCTGGAGGTGTTCGAGGGACTTAAGGCGGCAGGAGTTTCGGCGACTTTTATCAATGTGCGGTTTGTAAAGCCCATGGATACGGAGCTTTTCCTGGAGCTTCTAAAGGATCACAGCCTTTTTGTGACGATGGAGGAAAATGTTGCGACCGGAGGCTTTGGAGAGCGGTTTTCCAGTTGGCTTGGGGAACAGAGGATAAAGGCAAGGGTGATACATGCGTCCATTCCCGATGCGTTTGTGGAGCAGGGGCCTGTCATGCTTTTGAAAGAGAAGTTAGGACTTTCGGCAGAGTCTATTTTGGAGCGGACTCTTGAGGCATGGAAAGAAAACGGCGGGAAGAAAGACCGCAGGAAGGAAAACAGGGAATGAAGGAACGGCTGGATGTGCTTTTAGTGTCTGCCGGACTCGCGGAGTCCAGGGAGAAGGCCAAGGCAATGATTATGGAAGGGCTTGTCTTCGTAAACGGGGAGCGGGAGGATAAGGCGGGGGCATCCTTTCCGACGAATATTCCCATTGAAGTGCGGGGACAGACTTTAAAATATGTGAGCCGGGGCGGGCTCAAGCTGGAAAAGGCCGTGAGCCATTTCGGATTGTCTCTTTCGGGGAAGGTCTGCATGGACGTGGGGGCTTCCACAGGGGGCTTTACTGACTGTATGCTTCAAAACGGTGCGGAGAAGGTTTTTTCCGTGGATGTGGGCAGAGGGCAGCTTGCCTGGAAGCTCAGACAGGATTCGAGGGTCGTGTGTATGGAGAAAACCAATATTCGCTATGTGACGCCGGAGGATATCGGTGAGACCGTTTCCTTCGCATCCATCGATGTATCCTTCATTTCTTTGACCAAAGTCCTGGGGCCGGTGCGTGAGCTGCTTTCGCCGGACGGCGAAGTGGTTTGCCTGATCAAACCCCAGTTTGAAGCAGGGCGGGAGAAGGTAGGAAAAAAAGGAGTAGTCCGGGAACCGGAGACCCATCTGGAAGTGATCGAAAAGGTAATGGGGTTTGCAAAGGAGCTGGGATTTGGGAGGAAGCATCTGGAATTTTCTCCGATTAAAGGCCCGGAAGGAAACATTGAATATCTGCTCCATCTGGAGAAGGGTGGGGAGGATACTTCGGGAATCCGCCCGGAGGCGGTGGTGGCCAAGGCCCATGAGGAACTGTGATGAACCGATTTTATATGATAACCAATAAAAACAAGGATCCGGAGCTTTTGGTGACAAACAAGATCCGGGATTTTCTGGTGGGGCAGGGACGGGATTGTGTCCTCGGCGATGAAGGGCCGCTGCCGGAGGAATGTGATTGTGTTTTGGTGCTGGGCGGCGACGGGACCCTTCTCCAGGCGGCCAGGGAGCTTAGGGAAAAGGATGTGCCTCTCCTGGGAGTGAATCTGGGAACTCTGGGCTATCTGGCAGAATTAGATGTGCATATGGCTCTGGAAGGGCTCTCAGGGCTTCTTTCCCACGGGCCTGCAGTCATTGAAGAACGGATGATGTTAAAAGGAACTCTGTACCGCCAGGGCCGGCCGGTCAGCTCGGATATTGCCCTCAACGATATTGTGGTGGGCAGGAGTCAGGGATTTCGGATTGTACGCTTTAATGTCTATGTGGACGGGGAATTTTTGAGCGCTTACGCGGCGGATGGTCTCATCGTGGCGACGCCCACAGGTTCCACGGCTTACAATTTGTCGGCGGGAGGGCCCATTGTGGAACCGACGGCTTCTCTTCTGATGCTGACGCCGGTAGCTCCCCATGGAATGATTGACAGGAGTATTGTGTTTTCGGACAAGAGTAAGATCAAGCTGGAGCTGGCATCTCTTCCGGGAAGGCCGGAGACGGAGGCCTTGGTGGGCTTTGACAGTGACAGCCAGTTTCCGCTTTTGCCCGGGGATTTTATAGAGATTGAAAAAGCGGAGCGGACCACGAAGATTCTGAAGCTCTCCCGCATCGGATTTTTAGAGACGCTCCGTCATAAAATGTCGGCGGAATAGAACAGGGGGAAGGGAACATATGAAACTGGAGCGCCACAGCAAGATCGTGGAACTGATCGGAAAATATGAGATTGAAACCCAGGAAGAGCTGGCGGACAGGCTGAGGGCGGCGGGGTTTAAGGTCACCCAGGCCACGGTATCCAGAGATATCCGGGAATTAAAGCTGACGAAGGTGCCTATGGAGGGCGGCGGACAGAAGTACGTAGTGCTCCATAAAGCGGACAGTAATTTGAGCGACAAGTATATCCGCATTTTGAGGGATGGCTTTGTTTCCATGGATATGGCTCAGAATATTTTGGTGGTAAAGACGGTTCCGGGCATGGCCATGGCGGTGGCGGCGGCCCTTGACGCCCTGCATTTTCACGAGATCGTTGGCTGCATTGCCGGAGATGACGCCATCATGTGTGCGGTACGCAGCGTGGATGACACCATCATTGTCATGGAGAAGCTGCGCCGGATCATGGCGGGTTCGTTTTAGGAGGGAGGAGGGGCTTCATGCTTTTAAATCTGCATGTAAAAAATCTTGCATTGATCGACGAGGCGGATGTAAATCTGGGGGATGGCCTCAATATCCTGACCGGTGAGACAGGAGCCGGGAAATCTATTCTGATTGATGCGGTGAATATGGCTCTCGGAGCAAAAACAGCCAGGGGACTCCTCCGGGAAAACGGAGAGCCGGCCAGTGTGGAGCTTTTGTTTCAGGTATCGGGGGAGGGAAAGGATGAAGCCCTGGAAGCCCTTGGGATAACGCCGGAGGAGGATGGCTCGGTGCTGGTTGCAAGGCGGATGAGCCATGGAAAAAGCATCTGCCGGATCAACGATGAGACCGTGACAGTCTCCAAGCTCCGCGCAGCGACGGCTCTTCTGATCGACATCCACGGCCAGCATGAGCACCAATCATTGCTTCATAAGGCAAAGCATCTGGAAATCCTGGACGCATATGCGAGACTGAAGGAACAGGGATTGAAGGGACAGCTTTCAGAGAGCTACCGCGCCTATGGAAAGGCGCAAAAGGAACTTTCTTCCTATGAGATGGGCGAGGAAGAGCGAATCCGGGAAATGGATTTTCTCTCTTATGAGATCGGAGAGCTCTCCGGAGCAGGCCTTAAGGACGGGGAGATCGAAGAACTGGAGCTTCGGCACAGGCAGATGGTAAACGGCGGAAGGATCATGGAGAGTCTCGCCAGGGCCATGGAATATGCGGGGGGTGAGGCCGGCGCCGGGGATTTTTTAAGTCGGGCCGTAAGGGAGCTCTCCGGGGCGGCTCATTACGATGACGGACTTTCGGAGCTTCTTTTTCAGGCGGAGGAGGCAGAAGGACTGGTGAATGATCTGGGCCGGGCTCTTTCGGACTACGCGTCGGAATTGGAATTTGACGACAGGGAACTTGCCGCGTTGGAGAGCCGTCTGGATTTTCTCCACGGATTACAAGTCAAGTACGGAAAGACTTATGAGGAGATGGCCCAGGCGCTGGAGAGCAGGAGGGAAAAGCTGGAAAGGCTTCAGGCTTTTGACAGGCGAAAAGAAGAGGCGCAGGAAATTTATGAGAGGGCCAGGGAAGAGGCGTACCGTCTGGCCACGGAGCTTTCCAGGGTCCGAAAGGAGGAGGCGCTCAAACTGACTGCTTCCATCCGGGAGGCGCTTGTGGATCTGAATTTTTTGGATGTGCAGTTTTCCGTGGATTTTTCGGAACTTTCCCACATCAGTGAAAATGGCCTCGACGAGATTGAATTTTTGATATCCACCAATCCGGGGGAGCCGTTAAAACCGCTTTCCAAGGTGGCTTCCGGCGGCGAGCTTTCCAGGATCATGCTGGCCATCAAGGCGGTGCTCGCCGACAGCGACGAGATTGAAACCTTGATTTTTGACGAAATTGATGCCGGAATCAGCGGAAGAACGGCGCAGAGTGTTTCCGAAAAACTGAACGACATCGGAAAAAGCCATCAGGTTATCTGTATTACCCATCTGCCGCAGATTGCGGCCATGGCCGATTGCCATTATAAAATTGAGAAAACGGTAAAGAGCGGAAGGACGGTCACTGAGGTGACAAGACTAAAGGCCGGCGAAGAGATCGAAGAACTCTGCAGGCTTTTAGGCGGTGCCGCCATCACCGAGGCGGTGGAAAAAAATGCCAGAGAGATGAAGGAACTGGCGAAAAATCGGAAACAACAGAAAAGACGGTAAGAGAAGCCGGAGACGGAACAGCAAGCAGGTCAAAAACCATGGTTTCCTTGATTATTTAAAGAGTCTAATTTCTTTGAGGGAAAAATTTCCGAGAAGGAATCAGGCTCTTTTTGCATGGCCTTCTGTTTTTTGTCCAATAATAAAGGAGTGTGATAGAAAAATTATGAGACAGGAGGCGCGCCATGACACGGAGGCAGAAATACAGACGTCTTTTGATACATTTAATCTGGCTTATGATTATTTTTACCTGTATCTTCTCTTATTATTACATTAGAAATCAGGTTCCCGGAAAAATCCATGTTGTGGTGGGGGAAGAGGGAACCTTCCGTTTTGCCCTGCCCTGGGGCAGCACTCTGGAGACGGAGAGCGAGGAAGTGCTTCTCGGCGGTGAGTCCAATATCCCGGAGGGAGCGGTCCGCATTTATACGGGAGATTCCTTCACGGTTCAGGGAATGAAAACAGGGAATTATTCTATGGATCTTAAGCTCTTCGGATGGCTGCCCCTTCGGAGTGTCCAGGTGGAAGTGGTGGAAGAGCACTCCGTCTATCCCGGCGGAGACCCTATTGGCATTTATCTGGAAATGGATGGGGTCATGGTGGTCGGTACCAGCGAGCTGACGGATGTCTCCGGAAACGTGGTGGAGCCGGCATACGGGATTATTCAGTCCGGAGACTATATTCTGGAGGCAGCCGGACGTCCGGTGGAGGATAAAGAGCAGCTGATCTCGGCTATTTCGGAAAACGGAGAAAATCCATGTATCTTTACCATCCGGCGGAATGAAGAGGTTATGGAGGCGAAGGTGGACACGGTCCTCACGGAGGACGGCACCGTGAAGGCCGGTATCTGGGTTAAGGACGATGCCCAGGGAATCGGAACCCTTACTTATGTAGAAGGCAATGGGAACTTTGGGGCATTGGGACATGCCATGAGTGACAGCGATACCGGAAAGCGTCTGGAAGCTTCCGGCGGAACCCTGGAGCGGGCGGAGATCCAGGATGTGTTAAAAGGGGAAAACGGCTCTCCTGGTTCTCTCCTCGGAACCATTGTTTATGGAGCAGGAGTTCTTGGGGAGGTGGAAAAAAATACGGATTCCGGCATCTTCGGCCATCTGGAGGACCAGAGCCTTCTCTCAGAAGCGGCGGTTCTTCCTGTGGGTTACAAACAGGATGTGGAATTGGGCCCCGCCATGATCCGCTGTTCCGCCGACGGAACCCTGAAGAATTATGACATCGAGATCATAAAAGCAGACGTCAGCACAGACAGCAATAAGGGACTGGTGGTGCAGGTGACGGACCCGGAGCTTCTCTCCCTGACCGGGGGGATCGTGCAGGGCATGTCTGGCTCTCCCATTATCCAGAACGGCAAACTGGTGGGCGCCGTGACCCATGTGTTCGTGCAGGATTCCACGAAAGGGTACGGGATCTTTCTGGAGACGATGATGGAGGAGGGGAAAAAGTAATAAGAAAATTGGAAATTCACATACTTAAAACCGCAGGCTGGCGCCGGTATATCGGAGACTGAAGGAATTTGTATAAAAATGGTACCCGCGGGCAGGATTTTTGTTTCATAATCCTGCCCGCGGTATTATAATGGAACATATAGGCCGCAGGAAAAGAAAGCCGGCTCGGGAGGAAATGCAGATGAGAAGAAGTGACAGAGAAATCAAGGACAGAGCTCAGATCATCCAGGTAATGGAAAAGTGCGACGTGTGCCGCCTGGCGCTCCATGATGAAGGATACCCCTATATCCTGCCTTTAAATTTTGGCTTGAAGGCGGATGACGGGCAGATTGTTTTGTATTTTCACGGGGCCTCGGAGGGGAAGAAGTATGAGCTGATGGAAAAGGACAACCGGGCCGCCTTTGAGATGGATTGCTCCCACGAGCTGGTGCTCACGGAGGGGAGGGACGGATGCTCCTGTACCATGAAATATGAGAGCGTCGTCGGGCGGGGCAGGCTCTGGCAGGTTTTGGAGGAGGAGAAGTGTGAGGCGCTGCGTGCCCTGATGGGGCATTATCACAAAGAAGAATATCCCTTCAGCCAGACGGCCATGGCCAGGACGAAGGTTTTTAAACTGGTGGTGGAGCAGGTTACCGGAAAGGTGCGGTAAGGAAACGGGAGCGTGCAGACAAGATGATCTGCCCAGGGCAGTTGGTATGTAGAATTGGCTCTGTGAAGGCAGCGTCAGTTTTCGGACTGCAGGGAAACGGATTTTCAATTAAAAAGTAGTTGCATAATTCGGGAAAGTGTGCTAAGATTCTTCGTGGTAAAAACATTTGTGCTTGATGGGCGGACGTTTTCGGAGGCGGGGAGGCTATGGCAGAGGACAATCAGTATTACGTGGTCAGGAGCAAGGCCGTGCCGGACGTGCTTTTAAAGGTTGTGGAGGCGAAACGTCTTCTGGCCTGTGAGCGGGCATGCTCGGTGCAGGAGGCGACGGAGCGGGTCGGGATCAGCAGGAGTTCCTTCTATAAATATAAGGACGATATCTTCCCTTTTCATGACAATGCCAGGGGCAGGACCATTACCTTTGTGATGCAGATGGACGATGTGCCGGGGCTTTTGTCGGCGGTTCTTAAGATTATCGCAGACTATAATGGGAATATACTGACGATCAATCAGACGATTCCCATCAACGGTGTGGCGTCCCTGACCTTAAGCATTGATGTGCTTCCGATCACCGGGGATACCTCTTCCATGCTGGAAGATATCGAACGGCTGGAAGGGATCCACTATCTGAAAATACTGGGAAGAGAATGAGAGGAAAAGATTAATGAAGATTGCAATCATGGGATACGGCACCATCGGTTCCGGAGTGGCGGCCGTGGTGGAGAGAAACGCAGAGAGTATCGCAAAGCGGGTGGGGGAGCCGGTGGAGGTGAAATATGTGCTGGATCTTCGGGAATTCCCCGGGGATCCCATCCAGGAAAAAGTGATTCACGATATCGACATTCTGGTGAACGACCCGGAGGTCTCTGTCGTGGTGGAGACCATGGGCGGCGTGGAGCCGGCCTGTACTTTTGTGAAGAAAGCCCTGGCGGCGGGGAAATCCGTGACCACTTCCAATAAGGCCCTGGTGGCGAAGAAAGGCACGGAGCTTTTGGATCTGGCGAAGGAGAATCATGTGAGCTTTCTCTTTGAGGCCAGCGTCGGCGGCGGCATTCCCATTATCCGGCCTTTAAACCAATGCCTGACGGCTGACGAGATCGTGGAGATCACCGGGATCCTAAACGGCACCACCAATTACATGCTGACCAAGATGGACAAAGAGGGCATGACCTTTGACGAGGTGCTTAAGGAGGCCCAGGACAAGGGCTATGCGGAGAAGGATCCCACGGCGGATATCGAGGGCTTTGACGCGTGCAGAAAAATTGCGATCCTTTCCTCCCTGGCTTACGGAGGCCAGGTGGATTTTGAAGATATTTACACCGAGGGAATCACAAAAATCACCGATACGGATTTCAAATATGCCAGAAAGATGGGAACCTCCATCAAACTGTTCGGCACCAGCAGGCGGGACGGGGACAAATTCCACGCCATGGTGGCGCCGGTGATGATCGGTCCGGATCATCCTCTGTACGCCGTGAACGACGTGTTCAACGGCATCATGGTAGAGGGAAACATGGTGGATAAGCTGATGTTCTACGGCAGAGGGGCCGGAAGCCTGCCCACTGCCAGCGCCGTGGTGGCCGACGTGGTGGAGATGGCAAAGAACCCCGGTAAGACACTGGTGCAGAGCTGGAGTACGAAGAAACTTCCTCTGGCCGACAAGGGCACCTGGGAGAGAAGGTTCTTTGTCCGGGTGGCAGGCGGAGCAGAGAAAAAGGCTCAGGTAGAGGCAGCCTTCGGCCCGGTGGCATATATTGAATTAGAGGGACTTTCGGAGTTTGCCTTTGTGACGCCCATGATGAGCGAGGCAGCCTATGAGGAGAAGGCGGCCAAAGCAGGAGGCGTGCTTTCCATGATTCGCATGGACGTGTAAAAGAAAGAATCTATATGCATAAAGCAGGAGGAGAATATGTTAGTTGTGAAGAAATTCGGCGGCAGTTCTGTCGCCGACAAAGAGCGGATCTTCAATGTGGCGAACCGCTGCGCAGAGGATTACCGGAAAGGTAATGACGTGGTGGTGGTGTTATCGGCCATGGGAAAAACTACGGATAATCTGATCGCTCAGGCAAATGAGATCAACCCGAACCCGCCGAAGAGAGAGATGGACATGCTTCTGGTGACGGGAGAGCAGATGTCGGTGGCTTATATGGCTATGGCTTTTGCCGCCATGAACATCCCGGCCGTTTCTCTGAATGCATTCCAGGTGGCGATGCATACTTCGTCCGCCTATATGAATGCAAGGCTGAAGCGGATCGACACGGAACGGATCCGCAATGAGCTTGACAGCAGAAAGATCGTGATTGTGACCGGTTTCCAGGGCGTGAACCGCCATGATGATTTTACGACTCTCGGAAGGGGCGGTTCCGACACCACGGCGGTGGCCCTGGCAGCAGCCCTCCATGCGGATTCCTGTGAGATCTATACGGATGTGGAAGGTGTTTACACGGCGGATCCCAGGATCGTGCCCAATGCCAGGAAGATGAGCGAAGTGACTTACGACGAGATGCTGGAATTTGCGTCTCTCGGCGCCAAGGTGCTCCATAATCGTTCGGTGGAAATGGCGAAGAAATACGGCGTACAGCTTGTGGTGCGCTCCAGCTTAAATTATGCGGAAGGAACCGTTGTGAAGGAGGAGACAAAAATGGAAAGAATGATAGTGAGCGGCGTCGCTTCGGATTTGAATACGGCCAGGATTTCGGTTATCGGCGTGAAGGATGAGCCGGGCATCGCCTTCAAGCTGTTTAATTATCTGGCTGCGAAGAACATCAACATAGACATTATCCTGCAGTCGGTGGCTCGTGACGGGAGACGTGACATTGCTTTCACGGTACCTAAGACGGAGCTTAAAGAGGCCGTGGCCATCATCGAAGAGCACAAGGATACCTTTACAGCCAACTCTTATGTGTACAATGACCATGTGGCAAAGGTTTCCATTATCGGCGCGGGCATGACTTCCAACCCCGGTGTGGCGGCGAAAATGTTCGAGGCCCTTTACGGAGCGAACATCAATATCCAGATGATTTCCACCTCCGAAATCCGTATCACCGTTCTCATCGATGAGAATGACGTAAACCGTGCCATGAGAGCGATCCATGACAAGTTCGATCTGGGAGACGACTGAGGGCCTTATGACTGATAAGAACAGTACGGAACAGACCTTATACAGGCTGGGACTGGCGGCTATCCTTACGGTAGCCGCCGCCTTGTTTTTGATTAAATGGTTTCGGATTCCTCTTGCGGGGCCGCTTTTTGCCTGCCCCGTGTATTCCATGACGGGATTGTTCTGTCCGGGCTGCGGGGGCACCAGGGCTTTTGCCCTCCTGCTTCAGGGAAAGATCTGGCAGAGCGCCCTCTGCCACCCCTTGGTGATCTACGGACTCACGTTGTTTTCACTGTTTATGATAAGCCATACTTTGAAAATTTTTACAAGAGGGAAAATAAAGGGGTTTGCTTATCGGCATATTTATATTAAAATAGCAGTAGCGTTTTTGATCCTGAACGTGCTTGTGAAGAATATGGCATGGATCTTCTGGAAGGTGAACCTTGTGGAATGGGCCGCCGGGCTTTAGGAAGGCGCGGATTGGGGCAGGGGCGGCGTGCGCTGTCACAGGATCAGGTTCGGAACGTTTAGAATGAGTTGATTTTGGGAGGAAGTTATGGACATTATCGAAGCGCTGGCAGAGGAACTTCATATAAAAAAGAGCCAGGCTGAGGCGGCTGTGGGACTGATTGACGAGGGGAACACGATTCCTTTTATCGCCCGTTACCGGAAGGAGATGACCGGCTCTCTGAATGACGAGGTGCTGAGGGATTTGGATGAGCGGCTTAAATATCTGAGGAATCTGGAGGAGAGAAAGGCGCAGGTCCTGGAAACCATACGGGAGCAGGGCGCACTCACGGGGGAATTGGAGGAAGCCATCCGGGCGGCGGCCACACTGGTTCTGGTGGAGGATCTGTACCGGCCCTACAGGCCTAAGCGGCGGACCAGGGCCACCGCGGCGAAGGAAAAGGGGCTGGAGCCTCTGGCAGATGTGCTGATGCTACAGATGTTAAAACATCCGGCCATCTCGGAGGCGGAGCAGTATGTGTCTGCGGAAAAAGGGGTGGAGACGGCGGAGGAAGCCCTTGCGGGAGCCGGCGACATTCTGGCAGAAAGGATCTCCGACGAGGCAGATTACCGAACCTATATCAGAGAAGCCACCATGGGGAAGGGAATCCTCAAATCTCAGGCGAAGAATGCGGAGGAAACATCCGTTTATGAAATGTATTATGACTACGAGGAGCCGGTGAAAAAGGCGGCGGGACACAGGATTCTGGCTTTGAACCGTGGGGAAAAGGAAAAGTTCCTGACGGTGAAGGTGGAGGCGCCGAAGGAGGATATCCTCCGGTATCTGAAGAAAAAGGTCATTGTCCGGGACAACCCCCATACGACGCAGTTTTTGGAGGAAGTGCTCACGGACAGCTATGAAAGGCTGATCGCACCGGCCATTGAGCGGGAGGTGCGGGGCATCCTGACGGAGACTGCGGAGGCGGGGGCCATCCATGTGTTCGGCAAGAACCTGGAACAGCTTCTTATGCAGCCGCCCATTGTGGGACGGGTGGTTCTCGGCTGGGATCCGGCATTTCGGACCGGCTGCAAGCTGGCGGTGGTGGACGAGACAGGGAAGGTGCTGGACACGGTGGTTATTTATCCGACGGCGCCTCAGAATAAGGTGGCCGAGGCGAAGCAGGTGGTCAAAAAGTTGATCAGGAAGTATGGCATTACCCTGATTTCCGTGGGAAACGGGACGGCTTCCAGGGAGTCGGAGCAGGTGATCGTAGAGCTTTTGAAGGAAATCCCGGAGCTTAAGGTCCAGTATATTATTGTCAATGAAGCAGGAGCTTCCGTCTATTCGGCCAGCAAGCTGGCGACGGAGGAGTTTCCGGATTTCGACGTGGCTCAGAGAAGTGCCGTGTCCATCGCAAGGCGGCTGCAGGATCCGCTGGCGGAGCTGGTAAAGATCGATCCCAAGTCCATCGGCGTGGGGCAGTACCAGCACGATATGAACCAGAAGAATCTGGACGAAGCCCTTACGGCCGTGGTGGAAGACTGTGTCAACCGGGTCGGCGTGGATCTGAATACGGCGTCGGCCTCCCTGCTTTCCTACATTTCCGGCATCAGCAGGACGGTGGCCAAAAATATTGTGGCTTACCGGGAGGAAAACGGCCGGTTTGAGGACAGAAAGCAGCTTTTAAAGGTGGCCAAGCTGGGGCCGAAGGCCTATGAGCAGTGTGCCGGTTTCATGCGCATTTCGGGAGGGAAGAACCCGTTGGATGCCACGGCGGTCCATCCGGAAAGTTACGGGGCCGTGGATGTGCTTTTGGGAAAGCTTGGTTATGTGAAGGAGCAGATTGAGGCAGGCGGTCTTTCCGGTATCAGCAGGAAGGCGGTCCAGAAAAAGAAGCTGGCCGAGGAGCTTGGGATCGGTGAGATCACCCTGACGGATATTCTGAAGGAGCTGGAAAAGCCGGCCAGAGACCCCAGGGACGAGATGCCAAAGCCCATCCTCCGCACCGACGTGCTGGATATCAAGGATCTGAAGCCCCAAATGGTGCTTAAGGGCACGGTGCGCAATGTCATCGACTTCGGGGCTTTTGTGGACATTGGCGTCCACCAGGACGGTCTGGTTCATATTTCCCAGATCTGTGACCGGTTTATCAAGCACCCGCTGGAGGCGGTGAGCGTGGGTGACATCGTGGATGTGCAGGTCATGAGCGTGGATGTGGAGCGGAAGCGGATCCAGCTGACGATGAAGATACAGTGAAGTCCCGGGATATTCGGAGGAATGAAATGGAGAATAAGAAATTTGTGACAAGGACGACGGCGTCGGATCTGTTCCGGTTCCAGATTTATCACACGTATCTGGGGATCACGGGATTTCTGCTGGGCCTCCTGGCGGCGGTGGCCCTGGCGGATCTGATCGGGAATTTTAACAGTATGGGCAATGGGACTAAGGTGATCTGTATTGTTTTGATTCTGTGGGCGGTCTTGCTGAACCCGATCAATATGTATTTCCGGGCGAAAAAGCAGGCGCAGACCGTGGAGCTTTTCAAAAATCCCATTGATCTTGTGATCGGTGAGGAGGGGCTTACCATTACCCAGGGGGAGAACGGCGGCCTGGTGGAGTGGAAGAATGTTACAAAGATTGTGATCTTAAAGAAACTGGCGATCTTTTATATGGGGAAGGTGCGGGCGCATCTTCTGCCGCTGGACCAGATTCCAGAGGATGCCGACGAGGCCGTGGAGCTGGTGAAAAAGTACGCGAAGGGCATCAAGGTGGTCAATCGGAGAAAGAGCCGGAGGAAGCGGACATGAGAGAGGCGGAGGCAGGGCGGGCCGGCGGCAGAGGATGGGAAGAGAGCCGGGAGACTTTTTGCCCGGAGGAAACCTTTGCTCTCGGAAAATGGCTGGGAGAACAGGCCGGGCCGGGGGAGATCTTCTGCCTGGACGGGGAGCTGGGAACGGGAAAAACTGTTTTCACCCAGGGATTTGCCGCAGGACTCGGCATTGCGGAGCCGGTGAACAGTCCCACATTCACCATTGTCCAGATTTATGAGGGGGGGCGTCTGCCCCTGTATCATTTCGACGTGTACCGGATCGGCGATCCTTCGGAGATGGATGAGATCGGCTATGAGGATTGCTTTTTCGGAAAAGGGGTCTGCCTGGTGGAATGGGCTTCTCTCATTGAGGAACTCATTCCGGAGGAGGCTATTTGGATCCGGCTGGAAAAAGATGCAGGCAGGGGGTTTGATTACCGGCGTATCACCTTTGGGGCTGTGAAATAAGGCTGGCCGGCCCAGGCGGTCCGGAAACCGGAAAAAGGCGGACGGTTTTGGCGGAGAGAGGAATTTATGAAGATATTAGGAATCGAGAGTGCTTCCCTGACGGCTTCGGCGGCCATCTGGGAGGATGACATGCTGACGGCAGAATATACGGTCAATCACAAAAAGACCCATTCGCAGACGCTGCTTCCCATGATCGACGAGATCGTGAGGATGACGGAGACTGACCTTAAGACGCTGGACGCAATTGCGGTCTCCGGCGGGCCGGGTTCCTTTACGGGACTCAGAATCGGGTCGGCCACGGCAAAGGGGCTGGGGCAGGCACTTGACAAGCCGCTCATCCATGTGCCGACTCTGGATGCCATGGCCTATGAGCATTTCGGGACGGACCGTTTGATCTGTCCCATGCTGGATGCCAGGAGAGCCCAGGTCTACTGCGGGCTTTATGAGTTCCATGAGGAGTTTCGGGTCATGAGGGGGCAGGCGGCCATGGGGATCTCGGAGCTGATCGGGGAGATCAATGCTTTCAGGCGTCCGGTGGTCTTCCTGGGAGACGGAGTTCCGGTAAGCAGGGGGCGGATAGAGGCGGAATGTACGGTTCCCCATGTGTTCGCACCGTCCTTTGCCTCCAGGGCAAGGGCGGGGGCCGTGGCGGCCCTGGGCGCTGTTTATTTCCGGGAGGGGCGGACAGAAAAGGCGGAGGAGCACAAACCGGAATATTTGAGGATGTCCCAGGCGGAACGGGAGCGGCAGAAGCGGCTGGAGAAAGAGGCGGAGGCGGCGAAGGAAATATGAGGGATCAGGAGCCTGCGGCAGCCGGGTGGGACATCCGGCCCCTTGGCGGGGAGGATGCGGCGGCGGTGGCCGGGCTGGAGCAGGAGATTTTTGGAATGCCCTGGACAAAGGAAACGGTGGAAGCATCGATCAGACATGCAAAAGGAGCCGGCAAGAATGGCTCTGGGGGAAAGGGAGCCGGGATGAGATACGAAGCCCTGGGAGTATACGCGGAGGGAAGTCTCTGCGGCTACCTCTTTGCAGCGGCGGCGGCGGGTGAGGGAGAGCTTCACCGGATCGCCGTAGCCCCGGCCGCCCGGCGATGGCATATGGCAGATGCATTGATGGAGGAGTTCCTTCTCCGGTTTTCGGACTGTGGGGAGGGGGGTATCTGGCTGGAGGTGCGGGCCGGCAATGAAGCGGCTGTCTCTCTCTATAGAAAGCATGGGTTTTCGGAGGCAGGACGGCGGAAGAATTACTATCATAATCCTGTGGAGGACGCACTGATTTTCGTGTACCACTATTTTCCGGTTTCTTATTCGGCAAAATAGGCTTATAATGTGGCTGTAGCAGAAAAGATGCCGTCGAAATGTGCGGTATGTAAGTGGTTAGCAGGAAAGGCTGTGAGTGTATGACCCATGAGAAACAGGAATTTATGGTTTGCAATTGCTGCGGAGAGCTGGTAAGGACAGAAGGGGTTCCTCCTTACGGGGAAGGCCTGGAGGTGACCAAAACCTGGGGATATTTTTCTGAGAAGGACGGGGAGCGCCATCATTTCTTTCTCTGTGAGGAATGCTATGACAGGATGGTGAAGGGCTTCGCCGTTCCGGTGGAAACTGAAGAAGTGACGGAGCTGTTGTAAATAGAAAGAGGAAATCATGATTGATGTATGTTTGCTGGGGACCGGCGGGATGATGCCGCTCCCCTACCGGTGGCTGACGGCCCTGATGCTCAGATGCGGGGGAAGCCATCTGCTTATAGACTGCGGGGAGGGGACACAGATCGCCCTGAAGAAAAAGGGATGGAGTGCAAAGCCCATTGATGTGATCTGTTTTACCCATTACCATGCGGACCATATCAGCGGCCTGCCCGGGCTCCTCCTCACCATGGGGAATGCGGAACGGACAGAGCCGCTTCTTATGGTTGGCCCGAGGGGGCTGGAACGGGTGGTGACGGCGCTCAGGACCATTGCGCCGGAACTGCCTTTTCCCGTTCGTTTTCTGGAGCTTCCGGAAAAGGAGCAGGAGTTCCGGGCGGGGCCTTACCACATCCGGGCTTTCCGGGTAAACCATAACATTCCCTGCTATGGGTATTCGGTCTCCTTGCCGAGAGCGGGAAAATTCCAGGTGGAAAAAGCGAAGGCTTTGGAGCTTCCGGTCCGGTATTGGGGCATTTTGCAGCGTGGGGAGACGGTGGAGCTTGACGGAAGGACTTACACGCCGGACATGGTTATGGGCGGGGCCAGGAAGGGCATTAAGGTGACCTACTGCACGGACACCAGGCCCATTCCATCCATCGCGGCGGAGGCGGCCGGCTCCGATCTGTTTATCTGTGAAGGCATGTATGGGGAGAAGGAAAAAGAAACCAAGGCCAGGGAAAACAAGCATATGACCATGTATGACGCCGCCAGGCTGGCCAGAGACGCAGAGGTATCGGAGCTTTGGCTGACCCATTACAGCCCGTCGCTTTCCTGGCCGGAGGATTATATGGATGAGGTGAGAAATATTTTTCCCGGGGCCATTGCGGCGAAGGACGGACAGACGGCGGAGCTTCGTTTTGAGGACGAGGATTGAGATATAGGGGAAGAAGATGGACGAGAAAAAAGAAACGGATATTTATATTTTGGCGATTGAGAGTTCCTGTGACGAGACGGCGGCGGCGGTGGTGAAAAACGGCAGAGAGGTTCTTTCCAACGTGATTTCTTCTCAGATTGCACTGCACACCCAGTACGGCGGCGTGGTGCCGGAGCTGGCTTCCAGAAAGCATATTGAAAAGATTAACCAGGTGATCGGGACGGCCCTTTGGGAGGCGGGAATGACTCTCTCCGAGATGACTGCTGTGGCCGTGACCTATGGGCCTGGTCTGGTCGGAGCTCTCCTGGTGGGGGTGGCAGCGGCAAAGGCTTTGGCTTACGGGGCGGGACTGCCGCTGGTGGGCGTCCATCATATCGAGGGCCATATCAGCGCCAATTTTATCGAAAATCCGGGACTTGAGCCCCCGTTCCTCTGTCTGATCGTGTCAGGCGGGCACACCCATCTGGTGATCATGAAGGATTACGGGGAATTTGAGATCATCGGCCGTACCAGGGACGATGCGGCGGGAGAGGCTTTCGACAAGGTGGCAAGGGCCATCGGCCTGGGTTATCCGGGCGGCCCCAAGATTGACAGGGCGGCGAGAGCGGGGAATCCCCATGCCATGGAGTTTCCCAGGGCGAAGATTGAGGGGTGCCCCTATGATTTCAGCTTCAGCGGCTTAAAATCAGCGGTGCTCAATTTCCTGAACCATGAAACGATGATGGGGACCAAAGTCAATAAGAATGACCTGGCGGCCTCCTTCCAGAATGCGGTGGTGGAGGTACTCGTGGGCAGGACCATACTGGCGGCGAAGGAATACGGGATCCGCGAAGTGGCCATTGCAGGCGGCGTGGCTTCCAATTCGTCACTCCGCGGGAGCCTGGCGGCGGCCTGTGAAAAGGAAGGGCTGCGGTTTTATCATCCCTCGCCGATTTTCTGTACGGACAATGCGGCCATGATCGGATGCGCGGCCTATTATGAATATAAAAAAGGGGTGAGAAGCGGCCTGGACCTGAACGCGGTTCCGAATCTGAAATTGGGGGAGCGGTGAAGACATGGACAGAAAGACAGTGAAAGCCATCGTCCTGGCGGCCGGGCGGGGCAGAAGGATGGGGACAGAGGTGGCGAAGCAGTATTTGCTGCTGAACGGCCGCGAAGTGCTCTATTATTCGCTGAAGGCTTTCGAGGAAAGCCTGGTGGATGAGATTATTCTTGTGGCGGGAGAGGATGAGATTTCCTGGTGCCGGGAGCATATCGTGGAAAAATATGGTTTTTCCAAAGTGAAAACAGTCATCGCCGGGGGGAAGGAGCGCTATGACTCTGTCTATGAGGGATTGCTGGCGGCGGCCCCCTGTGACTATGTGCTGATCCATGACGGAGCCAGGCCCTTTATCACGGAGGAGATGATAGGGGATGTGCTCCGGGGTGCCGTGGATTATGGCAGCTGCACCACGGGAATGCCGGTGAAGGACACAATCAAGATCGTGGACGGAGACGGCATAGCCGAAGATACCCCGGACAGAAAGAGTCTTTGGGCCGTCCATACTCCCCAGGGATTTTCCTATCCGGTGATTCTTGAGGCCCATGAAAAATTTCGGGAGGGGAGTTACCAGATTCCGGTGACAGACGATACCATGCTGGCGGAGCTGTTCCTCAGAAAAAAAACAAAGCTGGTAAAGGGAAGCTACCAGAATATTAAGGTGACCACACCGGAGGATATGGAGCTGGCGCAGATGTTTTTAAAGCCGTCGGATGAAAATGCCGCCCGGAAGAAGTAGGAGGGAATCAGAATGATACGGTTGAGGCCTTGGAAAAAGAATGATTTTAAGGAACTGCTGACCTGGTTTTCCGACGAGGAGAGCTTCTCAAAGTGGAGCGCGGGGAAATTCACCTGGCCCCTCACCATGGAACAGCTTCTGGATTATTATGAGCGGTTTGAGGAGGATGATCGCGGCTGGATTTTTGCGGCCCTTGACGAGAAAGGCCGCCTGGCCGGGCATCTCCTGATGCGGAAGGCCGACTATGAAAAGAACAGCGTTCATTTCGGCTTTATTGTCGTTTCACCCGGGATGCGGGGAAAGGGCGCGGGGAGGGCTATGGTCAGTCAAGCCCTCACATATGCAGGAGAAATACTGGGGATGGAGCGGGCGACCCTCGGGGTGTTCGAGAATAACCCGGCGGCCAGGCGCTGTTATGAGGCGGCAGGGTTTCGGGCCGAGGGCGCGGCGAAAGATATGTTTCAGTACCATGGAGAACCATGGACGGTAGTGGAGATGGCGGCCGTTAGCGGTTTTTTACCTGATTCACTCCATACCGGAGAGCGGGCCCCACAATCACAGAGACAATGATCTTGGCTGCATCGCCGGGCAGGTAAGGGACGACTCCGGCCATAAGCCCGGCTCCAAAAGAAAGCTTCATCTGGAAGCAGAGCCAGGCGGTGCCGAATATATAACAGATAAAGGTTCCGAGAATCATACCGGCAATATGGAGGTAATATTTTTTGGGAAAGCGGTCAATGAAGAATCCGGCGATCAGGGCCATGAAAATGAATCCGGCCAGGTAGCCGCCGGTGGGGCCGAAAAGCTTGGCGGGGCCGCCGGTGAAGCCGGAGAAGACGGGGAGGCCCACCAATCCCAAAAGCAGATAGACCAGGTAGCTGAAGGTTCCGGCCTTCATTCCCAGCACATACAGAGTGAGGTAAATGGCCAGGTTCGTGAAGGAGATCGGTACCGGGCTGAAGGGGAGCGGAATCGCGAGGGGGCCAAGGATACAGGTGACGGCAGTCATGACACCGATCAGGGCCATGGTGACCAGAGAAAGCCTGGAAGATTTTTGGGATACAGTCTTTTCCATAGGGAAGATACTCCTTTTTCTGTGTATTTGTCTTTGATGCGGCAGATGTCACTGACAAATGTCAACTAAAAATCAAAAACTGTTGACATTATAAAGCAAAAAAGATGGAATGTCAATAATAACAGAAAAAAGGTTTACAATTCAAGCTCTTTTGGCCAACAGCCACGCCATAATATGGACTGCCTGTTGAAACCCTCCGTTTTTTATCAGTTTTTCGATTTCGGAGGAGGAATGCTTCCGGACATTTAAAAATTCTGTCTCGTCCAGATGCTGGCCTCCGGCCCTCCTGCAGTTTTCTGCAGCAAAAACATAGGCATAGTTGTCCGCAATCGTGGCATTGGAGGGAACCGTGATCAGATGGCTCCAGTTGTCAGAGACATATCCGGTTTCTTCCAGTAATTCCCGCCTGGCGGCTGCAAGCGCATCCTCGCATGCTGTCTGTAAGCTGCGGCCTGTCCGGTATTCCGCTCCGTCACTTCGCTCGATGCCGCCTGCCGGAAACTCCGTCGTTACCTCCTTGATCCCCTGGCGGAATTGCCGCACGCAAATATAGTTTCCCTCTTCATCGGACGCGACAATTACGACATAGTCTCTGCGGCTGTAGCTGTAAAAAGGTTCAAACACCGTCCCGTCCGGGAAACGGTAGGCGGACCGTCTGAAATCGATCCACTCGTCCTGTACCAGATGCTCTGTGCGGATTTCCTTCCACTCCAGATTTTCTTCATTAAAAAGTGCGTCGCCCTCAGACGGCACATTATTTCCCGCAATTTTATCCATTTTTTTGTCTCCTTTGCGTCATGTGATCCGTCTCCTATCATAACAGAATTTCGGCCAAAATACTATATTTTTTTAGGACATGACAATTTCGCAAAAGGATATTGACAGGAAAATAAAAAGTATCTATAATGAGGGGCGCAATAAGAAAAATACTTTTTTATATCTGTGAGGAGATGACATCTTTGGCAAAAAGTATGACGGAAGGAAGGCCGTTTCGGCTGATTTTGCAGTTCGCCCTTCCACTTTTAGTCGGAAACCTGCTTCAGCAGACCTACAATATTATTGACGCGGCCATTGTGGGGAGGGTGCTGGGGGCAGATGCCCTGGCAAGCGTCGGTTCCACCAGCAGTGTCCAGTTTATGGTGCTGGGCTTCTGCATTGGCTGCTGCACCGGATTTGGCGTTCCGGTGGCAAAGTGCTTTGGAGCGGGGCGGTTGGAAAAGATGAAGCATTACATATTCAGCGGCGCTGCCCTGACCGGGACGGTGGCGGCGGTTCTGACGATGTTCTGTGCGCTGCTTTGTCCCTGGATTCTCAAAATTCTTTCCGTATCGGAAGAACTCTACGAGGATGCCTACCGTTATCTTCTGGTGATTTTTCTGGGACTTCCCTTTACCTTTCTATACAATCTGCTGGCCAGCATTTTGCGGGCGGTGGGGGACAGCCGGACGCCCTTTGTCTTTCTGGTGATCTCTGCAGGACTGAATGTTGCCCTGGACCTGCTGTGTATCATCTGCTTTGGCTGGGGCTGTGCGGGTGCGGCCATTGCTACCGTTGCTTCTCAGGCAGTCAGCGGCTTTTTGTGTCTGTTCTTTATCTATAAGAAGGTACAGCTTCTTCACCCCGGCCGGGAGAACTGCCGCCTGGAGGGGGATGTCTCGAAGGATCTTCTTTCCATGGGACTTCCCATGGGCTTTCAGTTTTCCATTACCGCTATTGGAAGTATGGTCATGCAGTCGGCCAACAATGGTCTGGGGAGTGTGTATGTGTCCGGCTTTACGGCGGCTCTCAAGATCAAGCAGTTTACCATGTGCCCCTTTGACGCCATTGCCTCCTCCGTGTCTGTTTTCTGCGGACAGAATCTTGGGGCCGGAAGGCTGGACCGGATCCGTCAGGGGGTAAAAGAGGGGGTATTTATTGCCGTTATCTACGGGATTCTGGCCGGCCTGGCACTGATTTTCGGCGGCCGGACACTCTCCATACTGTTTGTGGGGGGAGAGGCATCGGAGGTCCTGGATGCGGCGGCCCAATATTTGCGCTGTATGGGATACTTTTTCTGGAGCCTGGGTATCCTCAATGTGATCCGGCTGAGTATTCAGGGGTTGGGGTACGCAGGCAGGGCCGTATTTTCCGGAGTGGTGGAAATGATCGCGAGAAGTGTGGTCAGCCTTTGCTTTGTGGGAGCCTTTGGCTATACGGCAATCTGCTTTGCGGACCAGACGGCATGGGTGTCGGCCTGCCTCTACCTGGCGCCCATGTATGCACTGTGTATACGCAGGACGTCAAGGAAGCTTAGGCAGGTATAAAAGTATATACAGGCATCGAAGTAAGTGCGGGCATAGAAGTTATATACAGGCATCGAAGCATGTTCAGGTATAGAAGTATATACAGATATGAGGAAAGGCGCGGGAGGAAGATCTTGGCATGGAACAGAAGAAGGGGTTTTATAGAATTTTTTTTTCCATCTATACGGCTCTGGTGCTCCAGAATGTGATTACCTTGAGCGTCAATCTGGCGGACAATATGATGCTGGGCGCTTACAGTGAGGTTTCCCTGTCGGGGGTGGCCGCCGTCAATCAGATCCAGTTTGTCTTCCAGCAGATGACCATGGCCCTCGGCGAAGGGGCGGTGATGTTTTGCAGCCAGTATTGGGGGAAAAAGCAGACGGAGCCCATGAAGCGGATCATGGCCACAGCCATGCGGACCGGGCTTTTTGTGGCGGCGGTCCTCTTTCTTCTGGTGTCCCTGTTCCCCTATCAGGCGGTTGGGCTTTTCACCACCGATGTGCCGATTATCGAGGAGGGAGTGCGCTATATCTGTCTGATCCGGTTCACCTATTTGTTTTTTGCCGTGACACAGCTTCTTTTGGCCTCCCTCCGGAGTGTGGAAGTGGTAAAGATTGCCCTCTACCTCTCGGTGATGGCATTTTTCGTCAACTGCGGCATCAATTACGTGCTCATCTACGGGAGATTCGGCGCGCCAAAGATGGGTGTTGCCGGTGCCGCCGTCGGCACCCTGGCGGCCAGGATTTTGGAGTGTGCCGTTTTGATTTATTACGTGGCGAAGAAGGAGCGGCGGCTGCGCCTTAAGCTTCGGGACTATTTTCAGACAGACCGCAGACTCTCCGGAGATTATTTCCGGGTGACCACGCCGGTATTTTTGGTTCAGAGCCTGTGGGGATTAAATACGGCTCTTCAAACGGTGATCTTGGGCCACATGACAGCGGCCGCCATCGCGGCAAACAGCGTGGCTTCCACCCTGTTTTTGATGGTAAAATCCACGGCGGTCGGAGCGGCCTCCACGGCTTCCGTCCTTATCGGAAAGGCTGTCGGGATCGGAGATATGAAGGAAGTGAAGGCACAGGCGAGGAAACTGCAGAAAATGTTTCTGATGATAGGAGTCTGCTCCGGCATCCTCCTCTTTTTCATCCGCATCCCTGTTTTGAGACTCTATGACCTGTCGCCCGGGACCAAGAAAATGGCTGATACTTTCCTTATTATCCTGAGCGTGGTGTGCATAGGCATGTCTTACCAGATGCCCACCAACAACGGAATCATCCGGGGCGGCGGCCATGCGGGCTTTGTGGTCAAGATGGACCTCATCAGCATCTGGGGTATTGTCCTGCCCCTGTCCTTTTTTATGGCATTCGTGGTGAAGGCCTCCCCGGTGGTGGTGGTTTGCTGCCTCAATGCAGATCAAATATTCAAATGTATCCCTGCTTTTTTAGAAGTTAATTATGGGAACTGGGTCAGGAAGCTGACGAGAGAGTGAGAAGTGTAGAGGAGGAAATATGGAATTTTTTATCAATGTGCAGATGCAGCGGTTTAATCTGCTGATGTCGGAAATTGATACTGCTTACCATGACGCGGCGCTCAAATTGGGAATGTCCGACAGCGCAATGCTGATTCTCTATACGCTCTGTTCCTGCGGCGGGGAATGTATGCTTGGCGATATTACATCCGGGGCCAGCAAGCAGACAATTAATTCTGCACTGCGGAAACTGGAATCAGAAGGGATCGTTTATCTGGAAGTCTTTGAGGGAAGGAAAAAGAAAGTGTACCTTACGGAAAAAGGCAGGCAGCTTGCCAGGAATACGGCTCTTCGGGTAATCGAGGCAGAAAATGAGATATTTGCGTCGTGGTCGGATGAAGAAAAAAGTATCTATATAGATTTGACGCAGCGGTATCTGGCAGACTTTAAAGAAAAGGTAAAGGGGTGGTGAGCATGAGGATTGTTACGGCCGGCCTGCCCTGGACACTCATTAGACGCTCTTGAAAAGAACGACAGGAACAAATGTTGACGGCACTACAAGGAATGACCGCAGCCTGTTTAATTCCTGCGTTTAAGACCAATCCCTATCCGGAGCGGGCGGTTATGATGGGGATTACCTTCGGGAATCGCACAGATATCTATAATCCCTGGTCCATTATCAATTATTTGGATACTAAAAAGATGCAGTGCTACTGGGCCAAGGCGATTGAAATCTGCCTGGTGAAAAAAGGAGGGGTAGTCCCCCAAAGCACGTCTTCTGCATTTGTAAAACAGTAACGGTGGAATATTGCAGAGTTTTTTCAAAAGTAGCTGTTGGTAAAATATGGTGCTGAGCCACGAATTAAAACTTGTGGCTTAGCATTTTTTATGTGCACAGGCCCGTGCAGAGGAAGCATGCCGCTGGGAATACATCAAAGAAGTAAGCAGAAAATTTATCAAATATTTTTGGAGTTTGGCGGAATCTGTGATAAACTATCTGTGGGAGAAAAGAGAAATTTGCCGCATGCGTGGAATTGTCATCGGATGATGTATATGAGAAAGAATATTTGAGAGATTGAGTATTGCGGGAGGTGAAATATGAAAAAAATATGCAGGAAAAATATATGGCGGAGAGGGATAAGCCTGCTTTTGGCAGCAGTACTTTTGGTGATGTCCCGGCCGGCGGTGCTTCAGGCGAGGGAAGTGCGCACTGTCCGGGTGGCGTTTTTCCCGATGCAGGGGTATCATACCTATTCGGAAACGGAAGGTTATGACGGTGTGGATGTGGCCTATCTGAAAGAGCTTTGCACCTATACAGGCTGGAAGATCGAATACGTGGACTGTGAGAACTGGGACAGCGCTCTTTCTAAGCTTGAGGCGAGGGAGGTTGATCTGGTAGGATCTGCACAATATTCCAGAGAGCGGGCCGAAATCTTTGACTATGCGGCCCTGGCGAGCGGTTATACCTACGGTTGTCTGTTTGTGGAAGCAGACAGCGGTATTGCTTTTGAAGATTTCGGGCATATGGAAGAACTGAGATTTGGCGTGGTGGAAAGCTATGTCCGGAAGACGGAGTTTTTAGAATACCTGGCCAGAAACGGACTGGAGGATCCGAATCTGCAGGAATACGGAAGCACGAAAGAGCTGCAGGAGGCCCTCGGGAACGGAGAGATCGATATAGGGGTCCATACACTGACGGAGGTGCAGGAGGGCCAATGCCTGGTGGGAAAGTTCGCTTACGCCCCTTATTATTATATTACGTGGAAGGGCAATGAAGAGCTGCTCGCAGAATTGAACCGGGGGATTGAGGCGATTAATATGGACAGTTCCGCGCTGGATCAGGAGCTGACCAGCCGTTATTATGGAGACCGGCGGGAAAATTTTGCGTCTGAGGAACGGACGATGATCGATCATATGGACGCAGTAACGATCGGTTTTTACACAGATACCAATCCTCTGGCCTATGTCACGGAATCGGGAGAGTATGACGGGATCTATATTCAAATTCTTAAGACAGCGTCTGAGAGAAGCGGGATGCCAATGGAATTTCTGCCCCTTGACAGGAGCGATTATTGGAAGGAGCTTTTGCTGGAGGGAAAAATCGACTTCTATGTGGGGGCCAACAACATGCAGCTTTCCGCCGATGAGGATGTTATGTTCACTGCTTCTTTCATGGCTTACAATGCGGCGCTTATATCGAGGAATGACTATGTGCGTTCGGACAGGGAACCGACGATGGTATTGACCAGGGGACGGGCATACTGGGCGGAGAACGAGGAATTCGGCGGCGAGGTTATTTACCGAGACAGTGCAAAGGACTGTCTGCAGGCGCTGGAGGCCGGCGAGGCGGATATTACGCTGCTGAATACCATCGAATACAATTATCAATCCAAGAATGAGAGATTTTCCGATCTGATTGAGTGGGGAGGCTATCGGTATCAGGCCGGAAGTGTGCTGGCGGCATCCAGAGAAGCAGATCCGGTGCTGTTTGATGTGATGAACAAGGCTCTGCGGATGCTGTCGGAAGAGGAGAAAGAGGATATCATCAATCAATATATGAACATTCCTTACAGCAATTACGATCTGAGGGATTATCTTTACCAGACGAGGAACGTGCTTGTCATTGCGGGACTCATATTGACGTTTCTGCTGGTATTGGGCGGCTCTGTTTTCCATATGCGGAGGAAGTCGTATCTTTTGCTCAAAAAGAAAAACGGAGAGCTGCAGGCGGCTATGTGGGAGGCGGAGAAAGCCAATCGGGCCAAGACGGAATTCCTTTCCCACATGTCCCATGATATGCGCACGCCGATCAACGGGATCCTGGGGATGTTAAATATTGCGGAGAAGAGTTCGGAGGATATGGAGAGGCAGGAGGATTGCCGGCAGAAGATCCGGATATCGGCGGAGCGTCTTTTGTCGCTGGTCAACGACGTGCTGGACATCAATAAACTGGAAGGCCGGAATGTGGAGCTGGCCAGAGAGCCCTTTGATCTATTGGAGCTTTTGGGCAACTGTGTGACGATCACGAGAGGACAGGCCGAGTCGAATAATATCACGCTGACGGTGGATTATGAAGGGCTGCCCCACAAATCCTTCGTGGGAAGCCCTCTGCACATCAAGCAGATCCTGATCCATATCACCGACAATGCCGTAAAATACAATAGGCCTATGGGCAGTGTCCGCTTTGCGTGCCGCGAACTTTCTGAAAACGATGGGATTGCAAGAGTCTGCTTTGAGATCTCCGATACGGGGAACGGTATGGGTGCGGCGTATCTGGATCACATTTTTGAACCGTTTACCCAGGAAGCGGGCGGCGCCAGGACCAATTACCAGGGAACCGGGCTTGGCATGGCGATTACCAAGAAACTGGTGGACAGTATGGGCGGAACCATAGAGGTAAAAAGCGAAGAGGGAAAGGGGAGTACGGTTACGGTGGTTCTCCCTCTGGAGATTGGAGCTTTTCCGGAAAAAGAGGAGGAAAAGACGGGGGATCTGGAGGGGATCCGCGGAAAACGGGCGCTGATTGTGGAGGATAATGAGCTGAACCGGGAGATTGCGGAGTATATGATAGAGGATAACGGTCTGGAGGTCACCATGGCAGAGAACGGGCAGGAGGCAGTGGATCTGTTTGGAAGATCGGCGCCCGGCACCTATCAGATTATCTTTATGGATATTATGATGCCCGTCATGGACGGCTATGAAGCTACGAGGGCCATACGGAGCCTGGAAAGGCCGGATGCCGCGGAAATTCCCATCATCGCCATGACGGCAAATGCCTTTGCGGAGGATGTACAGGCATCAAAGGACGCAGGGATGAATGAACACATGGCGAAGCCTTTAAAGCCAGAGGTCATAAGCGGAGTGCTTGAGCGGTGGCTGGCGGGCGGCAGCAGATAAAAATGGGAGCTGTTCTTTTTTCTCCAATCGAATTTTTATCTGATTTCTTTTTGGGAAGGGCGAATTGTGTGGGAATGCTCTGCTGTTTGCGGATATGTGAAAAATTATCCAATAACATATAAAAAACATATATATTATCAAATAATCAGATAATTTAACAAAAAGTTTTTCTTTACAAATGAGAAAGACCGTTGTATGATAAAACGCAAGTTGCAGCTTGGAAAAATTCATAAACGGGAATACGTGGATATTGGGACACAACGGAGTGCCTGCTACAGACGGATGATCTGTAGTGAGCACTCTTTTTTATCGTATAGGAAAGTCCTTCGGATTTCCTGTACGATAAAAAGCCCCCCGGGGGATCGCATTGCGGCGGAGTGGAAAATGTTGTTGGGGCAACACGCCGCAGGCGGAGAATCCTGTCGGAGCAGGATTCTATTTCATCGTATTTCCTCTTGCCAAAAGAAAGGAATAAGACTATGGAAGGGAATCAGGCAGTACGGAAAAAGCCGGGGAGACGCCTGCCCGGATTATATGAGGAACGGTTTGAGCACGACAATTGCGGTGTGGGCGCCGTGGTCAACATGAAGGGCGTAAAGACGCACCAGACCGTGGAGAATGCCATAAAGATCGTGGAAAATCTGGAGCACAGGGCCGGAAAGGACGCAGAGGGGAAGACAGGCGACGGTGTCGGCATTCTCCTGCAGATTTCCCACCGGTTTTTTAAGAAGGCGGCGAAGGATTGCGGTATTTCGCTGGGGGAGGAACGGGAGTACGGCGTCGGTATGTTTTTCTTTCCGGACGGGGAGCTGGAGCGCAGGCAGGCCAGGAAAATGTTCGAGATCATTGTGGAGAAGGAGGGGATGAAATTCCTCGGCTGGAGGAAGCTGCCCATCGTGCCCTCGATTCTCGGCAAGAAGGCAGTGGACTGCATGCCCTGGATTGAGCAGTGCTTCATCAAGAAGCCGGAGGATGTGGAGAAAGGCCTGGATTTTGACCGGAAGCTCTACACGGCGAGAAGAGTGTTTGAGCAGAGCAATGACAACACTTATGTGGTGTCTCTCTCCAGCCGGACCATTGTCTATAAGGGTATGTTCATGGTGAAAGAGCTCAGGCAGTTTTTTCCGGATCTGCAGTCTCCGGATTACGAGTCGGCCATCGCCGTGGTCCATTCCCGGTTCAGCACCAACACCACGCCCAGCTGGATGAGGGCCCATCCCTACCGTCTGATCGTACATAACGGCGAGATTAACACCATCCGGGGCAACGTGGACCGGATGATTGCCCGTGAGGAAAACATGGAGTCGGAATTCACCAGGGAGGAAATGCTCAAGGTAGTCCCCGTGGTCAATGAAACCGGCTCCGACTCGGCCATGCTTGACAACACCCTGGAGTTTTTGGTCATGAGCGGCATGGAACTTCCCCTGGCGGTGATGATCACCATCCCGGAGCCCTGGGCAGGCGACAAATACATGAACCAGAAGAAAAAAGATTTTTATCAGTATTATGCCACTATGATGGAGCCGTGGGACGGGCCGGCGTCTATCGTGTTTTCCGACGGGGACATTTTTGGGGCGGTCCTTGACCGGAACGGCCTGAGGCCTTCCAGATATTACGTGACGAAGGACGGCTATATGATTCTCTCCTCCGAGGTGGGCGCCCTGGAGATCCCGGTGGAAAACGTGGTGAAAAAGGAGAGGCTCCGCCCCGGAAAGATGCTCCTGGTGGACACGGTGAAGGGGGAGATCGTGGACGACGAGACCTTGAAAAACCGTTATATCAACAGGCAGCCCTACGGAGAATGGCTGGACAGCAACCTGGTGGAGCTTAAGGATCTGAAGATTCCCAACCAGCGGGTGGAGAGCTACACGGAGGAGGAGCGGGCGAAGCTTCAGAAGGCTTACGGCTACACCTATGAGCAGTATCGGACCATGATCCTGCCCATGGCCAGGGACGGCATCGAGGCGGTGTCCTCCATGGGGGCGGACAGTCCTCTGGCGGTGCTCTCCAGACAGCATCAGCCCCTGTTTAATTATTTTAAGCAGCTTTTTGCCCAGGTGACCAACCCGCCCATCGACGCCATACGGGAGGAGATCGTGACCTCCACGGCGGTGTATCTGGGCCGGGACGGTAATCTGTTGAAGGAGATGCCGGAGAACTGCCGGATCCTCAAGGTCGTCAACCCGATTCTCACGGGTACGGACCTTTTAAAGATCAAAAACATGAAGGTGCCGGGGCTAAAGCCTGCGGTGATCCCCATCATTTATTATAAGAATACCTCCCTGGAGCGGGCCATCGACCATCTGTTCCTGGAGGCGGACCGGGCCCACCGGGACGGGGCCAATATCCTGATTCTTTCCGACAGGGGAATTGACGAGAACCATGTGCCCATTCCGTCCCTGCTGGCAGTCTCCGCCCTACAGCAGCATCTGGTGCGGACGAAAAAGCGTACCTCCGTGGCCATGGTTTTGGAAAGCGGGGAGCCCAGGGAGGTCCACCATTTTGCGACGCTCTTAGGCTACGGTGCCTGTGCGGTCAACCCGTACCTGGCCCACGAGTCCATCCGGACCCTCATTGATTCGGGGATGTTAGACAAGGATTACTATGCGGCGGTGGACGACTACAATTCGGCGGTGCTCCACGGGATCGTGAAGATCGCTTCCAAGATGGGAGTGTCCACCCTCCAGTCCTACCAGGGGTCCCAGATCTTCGAGGCCATCGGCATCTGCAAGGAGGTCGTGGACAAATATTTCACGGACACGGTAAGCCGGGTGGGCGGCGTGACCCTCAAGGATATTGCGGCGGATATGGACGCCCTTCACTCCATGGCCTTTGACCCTTTGGGACGGCAGGTGGATCTGACTCTGGAGAGTGTGGGAAGCCATAAATCCCGCTCCGGAAAAGAGGAACACCTCTATAATCCGAAGACGATCCATCTCCTTCAGGAGTCCACAAAAACCGGAAATTATGAGATGTTCAGGGAATATTCCGCCATGCTCCACGAAGAGAGGAGACCCATGAACCTGCGGGGGCTTTTGGATTTCAACTATCCGAAAAAGGGCGTGCCCCTGGAGGAAGTGGAGAGTGTGGATTCTATCGTGAGACGGTTCAAGACCGGGGCCATGTCCTACGGCTCCATTTCCCAGGAGGCCCACGAGACGCTGGCACTGGCCATGAATGCCATTCACGGCAAATCCAACACCGGAGAGGGCGGGGAGGCCCTGGAGAGGCTGGATACCAAGGGGATTCCCGGCAAAGACCGCTGTTCGGCCATCAAACAGGTGGCCTCCGCAAGGTTCGGCGTCACCTCAAGATTTCTGGTGAGCGCCGACGAGATCCAGATCAAGATGGCCCAGGGGGCGAAGCCGGGCGAGGGAGGACAGCTTCCGGGGAAAAAGGTCTATCCCTGGGTGGCGAAGACCAGGCATTCCACACCCGGCGTGAGCCTGATTTCTCCGCCGCCCCACCACGATATTTATTCCATTGAGGACTTGGCCCAGCTGATCTATGATCTGAAAAATGCCAATAAGAACGCCAGGATCTCGGTGAAGCTGGTCTCCGAGGCCGGCGTGGGTACCGTGGCGGCCGGCGTGGCTAAGGCTGGGGCCCAGGTAATTTTGATTTCCGGCTTTGACGGCGGCACCGGGGCGGCTCCCAGGAATTCCATCTACAATGCGGGCCTTCCCTGGGAGCTGGGGCTGGCCGAGACGCACCAGACGCTGATCATGAATGACCTCAGGGACAAGGTCATCCTGGAGACGGACGGAAAGCTGATGAACGGCCGGGACGTGGCGGTGGCGGCGCTCCTCGGGGCAGAGGAATTCGGGTTTGCCACGGCGCCCCTGGTCACCATGGGCTGTGTGATGATGCGGGTCTGCAGCCTGGATACCTGCCCGGTGGGGATTGCCACCCAGAACCCCGAGCTCAGGAAGCGGTTTAAGGGAAAGCCGGAATACGTGATCAATTTCATGCGCTTTGTGGCCCGGGAGCTTCGGGAATATATGGCGAAGCTCGGTATCCGCACGGTGGATGAGCTGGTGGGCCGGACGGATCTTTTGAGAATGAAGACAGAGTTTGACTCTCCCAGGGCGAAGACGGTGGATCTTGCCAGGCTTCTGGATAACCCCTATGCGGGGAGGAAGCTGGCCGGTTATCATAAGAAAAAGGTTTACAATTTTGAACTTCAGAAGACGGCGGACGAGCGGATCCTGGTGAAGAAATTCCTGCAGGCTCTGGATGCAGGTCAGAAAAAGAGCATCGAGGTGGATATAAGGAATACGGACCGGACCTTCGGCACCATCTTCGGCGCGGAGATCACAAGACGCTATCCGGAAGGGCTGCCGGAGGATACCTTTACGGTGAAATGTAAAGGGAGCGGCGGCCAGAGTTTCGGGGCCTTTATCCCGGCGGGCCTCACCCTGGAGGTGTCCGGCGACAGCAACGATTATTTCGGCAAGGGGCTTTCCGGCGGCAAGCTGGTCATCTATCCGCCCAGGGGGACGGGCTATGCGGCCGACGAAAATATTATCATCGGGAATGTGGCCCTCTACGGAGCCACCGGCGGCAAGGCTTATATAAGCGGCGTGGCGGGCGAGAGGTTTGCGGTCCGCAATTCCGGGGCCAGGGCCGTGGTGGAGGGCGTCGGCGACCATGGCTGCGAGTACATGACCGGCGGCTGCGTGGCGGTACTCGGCAGGACCGGGAAGAATTTCGCGGCGGGCATGAGCGGCGGCATCGCCTATGTGCTGGATGTGGACAATGACCTGTACATGCGTCTCAACAGGGAGATGGTCTCCATGGAAGAACTGACCAACAAATATGATGTGCTGGAGCTTAAGACGATGATTCAGGATCATGTGACCTACACGGGCTCGGCCAGGGGCAAGGAGATCCTGGAACGCTTTGGGGAATATCTGCCCAGGTTTAAGAAGATCATTCCTTATGATTATAAGCGGGTGCTCAATACCATCGTCCAGATGGAGGAGAAGGGACTGAGCAGCGAGCAGGCGCAGATTGAGGCCTTCTTTGCCAATGCCAGAGGCGAAGAGGAAGGAGGACACTGAGATGGGAAAACCGACTGGATTTTTGGACTATGAGAGAGAGACGGGGGCGGTGGTCCCGCCTTTGGAGCGGATCAAAAATTATAAGGAATTTCACAGGCCTCTGCCGCCGAAGAAGCAGAGGATTCAGGGAGCCAGGTGCATGGACTGCGGAACGCCCTTCTGCCAGTCAGGCGTGCTCTTTAACGGGATGGTTTCAGGCTGTCCCCTAAACAATCTGATTCCGGAGTGGAATGACCTGGTTTATGACGGCAATTGGAAGCAGGCTTATGACCGGCTGAAAAAGACCCACAGCTTCCCGGAGTTTACCTGCAGGGTTTGTCCTGCTCCCTGTGAAGCGGCCTGCACCTGCAACCTGAACGGGCTGCCCGTTTCCATCAAGGAAAATGAGATGAGTATTATTGAAACGGCCTATGCCCATGGGTATGTGAAACCCATGCCGCCTGCCATGCGGACGGGGAAACGGGTGGCTGTGGTCGGCTCCGGCCCCTCCGGGCTGGCGGCGGCGGATCTTCTCAATAAGCGGGGCCATCAGGTGACGGTCTTTGAGAGGAGGGATCGCATCGGCGGGCTCCTTCGCTACGGCATTCCCAATATGAAGCTGGAGAAGCACATCATTGACCGGAAGCTTGCCGTCATGGAGGCGGAGGGCGTGGAGTTTGTGACCGGCGCCGACGTGGGGAAGAATTACAAGGCGGCGGATCTTTTAAAACAGTACGACTGTGTGATTCTTGCCTGCGGCGCCTCCAATCCCAGGGACATCAAGGTGCCGGGGCGGGAGGCAAAGGGAATTTATTTTGCGGTGGACTTTCTTGCGGCCACGACCAAGAGCCTGCTGGATTCGGACTTAACGGACGGCAATTTCATTTCTGCCAGGGGAAAGAAGGTCATGGTCATCGGCGGCGGCGATACGGGCAATGACTGTGTGGGAACCTCCATCCGCCACGGCTGCGCTTCTCTGATTCAGCTGGAGATGATGCCGGAGCCCCCCAAAAAGCGCCTGCCGGATAATCCCTGGCCCCAGTGGCCCAAAATCCTGAAGACAGACTATGGGCAGGAGGAGGCCATCGCCGTCTTCGGCAAGGATCCGAGGGTCTATCAGACCACGGTGAAGGAGTTTGTTGCCGACGGCAAAGGGAATCTGAAAAAGGCGGTGTTAGTGGGCCTGGAGGGCAAGAAGGATGAGAAGAGCGGACGGATGATGATGGTTCCCGTGGCCGGGAGCGAGAAAGAGGTTGAGGTAGATCTGGTACTGATTGCGGCCGGTTTCCTTGGAAGCCAGGAGTATGTCACTAAAGCGTTCGGAGTGGAGGTGGACGGACGCACCAATGTGAAGACGGAGCCGGGACGATATGCCACCAACGTGAAAAACGTGTTTGCGGCGGGCGACATGCACCGGGGCCAGTCCCTGGTGGTCTGGGCTGTCAGAGAGGGACGGGAGGCGGCCAGGGCCGTGGACGAGAGCCTGATGGGGTATTCCCTTTTTAAGAAGAGATAGGCTGGAAAAAAACACATGGGATGTAAAATATTAGGGAAATTTAAAGAAATAATTAAGCAATAATTAAAAAATATTACAAAATTATTGACAACAGACTGCGGAACGAGATATAATCAAGTGGAAATTCGGAAAAAAAGGAGGAATGGATGAGAAAACGAAGAACTACGGCGAGAAGGCGGTTTTCCCTTATTTTTTTTGCCGTTCTTTTGTTCTGCAGCTCTGTTCCGGTCTATGGACAGGAAGAAAACCGGCAGGAGGTACCCGCGGAGATTTCCGACGGGACTTCGGAGGGAGACGAGGCAGCGTCCATGGAAGAGCCGTCCACAGAATTTGCCGGCAGTGTCACGGAAGCTTCCGGGGTTCTTCCGGAAGAAAGCGGAGCAATGTCTTCGGAGGAACCGTCTGCGGAGCCTGCCGGGGAGAACACGGAGGAAAGTGTAGTTCCAAAAGAGCTGCCCGAGGAATCCTCTGAGGAGGCTCCGGAAGAAAGCGGGGAGATATTCCTGAAAGCTTATGAAGAGGCAGTAGAGGAGCAGGAGCAGGAGCCGGTTTACCGGGTTATGTATCAGGCCCATGCCCAGAGCTATGGCTGGATGGATTGGACTTCCGAGGACGAATGGGCCGGAACCAGGGGACAGGGGAAGCGCCTGGAGGCCTTACATATCAAGCTTGTGGAGGAGAGCGGAAATCCGGGGGAGCCCGAGCGGCTTGTGCAGGGAGCAATTACATATCGCGCCCACTGCCAGACGTATGGGTGGCAGGAGCCCGTGGCGGACGGAGAGACGGCCGGTACGCTGGGCAAATCGAAACGCCTGGAAGCCATAGAGATTTCTCTGACAGGAGAGCTTGCAAAAGAATATGATATTTATTATCAGGCCCATGCGGCAGGCTTCGGCGATCTTGGATGGGCGAAAAACGGAGAGCGGGCCGGAAGCGAAGGCTATGGAAAGTCCATAGAGGCGCTCAGGATCCGCCTTGTAAGGAAGGGGAGTCCGGATGCGCCGGCGCAGTCCGGCAGAAACTTTCTTTCTCCCACCAGAAAGGGAACCTTGACCTACACCTCCCATGTTCAGAGCTACGGCTGGCTGGATGCCGTGGCGGACGGGCAGGTGAGCGGCACCCAGGGAAAAGCCAAACGGATGGAAGCTTTCCGTATCTGGCTGGAAAATCCCAGAGATGAGAACGGGCGGGAGATCGCAGGCTCCGTCACCTATCAGGCCCATGCCCAGAGCTATGGCTGGATGGAATGGCAGACGGACGGGAAGCTTGCCGGAACAGAAGGGAAATCCAAACGCCTGGAGGCCATCCGGATCTGCCTGACAGGAGAAATGGCGGAAAAATATGATGTCTGGTACCGGGCACACTGTGCAACCTGGGGCTCCCTCGGATGGGCCAAGAACGGAGAAATTGCCGGAACCGTCGGCTACCACAAAGCGATCGAGTCCCTGGAGATCCGGCTCCTCCCCAAGGGGAGCGAGGGGTATCCGCAGGATAAAGCCGCCTCCCTGGAAAAAGACAAGATCGGCGCGCTTACTGTCCTGGCAGAGGTGAGCGGACAGAGTGAGACCGTGTATGCAGGAAACGGCGGCACTGTCGGAAATGCCGGAAAGGGGAAGGCCCTGGAGGCGATCCGGCTGCAGGTCGAATCCGGAAACGGCCGGTATGAAGGGGCGATTACTTACAAAACCGCCAACGTGAAGGACGGATGGGGCGGCGAGATTGCGGACGGCTCTTACAGCGGAGAGGCAGGAAGCGGAAAAGGGCTGCAGGCTGTGGAGATCCGCCTGACAGGAGAACTGGCGGCGTACAACGACGTTTATTACCGGGTTTCCACACCGAAGCTTGGCTGGCTCGGCTGGGCAAAGAACGGGCAGGCTGCCGGAACCTCCGGCACAGGAACCTACATAGAAGCGCTGCAGGTGGTTATCCAGCCGAGGACTGCGCCCGCTCCTGCAGGCGCTTCGGGCGCTTTCTGGGTATCCCTGGGGGAATTTAAGGTCACAGGTTACTGCGGCGGAGTATGCTGCAACGGCCCTTGGTTCGGGACGACCGCAACGGGGGCGGTGCCTGCGGAGGGACGCACGATTGCGGTGGCGCCTTCGGTGATCCCTTACGGGACAAGAGTGAAAATCGCCGGTATGGATGGCATATATGTCGCCGAGGATACAGGCGGGTTTGCAGACGGAAACCCCAGGCAGATTGATGTTTTCTATGGGGATCACGGCCGCGCTTTGCAGAGCGGTGTGTCTTACAGAGAAATCTGGGTACAGAGATAGAATTATGAGATAAATCAAGGCAAACCTGGTGTTGGCCGAAATAAATGTATGATAAGGGGCAGGCGGTTTCTGTGAAAAAGAGTTCGCCTGTCCTTTTTGTGTGCTGAAAGCAATTGATGCAGATATTGCTTTGAAATAGAAAATAGAATAAAAATATCAATAAATTTACACCACAAAAACGATATTAACTATATAAATTAAATGTTTTATGCATATTTAGTATAATAAATCTCAAAATTTATATTTTAGATATAAAGGTTAAAAGAATATTGACTTAAAAAAGAATTAGTGTTATTGTTGTGGGAATAGAAAGAAAAGGTGCAAGATAAAAATAGGGAGATGAGCAATGAAATGAGAAATATATGGAAAAGGTTCGGAATTTATGATTTAGAAAAAATGATAAGAATAGGGGATGTCCTATGGGTTATTGCTCTTTTTGGAAGAAGTATCATTCTCGCTTTCATTGGCGCCACACTGGCAGGAGGTTTTGCTCTTGCCTGTGCTATAAAAGAAAGGGATATTCTCTCCTATATAGGACGTCTTCTTTTTTATCCGTGTTGTCTTCTTTTTTATTTTGTTGTAATGATCAAAAGTTTTTTTTGACAAGGAGGTTTTATGAGAAAATATAAATTTAATAGTATTGTTATAATATTATGTGTAATGCTGTATTCCTTACCAGTTTTTGCAAACTCAGAGATACCAGAAGAGGACTTGGCTGGACAGGTGACAGATCTTTTTATTGAAGTTTGTACAGGATTTTTTGAGACAGGAAGAGGAACTTATCGTGCGATTGATAATAACGGGAATGATGTTACAGATTTATTTTATAACGAGTATATAGAAGCATATAATAATGATGATTTTTATCTGATACACAATGCCGTTGAGCGAGAATTAGATGTTATTACTTGGGAGAGGGTAACAGAGAATAGAATTGGAAGAACAGTTTTGATAAATGGAAGCGCTTCAAAAAGTGCTTATAAAACCTGTAAGTCTACAAAAACTCCTGTTGTTTCGATTGATGTTGTTTATACAGTCAGTGGCACTTATAAATATATAGACTCTACTGGTGAGATAGTAGAAAATAGTCCAGGTATGATTTCAATTGATGCTTCAAATGTGGGTGCAAGTTTTTCGTTTAGCCAGACAAAGTCATCTACTTGGGTGACAAAATCTGCTGATCTTAGAACAATTACTTTTAATGGACAAGGTTATGGGATTCTTAAATATATACGGACTATTACAGTATGGGAGCAGGAATTTGGCCCATTTACTATAAGTGCAACAAGTAGTACGAAGTAGAGAGCGGTTTTGATAAGGAACTAAGAGTTTTTTATAAAAGGTGCATTTCCAATATATGGAGTCAAGCATCTTCATTTATGATCTCATAAGTCTCTCCGTCCCGGTCGCGGATCACCGTGCCGTTTGGCATCCTCCGGTAGGTATTGCCCTTGGGATCCAGATACAGATCGCTCCGGCTACCGGGGGTTAATCGGACGGGGCGGCTATTGACAATGATTGTAATGGATTTGGATGTGGAGTGGGCAGCGTGGATGATCACGCCGCCCACAAGGAGAAAGCCGAAAAACAGGATGACAGATCCGCCCGCAACGAGTCCGAGGGCTGTTCCGGCGATAAAACGCACCAAACCGATTCCAATGCCCCTGACACCGCACTCGATCACTGTAGCGGTCATGGTCAGGACAAAACAGATGCTCATGACGCAGTACCACAGTTCTTCATTCATACGGACACCGCCCTGCTCGTGCAGGGTGATCATGAAAGCAGGGGCGGCATTTACGATCAGGAGCGGGACGGAGAACCATCTGGTATTGCGAGCCTTTCCTTTCCCTTCCTCCTGTTTTTATAGACTTTAAAAATCAGAACGTAAAGCAGGATCGGAAGCCCGATATAGATTCCGATCATTAAAATGACTGTGAGTATATCTGCAATTTTATCTTTCATTTCTGATGTCCTTTCGGGAGGATATGGCAGTCAGACGGCGGTTTTCCGGCGCATTCTGTCCGGCATGGCCCTTTTGCTTTCTCATTGTACCGTGTTTTTCGGATTCTGTCTGTGGCAAATTGCCGAAGCTTCTTGCCAACTGTCCCTGCAAAATGTTACTATAGAAATATGTGCATTTCCCGGAGGGCTTATAGTCTAACCACAAATTATTTTGTCGTTGACTATAGAAGGAATAGAAGGAGGAGGGACAGATATGGCATATGCGGGGCTTGATGTGGGAACCAGCGGCTGTAAGATCGTGGTGTATGACGCAATGGGGAAGGTGATCTTTCAGGCGGCGGAAGGGTACCGGGAATACGGGGAGGACGGATATCGGGAGATCGACCCGGAGGAGGTCCGGGAAAAGGTGTTTCAGGTACTGAAGGCGGCGGGGGAAGGCTGTCCGGAGAAGATTTCTGCCATGGCGGCGGCGTCTCTGGGGGAATCCATCGTCTGTCTGGACGAAAACGGAAGAAGCCTCTGCCGTTCCATGGTGACGGGGGACAGACGGGGAGGGGACGAGTGTGCGGAGCTGATCCGGGAGATGGGAAGTGAACGGATCATGGAGATCACGGGGCTTCCGGCCAGCGAAATGTACGGACTCCCCAAATACATCTGGATGAACCGGAACACGGATGTCATCAGGAAGGCAGCCCATATCTTTTTCTACGAGGACTATGTGGGATATCTTTTGACCGGAAAGCGGATGGTGAGCGATTCCTCCGCTTCCAGGAGCATGGCCTTTGATATCCACAGGAGGGAGTGGGACCGGGAGCTCCTCGGGCTGGCGGGGATGACGCCGGAGCAGATGTCCCGGCCGAGGCCGGCCGGGACGGTGATCGGAACCGTCACGGAAGCGATGGCACAGGAGCTCTGTCTGCCGGCGGAAATGAAGGTGGTCGTAGGAGGGCATGACCAGAGCTGCGCCGCCCTCGGGAGCGGATTGGACGATCCTCACGTGGGAGAGTGCGGCATGGGAACCTGTGAGTTTATGTTTCTCATGCTTCCGGACATGGGGGAGCCACGGTACATGATCGACCACGATTTCACCTGTGTGCCTTACGTGCTGGGGAACCGGTATCTGACCAGTCTGGAGGTGACCACCTGCGGCGTCCTCAAAAACTGGTGCAGGGACACGATCCTTGGCGGGATTGCACGGGAATGTGAGGAACGGGGAGAGAACTTTTTTGCCCACATGGAGGAGCGGCTCCGGGGACTTTCCACGGAGGTTCTGGTGCTTCCCCAGTTCGGTTCTTCGGGGAATCCGGACATCAACTGCAATGTTTCCGGAACCGTGACCGGTCTGACGATCCATACGAAGCCGGAGGAAATCTATCTGGCGGTTTTGGAGGGGATGGCCTTCCAGATGAAGCTGTCCTATGATTTGGTGCGGAAACTGGGGGTGGATATCGGGCAGATGATATGCACCGGCGGCGGAGCCAGGTCGGACGTGACACTTCAGATGCGTGCGGACATTTTCGGGATGGAGGTGACGACGGTTCAGTCGGAGGAGACGGGAACTCTGGGATGTATGCTGCTTGCCGCCGTGGCGGACGGGGTCTATGGCTCCATGGAAGAGGCGGTGCGCCGGGTAGTCAAAACCGCGAAGGTATTCCGGCCGGACGCTTCCAAAAGGGATTATTACAGGCGGAAATATGAAAAATATAAGACCCTGTATGAAACGATGCACTTGTTTTAGACGTCCGCGGGGGCGGAACAGGTATAGTAATCCAGCCGGGAGGAGAACTCAAATCCCAGCTTTTCATAGAGCCGGAAGGCGGCCGTATTCAGGGTAGAAACTTGCAGGGTGAGCCGGGAGGCTTCCGGCAGCAGGGCGAATACGGCCAGCAGGGCGGCCTTGGCGAAGCCCCGCCTTCGATAGTCCGGGAGGACGCCGAGGCCCATCAGATAGACGGTCAGTTCCCCTCTGTCTGCCGGCGGTACGGCCGGGATATCCGGAAAGGTCAGATGCAGAAGCCCGACGGGCTTCTCTTTTTTTAGAATCAGATAGGAGCTGGTGTCTGGATCTGTCAAAATAGTATTCACATAGTCTATGGAAAATTCTGCAGGGCAGCCGAAGGCTTTCTCATGGAGCCCTGCCAGCAATGCCCTGCCAGTGGAAGGCCGGAGAGATATGCCGGCGGCAACGGCAGGTGCCGTTCCCGGGACGGCTGTGGCGGGGAGCTGGGCCGAGGGCCGTGCCTTCTCCATGATGCATTCGGAGTGGGAAAATACAAGGCTTCTGGCTTTACAGTAGGAGACCGCATCCGGGTCGGAGGTCAGGCATTGGAAATAGAAGGCAACATCCCCAAAAAGGCGCCGGGCCTCTTTTGTCGCTTCTTTTAAAAGGCAGGAGAAGAAGCCGCGGTTCCGAAAGGAGGGGGCGGTGAAGCCGGAAAGCTCGCAGTTTTCTCCGTCCGGGCAGAAGCAGGAGAGGAAGCTGACAAGCGTTTCTTCCATATAATACAGAGCGTAAAAGGTATCTCCCTCCGGGCTCTCCGACTCAGGAAGCACGAGCCCCAAAAGAGCCGGGCCGGGGAAACAGCTCTGGCAGACAGCATGGAGGGCTTCGATCTGATTTTGCGCAGTTTGAGTCAGAGTATGATAAATGTGGCAGGACATGGCAGTTTCTCCTTCCCGTCTGTGTATGGATGCACAGGAAAATCAGCTTTAGTGTAGCATGGGAAAGAGCATTTGGGAAGAGAGGATTTTCGGAAGATTTTTCGGGAGGATTTTCGCATATGGCCAAGTGTTGACAAGGAGATGGCCGGAAGGCTATAATCGGATATGCGAAAACCATAACATGGAAATGACGGAGGACTGCAGTGGGAGATACAAGAAAGAAAAATATCCTGTGGATGGCGAATGCCGGCATGGCTTTTACGGCCCTGATCTGGGGCTTTGCCTTTGTGGTGGTGAAGGATTCGGTGGACGCCGTACCGCCGGTATATATGCTGGCCTTTCGGTTTACAATAGCCTTTGCGGGGCTTTCGCTGGTGTTTTGTAAAAAAATTTCAAAGATCACAAAGAGCGATCTTTTTTGCGGGGGTTTCCTGGGATTCTGGCTTTTCATCAGCTATTTTTTTCAGACGGTAGGAATCCAGTACACGACTGCCGGGAAGAACGCGTTTTTAACCACGATTTACGTGGTGATCGTGCCGTTTCTGCACTGGGGTATCAATAAGAAGAAACCGGACGGATACTGCGTCGGGGCGGCATTTCTGGCGGTGGCCGGGATCGGGCTTCTCTCTCTCCAGGGAGATCTGACCATGAACCTTGGCGACATCCTGACCATCGTCTGCGGCTTTGGTTATGCCTTTCACATGATTTACATTGACAGATATACGGAGACCCATGATCCGATTATCCTGACGATTCTCCAGATCGGGACGGCGGCGCTCATCTCCTGGGCGGCGGCGCCGCTTTTCGACGGCGGTTTTCCTGTGGCGGTTTTTGGCTGGAAGCATCTGTCGGGCATGCTGTATCTGGGGCTTGGGAGCACGATGGTGGCCTTTCTATTGCAGAATGTATGCCAGAAGTACACGACACCCACCCAGGCTTCCCTGTTCCTCTCCCTGGAATCGGTGTTCGGCGTACTGTTTTCCCTGATCTTCCTGGGAGAATATCTGACGATGAGGATGATAGCGGGATGTGTGCTGATTTTTACTGCGATCACCATGGCGGAGACAAAATTTTCGTTTTTAAAAACAAGGAGGGAATAACTTATGGACCATGAGAATATAATCAGAAAGAGAGTGGACGTGCCCATAGAGAATACCTGGGCGACGGAGGACATTTTTCTGTCCGACGAGGCGTGGGAGGAGGCGTTTTTGCAGGTTAAGGAAACGCTTTCCTCTTATGGACCGTTCAGAGGGCACCTCGCAGACTCGGCCGACATGCTTTACGGATGCCTGAGGCTCGACGAGCAGACCGGGGAGGCGCTTGATAAAATCTACGGCTACGCCCATCTGCGGGCGGATGTGGACACGAAGGATCCGGTTTACCAGAAGCTTGTGGGCCGGGCGGCCGGCCTCTATAGCGAGGCCTCGGCGGCGTCTTCCTTCATGGCCTCGGAGATCCTCGCGATTCCTCCGGAGAGGCTTGCGGATTTGCGGAGAGAGGGCGCGGGGGACGGACGCTTTGAACGGATGCTGGACGTCATTCTCCGGGAGCGGGAGCACACCAGGAGCCCGGAGGTGGAAAAACTCC
>CAJUQY010000003.1 GCA_910588815.1 uncultured Lachnospiraceae bacterium | reverse complement strand
ATGAGAGAATACAGAAATTAGCAAAGCAGTTTAATGTTGAACCAAGAAAATTGTTGAGCCATGTGTTGGAATACAAATTAACGTGGGATTAAAGAAAGTGTCTGTAAGTGTTCAAAAATTGATAAAAATTTAGGTGCGTTACACACAAGTAGCACACAAATAGCCCTTAAAACCCTATAAAATCAAGGATGACAGTTTCCATTGAGGAAGCGGCCAAGGCCGGGAAGTTCTAAAGAATCTTGATTTTTCACAATGTCATTAACTTAAGAAAAAGAACGATACAGGATACCTTTACACTTTTCCGTGGAATAAAGGTATCCTGTATTGCTTTGGAATCCAATCTTGATATTTCATTTTATTTTTTCTGTGTTTCTCTTTTTCATCCAGTTCTGCCTCTGCATCACGGATGATGTCTTCTGCAGGGCTGCTGATGTAGATTGTACTGTAAATATCCTGCAGCAGGTGAAATATGCTCTAAATGACTTCTTAACCACGAGATTTTCTCATGGTCGGTGAAGAACTCATTTAGAGCATATTTCATGTAAGAAGGCAGACGCTACGATATGTGAAGGGTACGAAATCCTGATTTTTTTGTTGACAGTCAGCTTCTTCGGTGGTATTATCTATTTAATATCAAAACGATATCAAAAAAGTATCGGGAGGCGCCGGAAAGGGCGCAGATCGGAGGAGAAGATGAAGGTGGATTATTCAGAGGAGAGGGAGATACATCCGGTGAGCGGAGGGCTTGGAGTGCTGCTTTCGCTGTTTTTTTTCGGAGGAGGGCTTGCGCTCATTATCTTAAGCGCCCTGTTTCTCAAAGGGGCAGCCTTTGGGCTGCTGCTGGCGGCTGGTATTGTGTGCGTTCTTTTGAGCCTGCTGCTTGCGTGCGGACTTCGGGTGGTGGCCCCAAAAGAGGCGTTGGTGCTGGTCCTGTTCGGAAGCTATTACGGTACCATCCGGAAGGAAGGGTTTTACCTGGTGAATCCCTTCTGTATGGCGGTGAATCCCACGGCGAAAAGTACGCCGGCTTCCATTGCCGGAGGGGGCATTCAGTTTGGGAGTTCCATGAGCAAGAAAGTTTCCCTAAAGGCCATGACCTTAAACAATGACAAGCAGAAGGTCAATGATCAGCTGGGCAATCCCGTGATCGTGGGGGCCGTGGTCATCTGGCGCGTGGCAGACCCGACGAAGGCCGTGTTTGCGGTCAACAATTACAAGACCTTCCTGTCGATTCAGTGTGATGCGGTCATCCGGAATGTGGCAAGGCTATATGCTTATGATGTGGGCGGCGATGGGAATAACGAAAGCGATGCCGACGAGAAGACCCTCCGGGGAAGCACCAGGGAAGTGGCGGAGAGGATGCGCTGTGAGCTTCAGGAGCGGGTCGAAGAAGCCGGGCTTCTTGTGAGCGATGTGCAGATCACTCATCTGTCCTATGCGCCGGAGATCGCCTCGGCCATGCTCCAGAGGCAGCAGGCGGTGGCTGTTATCGCGGCCAGACAGAAGATCGTGGAGGGCGCCGTGGGCATGGTGGAGATGGCCCTTGACAAGCTGAAGGACAATGGTGTGGTGGAGCTTGACGAGGAACGGAAGGCGGCTATGGTGAGCAATCTTCTGGTGGTGCTCTGCGGCAATAAGGATGCGCAGCCTATTGTCAACAGTGGAAGTATCTATTAAAAAGAGGCCGCCGGCAGGCGGAGCGAGGTGACAAAGATGATTCAGCTTGAACATGTTTCAAAGGTTTACAGCAGTATGCACAAGGCTGTGGACGACTGTACTTTTTCGGTGGAGGACGGGGAAATTACCGGATTTATCGGTCCCAACGGTGCAGGCAAGACTACCACCATTAAAATGATTATGGGGATTTTGGAGGCGACAGAGGGAACGATCCTTCTTGACGGGGAGGATATCCGGAAAAATGCCGTTGAGGCCAAGAAGAAGATCGGTTTTGTATCTGACAATCCCGACAGCTTTCTGCGGCTTAAGGGACTGGAGTACCTGAATTTTATGGCAGATATCTATGATGTGCCCGGTGAGGGGCGCGCGGAAAAGATCCGTTCCATGGCAAAGCGATTTGAAATGACGGATGCATTGGGGGATCGGATCTTAAGCTACTCCCACGGCATGCGCCAGAAAATCATGGTCATGGGGGCGCTGCTCCACAATCCTTCACTCTGGATTCTTGACGAGCCGCTTACGGGTCTTGACCCCAGGGCCGCTTTTGAGCTGAAAGAGATGATGAAAGAGCATGCGGCCGGAGGAAGGACCGTGCTGTTTTCCACCCATGTGCTGGAGGTGGCGGAGAAACTTTGCGACAAGGTGGTCATTATCAACCGGGGACATATCGTATACCAGGGTACGCTTGACCGGCTGAGAGAGGACTATTCGGAAGGAACCAGTCTGGAAGAGATTTTCCTGGCGGTGACGGAACATGCGTAAGTATTTCTTACTGACAAGGAAGCTTTTCAAATCCGGCCTGGGCGGATTTGTGGGCGGCGGAAAAAAGAAAAAATTCCGGGCGGGAAATGCGATTCTGATGCTCTTTTTGTTCATTTGTCTGCTGCCGCTCCTTGGTGTACTTTTTCATTTTGGCAATGAAGCCTACAAGGTCATGGCGGTGATCGGGCAGGAGGGGCTTGTCCTTTCCATGGCGTTTTTTGCAAGCTCCATTTTAAGTTTGATGCTGGGCTTTCCCATGCTGATTTCCGTCTTTTACATGACGGGGGATATCGAAAGGCTTATGTACCTGCCGGTGAGACCTTGGCAGATTGTGGGGGCGAAGTTTACGATTTCGCTGATTTTTACTTATCTGAGCTCTTTTTACTTTTTGCTCCCCTTCCTGACAGGCTATGGGGTGGCGGCCGGGGCGGGAGCCGGCTTTTGGATTCTGGCAGTTTTAGCTCTGTTCCTGCTTCCGGTGATTCCTCTTGTCTACAGCGGGATCATTTCCATGGTTATCATGCGGGTGTTCAAACGGGCGAAGAATAAAGACTTTATTACAGTCCTCAGTGTGATCTTGTCCCTGTGCCTGGCCTTTGCCTTGAGCAGCCTGGGCAATTTCAATCTGGAGGGCGCGGCCCTTCAGGAGCTTCTGTTGGAGGGCGGGAATTCTTTGATGGGCCTGATGAACGGCATTTTCCCGGCCCTTCGCTTCCTGGAGGAGGCAGTGGCGGAGGGAGATATCCTGTCCCTGTTTCTGTTTCTGGCAATTACGGCTGTTTCCGTGGTGGTTTTCTTTTTGATCGCAGATCGGCTCTATTTTGCGGGAGCCATGGGCATGCGGGAGACGAAGGCCGGGAGGAAAACGGTTTCGGAGGGAGAGAGCAGGCGGTTGAGCCGCAAAAAGAGCGCCGGCGTTTCCTGCTTCCGGAAGGAGATCCGCCTTCTGGTCCGCAGTCCCATTTACTTTATGAACTGTGTGATGATGGTGTTTTTGTGGCCCCTGTTCCTGATTATCCCCTTTTCGATTCAGATATTCCAGAATCAGGATATTCCCATCGGAGAGCTTTTGGGGATGTTCTCCATAGAAGGAACCGGCGGAGCGGCAGTCACAATGTTTGTGGTGCTCTGCATTTCACTGGGTGTCGGCCTGTTTAATTATGCTGCCGGGACAGCTATTTCGAGAGAGGGAAAGAATCTGTATTTTATGAAGATCATTCCCGTGCCTCTGGGGGTGCAGCTTCGGGCAAAGCTTCTCACTGCGGTGTGCTTTGGGATGGCGGGAACGACGCTGTACTGCATGATTTTCCTTGTGGCGGCTGTGTTCCTTTTCGGGCTCCCCGTCTGGACATTGCCCTTTGCCCTTGTGGGGAGCATATGTGCCAATGTCATTCAATGCACGCTTCAGCTTTTCGTGGAATAGAAGAAACGGAGCTTAAGCCTATGGCCCCACAGAAAAATGAAAAGGATAAGGAAAAGAAACAGGTGCTTCTCCGCCTGTCCCAGACGCTGTGGACGGATCTGGCCGCATGGGCTGAGGATGATTTCCGCTCCATCAACGGGCAGATCGAGTATCTGCTGACGGAAGCCGTACGGAAACGGAAGCGCGCGAAACGACGGGAGGAAGCAAGTCAGGACGAAGAAGATCAGGCAGAGTAGGAATGTCAGGAAAAGGAGAAGAGGGTTTATGGGAAAAAGGGGATTTCGGATTGCAAACGGAGTTGTCCACGTGGGATTCTGGCTTACCTGTCTGCTGCTTGCCGTATTCTGGGGCAGGATTCCGGATGAAATCGTGACCCATTATAACGGTGCCGGAGTGGCGGATGGCTGGGGAAGCAGGGGGAGTCTGATTCTGATTGTGTTTGTGATGGCGTATCTATATGTCATGCATCTCATCTGTATGCGGGTGATCCGGCATCTGAGTACGAAAGAAAAAATGTACGGAATAAAGCTGGCCGCCTTTGTCACAGAGGAGGATTTTGCAGCGGGAATCCTCATGGCTATGGCATATCTGGCATGGACAGATGCTTCTCTTTTTCTGATGTTTGATTACATCATCGTCTGTTCGGCAATAAGCCGTCCTCTGGGAAACTGGTTTATCTGGGTTCTGCTGCTTGCCATAGGCGGAGAGCTCGTCTGGTATTTTGCTTGCCATTTTGGGCGAAAACGGAAGATACGTGCCCGGATGCTCGCAGAACTTTCGATCCGTGAAGATGGGGTGGAGAGGACGCTGGATGATATGTAGAAAATGCAATTGTATTTAATAGCGAGAAATGATGATACGGTACTTTCTGTAAGAAATGTAGGAAAGATTTTTAGATGCCGATACATTTTAGGGAATTTTAGCAGAACCGATGGAAAATTACAAGTGAAATAAAATCGTCAAAATAAAATAAAAAATCTCTTGACTCTGCCCCAGGGGAAGTGTGTATGATAGGGACAGTTCATGAACGACAGATTTCCGGGACACCGGGGAGGAGGAAAATATGTTCAGTATCGGCGATTTTTCAAGGGTTTGCAAGGTAAGCGTGAAGACTCTGCGTCATTATGACAAGATCGGCCTCATGCGGCCGAAATTTACGGATCCCCTTACCGGATATCGGTATTACAGCGAGGAACAGCTTTCCCGGATGCTGCTGATCCAGCGGCTGAAGCGGTACGGTTTTTCTCTGGCGGATATCGCTCCTCTTCTGGAAGAAACGAATGAGAGTGCACTCTTTTTGAAATTGAAAAGGCAGAAGCTGGTGCTTGCGGAGCGTCTTGCAGAGCTTACGCAGACGATAAACGAGCTGGCCAGACATCTGCAGGATTTTGAAAGGACGGGTGACGTTATGAGCTATCAAAATAAGTACGTGGTGACCATTGAGGAGCGGAAAGCAGTTCCGATTTTGTCGGTAAGAGAGATGGTCTCCGTGGCGGATTTCGGCGGACAGTATGAAAAGCTGTTTCGACGGGTGGTCGAGGAGAAGCTTGAGGCTGACGGCCAGACGCTGGCGATCTACCATGATCAAGAATTTAATCATGAATACAGCGACGTGGAGATCGGACTGGTCATGAAGAATGCCTCTCAGGCCGACAGGATTCTGGAGGGAGGACTGTGTGCGACGACGGTTCATGTCGGCGGCTATTCAGGGCTTTCCGACGGTTATGCGGCCATTGTGAAATGGATTCAGGAGAACGGCTGCAGGATCGTCGGTGCTCCCTATGAGTTTTATGAGAAAACTGCCTTCGACAAGGTTCCGGTGGAGGAGTGGGAGACGCGGATCTGTTTCCCTGTATCTAAAGTATAAACATTTGGTTTCCGAAGTCTGGCAGAAGCCGGACTTCGGAAACTCATATCCGTCTGCTCTCAAAATAGGGGAACCGCTCCAGGGCATCGAAAATATCCTGGAATGCTTCTCGTGGCGCAAGTTCAATATAACGCTTCAGTAGTTCTGTCTCCTGTTCTTTGTATCTCCCATAAAAATATCGAACAGATTATGTCCTCGCAGATAGATGCGGATTTCCTCCCTACAATAAATACAAAGTTGACGTTCATCAAGTCTCCGGCCGCGTAACCCAAATCATTCAGGCCGGTGATTTTCATAAAAGGCATCTGCTTTCTCACGGGAAGCCGCAGAGGACATTTCGGGTTGTTTCTGCGCGGCCTCAAATACCATGACGCTCCTCTCCCTGACTGTCACGCTTAGGCCCTCTAAAAACGTTGGCTCCTGGGCGGCGGTCCAGGTATCCAGGACCATTTCCCAGGTGTAGGGCCTTGGAAGCCTGGGCAGTGTCACGTTTAATGGTTCCCAGTAGGCGTTGGAGGCAATGTAGAAGATCTGCGGCGTTTCAGCGTTCTCTTCCATTCCGGCAAACATGACGCCCACATAGTGATCGTCGCCCGCAAACTGTTTGCGCCAGGGGGTGATGCCGTGGAAACTGGTATCCGGGAAACCTAAGGCCCCGCCGCTCATATCCATGCGAAGAATCCGGTGTTCCTTCCGGAGGCCGATGGCGTAGCGGAAAAACCGGAACATGTCCGCGCCCCTGGCGCTCTTTAACTGGTTCCAGTCGAGCCAGGAGGTAAGGTTATCCTGACAGTAGGCGTTGTTGTTGCCAAACTGGGTGTTGCAGAATTCATCTCCGGCAAGGAACATGGGAATACCGCGGCTCGTCATCAGCAGGGCAAAAGCATTGCGCATCAGGCGGAGACGGAGAGCGTTCACGGCGGGATCGTCGGTGTCCCCCTCGATGCCGCAGTTCCAGCTGTGGTTGTCATTGGAACCGTCGGTGGAATTCCAGCCGTTTTTTTCGTTGTGCTTCTGGTTGTAGGAGTAGAGATCGTACATGGTAAAACCGTCGTGGCAGGTGATAAAGTTCACCGAGGCGTTTTTCCTAAGCTCCGGCCGGTAAATGTCCCTTGAGCCGGAGATCCGCATGGCGGCAGCCTGTGCCATACCCAGGTCCCCCTTGATATAGCGGCGCATGTCGTCCCGGTAGATGCCATTCCATTCGGCCCAGCGGTTCCAGGAGGGGAAGGTGCCCACCTGGTACATGCCGTCGGCGTCCCATGCCTCGGCAATCAGCTTTACATCTCCCAGAATCGGATCAAAAGCCAGGGACTGCAAAAGCGGAGGTTCGCTCATGGGAGTGCCGTCTTCGTTTCGCCCCAGAATGGAAGCCAGATCGAAACGGAAACCGTCTACCCGGTAAGCGGTGACCCAGTAGCGCAGGCAGTCTAAGATCATCTGGCGTACGATTGGGTGGTTGCAGTTTAAAGAATTGCCGCAGCCGCTGAAATTATAATAGCTGCCGCCGGGGGCAAGGAGGTAATAGATATTGTTGTCAAAGCCCTTAAAAGAAAAGAAAGGGCCGTCCTCATTTCCTTCGGCCGTGTGATTGAAGACCACGTCCAGATAGACTTCGATGCCATGGCTGTTGAACAGACGGATCAGTTCCTTTAATTCATTGCCCTCCCGGTTGTATTCCTTGCTGGCGGCATAGCTGGTGTTGGGGGCGAAAAAGCTGACCGTGTTGTAGCCCCAGTAATTGTAGAGTTTTTCTCCGTTTACCTCCCGGTAATCCTGCATCTCGTCAAATTCAAAGATGGGCATCAGCTCCACCGCATTGACCCCCAGCTCCAACAAATAAGGAAGCTTTTCCATCAGCCCGGCGAAAGTGCCGCGGTGGGTGACTCCGGAGGAAGGATCCATGGTAAAGCCGCGGACATGGAGTTCATAAATGACCAGGTCTTCCATGGGAAGCAGGGGGGAGGGCATGTCTCCCCAGTCAAAGTCATCCTTTACGACGCGGGCCTTGTAATGCTGTTCGTGGGCAGGGGTTTCGCCCCAGCGGCTCTGCCCCGTGACCGCCCTGGCATACGGATCCAGCAGATAGCGGTTTTTGTCAAAAATCAGCCCTTTTTCCGGCTCATAGGGGCCGTCCACCCGGTAGGCATACTCAAATTCCTCGATATTCAGTTTAAAGACGATCATGGAGTAGACGTTTCCGATTCGGTAATGGGCCGGGAAGGGAATCACCGCGTAAGGCTCCTTCGCCTCCCGGTGAAAGAGAAGGAGTTCGACGGAGATGGCTCCGTGGGAATGCACCGTGAAATTGACGCCGCCGGGAATGGCGGTGGCCCCGTTGATCTCATAAAAGCCGGGACGGATGTCGAAGCCGCTCACGTTGTCCAAAGCGACCAGGTGGATGTTGCCGGGGAGCTTCAGCTGTTCCACAGAAACATGAGGTGTCCGGGGAGCAGGGGCTGCCGCGTTCAGAGTCTCTTTTTTATCTGTCATCGCACAAAATCCTTTTCCTGTTTTAGTGTTTATTATAAATATCGACGGAGAAATCCCAATCCTTAAGCCGCCTGCTTCCGGTACATTTCGGTTGAATTTTAGCAGGCGATATATTATAATTGAAGAAAATACGGCGGGATTTTCAATCCGGCAGAGAAGCCGGAAAATATCCGTCTCAGGGAGGTACAGGATATGGATTACCAAAAGACTTATGAGGAATGGCTGGCCAGTCCTTATATCGACGAGAAGACCAAGGCAGAGCTTAAGGGCATCGGGGGCGACGAGAATGAGATCCGGGAGCGGTTTTACACGGAGCTTTCTTTCGGGACTGCCGGCCTTCGCGGGATTATCGGCGCCGGCATTAACCGGATGAATATCTATACGGTGAGGAAGGCGACCCAGGGGCTTGCCAACTATATTATAGAGGCAGGCGGCAAGGAGAAGGGAGTGGCCATCGCTTTCGATTCCAGGAGGATGTCGCCGGAGTTTGCCGACGAAGCGGCTCTTTGCCTGGCGGCCAACGGTATCAAGGCTTATGTGTTTGAGTCTTTAAGGCCCACGCCGGAGCTTTCCTACGCGGTACGGACCTTAAAATGCATTGCCGGTATCAACATCACTGCCAGCCACAATCCGCCGGAGTACAACGGCTACAAAGTATACTGGGAGGACGGCGCCCAGATTACGCCGCCCCACGATACGGGGATCATGGCAAGGGTGAAGGCGGTTACCGATTTTGCCGAGATGAAGACCATGGAGAAGGATGCGGCGAAGGCGGCCGGCCTTTACGAGACCATCGGACAGGCCGTCGACGACGCTTACATTGCGGAGCTTAAGAAGCAGGTGAAGCACTGGGACAGCATTGAGGCCGAAGGGAAAAATTTGAAGATTGTCTACACGCCCCTCCACGGCACCGGAAACATTCCGGCCCGCCGGGTCCTTAAAGAGCTCGGATTTGAGCATGTATATGTGGTGCCGGAGCAGGAGCTCCCCGACGGAGAATTCCCCACGGTCAGTTATCCCAACCCGGAGGCGGCGGAGGCCTTTGCTCTGGCTCTTAACCTGGCGAAGGAGAAGGATGCGGATCTGGTGCTGGCCACCGACCCGGACGCGGACCGTCTCGGTGTTTATGTGAAGGACGCGAAGAGCGGCGAGTACATTACCCTGACGGGGAACATGTCCGGGTGCCTGCTGGCGGATTATGAAATCGGACAAATGAAGGAGCTTTCCGGACTTCCTGAGGACGGAGCTTTAATCAAGACCATCGTGACCTCCAACCTGGCGGACGCCATCGCCAAGTACTACGGCGTGAAGCTCATTGAAGTGCTGACCGGCTTCAAATATATCGGACAGCAGATTCTTGGCTTTGAAGAATCCGGCAAGGGGACTTACCTCTTCGGTTTTGAGGAAAGCTACGGCTGTCTGATCGGGACTCATGCGAGAGATAAGGACGCCATCGTGGCCACCATGGCTCTCTGTGAGGCGGCGGCGTATTATAAGACCAAGGGCATGACTCTCTGGGATGCGATGATCGCCATGTACGAGCGGTATGGCTATTACAAGGACGGCGTCCAGTCCATTACGCTGGCAGGTATGGAAGGACTGGCCAAGATTAAGGAGATTTTGGAAACTCTCCGGGCAAATGCCCCGGACGAGGTAGCCGGTTATAAGGTGCTTAAGGTGAGGGATTATCAGAAGGACACAGTTGTGGACAAGGCCACAGGAGCCGTGGCCTCCACCGGGCTTCCTTCTTCAAACGTGCTGTACTATGATCTCAGTGATGATGCGTGGCTGTGCGTAAGGCCTTCCGGGACGGAGCCGAAGGTGAAATTCTATTACGGAGTCAAAGGAGCTTCCCTGGAGGATGCCGACGGGAAGTCCGAGAAATTCGGGAAAGAAGTGCTGGAAATGATCCAGAAGATGATCTGAGTCTTTGAAGAAGGGACAGGGAATGGCCGGCGGGCGGAAATCCTCCGGCTATTTTCTGTGTGCATACGGGCGCGGAAGTTATAGGAAACGTCGTTTTCATGGCGTTTCCTAAGTTTATAGAAAAATAATAATATCTTCTCGAAATTTTCTGCGCGGTATGTTATACTGTTATAAGACCTTGGCAGGGAGTGGGAAGAATGGTAAATGCGGAACGCACGAAGCTAATGACGAAAGCGGAGATCTTCCGGGTGAAGGAGGAGCGGAGGGCGCTCAAGCTGAACCGGTTTTACAGGGGGGATTATATCAGCTATGAGATGATTCGCTCCGCGCTTTGTTTTATATTTGGATATGTGCTGTTTGTCCTTATGTGGGTTTTGTACTACGCGGAACCACTTATGACGACGAAACAGATTGAGGAGCTGGCACAGATGGCAGTTCGGGCCGGGGTGGCTCTTTTATGTCTTCTTGCCTGCTTTCTTGTGGCGTCTTATTTTGTTTTCCGGAAGAAATACCGAAAGGCCAGAGCGAAGGTGAAGGATTACCAGGCGCTCCTTAAACGGATCAACTATCTGTACGAGCAGGAATCTGTAAAAGTATGGAAGGAATCGGAGGAATTCAAGTATGACAACCCTTCTGGTTCTGCGTGAGCGGATCAAGACATTCTACGCCCGTTTTGGCGTGTATATAATATGGGCGCTTCGGTTTGTACTGGCTATTGCGGCCTTTCTTACGATCAGCCGGAGCCTCGGCTATATGGAGCGGGTGAATCGAGACTGGATGGCCGCGTGCGCGGCGGTCATTTGTGCTTTTTTGCCGAATAGTTTTATGGTGGTATTGGCAGGGCTTCTCGTCCTTTTGCATATGTATGCGGTGTCGCTGGAGGTGCTTTTTGTGACGGCGGCTGTCTTTGTGTTGTTTTTCTGCCTGTATTACGTATTTCAGCCGGGGGACAGTGTTTTGCTGATTTTGGTGCCGCTGCTCTTTCTGTGCAGGCTCCCTCTGGCAGTTCCGCTGGTCATGGGGCTTGTCGGTTCGGTTTTCAGCGTACTCCCGGTCAGCTTCGGTATTATTGTCTACTATATGTTGAAATACGTCAGGGAGAATGTGGGGGTACTGGCATCGAATGGCTCCCTTTCCATGCCGGGGCGGTATACACAGATGATCAACGGTATTTTGCAGAACAAAGAGATGTGGGTTATGGTGACGGCCTGTGCCCTCACTCTTTTGGTGATTTACTTTATCCGGCGTCTGTCGGTGAACCACGCCTGGGAAATTGCCATCGGGGTGGGGACGGTGGCCAATGTGGCCCTGCTTTTTGCGGGGATGTTTATTGCGAATGTCAGCTTTCCGGTGAGTACATTGATTATCGGGGCTGTGGCGGCGGCCGTCTGCGGGCTGGTTTTGGAGTTTTTTGTATTCCATCTCGATTATTCCCGGACAGAGCATGTACAGTTTGAAGACGACGATTATTATTACTATGTCAAGGCGGTGCCGAAGGTTGCCGTGACTCAGCCGGAGGTAACGGTGACGAAGATCAATGCGAAGACTTCCTATGATAAGAGCGTGGAAAGGGAACTCATGGGACTGCGCCAGGAGCTCAGCAACACGGCAGAGCTTTTCAGCTCCAGAAAAGATCTGGAGCAGACCAGGGTTCTGTTCAAAAAGGAAACGGAGAAAAAAGCGGGTAAAATGACAGAGAACGGGGAAGGGCAGGATGGAACTCATAACAAGAATCTTTGAGGGAATGAAAACGTATCTGGTTCAGAGCATCCCTGAAATCAGAATCACCGATGTGATCGAGATGATGATCATTGCGGTACTTCTGTATAATGTCATGCTTTGGATTAAAAGTACAAGGGCCTGGGCGCTTTTAAAGGGTATTGTTGTCCTTCTGGCATTTATTTTGGTTGCTTACCTGTTCCACATGAATACCATTCTCTGGCTGGCCAGCAAGGCGGTCAATGTGGGGATTATCTCTATCGTAATTATTTTCCAGCCGGAGCTGAGGCGTGCCCTGGAGCAGCTGGGGCAGAAGCGGATGCTGACCTTTCTGGTGTCGGACAGTGGGAAGGTTGTGGAGAACCGCTTTACGGATAAGACCATGAATGAGATTATAAAGGCGACCTTTGAGATGAGCAAGGTGAAGACAGGGGCGTTAATTGTCATTGAGCGGACGACCCCCCTTGCGGAATATGAGCGGACTGGCATTGAAGTGGACGGCGTGGTTACCAGTCAGCTGCTTTTGAATATTTTCGAGCATAATACCCCCCTTCACGACGGCGCAGTGATTGTGCGGGGGAACCGGGTGGCGGCAGCTACCTGCTATCTGCCGCTTTCTGACAACATGAAGATCAGCAAGGAACTCGGAACCAGGCATCGGGCCGGCGTGGGGGTCAGCGAGGCCAGCGACAGTATTACGGTTATTGTTTCAGAGGAGACCGGGAATGTTTCTGTAGCCTTTGAGGGGACGCTGAAACGGGAACTGGACAGGGAGGCTCTCAAGGAGGAACTGAAACGTCTGATCGCGGAGAAGGAGAGCAGCAGAGGGCGCAAACTGAAGCTTTTGAAAGGATGGCAGAGGGATGAAAAAAATACTGACAAATAATCTGTTTTTAAAGATTATTTCGGGGATTGCTGCCGTACTTTTGTGGGGAGTTGTGATCAATATTGACAACCCGACAGACACTTTTACGATCAGTGGGATCCCCATCCGGGTGGTCAATGAAAAGTCGGCGATTACGGACAATAATCTGACTTATGAACTGCCGGGAGATAAGACTGTCAGTGTGGAGGTTACTGCGAGGAGACAGGACAGGAGAAAGATTTCCGCAGATGATTTTGAGGCATCTATCGATCTGAATGAGATTTATGGGGCCACCAGCTCTGTGGCGGTCAACATAGAAGTGGTAAACAATAAGGGACTGATCCGTTCGTGGACACAGATTACCAGAAGTGTCCAGGTGGACGTGGAAAGCATGGAGACGAAGGCTTTTGAGATCCGGGTGATTCCGGTGGGAACCTTGGAGGACACCTATACCTTCAGCGGAAGCACGGTATTGCCGGGGAATGTCCGTGTGACGGCGCCGGAGTCTGTCATGAGGAAGATTGACCATGCGGGTATTGAGGTCGATGTGAGCGGCGCCACAGACAATGTTCAGGAAGTCGGGCAGGTGAAGCTCTATACAGACGAGGAAGGCAGGGATGAGTTGGAGCTTTCCGACTCCAGAATTTCGCTGAATGTGACAGAGGCGGAAGTTACGTTGGGGGTGGTGAAGACCAATCAGATCAGCGTGGACATTCAGGTGATCGGACAGGATGCCGTGGCCGATGGCTGTAAGTATATCAATTATACCTGTGAGCCCCAGACGATTTTGGTGACGGGTCCCAGATCTCAGATTGCCGATTTTGCCAAGTTGACCATTGAGGAGGATCTCACGGGTGTGGGAGAGAACGTTACAAAGACCTATCAGATTCAGGATTATCTGCCGAAGGGGCTCGAGGTGGCAGAGGGACAGCCGGAGACCATCAAGGTGACATATCAGATCGATAAGCTGGAACAGAAGAGCTTTTACATTGGCAGGAGCCAGATACGGCTTCTCGGAATGTCAGATGGACTGGAGTATCGGTTTGGCGAGGATAACGGCATTACCGTCAGCCTGAGGGGCCTGTCGGAAGATATTGAGCAAGTGACTGCCGGTGATATTACCGTGATTTTGGATGTGGAAGAGTATGGAGAGCCGGGCAGCTATTCTTGTGAGCCGGTTATTGAGCTTCCGGAGAAATACAGAGACTACTTTGAGGTGTCTGCCGGGACTGTCCGGGTGATTGTCACGAGGCCGGAGAGCGAAGAATCCTCTTCGGAGGAGAGGCCTTCAGAGAATGACAGCACGGAGGAAACCTCCGGCGGGAGCGGAGAGACGTCCGAAGGGGACGGCCCCTCGGAGAGCGTATCTGCTACAGTTGCCGAACCGGAAAGTTCTGAAGCCGAAAGTTCTTTAGAGAGCAGATAGAGAGTACGAAAGCGAGAAAAGGAGGATACCTAATGGTTAGCGAGAAGGTGGTTATCAAAAACCCTACCGGGCTGCATTTGCGCCCGGCCGGAGTGCTGTGCAAGGAGGCGATGAACTACGCTTCGTCCATCACATTCCGCTTTGAGAATATTACTGCAAATGCAAAGAGCGTGCTCAGCGTGTTGGGGGCTTGCATCAAAACCGGTGATGAACTGGAGTTTATTTGTGAGGGACCTGATGAGAAGGAAGCCCTTGAGGCCATCGTCACGATTGTGAAAAATGGCCTGGGAGAGTGAAGATGACGGCCGTCCATGTGGCGGTCCATCTTGTTGTCTGTTCCTTGGCGGCCCTTTTGGCAGAAACCGGAGAATATCTGTTTTCCGGTTTTCTTTTTATCCTCCTGGCTGTCTGTGAATATTTGTATTATTATCGGAAGGAAAAGAAATTGCTTCAGCTGGAAGCGGTTTTTGCCCTGTTTTGGACCGGGGGTATGGGACTGTCGGCCATGAAGCTTTCCAAGCTGGCAGGGGATTGGGAGCTTGTCACCTGGCTCTCTTTTGTGCTGGTGTACCCGGCCTTTATTCTTGGGTATGAATCCACGGTAGCTTTGGAGATAAAGCGGAGCGCAAAAAGAAGGTATGTTGAGCGGCAGGAGATCGGCCGGGAGCAGATGTCCAGGCGCCTGCTCCACTGCATCTACGCGGTTCTCCTTGTTTCCGCCGCCGGCTTTTTGCTGGAGGCGGCGGTGTTAAAGGAGGTGCCGCTGTTTTCCGATAAGCCTCATGCCTATTCTTATTTTCACCTGTCCGGTGTTCACTATTTTACGGTCAGCAGTATCTTTGTATTGCCTCTCAGTGTGCTTTACCGGAAGGTGCGGGGGAAGCTTTCCCGCCGGGAATGGCTTCGTCTGGGGCTCTGCTCACTGGCAGCCCTGGCAGTTCCCATTCTCTGCGTGTCCAGGTTTCAGCTGATGCTGGCAGTGCTGCTTTCTGTCTGCGTGGCCGTCGTCTGCTGGCCGGGGCTCAGGCTTCGGTATGTATTTTTCGTGCTGGCCATGCTGGTGCCTGTCTATGTGGGGCTGACCATAGCCAGAAACCATGATGTGGCATATCTGAACGGCATCTTTGAGATGAAAAATGCGGCCACGCCCATCTTCATCACCCAGCCCTACATGTACGTGGCCAACAATTACGATAATTTTAACTGTCTGGTGAAGGAACTTCCGGCCCATACTCTGGGACTGCGCCAGCTGTTCCCTGTATTCGCCCTGACGGGCCTCAAGTTCATAAAGCCGGAGCTTGTGAGCTTTCCGATTTATATCACCAAGACAGAGCTCACCACGGTGACCTTGATCTATGACGCCTACTATGATTTCGGCCTGGCTGGCGTGCTTCTCTTCGGGATTCTTTTGGGCGCAGCCTGCAAAAAGGCAGACGCTCTTTGGGAGCGGGGGAAAAATCCGGTGGCACTTTTGTTCTACGCCCAGATCGCCATGTACTTGGTGTTCTCTTTTTTCACCACCTGGTTCAGCAATCCCACCACCTGGTTTTGGCTGGCGCTCACCGAGATCATGTACCTCTATGTGGGGTGGGCCGGGCTTCCGGCCTCCGGGACTTTTAGGGCTCGGAGGAGCGGCAGATCGGGAAAGCGACGGTCACGGTAAAGAGATCGGCGTCCACGGAAATTCGCAGGGTTCCGCCGCAGGCCTCCGTGAAGCTCTTGGCGATGGAGAGCCCCAGGCCGCTGCCGCCGTCGCTGCGGCTTGCGTCTCCGCGGACAAAACGCTCGGAAAAATCCATGGTTTCATTGAGCTCGCCGGCGGAGATATTGCGGATGGCCACCAGAGCCACATCCTCCTCCGTTTTCAAGGTCAGGAAGACACGGGAGCCTTCCAGAGAATAGGTCAGTGCATTTTGAATCAGGTTCTGGAAGACACGGTAGAGCCGTTTTCCGTCCGCAAAGACAAAGACTGCGTCCTCCGGAATCGAGAGCTTCATGAAAAGCCGGCTCTGGGAGATCTGCGTATCCATATCCGCCAGGGTTTGCTGCAAAAGCTTTTTCAGATCCAGCTTTTCCGGCTCAATGGGAAGCTGCCCGGAGGCGGCCTTGCTGACTTCGAACACGTCCTGTACGATGGCCTTTAACCGTTCAGACTTTTCCCCAAGAATCTGAATGAACTCTTTTACATGCTCCGGAAGCTCTTCCTCCTGCTTTAAAAGCTCCACATAGCTGATAATGGAGGTGAGGGGAGTCTTAATGTCGTGGGACACGTTGGTGACCAGCTCGACTTTCATCTGCTCGCTGCGCAGTTTTTCATGGAGAGCGGTTTCCAGGCCATGCTGGATCTCGTTGAGGCTGTCCGCAGCTTCCGAGAGCTCCGAGTCTGCCGGAAGCGTGAGCGGTTCGGTCAGGTCTCCCCCCCGGACGGCATCCACCTGATGGAAGAAGACACCCAGATCTTCGGCCAGGCGGCGATTTCTCTTCAGGTATAAGACGCTGACAGCCGAAAGCCCCAGGTAGGCCAGGACGAAGAGAACGAAGGGGAGCGGACGGTTGGAGAGTGCCCACCTCAAATATCCCCGTGACGGCAAAAATAATGCCAGGAGGAAAAGTACCGGTACCACCAGCCAGATGGCCATGGTCAGGCGATAGCGGCTGACCATGCGCTTCTGGATGGGCCCTTGCAGATCTTTGGAGCGAAGACCGGTGACCAACGGTTTTTTCTGTGCCCCTCTGTTGGCTTTCCGGTCCAGAACGCCCAGGTAAAGAAGCCAGAAGCAGAGGACGGCCAGGAGCGAGAGCTCCGAAAAGTCTCTTCCTGCGCCATAGAGAAGAACGGACAGCGGAAGAACAAGGAACAGGAGAACCTTGAATTCCAGCCAGAGCTTTCCCGTCAGGCGGCCGATGGACGCCTTCGCCAGACGCCGTTGTTTTCGTAAGAAAAAGGCAGGAATCAGAAACAGGAGGGAAACACCGAGCAGGATACAGGCCTTTCTAAATTGCTTTTGCACATCCAGCAGATTTTTGTAGATGGAATAGAGACGCCCGCTGTACTGGTTTGTTCCGTACTCGGAATAATTTCCGGACACATAAAGCTTGGGCTCCCTGGCAGCGGCCAGGAAAATGACAGCGTCCCCGGTGGCTTTATCTACATTAAAATTAGTGTAGCCAGGTACAAACCACTGCTTGTCGGGGGAGTACATGCCGTTTCCGTAGATTTCCAGCTCCGCCCCGTTGTGAAAGATCCGCGTTTTGCTGTCATTGTCCTTGTTGAACCATAAGGTAAAATTATACTCTTCCTGGGGAAGGGATTCCTCGAAGTCCAGATTATTCCAGAGAGTCCCTGTCTGTCCCTCCAGGCTGTCGATGTTGGTATAAAGCAGCTTATTCTGATAGACAATGGCATAACGGAGGTTTTTATTCCCGGCGATGTCTTTCATGAAAGTTTTCTCTGAAGCGCTGGACCAGGCGCCGTCCTGATAGTTGTCCCGCCAGCTGGAATTCGGAAGCTCAACCTGGGGGACGGAGGCGGCTGTTCCCCCGGAGGCATCTGCTTCCCACGCCTCTTCCTGAGACTGAAACCAGGATTCCCAGTCTTCTCCGGCCACCGCTTCCTCCTGGACGGCGATGTCGCCGGTTCCGCAGAGAACATCGTAATATTCCAGTATGTCCTCTTCCTCATAGCCTCTGTAGACGCTGTCCCCGTACTGCTCAGACAGGCCGTAATATTTCCAGCCCTTTCCGCCGGTTGCCACGCCCAGGAAGACTTCCAGATAATTGGCCATATAATTGCGGAAGGCTTCCGTTTCCTGGTAGCTTTTATGCCAGTCGAGGACTGTGCCTCCCGAGGAGACCGTGAGATAAACGGCGGAAAGAAGACCCTCAATAAACAAGGTCATTCCCAGAAAGAATGCTATAGCGCTAAAAATGAGTTTCGATTTTTTCCATTTTGTATCCAATGCCCCACACCACCTTTAAGTATTCCGGCTCCTTCGGATTGAGTTCGATTTTTTCACGGATATGGCGGATATGTACCATGACTGTATTTTCCGGGGAGAAGGAGGGCTCCTCCCAGATCCGTTCATAGATTTCCTCGGCCGGAAAAATCCGGCCCCGGTTGCGCATGAGAAGGTCGATGATTTTGGTCTCCGTGGCGGTGAGCTTGACAGGTTCCCCGTCCGCATAGAGAGTTCGCTCTCCCGGACGGTAACAGAGCCGTCCGTTCCAAATCTCGTCCGACTCGTGCCAGGCGTTGATGTCACCGAGCAGGGTGTAGCGGCGCAGATGGCTTTTCACCCTGGCAGTAAGCTCTGCCGGATGGAAGGGCTTGGCAACATAGTCGTCGGCCCCCATGGAAAGCCCCAACACCTTGTCCGTGTCCTCCGTCTTGGCGCTCAAAATAATGATCGGAAGGTTTTTCCGTTCCCGGATTTTCATCATGGCAGAGAGGCCGTCAAGCCTTGGCATCATCACATCCATGATAATGAGCCGGACGGGCTGCTCCGCCAAAATCCGAAGCGCCTCCATGCCGTCATAGGCCCGGCACACCTGATAGCCCTCTTTTTCGAGGAGCAGGGCAATGGCCCGCACAATCTGCCTGTCATCATCCACCACCAGTACACATTCATTCATATCCGTATCTCCTCTGACTCGCGGACGGAAAGCCTTTCCCGTCCATCCTTCAGCCTGTCTGCATCATAAAACAGAAATCTTAGAAGAATTTGGAGTCGTTTCTTATAAAAATCTTAAATTTTCCTGCAATGATTTTATTGTATCAGGCGAGGGGCCAAAGCTCAATGAAAAATCGCCTTGACAGTGATTGGAAATACCGTCTATAATGGATAGAATTATAAAAGACGGAAGAAGTTTGTTATGGACATGGTGAGGGCGGATAAGAACACGAAATTTTTGAGTATATGGTTTCTGCTGGCAGGATTTGCGGTATTGGCCGCGCTGGTATTGATCCTTTGCCTGGTTTCCGATCAGAGGCTCCCGGAGCTTGTGGGGCGGGAGCTGACGGAGGAGGAAAAAGAGACGGTGGCAGAGAGGAACAGCCCGCTTACCGATTACGTGTATTTGTCTCCAAATGCGGATTTTCCAAGGGGAAGCGAGATTAAGAAGATTACGGTCCATCACATGGCAGGCGCCCTTGGGCTGGAGGAATTGGGAAAGGCATTTGGCGAACGGGACAGGAGGGCGTCTGCAAATTACGCGATTGATGGAGCCGGCAGGGTCGCCCTCTATGTGGAGGAGGCCAATCGGGCCTGGACCTCCAGCAGCAGAGAGAACGACGATCAGGCAGTGACCATTGAAGTGGCCAATGATGAGATCGGGGGAGACTGGCATGTGGGGAGCGCTGCTTATGGGACCCTGATTGATCTCTGCGTTGATATCTGTGAGAGAAACGGTATCGAAGAGCTTGTTTATACGGGAGACGCGGAGGGAAACCTGACGATCCACAAAATGTTTAAAGGGGAGACGGAGTGTCCGGGGCCGTATCTGGAGAGCAAAATGGAAGAGATTGCCGCCGAGGTCAATGAGCGGCTTAGAAAATAGAAAAACCAGATTGTAATCTGCGCACAGGTATGCTATACTGAAAAAATGGCGAGGACGGCGAAGGCCGTTCGGCGAAAATGAAAACAGATGGGAATGATGACCGATGGGGCTGGCGGCAGAGGGCACAGCGCGAAGAGTAAGATGTATATAATCAGGAAGTACAGTGTGATTTATCGACTATGTTCGGCAAAAGACAGAGACATTTGCGGTTTGCCGTAAGTCTGTCGGGGTGCGGCAGGCTGTGAACCGAAAAAACAACACAGAATCAGCTTGAAAAATTCAGCTTGAAAAAGAGAGGACGATAAATCATGTTAAATTATCAGAGATATAAGAGAGTACCGGTGGTGGATTTTCCGGAGCGGACCTGGCCGGGGAAGCAGATCGAGAAGGCGCCCGTCTGGTGCAGCGTGGATCTGCGGGACGGAAACCAGGCGCTCATTGAGCCCATGGTGGTGGAAGAGAAGATCGAGATGTTCCAGATGCTTGTGAAGCTGGGCTTTAAGGAGATCGAGATCGGCTTTCCGGCAGCTTCCCAGATTGAGTATGATTTCCTGCGGCAGCTTGTGGACCGGCAGATGATCCCCGACGACGTGCTGGTGCAGGTATTGGTGCAGTGTAGGGAGCCTCTGATTGACCGGACCTTTGAATCCCTTCGGGGTATCAAACGGGCGGTGGTGCACATCTACAATTCCACATCCACCCTTCAGCGGGATGTGGTATTTGGCATGGACCGGGAGCACATCAAGCAGATTGCCGTGGAGGGAGCCAGGATGGTGAAGGAGCGGGCGTCTTCCTTTGACGGGGAGATCGTGCTGGAGTATTCTCCCGAGAGCTTCACGGGGACAGAGCTTGACTATGCATTGGAAGTCTGTACGGCAGTTCAGGAAACGTGGGGCCCCACCAGGGAGCGCCCGATGATCGTCAACCTTCCGGCCACGGTGGAGATGACGACGCCAAATGTCTATGCAGACCAGATAGAATGGATGCACACCCATTTCAAAAACAGGGAGTCCATTATCCTGAGTGTCCATCCCCATAATGACCGGGGAACCGGAGTGGCGGCCACGGAGCTTGCGCTTCTCGCGGGGGCAGACCGGGTGGAAGGGACTCTTTTCGGAAACGGAGAGCGGACCGGAAACGTGGATGTGCTGACGGTCGCATACAATATGTTTACCCAGGGGATCAACCCGGAATTAAATATTGAGAATATCAGAGAAATCGCGGACGTTTATGAGCGCTGTACCAAGATGGAGATTGATCCCAGACATCCTTATGCCGGGAAGCTGGTGTTCACGGCTTTCTCCGGCTCTCATCAGGATGCCATCAACAAGGGTGTGAAGGCCATGAAGACCAGGAACAACCCTTATTGGGAGGTTCCCTATCTTCCGGTGGATCCTTCCGACCTGGGGCGGGATTACGAGCCCATTGTCCGTATCAACAGCCAGTCCGGCAAGGGCGGCGTGGCCTTTGTCATGGACACCTTCTATGGCTTCAAGCTGCCCAAGGATATGCACAAGGAATTTGCGGACGTGGTTCAGCCGGTGGCCGAGGCCCACGGCGAAGTGGCGCCGGAGCAGATTATGGAGCTTTTCAAGAGCGAATATCTGTCGGCCAAGGAGCCGTTCAATTTTATCCGCTGTGAGACCACCGATGTGGGCGAGACAGATACACGGGCGAAGCTGACCTTCAAGTATGACGGTTCCATCCGGTCGGCCACCGGAGTGGGGAACGGCCCCATCGACGCGGTGCGGGAAGCCGTCGAGCAGACCACAGGCGTCCATGTGAAGGTCCTGGACTACTCGGAGCATGCCCTGGGGGAGGGTTCCCATGCCCAGGCGGCGGCTTACATCAAGGTCATGGATGTAAAGACCGGGAAGGTGACCCATGGTGTCGGTGTGAGTCCCAATATCACCAGGGCTTCCCACCGGGCATTGTTCAGCGGCCTGAACCGGCTGTTTAAATAAGGAATCCATAAAGTTTGACAAGACAAAAAGGACTCCGGCCTTTGGGCCGGAGTCCTTGCGAAAGGAAGAACTTTTAAAGGAAGAATTTTTTATGAAGAAGTATGATTATATCATTGTGGGCAGCGGTCTTTTTGGCGGGGTGATGGCTTTTTATGCGGTGAAAAATGGAAAGCGCTGTCTGGTAGTGGAAAAGCGTCCTCAGCTCGGCGGGAATATCTACTGCGAGGATGTGAGCGGGATCCCCGTCCACCGGTACGGCGCCCACATTTTTCATACATCTGACCGGGAAGTATGGCAGTTTGTGAACAGCCTGGTGGAATTTAACCGCTACACCAACTGTCCGGTGGCCAACTACCGGGGAGAGATGTACAATATGCCCTTCAATATGAATACTTTCAGCAAGCTGTGGGGAGTGACCACACCGGAGGAGGCCAGGGCCAAGATTGAGGCGCAGCGCTCCGGTGTTGCGGGTGTTCCGGCCAATCTGGAGGAGCAGGCCATCTCCCTGGTGGGGACGGATATCTACGAAAAGCTGATCAAGGGTTACACGGAGAAGCAGTGGGGGAGAGACTGCAGAGAACTTCCCAGCTTCATTATCAGGAGGCTTCCGGTCCGCTACACTTATGACAACAATTATTTCAACGATCCCTATCAGGGAATTCCCGTCGGCGGCTACAACGGGCTTGTGGAAAAGCTTTTTGAGGGCTGCGATATTCGCCTGGAAACGGATTATCTGGAGGAAACGGAAGTCTTTGACGCCATGGGAGACCGTGTGATCTATACGGGGGCCCTCGACGCTTACTTTGGCTATCGCTTCGGTAAGCTGGAATATCGGAGTTTGAGGTTCGAGGACGATATTTACGATACGGATAATTACCAGGGGGTGGCCGTGGTTAACCATACGGCCAGAGAGGTGCCCTACACAAGGACCATTGAGCACAAGCATTTCGACTGCACCAGAGATTATAAGGAGATTCCGAGGACTGTGGTGACCAGGGAATATCCGGTGGCCTGGGAGGAGGGGATGGAGCCCTATTATCCGGTCAATGATGAGAAGAACCAGGCGCTTTACAGGAAATATGAGGAACTCGGCAAGAGGGAAAAGAATGTGATTTTCGGCGGCAGGCTTGCCGAGTATCAATATTATGATATGGACAAGGTAATCCGTTCGGCCATGGAGGCGGCAAGGCGGGAGTTTTGATGATGATTGGCGCTTGCCGATTTAAGGCCATGGCTGCGGCTTTTGAGACAGGGAGACAGTTGGGCGGATGAAGAGGTGGAAGGCCCTGATACTTGGAAACGGGGAGAATCAGGGAAAAAAAAACGTAATTTGGAATATGATCGGCAGTCTGTTGTTCGCGCTGGCCAGCATTGTCTTGTTTGCGGCAGCGGCAAGAGCCACCGGGGAATATTATGGCGGCATTTTTTCCATTGCTTTTACCACAGGACAGCTTCTCTTAACCATCGGCTATTATGAGATCCGGGCTTTTCAGGTGACGGACTTATCGGTCCAATATTCCTTTCAGGAATATTTTTCTGCCAGAGTTCTCACCAGCATCGCCATGGCGGCCGCCGGTGTGGCCTATGTGTGTATCCTGCGCCCGGAACCGGTGAGGGCCGCCGTACTGCTGCTCATGTGCTTTTATAAGTTGGTAGACGGTGTGGCGGATGTGTTTGAGGGAGAATTTCAACGGCAGGGCCGGCTGGACGTGGCCGGGAAATCCCTGGCTTTCCGAACCGCTTTTTCCGGCAGTGTGTTCGTCTTCTCCGTTTTCTGGTCAAAGAATATTGTGATCGCCAGCGGGGCAGCTTTAATAGCGGCTGTGTTCGCCTTTGCCGTCTTTGACCTGGCAGTGGCCGGAGATTTTGGTTCGCCGGCTCTTTCGGGAACCTGGAGAAAGGTGTTTGGTCTGTTAAAGGAGTGCACTTCTTTGTTTGTGGTCGGCTTTCTCTACCTTTACATCTGTAATGCTGCCAAATATGCCGTTGACGCTCACATGAGCGCGGAGGCGGTCACCTATTATACGGATCTCTACCTCCCCACCTCGACCATCAATCTGCTGAGCGGTTTTGTGTTCAAGCCCCTTCTGACTACCATGGGGACAAGCTACAGAGAGGGGGCATGGGGAAAGTTCCGTTCTCTTGTGGGAAAGCTGCTTTTAGGGATTGCCCTCCTCACGGGAGTTTGCTGTCTGGGGGCTTTCCTGCTTGGCATTCCGGTGCTGTCCTTTATTTTCGGCCATGATCTATCTGCCCACCGGTCTGCCCTTGTGATTTTAATCCTTGGCGGCGGGTTTAATGCGGCAGTGATGCTTTTATACTATGCCCTAACCACGATGCGGAGGCAGATTTTGATTCTTTGCAGCTATGGAATTGCTTTTCTCCTGGCGGTGGGTGCGGCGCCGGCACTGATCAAAAGCTATGGCATATTGGGCGGCGCCCTCTGCTATACGGGAGTGATGGCGGTGCTTGTGGCCTTGCTTTTGCTGTGCTGTCTGTACCAGTATCATAAGGCGGCGTCTCAATTGAAAAACAGTGAGGAAGCTTGATGACAGACGAAGGAAAAAAGACTCTGGATGTATTGATTCCGGTATACCGTCCGGATGTGAGGCTGGGGCATTTACTCCACATGTTAAACCGGCAGAGGCAAAGGCCCCAAAAAATTGTTTTGATGGTGACCGTGGAGGAGGACGGGGAGGAGAGCGCCCTTCTTACCTGCTGGATATCGGAGAGCCGCATTCCGGTGGAATGCCACCTGCTGTCCAAAAAGGACTTTGACCATGGCGGCACCAGAAACGCGGGAATCGGTTTTTGCGACAGCGAGTACGTACTCTGCATGACCCAGGATGCCGTCCCGGAAGACGAATTTCTGACGGAGGAGCTGCTGAAACCCTTCCGGGAGGAATTTTGCGGGGCGATGGATGGATGCTTTGCAGGGACGGAGATTTTGATTGCCTATGGCCGCCAGATGCCGGCGAAAAACTGTAAACTTCTGGAACGGTATACAAGGAGCTTCAACTACCCGGAGGAAAGTCGGGTGAAGACGGCAGAGGATATTCCGAAGCTCGGTATCAAGACCTTTTTTGCCTCCAACGTCTGTGCACTTTACAAAAAGGAGCTGTTCGTAAAGCAGGGCGGTTTTCCGGAAAAAACGATTTTTAATGAGGACATGATTTTTGCGGGCCGTGCGGTGAAGGACGGATACGGGATCGCCTATGTGGCCGGTGCTCGGGTGGTTCATTCCCACAACCTGTCAGGCAGAGAGCAGTTTCACCGGAATTTCGATCTGGCTGTTTCCCAGACGGAGCACCCGGAGGTGTTTCATGGAATCCGTTCTGAGGGGGAGGGCGTGAAGCTGGTAAAAAAGACGGCCCTGTATTTGATAAACAGCGGAAACGGTTTTCTGCTCCCGGTTCTTTTCTGGGTCAGCGCCTGCAAATATGCGGGATATTTCCTCGGAAGGCGTTATCAGAAGCTTCCGGGAGGCTTGGTAAGGGCCTGCAGTATGAATAAAAGGTATTGGGGGGACAGATGATGTCTGAAGTGTTGGTGATCATACCTGCCTACAATGAGGAAGAGAATATTGAGCGGGTGGTGGGAAATCTGGAGGCAAACTACCCGGAACTGGATTATGTGGTGGTCAACGACGGCTCCAAAGACAGCACGGCAGAACTTTGCCGGAAAAACGGCTATAATCTTTTGGATCTTCCTGTAAACCTGGGATTGGCGGGAGGCTTTCAGGCAGGCCTTAAATACGCCTGGCTTCGCCATTACTCCTATGCCGTTCAGTTTGACGGGGACGGTCAGCACCGTCCAGAATATATCGAAGCCATGAGAAAAAAGATGGAAGAGGGCTATGACATTGTCATCGGCTCCCGTTTTGTCACAGAAAAGAAGCCGAGGAGCATGCGGATGCTCGGGAGCAACCTGATTGCCGTGGCTATCCGTCTGACTACGGGGGTGAGGCTCAAGGATCCCACCTCCGGCATGCGCATGTTCAGCCGGAAGATGATTGAGGAATTTGCCCTGGGATTAAATTACGGGCCGGAGCCTGACACGGTTTCTTACCTGATTAAGCAGGGGGCAAGGGTGGCGGAAGTGCAGGTGGCCATGGACGAGCGGATCGCTGGAGTCAGCTACTTAAACCCTGTCAATGCCGCAAAATACATGAGCAAAATGCTGTTTTCCATTTTGCTCATTCAGAACTTCAGAAAGCGGGACAGACGCTATAAGAAAAAAGCGGGAGGAGAGGAAAAATGACAACGGTACTTCGGGTCGTCTTGATTCTGATGTCGCTGCTGGTGCTCATTATCATGCTGCGTAAGATCCGCCAGTCCAAGGCGAGGATTGAGGATTCCATGTTCTGGGTGTTCTTTGCCCTGCTCCTGGTGGTGTTCAGCGTTTTCCCACAGGCGGCAGATTGGCTGTCGGCCCTGGTCGGCACCATGTCTACCTCCAATTTTATTTTCCTTTTGATGATTTTTTTGCTGTTGGTAAAAAGCTTTTCCATGTCCATGCGGATTTCTCAGCTGGAGACAAAGGTGAAGGAGCTGGTGCAGTGGATCGCCATTGACAAAAACAGGCGGGAGAGTGATGCGGCAGATATAGAACAAAGAGGGCCGGAAACAAAGCCGGAGAAAAACGGTTTGGGGGAAAAGGAGTCTGAACAATGAAAAAGCCTTTGGTGAGTGTGTGCATTCCTGCCTACAACAGTGCCGTCTATCTGAAACGAACGATGGAATCGGTGCTTTGCCAGCATTATCAGAATATAGAACTGGTGGTGGTGGATGACTGCTCAAAGGACAATACCATCGAAATTGCGGAATCTATAGCAGATCCAAGGATCCGTATTGTAAAGAACGAGAAAAATTTAGGAATGACCGGAAATTGGAACAAATGTCTTGCAGAGGCAAAGGGAGATTATATCAAGCTGATCTGTGCCGACGATATCCTTTATAAAGACAGCATAGAAAAGGAGCTTCGGGTACTGCTTGCCCATTCGGAGGTGACACTGGCCATGAGCGACACGGCCCTGATTGATGAAAATGGGAGGCGGACAGGTTGTTTTAAGCGGTATCCGAAGGCTGGGCTTCTGGACGGAAAAAAGATCGCAAAGCGGGCCTTGATCTTCAAAAGCTTCTTCGGGGCACCCTGCAACACGCTGTTTCCAAGGAGCTCCTATGAGAGAGCAGGGGGGTTTGATCCGGAGTTCCCCTATATTTTGGATTTTGATATGTGGCTTCGGATGGCCTGTCTTGGAAAAATCTATGTGATCCATGAGGAGTTAAATGGCTTTCGGGTTCGCAATGATTCCAACACTGGGAATTTAATTAATGATGACCGGAAAACCTATAATGAAGAGCACAGAAAGCTTTTGAAAAAACATAATACTCTAGGGGTCGTGCATTTAAACCGGTTTGAGCTTATGATCAGCATGCTGATCCGCCATATACGGAATGAGCTTATCCAGATTTATCTCTGGAGGAATGCAAAGAAGAAGTAAGGTGTAGGAATTTATGAAATATTGGAAAGATATTTTAGAAAAACTGAAAAAGAGATGGCAATGGGTGGCGTTGATATTTGGCTGTTTAGTTTTGCTTGCCTTTTGGGTTCTTGGTTTTAAAACAGAAATCAGGTTGGTTTTGGTCGATTATAGCCGTAGGGCTTTGGCAGTTTACTGTGGTTCTACATTTTTGATGTTTTGCCTGATTGCCTGTCTGGGGATTTTTTTTATAAAGAAGCGACAGATAAAATTGGAAAGGTTATTTTTGCTCTGTATTTTGATATCGGGATTTGTTTGGATGTGCATCCTTCCGCCCTTAAGCGCGCCGGATGAGATCACACATTATGCTTCGGCGTATTATTGGTCGGATCAGATGCTCTTCCAGAATGCCGTAGATGAGGACGGAATGGTGCGGATGCGGGAGGAGGATGCGGGAGTATCTTTCGGAGAATTGAAGGATCAGAAGAAAGAAGCTTACCGGGTATTTTATGATGCACTTTTCAAATCTTGTGAAAAGACGGAGATGGTCAGCTTTACTTATGAGCCGATGCGGACAGGACCGATTCCTTATCTGCCACAGGCTGTGGGAATCACGATTGGACGTCTGCTTCATTTGGGATGGGCCGGCACCATGCTTCTCGGCCGTTTGGGAAATCTGCTGTTTTTTGTGGCATGTGTTTATCAGGCGATCAAACGGACACCTTTTGGAAAAATGATTTTTTTTGTGGCGGCCATGCTGCCGATGACTCTGGAGCTTGTTTCCTCTATGTCTTATGACGTGGTTCCACTTTCTCTGTCTTTTTTGTTTACGGCAGTCTGCTTTCACGACGCTTTTGTAAAGGAAAGAATGAGCAGACGGGACGTGGTTTTTCTGGCCGTGCTTTTGATGGCGCTTGTTCCCTGCAAAATCGTATATTTCCTGTTGGCGGGCCTTTGCCTGCTGATACCAAAAGAAAAATTTGCTTCCCGTCGGGAGTATTTCTGTTCCGCGGCAGTTGTATTTGTTCTGACTGTGCTTTCTTTGGTGGTTAACAATATGGCAGTTCTGGCAGAGTATACGGGGAGCGGTGAAAATTATATTGCATGGGCTGATGCTCCCGGATATACGTTAAAGATGCTTTTAGCGAACCCGATAAAATTTCTGTATCTGTTTTTTAATACGATCCGTACTCAGACAAGCTTTTATTGGGAGACGATGATCGGCGGGAAGCTTGGTGCGCTGAACATTCCGCTGAATCCTCTTTATATCCTGAGCTTTTCGATCCTTCTGCTTCTGGCGGCGTTTAAAGAGGAGGACGGTGTGCTGTTGACTGCTGGAAAGAGGATTTGGTGTCTGGTGATCTGCTCCGGGGTTGTCTTTCTGGTGCTTTTGTCCATGCTTCTGGGATGGACGCCGATAGGCCAGCCTTATATCCGCGGAGTACAGGGACGGTATTTTTTGCCGATCCTTCCGCTTTTTCTTTTGACATGTCGAAATAAAAGCCTGAAAGTCAGCGGGATTGTTGTGAGAGGCGGAGCTTTGGAACGGGGAATCGTTCTGGCGGCGGTTATTTTAAATTTTCTCGCCCTTCAGAGGGCGGCAGCGATGATGCTGGCAGGCTGCAGCTGACCGGAGATTTTTGGGAAGGCAGAAAGGTCTTTCATTTTACACATCCTTTACAATATGGAGCGAAAAGGGTAAAATGTTATGGGCGGCAGATTCACATGACTTGTTGAGAGGACCGTGATTGTTCAAATGCCTGTTATCCGGGGCGGAAAAGCCATATGAAAATAGATCGTCAGGAGGAAAAGCGGTATGGAGAAGTGCAAATATGCAGATGTCCTGAAAAGAAATTTTCTTTTCAAATGGAAATATCTGCTGGTTGTTATTTTGTTTTGGGCAGCGTTTATTTTTATGAATTTTCCTACTTTGTTTGATTCCAAATATTATTTGGAAAAAATAGAGTCTCGAGGAAACAATATTGGGTATGCGAATGAAATTGCCGGGGATGCGGCAGTTGTACAGAAGCTGCAGCCGATGAAAGATTTCTTCGGCGGGATTTCTTTGTATCTTGGAGCATATAACGGGAACGCTGATGGCGAGATTCAGATCTGTATCAAAGATGAAACAGGAAGTCCTGTGTATGAAAGCAGCCTGAAAACGGATCAGTTAAAAAATAACGGTTATTATGAGTTTCGTTTTGGCGGAATCAGCGATTCTTCTCACCATATATATTCGATTGAAATTTCAGGAATCGGCCTTCTTAAAGGAGAAGAGGCCAGCTGCTTTCTGACAGACGGACCGCCTGGAGAAAATTCGGAGCTGTATATCAGAGGGGAACGATCGGAATACTCTTTAAAAATGAAAGTCGTGTATGAGAATCCAGGTGTTATGCGTCATGCAAAGATCAAGGTGTGTTTTTTGATCTGTCTGTGTATTCTGGGTTCGCTTTTGGCTGTCTTTTTTATGGGAAAGCGTCTGGAAAATAATTTTTTGCTGGTAACTGTGCTGGTGAGCAGCTTTTATTTGTTTTTTAATGCATTTCCTCATCCGCTTGATGAGATCACTCATTATTTCCGCTCTCTTTCGATCAGCCAGGGCGGGATCCATGATGTGTGGAATGAAGCACATGATGATATTGGGGCTTATCTGCCGGAGAACATGGAAGAGACCGCTCAGTATAATATTGTGACGGATCTGCTGGGGTATCAGACGTATAATGAAAAATTTTCTGAAAATAGGGAGTTTGCGGCTCACCATTATATGTCTTCCGTGGTTCCGGTCAATCATTCCATAGCGGCAGTAGGAGTGGCGCTCGGAAGGCTGTTTTCTTTGTCTGTAAAATGGATCATCTTTTTCGGAAGGATTGCAACGTTTATTTTTTACATCGCCGTCTGCTATGCAGCAATCAAACGTGCGCGTTATTATAAAAGCTTATATTTTATTGTTTCTCTGCTGCCGCTGGGACTGTATGTTGCGGCATCATTTTCACTGGATCCGATACTGGTGGCGGCTTCTTTATTGTTTATACAGACAACGGTGGATTATTTTTTGGATGAGGATAAAGGATATGTGAGGACCAAAGACATGTTTTTGTTGGTTATCATGTCGGTGTTTATCGTATCTGTAAAATATCTGGTTTATACTCCGATCCTGCTGCTGTTCTTTTTGATACCGAGACGGAAATTTAAAACCGGAAAAGCTTATGCGGCCGTCATAGGCATAGAGGCGGTTGTTATTTTTGTTCTTCTGGCATGGCAGTTTTATCTGATGAAGGCTTTGCCATTTAGCGAAGACAGAAGAGTGGGGCAGATCGTAGATATCGGACTTCAGTTAAAGTATATAACATCCAATGTGGTAGAAGCGTCGAGAACGATTTTTTCTTTTATGTATAATAATTTTCTCAGATATATGAGTCATTTTGGTGTCTTTGGATTAAATGGACCGATCATAGATCAGGTGCTGACAGTCGTTGTGCTGGGATTTGCATGCGGCTGTCCGGATAAATACCACTTTCACGATCAAAAGAGAAAGCGGAATTTTGATATTCTTTCGCTGTTCATTTTGGTTACGATATACAGTCTGATCGTATTGTCCTTGTTTCTCGGCTTTTCTTATGTGGGAGAATTACAGGTACAGGGAGTGCAGCCAAGATATTTTCTTCCGATTATTATTTTTATGATGTTTCCATTATCTACTATGAATATTCAATGTAAGATCAAAAACTGGGAACTTAAACTGACAATGGTGTTTGTAGTGATGAACATGGGGCAGGCGCTCAATGTCCTAAAACAGGCAATAGAGACTCTCGGTAAATAAAACGCATATGTTAAGGGAGGATTTTGTGAAAAAAATCAAAGATGTATTAAAGCGTAATTGGATTTGGATGGCAGGTTTTTTGGTTGTTTTTCTGTGTATCTATTCAAATATTTTTTTCAGGAATTATCAGTTGTCTGCGACAAACATCATGTATGACAGGGTACCCTGGAACAGTATGGGAATAGAAACAGCCGGCCTGTCTGCGCCGGATCATGCAGATTCCCTGCTGCCTTCCTTATACGGATTGTTTCATTCTTCAAAGCCGGTTTCTTTTGGTTTTTGGAATTCCTATATCGGGTTGGGGTCTACAGAAGATCTGTCGTTTCTTTTGTATCCCTTATCTTATTTATTTCTATTTCCTCTAAAATACGCAGTTCTGATCAAGTCGATCCTGAAATATGTTATTGGTTTTGGGGGAATGTACTGGTTTTTGCGGTCTTATGGTATGAAGAAGGCGGCCGCAGTAATCGGCGGGACTCTTTATACTTTTGCGTCCCCGATGGTATTATGGCATTTCTGGCCTCATACGGATGTAACCATGCTGGCGCCTTTGATGTTTTTGATGCTGAAGAAAATGCTGGAAACGTTGAAGATAAGGTATTTTACGGCATTTGCCGCCATGGGGTATCTGCTTTTGGTGGCAGGAATGCCGACTTTTGCCGCATATTTTATCTATGTTGCGGGAATATATACGTTAGTTTACTCTATACAGCTATATCGAAAGGATTGGAAGAAATTATTCTTCTCCTGGCTTTTCTTTGGAGCCGCAGTCCTGCTTTTTTTTCTGCTCAGTTCTCCCTATACGATTGATCTGGTATCGTCGGTAGGGAGTAATGGATATCTGGGAAGACGGGATTCTCTGGGGAAATCGGCATTGCCGCTGCGCTATCTGTGGACGTGGCTTTGCCCGACCGTGCAGAATGGGATCAATAATACGATAGAAAGCACTTTTTTCATGGGATTTACGCCACTGATTCTCCTCCCATTTACGTTTTGGAATAAAGAAAAAAAACAGCATGTGATTTTTTGGGCGACAGTCCTGGCTGTTACCGGTGTTTTGGCATATACGAATTTTGGCTCAGGTCTTTACAACAGGCTTCCGGCGATCGGGACCTCTTATAAACCAAGGGTACTGATCACGGGATGCTTTGCCTTGGCATTTTTAAGTGCATTGAGTGTCAATGACATGATAGAAAACCGGGAATATTATTCCGCGAAAAAAGTAAAACTTGCACTGTGCGGGATTTTTCTAGTTCTTTTAATGATATTCCTTGGTTGTATGGTGCCGGCAGGGTATGGGAAAAAGATTGCCGTATCGGTTGTGATCGTGGTTGGGGGATTTATTCTGCTGCTGGGATTTTTGTTCTCCGGAACAAAGGTGATCTTGAATATTGCCGTGTGTGTTACGGTACTGATCGGAGCCGCCTTTGCCAGAAAGAATCTTTCCTGGGTTGACGGCGAGGCTCCGGCTGTTCCGGAAGCGACAGACAGTATCGCATATCTTCAGGAGCATACGGATATGGAACGAGTTTTGCCTCTTGGTGAGTGGGCATATATGCCGAATACAAATGTATATTATGGATTGAATTTTGTGACTTCCCATAATTTTGTCAATACAAACGAAGATGTGCGGAATTATATGATGGCCATCCAGGAAAACCTGGAAGAGCTGGCGACGAGACTTGAATTTACCGGCATTGACAATATGAATTTGGTCAAATATCTGGGTGTCAGATATCTGGCCGGCTCAGCGGACGGAAGCCGGATTCTTCAGGTGGCCGGTGATAAACAGCCGATCGGAGAGATTTATAATCTGTCAACAGTTGAACAGACTTTTACGGCCGACAAAAATGGTTTGTCGGGGATTTCTTTCCAAACGGCAACTTACAACAGACCTCCGGTTGAAGGGGCCTGCTGGGATATTGTGATCCTGGATATGGAGACAGGAGAAACAGCGGCCCACTGTACATTGGATCATAAGGATATTCCGGATAATGGATATGTAACTGTTTATTTTGAACCTGTTATGAACTGTAAAGGAAAGTTGTTTAAGATCGTGGTTACGGCAAATGTGGGAGCGGGAGGCGGCTATACGCTCTATGCTTGTCCATCTGAAAAGACGTACCAGGGAGCGTTATGGATCAATGGTATAAAAAGTGACCGGAATTTAGATATTGCCATGATATATAGCCTGGAAGGATATGAGGAAGCGGATCCCGTATATTATGGAGAGGATCGTATGGTAGTTCTGGAAATGAAAGAATATTCAGAACGTCTGGAGTTGGCAGAAAAACTAATAGTGAAAGAAACGGAGGAAGATGTATTGACGGAAATGAGCTCGGCTTATCAGGAAAATACCGGGTTTATCACAGAAGAATGCTCGCAGGAGCTTGGCATCGGGGAGTATGATAAGAAACTGGATGAGCAGGAGTATGCATACTTCCTGAGTTATACAGACGATGAGGCCACTGCAGAAGTAAATGCGAAAGAAGAAAGGCTGTTGCTCTTTAATGATTATTATGATGAAAACTGGAAAGTTTATGTGGATGGAGAGGAAAAAGAACTGGTCAGGGCCAATTATTTGATGCGTGGAGTCATGATCGATTGTGCAGGAACGCATACGGTGACATTTAAGTATGTACCGGCCAGGTCAATATGGCTGTTTGTTGTTTCGGGCGGAGCGGCTGTCGCCTGTCTGCTTCTTTTGCTGTTCCAAAAGCGGCTGGATCGTTTGTTTGCCCGCATGATCAAAAAAGAAGAAAGGACATTTGTGCAGCCATGAAAAAAGGACGGCTATTTTATCTGGATTTTGTTCGTACATTTGCGGTATTTTTAATCCTGCTGACTCATTATAATGTACATTTTCTGTTTTATTTCATGGAGCCCCAAAGACCAGAGAATGCGATCGTTACTCTATACCCTTTTAATATTTATGTGGGGAATCTGGGCGTGTCTCTGTTTTTTATTGTTTCAGGTGCGGCTCTCATGTATGTATATAAAGAAACGTGCAATCTGAAAGAATTTTATAAGAAACGCTTTTTTTCCATCTATCCGATGTTCTGGATCGCGTACTTTGCAGTGTTCCTTTATTTTTTCTATAGATTGAAACATATGGTTTATTTGGGAGTTCCAAAAGAAAATTTCATTTTAACGATTCTGGGAATAGACGGGTATCTGAGAGATGTCATTCCTTCCACGTATTACCTGGTGGGAGAATGGTTTTTGGGGTGTATCATTCTCATGTATCTGCTCTTTCCGCTGCTGCGCAAGCTTGTTTTGTCTCATCCGTGGGCGACGGCGTCGGTATCGGCCGTGCTGTATGTTTTGTTTGCGTTTTTTGAATGGTTTCCGAACTTTGCCTCCAGTAAGATCATATTCGTCCGAATTCCAGAACTACTATTTGGAATGCTGTTTCTGTTGAAAATAAAAAAGGTTCATCTCGGGCTGGCATTTTGCAGTATGGGAATTCTGATCGGAAACAGTGTTTTGAAACCGGAGATATCTGCTAATTTCCAGACGACCTATGTCGGAATCCTCTTCTTTCTGGTTTTGGCCTATTGTGCCCAGTGGCTGGACAGAGGAATCATAAGGGAAATATGCCATACGGTCAGTAAGTATTCGTATGCGATTTTTTTAGTGCATCACACCATAGTAGATGAGCTGACTTCAACATTTCCCATGGAAGAGCTGAACCGTTCAGAGCGGTATCTGCTGTTTATCTTTTATGTATGTTTGACCGGAATTGCTGCATGGCTGCTGTATCATCTGCACGATAATCTGATGAAGTGGCTGGGCAGGGCACGGACGAGTCACTGAATGAGCCTTCTCCACATCCGAGTTTGCTCTGAGCCGCTCAATAAACGAAGGAGAGAATGTTATGGGGTTTAGTACGAATATTTTTCTGTTTGTGTTTTTTCCGGTGTTCTTGCTCATATATGGAATAAGCAGTACAAAATGCAGACCATATATCCTGTTATTTTTTTCTGTTATTTTTTATGTCTGGGGTTCGGTGAAGGGGAGCTTTGTTATTGGGATTACTGCTTTTGTAAATTATATCCTGGGATTTTTGATTGCAGGTTCAGAAGGGCAAAGAAGAAAATGGATCACAAGGATTTCAGTCAGCTTCAATCTGCTTATTCTGATTTGCTTCAAGTACATGGATTTTTTTGCAGGAACCATCAGCCGGCTTTCAGGGAGAACTTTTGAGGTGACATTTTTCAGGATTATATATCCCCTGGGAGTTTCTTATTTTTCTTTTTCGGCAATTTCTTATCTGATCGATATTTATCGAAATGAGATCAAACATGAAGAAAAGTTCCATCGCTTTCTTCTTTACATGCTTATGTTCCCGAAAATAACGGCAGGACCGATTGTGAGATATAAAGATCTGTACAGCCAATTGGACTGTCAGAAGGTTTCTCTGAAAAAAAGTGCGGAGGGGGCCAGGCGTTTTTGTATTGGCCTTGCCAAAAAAGTTCTGATTGCAGACCAGCTTGGGGCTATTGTGGATCAAATTTTTTCAGCTTCACCGGCTGAGCATCTGGTCAGTGTAGCCTGGCTGGGAGCGGTGTGCTACATGCTGCAGATTTACCATGATTTTTCAGGCTACAGTGACATGGCAATAGGGATTGGAAAAATATGTGGTTTTGATTTTAAAGAGAATTTCAATTATCCTTATATTTCCAGATCATTAACAGAATTTTGGCGGAGATGGCATATTTCCCTTTCCTCCTGGTTTCGGGATTATTTGTATATTCCATTGGGGGGGAATCGTCGCGGGAATATTTATGTGAATCTTTCTATTGTGTTCCTTGCAACAGGAATTTGGCATGGGGGAGAATGGCATTTCGTATTGTGGGGGATATGGAACGGCGTTTTTCTGTTGTTTGAAAAACTGCTAAAAAGACATTGCCGGGTAAAGGCTCCTGACTGGCTGCGGATATTGTATACGCTGATTGTCGTACTTTTGGGGTGGGTCTTTTTCCGCTGCGGCAGCGTTTCCATGGGGATTCATTATATTTTGAAGCTTTTTGGAATTGGCCGGACGGCTGCTGGATTTGCATTCCACTGGTATTGGTCTGCCAGGCTTGTGCTTGTGATCGCCGCAGGAATCTTGAGCTGCGTTCCCTGGAAGAGTGTTTTGAGGATAAAAAAGCAGAACATGGCTGTGGAATACGCAGTATGCCTTATCCTTCTTTTTTTAAGCATTCTTGTTGTTATGAGTAGTACCTATAATTCTTTTATTTATTTTAAGTTTTGAAGAATATGTCATGCGAGAGGAGGAAGCGATGAAAAAAGATTGGATTTTTTTGTTACTTTTTGGGCTGTTTCTGTTTTTCCCATTTCTCTTTTCCGATAAGGTGGGAGGGAGGATATCTCAGGATGAAAACCGCTGCCTTGCTGTTTTTCCAAAGCTTACGCTGCATGAAGGGATAAAAGAAGAGTTTGAAAATTGGATAAATGATAATGCTGCGGGACGTGATTTTTGTAGAAATCTGTATAATTATGTGGATATTAACATTTTAAAAACCTCTTATACTGGCGGTGATTTTTATGAGGACGACTGGGTATTTTTGATGAGCGACCTGGTTATATCTCGTTATCTACAGAGGCGGGAGGTGATGACGCCTGAGGAACAGACAGTATGGATCGCTGATTATAAAAAGATTAAAAGTTTTTTGGATCAGAGAGATGTAGCTATGTGCAGTCTGGTGTTTCCGCACAAAAGCGAAATATATGCGGAACGATTCCGGGACTATGTTGTTCCGTTGTCAGAAAAGAGTCAGCTGGAGGTCTTTAAGGAGATGGCAGATGCCGATCCGGAGCTCCATCTCGGTGTTCTTTATGATATTTTGAAAGCGAAGACGGATAACGGAGAACAGTTGTATTCAAAGGCCTATGATTCTTCACATTGGAATAATCAGGGCGCCTGGGTTGGATATCAGGAATTAATGAAAGAAGTGCAGGAGGAGATTCCGGATGTTCGGATACTGAGAGAGGAGGATATGGACATATCCGCAGGTGAATATTCGAAAACATACAACTGGAAGGAATATGTGGAAGAAGATTTGGAGTATCATGTGAAAGGATCTCAGAGTGAAGAGTTTTCGGATTGGTTTGCCTCTGTCGGTTACCAGTCATCTGATCAGTGGAACAGTTATCGCTATTACAGAAATGAAGACGAAACACTTCCAAAGATTTTGATCATTGGTGACAGTTATGTATGGATGTTCATGCTTCCATGGATATCGGAAAGTTTTTCGGAAACTGTATTTATCCATCAACAGGATGGCGGGAATCTTGAATTTATGCTGGAAACCTTGAAACCGGATATCGTTGTTTTTGCGGGCCTGCAGAACTCTGTGGAAAACGCAGTTACCCAGATTGCCGGTGAGCTGGCCCCTTGAGAAGAAAACCGACAATTTTAACGGATACGGAGGATAACAGATCATGGATAAAATTGCGATTCTGATCCCATGCTATAATGAGAGTGTCACAATAAAGAAGGTCATAGAGGATTACCATAAGGCAGTGCCGGAAGCGGTAATTTATGTGTATGACAATAATTCCACAGATGGAACAGATGAAATAGCCAGAAAAGCGGGGGCGATCGTCCGCTACGAATATCGTCAGGGAAAGGGAAATGTGATCCGAAGCATGTTTCGGGATGTTGAGGCAGAGTGTTATCTGATGATCGACGGTGACGACACGTATCCCGCAGAGTCAGCCAGAGAAATGTGCAGTCTTATTCTGGAGGGAAAGGCGGACATGGTTATTGGAGATCGTCTGTCCTCTACTTATTTTACTGAAAATAAAAGGATGTTTCATAATACGGGAAACAGAGTAGTCCGCGGATTGATCAACCGGCTGTTTCACAGTCAGGTGAAGGACATTATGACAGGCTACCGTGCCTTCAGCCGCCTTTTTGTGAAATCGTTTCCGGTTCTGTCAAAAGGGTTTGAGATTGAGACAGAGATGACTATCCATGCGCTGGATAAGAATTTTCTGATCCGGGAGATTCCGGTTGATTATCGGGATCGTCCGGAAGGAAGTGTTTCGAAACTGAACACAGTATCAGACGGGATCAAGGTCTTGAAGACAGTTTCTACCCTGTTTAAGGATTATAAGCCTTTTTGTTTTTTCAGTGTGCTGGCGGTGTGTTTATGGCTCTTTGCGGCAGTGCTTCTGATTCCAGTTTTTCAAAACTATTTTGCCACCGGGCTGGTTCCACGATTTCCGTCTTTGATTGTTGGAGGGTTCGCAGTGCTTACGGGAATGCTGCTGTGGGTATGCGGGATCATCCTTCAGGTGGTGATCAAAAAAAACCGGCAGCAGTATGAATTGATGCTAAATTTGCTGAAATAGCAGGGAATATCAAGTTGCCACTGCCGGACAAAGATGATATAATGGATAAGATTATTTGAAAGTATGTTCTTTGAAGATATAAGGAGTTTATAAGATGAAAGTGAAAACAGTGGTGGTCACCGGGGCAAATGGCTATATCGGACGGCATGTTGTGAAGTCATTATTGGATATGGGATATCAGGTAAAGGCGATCGATCTGGTAACAGATGGAGTTGATCCGAGGGCAGAAATTTCCCAGATGTCCGTTTTTGGCGGGGATCCTGATATTTATCAGAAACTGGGAGAGCCTGATGTGGTTATCCATATGGCCTGGCGGAATGGCTTTGTCCATAATGCAGATACACATATTCTGGATATTCCGGGCCACTATACTTTTATCAAGAACCTGTTTGAGGGCGGACTGAAGCAGATCGCGATCATGGGGACGATGCATGAGGTGGGGTACTGGGAAGGGGCGATTGACGAGAACACGCCGACAAATCCCAGATCCCTGTACGGCATGTCAAAAAATATCCTTCGTCAGATCGCATTGCAGATCGCCGGGGAGCACGGCGGCGTGTGCCAGTGGCTCCGGGCGTATTACATTATCGGAGATGATCTGAAAAATCATTCAGTTTTCACAAAGATCAGCGAGATGGCAGAGGCTGGAAAACCGACGTTTCCTTTTACTTCCGGAAAAAATCAATACGATTTTCTGGATGTGGAAGAGCTGGCCAGGCAGATCGCGGCTGCGGCGACACAGGATGAGATCACCGGGATCATTAACTGCTGTTCTGGAAAACCTGTTTCACTGGCGGATAAAGTGGAAGAGTTTATTGCAGAGCATGGCTACAAGATCAGGCCTGATTTTGGGGCGTATCCGGACAGACCTTATGATTCTCCGGGAATCTGGGGGGATGCCGCAAGGATCCGTCAGATCATGAGCCGTATATTATAGGAAGGAACTGCGTATATGGAAGAGAAGCGTTTCATGAAGAGAGGGGTTATTTTCTTTTTCTATGACGGCCAGGGGATTGTTGACCGATATGTTCCGGTGCTGCTTTCCGGCATGAAGGAGTGCGCAAAGGACATTTTTATCGTAGTGAACGGCAGTCTGACGGAGGCAGGACGGGAAGTACTGGAAAAGCTCACCCCTTATGTATGGCAGAGAGAAAATCAGGGCTTTGATGTGGGCGCGTACCGATATGCCTTGCAGAAGATTGGCTGGGACCGTATCGGCAGATACGATGAATTGATCCTGATGAACCATACGATCATGGGACCTGTCTGCTCTGTCAAGCCTATGTTTGATCAGATGGCGGAAAAAGACGTGGATTTCTGGGGGCTTTCCATGCATTATGGGATTCCCTTTGATCCATACGGTCTGACAGAATGCGGTTATATCCAGAGCCATATGCAGTCTCATTTTCTTGTGATTCGTTCTTCTCTGTCCGGGCAGGAGGATTTTCGCAGCTATTGGGAACAGCTTCCCAAAATCAACAGCTATGGGGAATCTGTGGTTTATCATGAATCTGTTTTTACTGATCATTTTGCGAAAAAAGGATATCGGTGGGCCTGTTATACAGAGACAGAAGGGATGGAGGATTTTGTAGATTATCCGCTTCTTAAGGCACCTGTACGCCTGTTGAAAGAGGCTGGCTGTCCCTTTTTTAAACGGCGCAGCTTTTTTCATGATTACGAAGAGTATCTGACGGCAACGGCCGGAGAAGAAGCGGCAGCTTTGATGGATTATTTGAAAGAAGAGACAGCATATGATACAGATATGATCTGGGAAACGATTCTTCGGGGTGCAAATCAGGCGGATATCAAGAAATGTCTCCAGCTGAATTATGTGCTGGATTCCAGAAAGTCTTTTGTGGATGAGGGCAGGATCAAAAGACATCGGATCGCTCTGGTATATCATTTTTATTATGAAGATTTGCTGGAGGAATGTGTGCATTATGCCAGTTCCATGCCTCCTTCTGCAGATATCTATATCACTACAGGAAGTAAAGAAAAAAAGGAATTGTTGGAAAAGCGCCTTTCCTTTCTCCCTAATGCTGTCAGGGTGGTTCTGGTGAATAACCGGGGGCGTGATGTCAGCGCCTTTCTTGTCGGTATGAGAGAAACGGTCAAAGAATATGAATATGTATGCTTCGTTCATGATAAAAAAGTGAACTATTTTAAGCCATTGGCGCAAGGAACCTCCTGGGCCCGTCATTGCTTTGAAAATCTGCTGCAGAGCCGGCCTTTCGTGGAGAATGTGATCGGGCTTTTAGAAGAGAATCCGCGGCTTGGCTTTTTGACTGTGCCGCCGCCGATCCATGGGGGATATTATCCGACTCTTTGCTATGAGTGGGCCGGCAATTATGAAAATGTTGTAAAGCTGGCAGAAAGACTGGGGCTGCATGTGCCAATGGAGAAGGAGAAGGAGCCGGTCGCGGCGATCGGCTCCATGTTCTGGTTCAAAACAAAGGCTCTGGAAAAACTGCTGGAGGTTGAATGGAATTATGAAGATTTTCCGGAGGAACCCCTGGCAGATGACGGAACGATTTCTCATGCCATTGAGAGGATCCACAGCTTCGTTGTCCAGGATGCAGGTTATTATCCTGCCTGGCTGTTCAGTGATACAGGGGCGGCTGTTTATATGACGAATGTGACCTGTATGCTGCGGGGCTTTAATCAGGTGATCTTTGAGAAGCAGGGCGGATATCCATATTCATGGACAAAGTCCAGGCTGTTTTATACGGATCCGGAAGAAGAAAAACAGGGGAAATTTCGTCTGGATCCTGTTTTATATTATGATGTCGGCGGGGGATACAGCGAAAGCTGTCAGCTGCATTCGAAAAATGAAGCGGCCTGGCCGAATGTGGACGTGAGATTTTTACTGGATGACAGCATTGAAAAAGTAAACGGCCTTCGTTTCGATCCCTGTGAGCGAGGATTGTTTTTGTTGAAGGATCTCTGCATTACGGCTGTGTATGCGGATGGAAGCAGCCGCCTGGTGCCGGAAAAACACTGGAAGCATAATGGAAAAGGAGGAAAGAGGGATATACTGTTTTTGACCTCCGATCCGTGGATCGACATCAGGTGGAAGGAAAAGGAAAACCCGACGGAACTTAAGATTCAGGCGGTTCTGTCTATACGGGCGGAAGATCTGTAAAGGCTGCCGGTCAGAAGGAGAGGAACTTATGAAAAGGATAGGGATCTATTCATTCTACGATAAGGATGGAATCGTGGATGACTATGTGCTGTATTTTCTCCGTGATCTGAGAGAGAATCTGGAAGAGCTGATCGTCGTCAGCAATGGGCCACTCAGGGAAAAGGGAAAGATATGTTTGGAGCAGATATCTGCCAGGCTTGTGATACGGGAAAATAAAGGATTTGATATCTGGGGCTATAAAACAGGAATGGATCTGATCGGCTGGGAAAAGCTGGAAAAGTACGATGAGGTCGTTGTCTGCAACAATACGGTTTTTGGACCGGTCTATCCTTTTTCCGGGATGTTTTCCGAGATGGAAAAAAGAGAGCTCGATTTCTGGGGAATCACAAAGCATTTTAAAAGTACGGGAGACCCTTTCTGCTGCAACCCTTATGGATATCTGCCGGAGCATGTACAGTCATATTTTATGGTGTACAGAAGGCGTATGGTGCAGTCCGCAGAATTTCAGGAATATTGGGACCGGCTGCCTGAGCTTAGCTCTTATGAGGAAGCAGTCGGCCTGCATGAGACAGCGTTTACAAAAAAGTTTTCAGACATGGGATTTTCCTGGGATGTATACGTTCAGGTGGACGATATGGAGGATTACGGACTTTTCCCATTGATGCTGTATCCGAAAAAGCTGGTGGCAGAGCGGCACTGCCCGGTTTTTAAGCGGCGCTCTTTTTTTTACGATGAGGACGATTTTCTGGATAATACGACGGGTCAGCAGACTCTTGAATTATACGACCATATATGCAGCCATACGGATTATGATGTGAACCTGGTATGGGATAATCTTTTAAGGACCTGTAATCAGGCGGACATTGTGAGAAATCTGAACTTGGTTTATGTGGCATCTTCGAAAGCGGTGGATCAAAGATATTCTCCGGATATTGTTAAAAAAAGGAAGATTATTCTGGTCATGCATTTATATTTTATGGATCTGCTGGACGATTCGTATCGGCTGGCATCCATGATGCCGCCGGAGTCAGATATCTGTATCACAACGAACACAGAGGATAAAAAGAGAGAGATTGAAAAAGCCTTTGCCGCCCTTAAATGCCATGGACTTAAAGTACGGGTCATTGAGAACCGGGGAAGAGATGTGAGCAGCATCCTGGTCGGGGTAAAAGATATCATCAGAGATTATGATTATGCATGCTTTGTTCATGATAAAAAGGGAACGGATCTGAAACCGGCCAGCATAGGAGCCAGCTTTGGATTTAAGTGTTTCAGCAACATATTATATAATAAAGAATTTGTTTATAATGTCCTGACGCTGTTTGAAGAGAATCCAAGAATGGGAATCCTTTCACCGCCAGGCCCCAATCACAGTGTATATTTCCCCACTTTCGGAAATGAATGGGGGCCGAACTTTGAACTGTGCAGAGAGTGGGCCGAAAAGCTTGGGATCAAAGTGCCGATGGATGAGAAGAAAGGTCCCGTCTGTCCCCTGGGAACGATGTTCTGGTTCCGGCCTGCGGCTTTTCAGGTCCTGTATGACCATGACTGGACTTATGAAGAGTTTCCAAAAGAACCGAACAAGGTTGACGGCACCGTGCTTCATGCCATGGAGCGTCTTTATTCTCTGGCTGTTCAGCAGGCAGGCTTTTATCCTGCAATCCTTATGTCAGATTATTTTGCCCGGATTGAATTCACAAATTTAAGCACATTTGTAAAGGATTATAGCAGGATTTGCTTTGACGAGGGAATCTACAGCTACCAGAGGGTGATGTGTGAGCAGATCCGCGGAGTGATGTATACTTACCGGGAGCTGGAAAAGCTGCGGGAGCGGCAGGAGGCGCAGATCCGGCTTTTGGAGCAGCAGATGACGTTTCGTCATGTACTGAAACTGAAATTAAAAAGAGTATTGCCGGAGAGCATTTGGAAAACAGGGAAAAAATTGTTACGAAGAGGCTGAGAAGGGAAACAGCTGGTCCCGGGAAGACGGAGGAGAAAAAAATTGACAAAATTAATGATCCAGATCCCATGTTATAATGAAGAACAGACTTTAACCATCGCTCTTGACGCGCTTCCAAAAAAGATTGATGGGATTGATGAGATCGAATATTTGATCATCAATGACGGAAGTAAGGACAAAACTGTTCAGGTTGCCCGTGACTGGGGCGTTCATTATGTGGTGAATTTTAAGAAAAACAAAGGTCTTGCCAAGGGCTTTATGGCGGGGTTAGACGCCTGTCTCAGAAACGGCGCCGATATCATCGTCAATACGGATGCGGATAATCAGTACTGTGCGGATGATATTGAGAAGCTGGTGCGGCCGATTCTGGAAGGAAAGACAGATATTGTCATCGGCGCCAGACCCATTGACCAGACAGAGCATTTTTCTTTTTTGAAAAAGAAGCTGCAGCACCTGGGCAGTTATGTGGTCAGGAAGGCTTCAAAAAGCGAGATTCCGGATGCCCCCAGCGGTTTTCGGGCTTACAGCCGGGAGGCGGCTATGCGCCTCAATGTGGTCAATGAGTATACTTATACCCTGGAGACGATCGTACAGGCGGGCCGGAGTAAGATCGCCATGGAATCGGTGCCCATCCGGACAAACGAAGAGCTCAGGCCCTCCAGACTGTTCAGCAGCATGTTCGGTTATGTGAAAAAATCCATGGTCACCATCTTTCGGGCGTTTATGATGTACAAGCCCATGAAGTTTTTTACCATCGTCGGCAGTGTGATCTTTTTGCTGGGGGCAGCCCTTGGCATCCGGTTTCTGGTCTACTTTTTTATGGGAACGGGAGGCGGCCATGTTCAGTCTTTGATCCTCTGCTCTACCCTGCTCCTCTTGGGATTTCAGACCATTGTGATCGGCTTTCTGGCGGACGTGATCGCCGCCAATCGAAAGCTTTTGGAGGATGTGCAGTATCATGTGAGGAAAATGGACTATGACGGTGTAAAGGGCAGAGAGGCACATGGAGAAAGAGAATTTGGAAAAGAAGAAAAGCACCTGGAAAAAAACGGTATTTAAAGGGGCCGGGCTCTGTATTGGTCTTCTGATACTCTGGTTTATGGTGAAGGACATTATAAAAAACTGGGAGGCGATCGTTCCCTACCTTACAGGAATGAAGATATCTCTGTTTCTTGTGTCCATCCTTCTTTATGGACTGGCCTTTTTGTTCACCGGATATAACTGGACATGGCTTTTGTGGAAAATGGAAGCAGGGCCGGGGAGAAGGGAGTATCTGAACGCTCATATGGTAAGTGCCCTGGCCCGCTATATTCCAGGAGGTATCTGGAGCATTGTGGGAAAAGCCTATCTCTGCAATAAAAAAGGAGTTTCGAAACAGGCGACGACGGTCAGTATTATTCTGGAATATGTGTTCCAGATTGCTTCCAGCGGCCTGTTTTTCGTGGTTCTGATTCCTTTTTTGTTTCAGAATGGTCAAAATGTCTGGCTGGCGGCACTCTGCGTTCTGGCAGCGGCAGCGGCACTTGTTTTGCTTCCGGCATGCATCAATCTGGGGATCCGGATCCTTTCCAGGGTTATGAAGAAGGACTGTGGGGACATCCGGTTAAAGCCGGGATTTGTGTATCAGGTGCTTTTGCGGTATATCGGAGCCTGGCTGGTGACGGGGCTCGGACTTCTTTCGCTGGTGGCGGCTTTTTCTGAGTTTGATGTCCTGCAGGGGTTTTATCTGGTGTTGTCCTATCCGGTTTCCTGGGTGGCAGGGTTTCTAAGCCCGTCTCCCAACGGCATGGGGATCCGGGAAGGCATTTTGCGGGTGCTTCTTGGAGAGCGTCAGGCTCATGAGCTGGTGCTTCTCATCGTGGTCACAACGAGGATTTGGACCATTATTGGAGAGATCGCTGCCTTTTCATGTTTTAAATTATATTATTGGATGACCGGGAGAAAAAAGAATCATGCTGGAATTTCTGAATCATAAAAACGTGCTTTTTATCACTACAAAAAATCTGGATTATATCAGAAACAGTCAGGAACTTAAAATGATAAGAACACAGGCGGAATCCTGTACGATCATGGGCTCTTACCAAAAAAGCTATGTAAAGCGGCTGCTCGCTGTTTACGGAAAGCTGCTTTTTACAAAGGCGGGATCTTATGACCTGATTTTTGTGGGGTTTGCGCCTCAGCTTATCGTCCCTTTTTTTAGGCGGCTCAGGAAACGGACGCTGGCTGTGGATTTTTTTATTTCCATGTATGATACGCTGGTGTGGGACCGGGGAAAATTTAAAGACAGGAGTCTTCCTGCCAGATTTGTCAAATGGCTGGACAGGAAAACCTTATCTTTGGCCGATGAGATCATCAGTGATACGAACGCTCATGGCGCTTATTTTGCAGAAGAACTTGGAGCGGCTGCAGGAAAGCTGCATACTCTTTATTTGGAGGCAGATGCGTCCATTTATTACCCCAGAGAGCAGAAAAAAGAGGGTAGAAGGGATCACCAATTTGTGGTATTATATTTTGGGAGTGTTCTCCCGCTTCAAGGTGTGCCCGTGATTTTGGAGGCGATGGAACGCCTGCGGATGCGGGAGGACATCTTTTTTTACATGGTGGGACCTCTTGGTGAGCAGGTAAAGAAACCGGATACGTCCCAGGTTATGTATATCCCCTGGCTTTCCCAGGAGGAGCTGGCAGAAAAGATCGCCGAGGCGGATCTCTGCCTGGCGGGACATTTTCATGGCAGTATCGGGAAAGCGAGGCGGACGATTCCGGGAAAGGCTTATATTTACCGGGCCATGGGAAAGCCGATGATTTTGGGAGAAAATGCCGCCAATCGGGAGCTTTATCAGGAGGACGGCAGAACCTACTTTGTGGAAATGGGAAATTCGGAGGCTCTTGCGGAGAAGATCTCTGCCCTTGCAGAGGAATGGAAACGACAGAGAAATGGAGTGAGCGGATGAAAATTGCAGTGGCAGGAACAGGTTACGTGGGATTGGTTACGGGAGTCTGTCTGGCAGAGCACGGACATTCGGTATGCTGTGTGGATATTGATGAGAAAAAGATCGAAACGATGCGCCAGGGCATTTCGCCCATTTATGAAGAGGGCTTGTCGGAATTGATGGTAAAAAACAGGGAACGGATGACCTTTACAACTGATCATGAAGAAGCTTATCAGGACGCAGAAGTGATCTTTATCGGAGTGGGAACTCCGGAAAAAAGGGATGGTTCGGCCAACCTGGCTTATGTGTATGAGGCGGCAAAGCAGATCGCCCACACGGTGAAACGGGATTGTGTGGTCGTGGTCAAGTCAACCGTACCGATCGGGACCAATGACAGGCTTGAAAAGCTGATCCGAAGGGAACAGAAGGCACAGGTAAAGATCGCGGTAGCGTCCAATCCGGAGTTTCTGGCCCAGGGGACAGCCGTGCGGGATACCATGCATGCGTCCAGGATCGTCATTGGCGCAGAGGAAGCCTTTGCCAGGAACGTGATGCTCAGGGTCTATGAGAAATTTGATGCTCCCAAGCTGGTGACAGACAGAAAGAGCGCTGAGATGGTCAAATATGCTTCCAATGATTTCCTGGCCCTTAAGATTTCTTATATCAATGAGATAGCCAATCTCTGCGAGCTGGTAGGGGCCAATATCGAGGATGTCACAGCCGGGATGGGATTTGACTCAAGGATTGGGAATAAATTTTTAAAGGCCGGGATCGGTTATGGAGGTTCTTGCTTTCCAAAGGATACCAAGGCACTCCACTGGCTGGCTAATTCTTACGATTATGAGATGAAGACCGTGAAGGCTGCCATTGAAGTGAATGAGAATCAGAAGCTTAAGATGGTGCGGAAAGCACGGAAATATTATGAGGATTTTGCAGGGATCACAGTGGCGGTCCTGGGGCTGACCTTCAAACCTGGGACCGATGATCTGAGGGAGGCGCCTTCTCTCGTCAATCTTCCGATCTTTTTGGAAGAGGGAGCCATTATCCGGGCATGGGATCCCATTGGAGAGGCGGGCTACAGGAGATTATACCCGTCGGAGATTTGCTACTGTGAAACTATAGAGGAAACGCTTAAGGGGGCGGAGCTTTGTCTGATCTTTACGGAATGGAGGGAAATACAGGAAATCCAGCCGGAGCTCTTTGTGAAACAGATGAAAAAGCCGATAATTATTGATGGGAGGAATTGCTATCCGCCGGAAGTATTTAAAGGCGGTCAGATCACCTACGAGAGTATAGGAAGAGAAACTGTTTGTGGAGAGGCTTAACAGAGAAGAGGGATTTTGATGAAACGGATGAAAAGAGGATTTGCAATATTTTTGGCAATGGTTTTGCTGTCCGGAAGCTGGATGGTAAGCGCCGGGAAGGCTTATGCGGCCGGGGCGCTCCTTTCTGAAGGACGGACAGATGAAACCGGGGAGACAAAAGAAAACGCAGAGACAGAAGCGGATATAGAAAAAAAGGATTCAGAAGCGGATACTTCTTCGGAAGAGTCGGAGAGCACTGAAGAGTCTGAGAGTATCAGAGAAACGGAATCCGAAAATGGAACGGAAGATATAGAAGAAACAGACGCAGAGGACACAGAAAGTACGGAAGAAAGTGAAAGCACCGAAGAAACAGAAGCTTCGGGAGAGAGCGGGGACGTAAACGAAACCGAAAGCACGGAGGAAACTGGCGTTGTTGAAGAGTCAGCGGCGTTTTATGAAGCAGTTTCTCCGACAGTCACTTATGGCGTACATATGCAGAGCTATGGCTGGCTGGAGGATGGCATAAATAACAGCCCTTGCGGAAAGCCTGAATCAGGGAAACGGTTAGAGGCGGTTAAGATACAGGTGTCTGGAATAGCCGGCCTGGGAATAGACTATCAGGTATACAGCGATGGAAAAGGCTGGCTGTCCGGTAAAGACGGTACTGCAGCCGGAACTACCGGAGAGGCAAGAAAGGTTGAGGCTCTCAAAGTTTCCCTCAGCGGAGTGGCGGCGAGCCAGTATGAGATTTATTATCGGGTATACGTACAGGGGTATGGCTGGCTGGACTGGGCGAAGGACGGAGGAATTTCCGGAGTAGGCTCTTCCTGGAACAGAATGGTGGAAGCTGTTCAGATAAAAATTCAGGCGAGGGGAAGTGTGGCGCCGGGACCTGTGGCCAGACCTTATCTGGAGACTGATCCGGACGACGGTTATGCGAATCCCCATGTCAATACAGGAAACAGGATCTATGATATTATCGCAGTGGCAAAAACTCAGGTGGGGTATTATAAGGCAGAGGGGACTCCGACAAAATATGGGACCTGGTACGGAGCCAATATTGCGAACGGAAGTGCTTATGCCTCTGCCGCCTGGTGTGCCATGTTTGTGAGCTGGTGCGCTGATCAGGCAGGCGTTCCATCTAATGTGTTTTACCGGCATTCCTATACGGAATCTATGGTGGTCTGGTATAAGAATGGAAAAAATCCGGGTTATTGGTATGAGAAAGGGAGTTATACCCCGAAAGCGGGAGATTTGATCTTTTTTAAATTTTCTGATAATCCCAACAGAAAGGTCGATCATGTGGGACTTGTGTCAGAAGTATCCGGCGGGACGGTCTATACCATTGAGGGAAACTCTTCCGACAGTGTAAGAGAACGAAGTTATTTACTGAATAACCGTTATATTGTAGGCTATGCTGTACCGGATTATAACGAGACTGGTATCACGGCTCCTCCGCCGGAAGACGAACAGATCGCATACCGGGCCGATGTGGAAGGAAAGGGCTGGGATGTCTGGACCGGAGACGGAAAAATGGCCGGAACCACCGGAAGCTACAAAATGCTCAGAGCGCTGATCGTTAAGCTTTCTGATCAGATCCCCGGGGGGGTTACTTATCGGACCCATATGCAGACAGCCGGCTGGCAGGACTGGGTATCGGACGGAGAGGTCAGCGGGATCCCCGATGGAACGAAACGGATGGAAGCGGTGGAGATCAGGCTGACGGGTGAGGCAGAAAAGAAATACGATATTTATTATCATGTACATAGTCAGAGCTTTGGCTGGCTGGACTGGGCGAAAAACGGAGAGAGTGCCGGAAGTGAAGGTTATGCCAAGAGGGTGGAGGCCATTGAGATCTGTATGGTTCCAAAGGGCGGTGCGGCTCCTGGAAGCACAGCCAGGCCTTTTGTAAAAATGACAGCAGACCAGCCGGCGGATAAACCGGCGAGTGTTTCCTACAGTACTCATTGTCAGACTTACGGCTGGCTGACCGCTACGGCAGACGGCGTGATGAACGGGACAACCGGAAAGGCGAAACGTCTGGAAGGGATCAAGATCAACCTGTCCAATGTTTCCGGAGATATCTCTTACCGGACCCACGTACAGACTTACGGCTGGCAGGGCTGGGTAAAGAACGGAGCACTCAGTGGCACGACAGGAGAGGCAAAGCGTCTGGAAGCCATAGAGATCAGCCTGTTGGGAGAAGCGGCATCTAAATATGATATATATTACCGGGTTCATTGTCAGACTTACGGCTGGATGGGCTGGGCGAAAAACGGAGAGCCGGCCGGCTCGAGCGGTCTGGCGAAGCGTCTGGAGGCCATAGAGATCCGTCTGGTTCCCAAAGGGGGAGCGGCTCCCGGAAGCACGGCGCAGCATTATGTGACAAACTGAAAGAAGGCAGACGGGATTGTTAATGAAAAGAAAAAAAATCTTTATACTTGGACTGACAGCAATGTATCTTTTTTCTGTCCTGGTCCTGGGGGCCAGGGCGGAAGAGGAGGCGGCTGCCGGTATTCAGAAAGAAAGTGATGCAGCAGAAGCCGTTTTAGAAGAACAGGACGGAAACGGACTTTTTCTTGCCGATGGCCAGGAAACTCTGGTCAGTGTAACTGCAGAGCTGTATCAGGCGGGAGCGTTTCAGACAAGTGATTCTGGAATTATGGTCTATTCGCTGCAGACAGAAGAGATGGAACGGCAGATCTATGAGTCCCTGAGTCAGAATGCCCAAAGTTTGGATGTATCAGGGTGGGGGCTTACGACGGCACAGGCGGATGTGATAAAGGCCATGTTCGAGCATGTGGTAAACGGACATCCGGAGCTGTTTTATGTGTCCAACACGTACCAGTATTCTTACCGGTCTGATAAGATCATATCGCTGTCGTGGAATTATCAGGAGCAGGACCCTGAACGGGTCGCTGCCATGAGGTTGGCCATGGAAGCAAAGGTTTCGGAGATTTTGGAGAAAACGGAACCTTCCATGACAACAGTGGAAAAGCTTATGATCCTCCACGAGGCACTGGTGGTGAATACTACTTATACGACAACTACGGAGTGGAATGACGGAAGGGGCTGTTATACGGCATACGGCGCCCTTGTGGAGGGGCGGGCAGTGTGCCATGGATATGCGCTGGCGTTTGATCTTCTGGCAGAACGGCTGGGGATCCAGACGGAATTTGTAGGCAGCGATGCGCTGGATCATGCCTGGAATCTGGTGGTTTTGGATGGCGAGACTTATCATGTGGACTGTACCTGGGATGACAGGGACCGAAGAGGAGAGGTCCTCCATCAGAATTTCATGCTGAGTGATGCCGGGATCAAGTCTACCGGACATGGCATCTGGAATGATCCGGGGCTTTCCGGAAGCGGAACGACTTATGACGACTATTACTGGAGAGATCAGGCATATAATTACGAGTTTATCAAGAGCAATTCTGTATGGTATCAGATCAGCCGGCAGGGGGCGTCTGAGGAGGCGTGGAGGCGGATCGGAGTCAGTCTTTTGATTCCGGAAACCCTGTCTCCGGCACCGATGCCGCCATGGACGCTGCCAGTATCGGTCCGTTATCAGGCTCATGTGCAGAGCCAGGGCTGGCAGGAGCCGGTATCAGACGGCAAAACTGCAGGAACCGTAGATCAGGCTAAACGGCTGGAAGCCGTTAAAATAGAAGTTACCGGAAATGCCGATCTTGGGATCGCCTATCAGGCTCATGTGCAGAGCCAGGGCTGGCAGGATGAGGTTTCAGGCGGAGATATGGCAGGAACCGTGGATCAGGCCAAACGGATGGAAGCTGTTCGGATCAGGCTGACAGGTGCAGACGCAGAAGATTATGACGTTTATTACCGTGTCCACGTGCAGAGCTATGGCTGGCTTGACTGGGCAAAAAATGGAGAGAGTGCCGGGACAGAAGGGCTTGCGAAACGGCTGGAAGCCATAGAGGTCCAGATTGTTGAAAAAGGAAGCGTGGCACCCGGAAGCATAGAACGGCCCTTTGTGAAAGCAGAGCCTGCAGTGTCCTACCAGGCCCATGTGCAGAGCTATGGCTGGCAAAATACCGTATCGGACGGAGCTTTGGCGGGAACAACGGGAAAAGCAAAACGGATGGAAGCCGTTCGCATCAGCTTGAGCAATCTTCCGGTAAGCGGAAGTATCCGTTATCAGGCCCACGTGCAGAGCCAGGGGTGGCAGGACTGGGTGTCAAATGGAACGCTGGCAGGTACAAGCGGGGAGGCAAAACGTCTGGAAGCGATCAGAATCGAGCTGACAGGCGAGTTTGAGAAACAGTATGACGTGTATTATCGTGTCCATGTGCAGAGCCAGGGGTGGCAGGGCTGGGTGAAAAACGGTGAAATTGCCGGAACCACTGCGAAGGCAAAGCGCCTGGAAGCCATCGAGATCCGGATTGAAAAGAAAAAATGACGGGGACGTGGACGAATACCGCATCCTGTGATATACTATAGGGCAGAAAATCTGTTGTATAAATTTCAAATAAGTGAAAAAAGGTGCAAAAATGGGGAAAATTACAGTTGAGACGTGTGAGATTGAGGGATTAAGGATCATTACTCCGGCAGTGTTTGGCGATGAGCGCGGATATTTCATGGAAACTTACAATTATAATGATTACAAAGAAGCCGGCATTGATATGGAGTTTGTGCAGGACAATCAGTCAAGCTCCAGGAAGGGAGTGCTGCGGGGGCTTCATTTTCAGATTCATTTTCCGCAGGATAAGCTGGTACGTGTTGTGAGCGGAGAGGTGTTTGATGTGGCGGTGGATTTACGTCCGGGTTCCGCAACTTACGGGAAGTGGCATGGGGTGATCCTGTCCGCAGAAAATAAAAAGCAGTTTTTCATTCCGAAGAATTTTGCCCATGGCTTTGTCGTTTTGTCGGAATCGGCGGAGTTTGCCTATAAGTGTACGGATTTTTATCATCCGAACGATGAGGGCGGACTGAAATGGGACGATCCGCAGATCGGTGTGGAATGGCCGATGCCAAAAGGTATGGAGAAAAAAGATCTCATCATTTCTGAAAAGGATCAGAATTGGGACGGGATCGCCGCTTATACAAGGGGCAGAGGGGAAGTATAAATGTCAAAGATAAAGAAGATTTTTTCCCTGTCCAGAGAAGTGATTGAAAACAGAGGGCTGATCTGGTCTTTGGCTAAAAATGATTTCAGGACAAAGTATGCAGGCTCCTATTTCGGGACGATCTGGGCTTTTATACAGCCGATCGTTACGGTGCTGGTGTACTGGTTCGTATTTCAAAAGGGATTGAGGCAGAATGCTCTGTCTTTGGCGCCCGGAGTTGAGGTTCCCTTTGTTTTATGGCTGATCGCCGGGATTGTTCCGTGGTTTTTTTTCTCCGATGCCTGGGGAGCCGGGACAAATACGCTGAATGAATACGCGTATCTCGTGAAGAAGGTGGTATTCAAAGTCAGTATCCTGCCGATCGTGAAGATCGTCTCTGCGCTGTTTGTCCATATTGCGTTTGTCGCACTGGTTATTATCATTTACTGCTGTTACGGGAGGTTTCCGGATCTTTATTATCTGCAGCTAATTTATTATTCCTTTTGTGCGTTTATGCTGGTCCTGGGGCTGTCTTATGCGACATCGGCGATCGTTGTGTTTTTCAAGGACCTGACTCAGATCGTCAATATCGTCCTCCAGGTTGGTATCTGGATGACTCCTATTATGTGGAATCTGGAGACGATGGAGATTCCGCAGATCTTAAAAAATGTTTTCAAGCTGAATCCGATGTATTACATTACGTCGGGGTATCGGAATGTTTTTATTTATAAAGTGAATTTCTGGCAGCAGCCGCGATTAACGCTTTATTTCTGGGTGTTTACCTTACTGATGTTTGGAATAGGAACCTTGATATTCAAACGTTTAAAGGTGCATTTTGCAGATGTTTTGTGATGGAGTGTGAAGGATGGGCGAGATAGCGATTGGAGTAAATAATGTCAGCAAGATGTATAAATTATACAGCAAGCCAAGCGACCGTCTGAAGGAGTCGCTTGGCTTGTCCAGAGAAAAGAAGTATGTGGAGCATTACGCTTTGAATGGAGTCTCTTTCGAAGTAGACCGTGGGGAGACGGTGGGACTGATCGGAACCAATGGTTCGGGAAAGTCTACGATGCTGAAGATCATTACCGGAATCCTGAATCCGACCGGCGGGACAGTTGAGATCAGAGGACGGATCTCTGCGCTTCTGGAGCTGGGAGCCGGTTTTAATATGGAATATACCGGACGGGAAAACGTATATCTGAATGGTACAATGAATGGTTTTAAACGAGAAGAGATTGATGAGAGGCTGGATGAGATCCTTAAATTTGCGGATATTGGAGATTTTATCGATCAGCCGGTCAAGACCTATTCCAGCGGTATGTTTGTGCGGCTGGCTTTTGCGGTGGCCATCAACATCGATCCGGAAATATTGATCGTGGATGAAGCTCTGTCTGTGGGAGATGTGTTTTTTCAGGCAAAGTGTTATAAAAAATTTGAAGAATTCAAGGAGCAGGGACGGACGATTCTTTTTGTGAGCCATGATCTGGGAAGCATTTCCAAATACTGTGACCGGGCAGTGCTTCTGAACAAAGGGGAAAAGGTCATGGAGGGAGAGCCGAAGCCGGTGATCGATGCTTATAAAAGATTACTGGTACATCAGTTAGGGGAACAGCCGGCGGCGGCCGGACATGGAGAGCCTCAAAAAGAGACTTCACAATGGAAAGAAAATCTCAACAACAACCCCAATTGTCTGGAGTATGGGAACGGAGAAGCCCATATTGTGGATTATGCGGTACTTGATACAGAAGGACTGATCACAAACAGCATAGAAAAGGGTGAGAAATTCACTGTAAAATTTAAAGTGGTTTTTCAGAACGAAATTATAAATCCGATTTTTGCTTTTACCATTAAAGACTTAAAGGGTACTGAGATTACCGGAACGAATACGATGTTTGAACATATTTATGTGGATCATACAGAGGCAGGGAGCAGTAAAATAGTTTCCTTTACTCAGGAGATGAATCTTCAGGGGGGGGAATATCTCTTATCGTTGGGCTGCACCGGTTATAAAGGAGATGAATTTGAGGTATATCACCGTTTGTACGACGTGTGTAACATAACCGTGATATCAGAAAAAAATTCTGTAGGCTACTACGATATGAATTCGGAAATCGAGGTAATTTAAGGAGCGGGATATGGAGACCATTGGAAAAGTAAAAATTGAAGATCGATTTTATTTGGGAAGAGAGCTGTATGCGGACGGGGCGGAGGATGAACTGCTTGAAATCGTGAAGAATCACGAGGTGTCAGAATACGAAGAGATTATAAAAGAAAAACAGGAATGGGCAGTTCTCTATCATCTGTCGGCCAACCGGGAGAATATTATCGATTGGATGGAAAGTGATAAGGAAGCCTCTGTACTTGAGGTGGGGGCCGGGTGCGGAGCGGTCACGGGAAAGCTTGCGGAAAAATACGGGAAGGTGACATGTATTGATCTTTCTAAAAAACGTTCGCTGATCAATGCCCACCGCCACAAAGATGCAGATAATCTTGAGATTATTTTAGGAAATTACCGGGATATCTCGGAACATCTGACAGAAAAGTATGATATGATCACTCTGATCGGGGTCTTTGAATATGCGATCAATTATATGGGGACAGAAAACCCTTATGAGGATTTTCTGGTCTCATTAAAAGAGCATCTGAAACCGGGCGGAAGGATGGTCATAGCCATAGAGAATAAATTCGGCCTTAAATACTGGGCAGGGTGCGTGGAGGATCATGGACAGATCGTATACGAGGGGATTGAAGGGTATTGGAATACAAAAAGTGCGAGAACATTCACAAAAAACGGTCTGGAGGAGGTCATAAAACGCTGCGGCTGCAAAGTGGAGAAATGGTATTACCCTTATCCGGACTACAAGTTTCCGACTTGTATCTATTCTGACGAATATCTGCCTCAGATTGGTGAACTGAATAATAATTTTAATAATTTTGATGCGGAGAGGCTTCTGACTTTTGATGAGTCGAAGGTGTTTGATACGATCATAGAAGAAAACCTGTTCCCGGTATATTCAAATTCATTTTTGCTGATCGTCAGGGAGGGGAAATGATCATGAATCCGATATATTGTAAATATTCCAATGACAGGGCAGAACAGTTTCAGATCAAAACAGCGATCTATCAGGATGAGAACGGCCAGAGAACAGTACAAAAATCTCCCCTGGGACCTGCGGCAGAGAAGCATGTGGAGGATATCCACCGGCATTATTTAAAGATGCGGGAAAGCTATGAGGGGACTCTGTTTACACCGAATAAATGCAAAAAAACGGCTGATGGAGTGCAGCTGGAGTTTGTAGAGGGAGAAACTTTTGAGCAATATCTTGACAGTCTCTATATTCAGGGACGATATCTGGATATTGTCGAAGAGATAAAGCGATATAAAGAAATTTTATATGGGCTTCCGGATAATATTCCCTTTCGGTATACGGAGGAGTTTGATAGAATATTTGGAGAAAAGACCCTGTTTACTGACGCTGAGTCTTTGAAGGTCTCCAATATCGACCTGATCTTCGGAAATGTGGTCATGGGAGAAACGTGGACAGTCATTGATTATGAGTGGGTCATGGATTTTCCTGTACCGGTTGAGTTTATCCTCTACAGGGCGATTCATTACTATCTGTATAGCAGTACGAAAAGAAATGCCCTGATTAGTTTTCAGTTATTTCAACTGCTTGGGATCCCGGCTGAAAAGCTTCAGACCTATGCGGAGATGGAACATGCCTTTCAGCGGCATGTGGCGGGAAAAAAGCATACCATGGCAGAACTGAAGAAAGAGATGCTGAAGCTCTATGTCAATGCGCGGGGAATGCAGCCCAATCGGGATATGGACTTCGTGCAGATCTATATTGACTGCGGAGAAGGGTTCTCTGAAGAGACTTCTGTCAAGAAAGGATATTTTTATTCAAAGAAAGAGATTGAGCTGGAATTAGAACTGCCGAAGGGGGTAAAAAAGGTACGGATCGACCCGGCGGCCTCAGCGGTCATCATAAAAGGACTGTATGTCTGGGGAGATAACAGGCAGCTGGAATGCAGTAAATGCAATGGCCTGGTCCTGAACGGCGGTACTTATATTTTTGGAACGGAGGATCCTCAGATCTTTGTGGCTTCCGTTGAAGATGTAAAAGTGCTCCAGGTGAAATTTTCTGTACTTGAACTGACAGAAGAATGGAAAAAAGACGTGGCGGCGCTGACCGGGAATTATGAAAAATTGGAGGAAGAGCTCGCCGGACAGGTTCTTCTGAATTCCAGATTGGCGGCAGAAAAAGATCAGGCACAGCAGTATATTGACCAGCTGCACAGTAAACGTTTGTGGCGTATCTATGAAAAAGTGAAAAAAATTTTAAGGCGGCGTTGAAATACGAGGTGTTGCGAATAGTTTACAGAAGTTAAGAATATTTTTCGGAATTGAGGCTGGATATTCAAAGAGAAATGTTATATACTAAAATACAGTGATTTTATGGGAAAAGAGGTAAAATTATGAAAAGGATGAGGGAAAGAAGTTACAGGCTGACAGCATTTTTGCTGATTTGCGTATTTGTGCTTTGTCAGGCATTGTCTGTTGCGGCGACAGATGTTTCAGAGAATGAGGGAGACACGGAGACTTTTTTTTCTGAGACATCCGCGGAGAGCGAGGGAGAAACAGAAGTACCAGTTGAGACAGAAGCAGCACCGGAAGAGGAAGCGCTGACAGAGAGCGGAGAGTCTGCAGAAACAGAAAGCGGAGAGTCTGCAGAAACAGAAAGCATCCCGCTCTTCGGAACGGATGACGAAACAGAGGCGACTACGGAACCTGTACCGGACATTGAATATCAGACTCATGTGCAGACCTATGGCTGGAAACAAGGATGGGTGGAGAACGGCAGGGATGCCGGGACGACCGGAGAAGCGAAACGATTAGAATGTATCAGGATCCGCGTTAAGAATACGGAGTTAAGCGGTGATGTCCGGTATCGGACCCATGTGCAGACTTATGGCTGGCGCGACTGGTCCTATAACGGAGGTGATAATGGATCGATCGGAGAAGCAAAACGCCTGGAAGGTATCCGGATTGAACTGACCGGAGAACTGGCGGAAAAATACGACATCTATTATTGTGTCCATGTAGAGAAGCTCGGATGGCTGAATTGGGCTAAAAACGGAGAAATGGCCGGAACCAGCGGCCTGGCAAAGCGTCTGGAAGCGATCAAGATCGTACTGGTGAGAAAAGGGGAAGCGGCTCCGGCACCTGTGGGAAGTGCACAGAGTTCTTATGCAAATCTTCCAGGAGTGACTTATCGGGTACATCAGCAGACGTATGGGACTATGGATTGGGTTGCCAACGGACAGACAGCAGGCGTGACCGGCAAAAGCAAGCGGATGGAGTCTCTGGCAGTGAAGCTGACCGGAGATCATAAGCTGTCTGGAAACATGGAATATCGGACTCATGTACAGACTTATGGCTGGCGCGGCTGGACCGGTGACGGAACCTTAAACGGATCATCGGGAGAGGCAAAGCGCCTGGAGGCTCTTCAGGTCAGGCTGACCGGAGATCTGGAAAAGGTGTGCGATGTCTATTATCGCCTGCACGTGCAGGGATATGGCTGGCTTGGCTGGGCCAAAAATGGTGAGATGGCCGGAACCAGCGGCCTGGCACTTCGGGTAGAGGCTATTGAGATCAGACTCGGGGCCAAGGGAGGCTCTGTTCCGGTATCGCTTGGAGGGACAGCTTATCATGCATATTCCGGCCCGGGTTTTTACAAGATTGGAAATCAAAATATATATTACTCGGCAAATGGTGTCCGTGGCGGCGCAACCGGTTGGACAAGGAAGGATGGAAAAAGATATTACTTGGTCAATGGGCTGCCGGTGACGGGCTGGCGCTATATCGGAGGTTTAAAATACTATTTTAACGGCGACGGTTCTCTGTGCCAGAATGTGGATGGGATCATTGGCCCTCAGTCCTCCTATCATATTAAGGTAAACAAGGAGGCGAATTGTGTGACAATCTATGCACAGGACGGAGCTAATGGTTACATCATTCCGGTGAAGGCAATGCTTTGCTCGACGGGAGACGATACTCCACTGGGGACTCGCCCGACGTTGGGAAAATATCGGTGGCAGAGCATGTTTAACGGTACTGAGGCACAGTATGCCACCAGACTGACATCTGCCCCCGGGGTTCTTTTCCATTCAGTCACTTACGAGTCGAGAAATATCAGGACGATGCTTACGCTAGGCTATAATGGGATGGGTGTCGTGCGTTCTGCCGGATGTATCCGTTTGTTCTGTGGGGAAGCTTACTGGCTTTATAGTAGATGTCCGGTCGGAACATTGGTGACGGTATACAATGATGCCAATCCAGGCCCTTTCGACAGACCGACCTTTACGCCGATTCCGGAAAATCAGAGATGGGATCCGACCGATCCGAATCTATAATTGTGGTTGTTTAATGAGATCGCTGTCACATGGAGTATTCCTTTGGCAGCGATTTTTCTATTATAGAAGCTACGGCAAAAGGTCTGGAATTTTTTTGGGATTGCAAGATAGGCCGTTTGCCGCTATAATAATAAAATGTGACATTGGAAGAAAATTTGCATGATGGAGGGACAATAGTGAAATCAAGGAACTGGAAAAATTGGATCAAGGCGGTATTAGGGCTGATGCTTTCTTTGTCCATGCTGGTACAGCCTTTGGGGGCGGCGGCAGCTTCGGAGACAATTATAGCAGATACAGAAAGATTGGAGACAGCGGAGGAGGAACCGACTTCCGGGATATCGGAGACGACGGAGTCACAGGATACTGAGCCGGTGACAGAGTCTGCCGGTACTGAGCCGGAAACAGAGATGACGGCAAAGGACGCTGAAGAGACTGAACTCATGACGGTACAGGAACCGGAAGGGCCTGAAGAGGACATGGAGACATCTTCAGAAAACGTGGATCTGTACGGTGCGGCGGTTCCTGTGATTTCATACCAGACCCATGTACAGACTTATGGCTGGCAGACGCCCTCATCCAATGGAGCGGAAAATGGGACTACCAATGAGGCGAAGCGTCTGGAGGCCATTAAGATCTGGCTTGACAATGTTCCGGTATCCGGCGGTGTAGAGTACCGGACCCATGTGCAGACTTATGGCTGGCGGGACTGGGTAGAGGGAGATAAAGAAAGCGGGACGACCGGGGAGGCGAAACGTCTGGAGGCTATCCAGATCCGTTTGACCGGGGAAATGGCAGGGAGATATGATATTTATTACCGCGTCCACTGTCAGACTTATGGCTGGCTTGGATGGGCGAAAAACGGCGCGCCTGCAGGAAGTGAGGGCTATGCGAAGCGTCTGGAGGCCATTCAGATCCTTCTGGTAGAAAAAGACGGACCGGCGCCGGGTTCCCTGGACGGGGCCTATAAAGAGAATCTGAAGATTACATATCAGACTCATGTGCAGACCTATGGCTGGCAGGCGGCAAGCTCCAACGGCGAGACGAGCGGGACGACCGGGGAGGCGAAGCGTCTGGAAGGAATAAAGATGTATCTGGAGAACCATTCCTTCATAGAAGGAAGTGTGGAATACCGGACCCATGTGCAGACCTATGGCTGGCAGGACTGGGTGAAGGCTTCGCAGCTTTCCGGAACGACCGGAGAAGCGAAGCGCCTGGAAGCCATTGAGATCCGTCTGACCGGAGCGATGGCAGACGTCTACGATATTTATTACCGAGTCCATTGTCAGACCTTTGGCTGGACAGGCTGGGGCAAGAATGGCGATCCTGTCGGAAGTGAGGGGTATGCCAAACGCCTGGAGGCCATTGAGATTGTTTTGGTGGAGAAAGGCGGGGCGGCGCCCGGCTCTACAATAAACACATATCACAAATATAAAGCGGAATTTTGGGGAGTTGACGTTTCAGCATATCAGGGAAGTGTCAACTGGCAGAGCGCAAAGGCAGACGGCGTGGAATTTGCCATGCTTCGGATCACTCAGAAAAATACACAGCCGACGGGCGGGACTTTGATGGAGGACCGATATTTCCGCAGAAATGCGCAGGGAGCTATGGCAAACGGGATTCCTATCGGCGGATACGTGTATTGCTATGCTTCTACTCCGGAGGAAGCAAGGGCAGAGGCGGAGTTTGCAGTGAGCCTTTTGAAAGGATACCAGGTGACGTATCCCATTGTATTTGACCTGGAAGAGGAAGAGCATATGACGACGGCAGCCAAATTAAATAATATGGCCATGGCCCGGGAGTTCTGTTCTGTACTGCAGGCGGCCGGTTATAAAGCGATGGTTTACGGAAGCCCCAGCAAGCTGAAACGGGTCTTTGATTACGATCAGATTGCATCTGCTTATGAAATCTGGCTTGCCAGGTATCGCTGGGATCTTCTTGAGCCATATCTGCAGTTTAACGATGCGGATACCAGGGCGATGGTGAAAGATACCGGATATGAGGGGAACGGCTATACCGGCCTTACCAACGTGCAGATGTGGCAGTATACAGAGAAGGGACGGGTAAAAGGAATTCCGGGAAATGTCGATCTGGATCTGTGTTATAAAATTTATTGATATCGAAAAATAGAACAGGTATAAAATATGAGGCTAAAAAAAATATGGCTCGGCGTACTGCTGCTTGCGGCTTTGGTTCCCTTCGGAGCCAGGGCCGCAGGAAATGCGCCGGAGGCTCCTGAAAATTTAAAGATCAACTTATTGGAAGATCCGTTCGGCGTTCCCAGGGAAGACATCCGTTTTTCCTGGGCTTTTGTGGATAAAGACAGCGGGGAAAAGCAGTCGGCTTACCGGATCGTGATCGGAAGAACAAGAGCTGGTATGACGGCGGGGAATTATATCCATGATACGGGCTGGCTCAGTGGGAGCGGCAGTACGGGGATCCGGCTTTCGGGTTTATCTGAAAAGCTTTCGGATAACTGCTTGTATTACTGGAGCGTTCAGACAAAGGATAAGGATGGACTGACCGGCGAGTTTTCTTTGCCGCAGGCATTTTCTACGGCAGTGGGAGAAAAGTGGACGAGTACGCAGGGGATCTGGGGGAGTTCCGGCAATGCCTTTGTTTTTTTGCGCAGTACTTTTCAGGCAAAGGCGGGGATAGAGAAGGTGATCGCCAGCGTTACGGCGGCCTCTCCGGAAAAAAGTCATCAATATGTATATGATTTCTATGTCAACGGAAGTTTGGCGGGTGTCGGCCCTAGCCGTATCAAGAACGGAAATTTATATTATAATACATATGACATTACAGATTATGTGAAGTCCGGGAATAATGCGGCCGGCGCGATCTGTTATGCGGAAGAATTCCGCAGTTTCCTCTGTCAGATCACCGTTTTTTATGCTGACGGAACCAGTGAGGTGGTGATGAACTCCGGAGAAAACCGGGGGAGCTGGAAGGCGTTGGACGGCAATCAGATATTCGGGAACAATGGAGTGAATATCGGGGTCGGAAGCTACTACTATGCGGCCAGCCAGAATATGAACGGGATGCTCTATCCCTATGGGTGGAGCGGCACCTCTTATTCGGACAGAAGTTGGACGGCAGCTTCGGCGGCGTATACATTGAATTCCGCTGGAAGCCTTACTCCGTACCCTTCGGAGAATATGACCCGTTATGCCGTTCCTGCCGCTTCGGTGACACGCCTTTCCGACGGGTCCTACGTGGTAGACATGGGAAAAGAAATCGTAGGAAGCCTGAAGCTTACGGTCAATGCCCCGTCGCAGCGCCAGATCACGGTTTCTTACGGGGAAGAGCTGAACGCGGACGGTACCGTAAAATATCGGATGCGGACCGGAAATGTATACCGGGAGCTATGGACGTTCAAGGCAGGCTCTCAGGAACTGGGGGACGTGGGAATGAAAACATTCCGATATGTTCAGATCGATAATTGTCCAGTGACTTTATCGGCGGGAATGGTTCAGGGGATGGCCCTCCGCCAAGAGTTTTCAGACGACGAAGCCTCTTTTGACAGCAGCAACAATGTTCTGAACGATATTTACGGGATGACAAAATATACGGTCAAAGCGACGAATCAGGATCTCTACGTGGATTCCCAGAGCCGGGAGCGGGGAGTCTATGAAGGCGATGTCCTGCTCAATATGCTTTCCAGCTATTCTTTTGAGGATGATTACAGCCTGGCAAGATATTCACTGGATTATACCAGCAACAATCCCCAATGGCCGGCAGAATATCAGCTATTCTGTATCATGGGAGCCTGGCAGGATTATCTTTATACGGGAGATCTCGCTTTTTTGGAAGAAAACTATGATCTTCTGAAAGGAAAGCTGTATGAAGATTCTTATTTTAATACTTCTTTGGGGTTGATGATGCGTCCTAAAAAGACGCTTTTGATCGACTGGCCGGCTTCGGAGCGAGACGGCTACAGTGATGATGCCTTTTATAATACGGTATTTAATGCGATCTGCGTGGGCGCCTATGAGGATATGGCGTTCATTGCCGGGAAGCTTGGAAAAATATCCGATGCTTCGGAGTACAGAGAACGGGCCGCCGTGATCAAAAGATCCATGATTTCCAGGATGTACAGGCAGGATACAGGTACCTTTTATGACGGATTGACCTCGGACGGGAGGATCGTGCAGCACAGTGCACAGCATGCGACGGCCTATGCGCTGGCCTATGATATCTATGAAAACCAGGCCATGGCTGATGCTATGGCGGCGTCCATTGAGCGGGACGGACAGGTACAGATGAGTGTATATGGGACGTTTTTCCTGCTGCAGGGACTTTATGAAAGCAACAACGGCACTTTGGCGAGAAAAGTCATGTCCAATCCCAATGTGAATGAAGGCGTGCGGAGCTGGGCATATATGATGTATGAGATGGACGCAACCATCACGACAGAGGCGTGGAATACGGAGAATAAGTCCAATATGACCTATTCCCATCCCTGGGGCTCTGCGCCGGCCAGCCAGCTTGCCCGGGGCATGTTTGGAATCAAGCCCCTAACCGGTGGTTTTGAGGAGTTCCAGGTGAAGCTTCAGCCGGGGGGGATCCGTTTTGCTTCGATCGTTGTGCCCACGGTGAAAGGCAGCATTGCGGTGTCTTATGAGATGCTGGGGGACGGGCGGTTGAAAACGACCTTGACGATTCCGGGAAATACGGCGGCGAAGGTCTATCTTCCGACAAACATCCCGGGGAATATAAGACTGACCGTAAATGGAAGCGTTCAGGAAAGCCGGTATGAGAACGGGTATTTCTTCTTGGAGCTTGGTTCCGGCCAGTATGAGCTGATCAGTAATTCTGGGATATATGAAGACACTTCGGAGCTTTGGACCAATGCCAGTATTTCTTATAGCAGCTATGCAGGCGGGGCAGGCTGGCTTGGCTGGGTGGCCGACGGAGAGGTTTCGGGGACCGTGGGGCAGCGGCAGAGCCTTCAGGCGCTTAGGCTTCAGCTGGATACGGCAGGCATGACGGGAGGCATCCGCCTGGATGCCCACATGGAAGGGGCAGGCTGGCTCGGCTGGCGGGATGGTTTAGCCGGAAACGGGATCCCGGGAGGCGGTAAAGCTTTGCAGGCGGTGAAGATCGAACTGACAGGAGAGGCCGCAGAGCAGTATGATATTTATTACCGGATCCACAGCCAGGGCTATGGCTGGCTTGGCTGGACAAAGAATGGCGCGGAAGCCGGGACGGTAGGACTCGGAAAACAGGCAGAGGCCGTTGAGATCAAGCTGGTGGCAAAGGGATTTGTCCCGGAAGGAACGGCAGGCGGGGTCGCCTGTTACTGGGCCGATCCCACGGTCAGCTATGCTGCCCATATGCAGTCCTATGGCTGGATGAATGCGGTATCAGGCGGCGCCGTGGGAGGTGTGACCGGCCAGGCGAAACGGATGGAGGCCATCAAACTCAGCGTATCCAGCCCTTATTTTTCCGGAGGTGTCCGTTACCGCACTTATGTGCAGACATATGGCTGGCTCGGCTGGGTATCCGACGGCGCTTTGAGCGGCACGGAAAATCAGGCGAAACGGATGGAAGCCATCCAGATCGAACTGACCGGTGAGATGGCAGAGAAATACGATATTTATTATCGTGTCCATTCACAGAGCTACGGATGGATGGGCTGGGCGAAAAACGGCGAGTCCGCGGGAACTGCGGAGGTGGCAAAACGGCTTGAGGCGATTCAGGTGGTTCTTGTGCCAAAGGGGGGAAATGCGCCTGGAAGCACTGCGGGAGCCTTTTACTGGCCGAACGGGGTCTTTTATGAAACCCATGCTCAGACATACGGCTGGCAGGCCGCAAAAGAGAATGGGCAGACCAGCGGTACGGTTGGAGAAGCGAAACGCTTGGAAGGAATTAAGATCTATCTGAAGAGTATGGGAATTTCCGGAGATGTCAATTACCGGGCCTACGTCCAGAGCTATGGATGGCTGAATTGGGTGAAGAACGGTCAGGTGAGCGGAACAACCGGGGAGTCCAAACGTTTGGAGGCGATTCAGATCTCACTTTCCGGTGAGCTGGCGGAAAAGTATGACATTTATTATCGTGTCCATGCCCAGACATACGGCTGGCTCGGCTGGGCGAAGAACGGAGAGCCTGCCGGAACGGCGGACTATGCAAAGAGATTGGAAGCCATTGAGATCCGGCTGATAGAAAAGGGAAAGGCAGCGCCGGGAAGCACGGCAGGAGCCTTCCGACAGGCAAGCGGAGTTTTTTATGAAACCCATGTACAGAGCCATGGATGGCAGGAAACGAAGGAAAACGGCCAGCCAAGCGGGTCTGTGGGGGCGGCGAAACGTTTGGAGGGGATCAAAATTTCCCTGAAAAACACCGGCGTGTCCGGGGATATCCATTACCGGACATATGTGCAGAGCTATGGCTGGCTTGAGTGGATGGAAAATGGCCAGATGAGTGGAACGACCGGAGAGTCCAAGCGCCTGGAAGCGATTCAGATTACCTTGTTAGGAGAAATGGCAGAGCAGTATGACGTGTACTACCGCGTCCATGCGCAAAGCTATGGCTGGCTGGGCTGGGCTAAAAACGGAGAAACCGCAGGAACCATGGGACAGGCGAAGCGTCTGGAGGCCATTGAGATCAAGCTGGTTCCAAAGGGAACCTCAGTACCCGGAAGCGGGAATTCCTACCAGTCGTCCCTGCCCGAAACAAAGCTGCCGCTCTCGGAGGCGGAGCACCTTGCGGAGGAAACCACAGAAGAGATATCTGTTACAGAGCCGGAGCCGGAGACATCCGCTGCAGGGTCAGTAGAAGAGACATCTGCCGAAAAGCCAGAGGAAGAAACATCCCTTGAAGAGCCAGAGGAAGAAACATCCCTTGAAGAGCCAGAGGAAAAGACATCTGCGGCAGAATCGAAGGAAGAAATGCCTGCGGCGGAACCGGAAACAGCGGTACAGACAGGGGAAACGGCGCCTTCCGTTTCCTCTGAGGCTTCTTTGCCTGAGTAGAAATAATAATAGGAGAGAGTCGTGAAATACTATATTGACAATATCAAAAAAAGAGATTCTGAGACGGTAGTCTCCGGGTGGGCGGTCAGCGACTCTCCGGAGGTTCCGGTAGAGATTGAAATTGTAGGGAAAAGGAGCGGCAGCGTCCCGTTTACCCGTACGGATGCAGGGCGCTTTGACGTGAACAGGGAGTTTTTTCTGGGGAAAAGTCTCCTGAAGCTGGGATTTTGCATCACTTTTTGTTCTGAACCTGGAGAAAGCTATGAGATTGTATTTCACGCGGACGGGAAAACGCTCAGAGGAAATCTGGCGGTCGGCGGGACAAGGGACCGGCACGGAGCGCATTTTTTGCGGTTCCGCCAGCTTTTCCGTTCAGATACCATACAGCGGGGATTGGCCATTCTGAAGCAATATGGATGGAAGGCATTTTTTAAGAAACTATTTGGAAAACTAAAAAGGGACAAAAATAAGTATCATGACTGGCGCAGCCAGGTACAGCCCTCTCTTGCGGAGCTGGAAAAACAGAGAAAAACAAAGTTTTCCATTTCTCCTAAATTCAGTATTGTCGTACCTCTTTATCGGACACCAGAGGCATTTCTGGCAGAGATGATAAAGTCCGTGCAGAAGCAGACCTACGGAAACTGGGAACTCTGCCTGGCGGACGGAAGCGGCAAAGACGGGGTTGACGGGGAGCAGCTCGGCAAAAAGGTTCAGAAGTATCAGGGAGAGGATGGCCGGATCCGTTACACCTGCCTGTCTGAAAACCTGGGAATTGCCGGAAACACCAACGCTGCCCTTTCCATGGCATCAGGGGATTACATCGTCCTGCTGGATCATGATGACACTCTCTCTGAAGACGCCCTTTACGAGTGTGCCCTTCGGATCAACCGGGAAGCAGAGGAAGGGCGCAAGGCAGAGGTACTTTATTCGGACGAGGACAAATTGACCAGAAAAAAGGGGCGGGCGTTTTATTTTGACCCTCACTTTAAACCAGATTTCAATCCGGACCTTCTTCGCAGCGTCAATTACATTTCACACCTGTTTGTAGCAGAGAAGGGATTGGTAGAAGCCGTCGGTGGATTCCGGCCGGAGTTTGACGGCTCTCAGGACTATGATTTCATTTTTCGGTGTACGGAAGGAGCAAAGGTGATATGCCACATTCCAAAGGTTCTGTATCACTGGCGAGTCAATGCAGGCTCTACGGCAGAGGATCCGGAAAAGAAGCTGTATGCCTTTGAGGCCGGGGCAAGGGCGATCAAAGCTCATTGCGGGCGAATGGGAATTGGAAAAGTAGAAGTAGAGGAAAATGAGGTGCTGGGAACCTACCGGGTGCGCTATCCGGTGAAAGGGAGCCCTCTCGTTTCCGTAATCATTCCCAGCAAGGATCATACGGACGATTTGAGGGTCTGTGTAAAATCTCTTCTAGAAAAGGGCTCCTACAAAAATTTGGAAGTGATCATTGTGGAAAACAACAGTACGGAAGAAGAAACCTTCCGCTGCTATGAAGAGCTGGAGAAGGCTTATGGAAATCTCCAGGTGATATATTGGAGGGAAAAGGGTTTTAATTTTTCGGCGATCAATAACTATGCTCTGCCCTACGCAAAGGGAGAATACCTGCTGTTTTTAAATAATGATACGGAACTGATCAACGCAGACTGTATCGAGGAGTTGCTTGGCTTCTGCCAGCGGGACGAAGTAGGGGTCGTGGGAGCACAACTTTTCTATGATGATGATACCATCCAGCATGCAGGCGTGGTCATAGGCTACAAAGGGATTGCCGGACACACGTTTGTCGGCTTCCACAAAGGGGAAAAGACATATTTCCTGCGCTCCATGTGCGCCCAGGATTATAGTGCCGTCACGGCTGCCTGTATGATGACAAAACGAAGTGTGTTTGAGGCTGTGGGCGGTTTTGACGAGGGACTTGCCGTGGCGTTCAACGATATTGATTATTGTCTGAAGGTCCGGGGCCTAGACAGGCTGGTGGTCTACAATCCCTTTGCGCAGCTTTATCATTATGAATCAAAGTCCAGGGGAATTGAAGACACGCCGGAAAAAATTCTTCGTTTTGATCACGAGGTGGAAACCTTCCGGAAACGGTGGGAAAAGGTTTTGGCGGAAGGCGACCCCTATTATAATCCGAATCTGACCCTTTTGACCTCGGATTTCTCGTTGAGAAATTTTACAAAGGAGCCGCCAGATGAAACGGAGGCTTAATAATAGTGGAATGATCAGGAAGAAACAAACGAATATTACAAAAACATTAATAAAATTATGCTTTTTCGTTGCGGAAGTTTTCATTTGTGGTATAATAGAAAAAATGTCGGTTTATGATGTAGCGGAAAGAGTAATCATAATCGGGGTGGGGTATGTACCGTAAGAAAAATCAAATTATGGAGATTATTGTCTGCCTAATTGATATGGCAGTGACATTTTGCAGCCTTTGGGTTGCGGGGTTGCTGCGGTATGGAAGCACTGCGGAATATGCGTCACAAGTGGATTTTGAGGTTCTCTTCAGCGTGATCGCAGTGATTCATGTGGCAGCATTTTATATTTTAAGGGTCTGTGACGGATTTTACAGAAGGGACCGATATCAGGAAGCTGTATTAAGTGTGAAATATAATATGATCCTGATTGCGACGGCCATATTCCTGGGGTTTACCATAAAGAATGATATGTTTCTGTCCCGGCTGGTGATGGGATATTTCTTTGTGTTAAACACTTGCTTTGTGTGGATGTCCCATATCTTCATTCGGAATTGGGAACGGCTGTTTCATCTCAATATCAGACGGAAACGGAACCTTTTGATTGTGACGACGACCGACAGACTGACACAAGTAGTATTCCGCTTTAGCCACTCTAAGGAGGTTCGATGGCAGATTGTGGGCGTAATGCTCCTCGATGAGACGGAGTTGCCGGAAGAGCTGAAGTCTGAGATCCCTTTCATATCAAATAAAGGAGAGAGCTATCTGGAGTTTGCGACGCAAAATGTGGTAGATGAAGTGTTTATTCACGTGAACGAGATACAGAAGCGGGAATCCTATTTGAAGAATATGATTTTAGAACTGGAAAAGATGGGCATTGTGGTCAGCCTGAGTCTGGATCTGTTCAATTTGGATCAGCATGGCATAAAGCAAATCTACAATGTGGAGCAGTATCATGTGGTGGCTTTTTCCAGCAGATTATTTGATTATCGAATGGTGTTTTTGAAGCGGCTGATCGATATCATCGGCGCTTTGGCCGGACTTGTCATCACTGTCATCATCGGAATTTTTCTTGCGCCGTTTCTTCTTTTAGAATCGAAGGGGCCATTGATTTTTTGTCAGGACCGGGTTGGTGTGAACGGCCGGATTTTTAAATTCTATAAATTTCGCTCCATGTATATGGATGCGGAGGAGCGGAAGAAGGACTTGCAGGATCAGAACGAGGTGAAGGGGCCGATGTTTAAGATCGAAAATGATCCCCGGATCACAAAGGTAGGTTCTTTTATCCGTAAGACAAGCATTGACGAGCTTCCCCAGTTTTGGAATGTGCTGAAAGGAGATATGAGCCTGGTTGGGACAAGGCCGCCTACGGTAGATGAGTATGAGCAGTATAATTCACAGCAGAAGCGAAGAATCAGCTTCCGCCCGGGTATCACAGGTCTATGGCAGATCAGCGGACGCAGTGATATCAAGGATTTCGACGAAGTAGTGAGGATGGATCTGGAATATATTGATAACTGGTCAATATCACTGGATATCAAAATAATATTGAAGACGATTGTGTTTGTGTTTCGGAGAAGCGGAGCCAAATGACAATCCAGGGGATTATATATGTTTGTGATCAATGTTTTTTTAACGGTGCTGGTGCTTTGGATCGTGCCTTATCTGGCCGGGAACGGGTTTTGCGAATTTTTAAGGATCAAAAAGACAATACCGAAGCTTTACTTGTTCGGTCTGGTGGCGATTTGGGCGTTTTGTCAGTTAGTTACGGTACCGCTTGTGCTGGTAAAAGCTTCTTTCTGGGCGGTGATCGTGATATGGTCCATATGGCTCCTGATATTATGTGGATACGGTATTTATAAAAGGAATTTTCCTCAGCTCTTTGTAGGAGAGAAAAGAAGGGGAGACAAAACTGCCATTTTGATAACGGGAGTATTGATCCTTGGTTTTTTCACTGCTGTGCTCTTAGGACAGCATACGGATGCAGATGATTCTAGGTTTGTTGTAAACGCAGTGGACATTGTACGAACCAATCGGCTGTTTTTGACAGATCCGAATACAGGGAATCAAATATCTACCTGGCTGGGAGAATTGACTAAGGATGTCACGGCTCCCTGGGCGGTGTATCTTGCCTATTGTGGGAAGTTGACAGGATTTTCCCCGACGGTCATTGCCCACTTGTTTTTACCGCTTTCTATTTTAACTGCGGTATTTGGTGTGTGGTGGATGTTCTCCGAAGAATTTTTCGGCAAGGATCTGGTGCACCGTTGTGTGTTTATGATTTTTTTGATGTTTCTGCATATATATGGATACTCCTCTTTCTATAATGCAGAGACGTTTACTATGGTTCGTTTATGGCAGGGAAAGGCAGTGGTCGCGGGACTTGGAATTCCTGCGATGTTCCTGGTTTCCATGTGGATTTATCAAAGGGGCAGAAGGAGTGATTATATCTGTCTGGCATTGCTGGATCTTTCCTGCTGCCTGATGTCTGGAATGGGTGTGGTTATCGGAGCGCTTTTGCTGGGATGTTTCGGACTGATTTACGGTGTGTTCAAACGAAATTGGAGGATTACTCTGTGCTTTTGGCTGATGATTATTCCCAATGTAATTTATTATCTAATCTATTATTTGATAAAGTTGTAAAAAACGTAGATATACAGAGGAGATGGCGATGGAAGCGGCGATGACAGAGATTACGTATTGGTATCATCAGTATTATGGTGATAATGTCCTTTTGATAATGGCAATGGCTTCGTATGTCTATTTGTTTGTTTATGAGAAGAAAGAAAGAAAGCGGTTTCTGTATCCGATCGCTTTATTGGTGTTTTGTGTTTTGAACCCGCTGTTGTATTTTCTGGTGTTTTACCAGATTATATATTGGCGGATGTTCTGGGTGATCCCAGACGCGCTGGTGATTGCCTATGCTGCCACGAAGCTGGTGAAGGCAAATAAGAAAAACCTGGATAAAATCCTCGTCTTGGCAATTATGGTTGTGTTTCTGGCTTTTAACGGAAAAAATATTTATAAGAGGGGCGGATTTACCTTTATCCAGAACCCGGAAAAAATTGACAGAGAAGTGAAAGCGGTCTGTGACATCATGTTGGAGATGGAGGACTCCCCACGCTGCATTCTGCCAAGGCCATTTCTCAGTCAGGCCAGACAGTATTCAGGGAAAATCCAGAGTATGTACGGAAGAAATGTGGAGGGATATATTCTGGATGCCAATGAAGACCAGTGGGGCATGTATTACAAGATGGAAAGCGGGACGGTCAATTTCAATTTTGTTTTCCGGGTGGCCTCTGAACAGGGATACAATTTTGTGGTTACTTATGAGTGGAATGAAGCGCTGGACAGCGTTTTAGAGCGGTATCATTTCCGGGAGATTGACGTTGTGGGAGATTACCGGATCTATTATTCCGGTGCAGAATAGAATCAGGGCCCAGGGGAAAGCTACAAAAGGCAGAGGCGGAAAGCAGTAAGAATCAAAAAGAACAGGTAAAACAATAAGGAGCGAAAAGAGATGAAAAAAGCACTAATTACCGGTATTACCGGACAGGACGGTTCTTATTTGGCGGAATTTTTGTTGGAAAAGGGATATGAGGTGCATGGCATGGTTCGCCGGGCGTCCATCTCCAATACGTCCCGGATCGATCACCTGCTTGAGAAGAAAGCGGTTACACTGCATGACGGAGATTTATCCGATTCTTCTTCTCTGGTTCGGATTATCGGATTGGTGAAACCAGATGAAATCTATAATCTGGCGGCTCAGTCCCACGTACAGGTGTCCTTTGACGTGCCGGAGTATTCGGGGGACGTGGATGCGCTGGGCGTGCTGCGGATTCTGGAGGCGGTCCGTATCCTGGGGATGAAAGAGACAACCAGGATTTATCAGGCTTCCACTTCCGAGTTGTACGGAAGGGTGGAGGAGGTTCCTCAGAGCGAGACGACGCCGTTCCATCCTTACAGCCCCTATGCGGTCGCAAAGCAGTATGGCTTCTGGATTACCAAAGAATATCGGGAAGCCTATGGTATGTTTGCGGTCAACGGAATTTTATTTAATCATGAGTCGGAGCGGCGGGGTGAGAATTTCGTCACCAGAAAGATCACTCTGGCGGCGGGACGGATCGCTGAGGGACTGCAGGATCATCTGGAGCTTGGAAATCTGGATTCTTTGCGGGACTGGGGCTATGCGAAGGATTATGTGGAGTGTATGTGGCTGATCATGCAGCAGGATAAGCCGGAGGATTTTGTCATTGCCACCGGTGTGCAGCACACGGTCCGAGACTTTGCAGAGAAGGCATTTGCGGCGAACGGAATTGCGCTTCGCTGGGAGGGATCCGGATTAGACGAAAAAGGGTATGATGTCCAGACCGGGAAGATGCTGGTCTGTGTGAATCCTGCTTGGTTTCGGCCGACGGACGTGGACAACCTGTGGGGAGATCCGACAAAGGCGAAGACGGTGCTGGGGTGGAATCCTCAAAAAACCAGCTATGAAGAGCTTGTAAAGATTATGGCAGAACACGACAGAGCTTTGGCGAAAAAAGAGTCAGCAAAATACAGGGGAGAATAGGGAATGAATATCGTACTACTGTCCGGGGGATCTGGAAAAAGGCTCTGGCCTCTGTCCAACGACGTGCGTTCCAAGCAGTTTATTAAAATATTCAAGAAAGAAGACGGAACCTATGAGTCCATGCTGCAGCGGGTGTATCAGCAGATCAAAAAAGTAGATGCAGATGCTACCGTTACCATTGCGACATCCAAGACGCAGGTTTCCGCCATTCACAATCAACTGGGGGAGGATGTGGGGATTTCTGTGGAACCCTGCCGCAGAGATACGTTTCCTGCCATTGCCCTGGCCACGGCTTATCTTGCAGATGTGCGGAAGGTCAGTCCGGAGGAGACAGTGGTGGTCTGCCCGGTGGATCCTTATGTGAACGACGACTATTTTGAGGCGCTGAAGGCGTTGGGGGAGCAGGCGGAAAAGGGGGAGGCCAATCTGGTTTTGATGGGGATTGAGCCGACTTATCCCAGTGCCAAATATGGTTATATTATTCCGGAGGATAAGAGCAGCGTCAGCAAAGTTTCTACTTTTAAGGAGAAGCCGGACGAGGAGACTGCAAAAGGATATATCGCCCAGGGGGCTCTCTGGAATGGCGGTGTTTTCGCCTACCGGTTGGACTATGTGCTGGACAAGGCCCATCAGCTCATCGATTTTACGGATTATTATGATTTGTTTGCAAAATATGATACGTTGAAGAAGATATCCTTCGATTACGCGGTGGTGGAGCGGGAAACGAAGATTCAGGTGATGCGGTTTGCCGGCCAGTGGAAGGATCTGGGGACTTGGAATACCTTGACGGAGGCCATGGCGGAAACCTGTGTCGGGGATGCGCTTATGGACGAGACTTGTAAAAATGTTCACATCATCAACGAGATGAGCGTGCCGGTGCTGGCCATGGGACTTAAGGATGTGGTGATTTCCGCCAGTCCGGATGGGATTCTGGTGTCGGATAAGCTTCGTTCCAGCCACATCAAACCTTTTGTGGACGAGCTCGATAATCAGATCATGTTTGCGGAGAAGTCCTGGGGCAGCTATCAGGTGCTTGATGTGGAGAAGGGGAGCCTGACCATTAAGGTGACCCTGAACGCAGGCCATAGTATGAATTATCACAGCCATAAGTACAGAGACGAGATCTGGGTGGTGCTTTCCGGAAAGGGACGTACCATCGTGGACGGCATGGAACAGGAGATTTCCACAGGGGATGTGATCACCATGCAGGCCGGCTGTAGACATATTGTTTTTGCAGACACGGAGCTCAAGCTAATTGAGGTCCAGCTTGGCGGGGAGATTTCCGTTTATGACAAACAAAAGTATCCGATCGGGACATAATCCATTTTTGTTGCTGCCAGCCGGTAAGGATTATCTCTGGGGGGGATGCCGCCTGAATGATGAATTTTCAAAGGGCATTCAGATGGAGCCCCTGGCGGAGACCTGGGAGTGCTCCACTCACCCAGATGGGCCAAGCTATGTGGGGAGCGGGAAGTACGAGGGGCAGTCCCTCAGGCAGGTGCTTCATCTGCATCCGGAGTTTTTGGGGACTCATCCGGAAACCAGGGGAGAGCTTCCGATTCTCATCAAACTGATCGACGCGAAAAAGAATCTTTCCATTCAGGTGCATCCGGATGACGCATACGCGATGGCCAATGAAAACGGCCAGCATGGCAAGACGGAGATGTGGTATGTGCTTGATGCGGAGCCCGGGGCGGAGCTGGTATATGGCTTCCGGCGCGATGTGAAAAAAGAACTTTTGAAAGACGCGGTCCTGACAGGAACCATAGAGCGGTATCTCAGACGGGTTCCGGTCAGAAAGGACGACGTGTTTTATATTGAGGCGGGCACCGTCCATGCCATAGGTGCGGGCGTGCTGGTTGCCGAGGTGCAGGAGAGTTCCAATCTGACCTATCGTCTGTATGATTATGGGAGAACGGACCGGGAGGGAAGGATACGGGAGCTTCATATTGACAAGGCCCTGGAGGTTGCGAATTTAAAGACGAGCAAAGAGCCCAGACAGCCGCTTCGGGTTCTCAAATACCGGCGGGGATGTGCGTCAGAGCTGCTCTGCCGTTGCCAATATTTTGAAGTACATCGTCTGCTTGTCAATACAGAACGGTGCAGAGAGCTGGTGGAGTATCAGTCGGACAGCAGCTCTTTCCGGGTGCTGCTGTGCATGAGCGGGTGCGGTTCTGTGATCGGCGGGGACGGAGAAATGTTTAATTTTTTTAAAGGAGATTGTGTCTTCTTTCCGGCAGATTCTGCAAAGGTGAGAATCCATGGAAAGGCCCAGCTTTTGGACGTGCGCGGATAAAAACTGGAGATAAAAAGGAGAATTGGATTTTATGGACGGCAGGATTTTGGAGAAGTATCAGGTTTGGAGAGAGCGGGCGAACGGGGACGCAGACGTGCGGGATGAGCTTCAAAAGCTGGTAGGGAACGAGGCAGAGATCTGTGACGCTTTCTATCGGGATCTGGCTTTTGGAACTGGCGGACTGCGGGGCGTAATTGGAGCGGGGACAAACCGCATGAATATTTATACCGTCGGGAAAGCATCTCAGGGGCTGGCGGATTATGTGAAAAAACACTTTCCTTCTTCCGAATGGAAAATTGCCGTGAGCTATGATTCCCGCATCAAATCTGACCTGTTTGCCAGGGTGGCTTCCGGCGTGTTTGCGGCAAACGGAATTGAAGTCTATTTGTATCCGCAGCTTATGCCTACGCCGTGCCTTTCTTTTGCGGTGCGTTATCTCTCCTGTGCGGCGGGAATCATGGTGACGGCTTCCCATAACCCATCCAAATACAATGGCTACAAAGTCTATGGGGCAGACGGATGCCAGATTACCACAGAGGCGGCTGCCAAAATCCTGCAGGAAATTGAGAAATTAGATGTCTTTGACGACGTGAGACAGAGAGATTTTGACGCGGCGCTGGCCTCCGGGATGGTGTCTTATATCGGGGAAGAGGTCTACACGGCCTTTGTGGAGGCCGTGAAAAAGCAATCCGTGCTGGGAAGTGAAACGGTCAGAAAAGATGTAGCGATCGTATATTCTCCTTTAAATGGAACAGGGCTTCACCCGGTTCTGCGCACGCTGAGAGAGAGCGGCTACACCAACATCACCGTGGTGAAGGAGCAGGAAAAGCCGGACGGGAACTTCCCGACCTGTCCTTATCCGAATCCGGAAATCAAAGAGGCCATGGCCCTTGGCATGAAATATGCGAAGGAAAATCAGGCGGACCTTCTGCTGGCAACAGATCCGGACTGCGACCGGGTGGGAATTGCCGTGAAAAACGCAGAGGGGGAGTACGTCCTGCTCTCGGGTAATGAGACGGGGGTCCTGCTTCTGGACTATATCTGCAGCAGGCGCGCCGCGGAAGGGACGATGCCAAAGAATCCGGTTATGGTGAAGACGATCGTTACCACCGACATGGGGGAACAGATCGCCTCCCACTATGGCGTAAAGACGATCAATGTTCTGACAGGATTTAAATTTATCGGAGAACAGATCGGGCTATTAGAGAAGCAAGGAGATGAGGATTCCTATATTTTCGGCTTTGAAGAGAGCTACGGATACCTGAGCGGTTCTTATGTGAGAGATAAGGACGCGGTGGACGGCGCCTTTCTGATCTGCGAGATGTTCGCCTATTATGACTCCCAGGGGATCGGCCTGCTTGAAAAGTTGGAAGAGCTCTGCCAGACCTACGGATTTCGGCTGAACACACTTCACTCCTATGAGTTTGAGGGGGCTTCTGGATTTGAAAAAATGCAGGAGATTATGGGAGCCTTTCGGGGAGGAATTTCTGATTTTGGAGGAAGGAAAGTCACGGAGCTCTTGGATTATGCCGTTGGTCTTGGCGGACTGCCCAAATCGGACGTGCTGAAATTTTTGCTGGAAGGAAATTCATCGGTGGTGATCCGGCCCTCCGGCACGGAACCAAAGCTGAAGGCGTATATTTCGGTATCGGAGAAGGATAGGGGAGAAGCAGCGGCGGCCGAGCGGCAGATCGTGGAGGAGTTGGAGAGACGTTTTGAAATTGTGATGAGGTAGCATGAGATGAAAACGACAAAGCGGTTCCGGATAAAGTTTCTAAACACCTGTGTTGATAATGTTACGATGTCTCAGGCAGTTACCTTTGTCATGCAGATGGCGGAAAAGGGAAAGCGCTGTTATGTGGTGACTCCGAATGTGGACCATATCGTGCGTTTGGAGGGGGATAGCTACTTCAGGGAGATATATGAAAATGCAAATTTGATCTTGACAGACGGAAAACCACTGATTTGGATCAGCCGCTTGCTTGGGACTCCTATCAGAGAAAAGGTTTCCGGTTCAGATTTGTTTCCCCGAGTATGTCAAAGTGCCGGTTTGGAAGGCAAACGTCTTTTTTTACTGGGGGCGGCAGAGGGCGTGGCTGATAAGGCGGCCAGGAATCTGAAGGAACAACATTCCGGAATACAAATAGCAGGCACCTATTCACCTCCCGTTGGCTTCGAGAGGGATCAAAAAGAAACAGATAAAATCGTTTCTATTATAAATGATAGCCGGACAGATATTTTGTGTATTGGTATGGGTTCGCCAAAGCAGGAAATGTTTTTCTATGGACTGAGAGACCGGCTGGATGTGAAGGTAGCACTGAATATCGGGGCCAGCATTGATTTTGCGGCGGGGAATGTAAAGAGGGCCCCCCTGTGGATGCAGAGGTCGGGCTTAGAATGGCTGTACAGGTTACTAAGGGAGCCAAAGCGTCTGGCAAAACGGTATTTAATTGAAGATATGAAGATATTGAAGATTGTTTGGAAATATAGGAGCGTCCATGAGGATCGTAATTGATTTAACTTCTCTTGCAGATAATTTTACAGGAATCGAACGTTTTGCTTTAAATATAGCAGAGAAAATGGTCGAAGCGGATGAAGATAATACGTATATTTTTATATTTAAAGAAGAGGTTCCTGCTAGATTAAATCATTTGTGTAAAAGGCCCAATATCAGAGCGATTGTTTTGCCACGGAAAAACAAATTGTGGTTTTCTCAGATTACTCTTTATCGGACGCTGAGACGAATAGAAGCCGATTGCTTTCTATTTTTAGCTTTCCCGGCCCCCTTTTTTTTAAAGAAAAAAGGCATGGTCAATGCCATACATGATCTGGGATGCTGGGACTGTCCACAGTTTATGCCTTTCAAGATGGTAGCATATTTTCGGCTTATGTATCGCAGGGCTGGAAAAGTAAGTCAGTATATTTTGACCGTATCGAATTTTTCAAAGAGGCGCATTGAAAAGATATTAGAGGTTCCATCTGAAAGAGTTCATGTTATTTATAATGGAATCGACGATGGTCTGAAAGCAGCAAAGGAGCGGAAAGCGGATATAGAGGAGGTTTTGGAAAAATATGGGATATCCCACGGTAAGCCGTATTTACTGAGTCTTGCCACTTTGGAACCCAGAAAGAATGTGGAATTTCTGTTAAAAGTGTACAACGAAATGGTCTCGGAAGGTATTGACATGCCGGAATTGGTTATGGCTGGACGGATCGGATGGAAAATTCAGAAAGTGATTAAAAACAGCATTTCGTCAGGGGCAGGAAATCGAATTGTGTTTACGGGCTTTATTGCGGAAGAAGATTTGCCGGCGATATATGCCCATGCTTGTTGCTTTGTGTTTCCGTCAAAGTATGAGGGCTTTGGGATACCGCCGCTGGAGGCTCTTTATATGGGAGCGACGGTAGTTTTATCAGATATTGCACCATTTAGAGAGATATTTCGAAAATATGCGGTTTTTTTTAAAAGGGATGACGGGGAAGATTTAAAACGGGTATTATATGAAATATGTTTTCAGGCAGAAACGACAAAGAAACGCCATATGGAAGAGGTGGAGAGAAAATACAGTTATATGGGAGAAGCAGATAAGCTGAAAAAAATTTTAAAACTATGTTAAAGAGGTTTTATGAACTGTAAAATATAGGGCACGTATTTTGTCATTAACGACTGGAAGGAAAACAACAAATAGTGTAATGGTGAATGTGTTGGGAACACTATAAGAGAAGCAGGATGCCATTCAGAGAGAGATGAGTGATGGATAAGCTGGTAATTATTGGCGCAGGACCGCATGCAAAGGTGATAGTAGACATTTTTTTGCAGAATCAGGAGTATGAGATTGAAGGGCTTGTAGATAAAAAAGGGACAGAAGGCTTTTTAGGATTATCCGTTATCGGAGATGATGACTGCCTGGCGGATTTATACCAGAGCGGAGTGAGCAAGGCCTTCATAGCCATTGGCGACAACGCAGTCCGGCAGAGATTGTATATGCAGGTGAAAAAAATAGGATTCGCTATCGTAAATGCAGTCAGCAGGGCGGCTGTGATTTCTCCTAGGGCGAGCGTGGGTGAGGGGGTGGCAGTTATGCCGGGTGCAGTGATCAATGTTGATACGGTCATAGGAAATGGCTGTATAATCAATACCAATGCGTCTGTGGACCATGACGGAAAAATGGGGGATTTTGTCCATGTTGCTCCGGGAACGGCAATTGCGGGAAGCGTATGCGTTGGAGAGGCGACGTTTTGTGGCTGTGGTTGTCGTGTGATAGATGGATTAACCATAGGCCATCATGTGACGATTGGAGCCGGGGCGGTTGTGATAAGGGATGTGGTTTCTAACAGCAAGGTGGTTGGCGTGCCAGCACATTATATTTAGAAAAGAGGATAAAGAAGATGGATAGAATTTCAATAGCGGCTCCTGTTTTTAACGGGAATGAAAAAAAATATTTGAATGAATGCATCGATACGGGATGGGTGTCCGCAAACGGACGATTTATCAAGGAGTTTGAGAAAAAATTTGCGGAATACTGTGGCTGTAAGTATGCGATTGCATGCTGCAATGGCACGGTGACGCTGCATGTGATTCTGGCCGCTTTGGGGATCGGGCCGGGGGACGAAGTGATCATGCCGACATTGACGTATATAGCGACGGCAAATGCGGTGAAGTATTGCGGTGGGACGCCGGTTTTTGTTGACAGCGAGAAGGGGACGTTTAATATGGACCCGAAGAAAATCGAGGAAAAGATCACTGAGAAGACAAAGGTGATTATGCCGGTGCATCTGTATGGGCTGCCTGCAGACATGGATCCGATTGTGGAAATTGCCAAAAAGCATAATCTTGTGGTAGTGGAGGATGCGGCAGAAGCTCATGGAGCTGAGTATAAAGGCAAAAGAGTGGGAGCGATTGGCAAGGTGGGATCCTTCAGCTTTTTTGGAAACAAAATCATAACCTGCGGTGAGGGTGGCATGATCGTTACGGATGATAAGGAACTGTATGATAAGATGGTTCTGCTCAAAGCGCAGGGAGTTTCCCCTGAAAAGCGTTATTGGCATAACATGGTGGCCTACAATTATCGAATGACCAATATGCAGGCCGCCGTGGGACTGGGACAATTGGAAAGAATCGACTGGCATCTGGGACAGAGAAAGCGTATTGCAGAGTTATATAAAAAATATTTGAAGGGCTTCGAAGAGTATATGGTTTTGCAGGAGGAGCCTGCCGGGTGTAAATCCGTATATTGGATGAGCAACGTCATATTACAGCCCAAAGTGAAAAAGCAGCGGGACCAGGTCATGGCCGAGATGGAAGCGCGGAATATAGAAATGAGGCCGGTATTTTATCCGATGCATATCATGCCGCCCTATTATGATGAAACAGTTAATTGTCCTGTGGCGGAAGAGGTTTCGGCGAGGGGAATCAGTCTGCCGTCCCATGCGCTGCTTACCGAAGATGATATAAAGTATATTTGTGAGTCTATGAAAGAGATTGTAAAGGAACCGTAGAAGAGGTAGAGATAGTGATAAAAAAAATATATTATGCGAGATACTTTTGGTTGTACCTTGCCAAAAGTGATATTCGTTTTAAATATAGGCGTTCAAAGCTGGGATCGATTTGGGCGATGATACAGCCCTTGGGTATTACATTGATCATGGCGACAGTATTTAGCATCGCTTTTGATCAACCGCTAGGGGATTATGCGGTATATATCCTATCCGGACTGATCGGTTGGAATTTATTGAATGCAAGTATTATTTCTGGCGGCCAGTGTCTTATTTCGGCTTCTCAATATATTAGACAATTTAATCATCCTAAAATAATCTATGCATTGAAATCATCTCTGGTCTTTATTTTTAATTTTTTTATGGAGTTTTTGGGCTTCTTTATATGGATTTTAATCACAAAACCGGCAAACTTATTGTATGGACTGATTTCGTTTCCTTTGACGTTATTGTTACTTTTTGCCATTGCATGGGAAATCATTATTATCGTTTCTTATATCAATGCGAAATATTATGATTATCCTCAGTTGATGGCTTTGATTATGCAAGCAATATATTATATTTCTCCTGTATTTTTTAAGGAAGAATTGTTTCGGTCAAATGAGATTATGTATATGGTATATCGTTATAATCCGATTACTCATATGTTGAATTTGGTCAGAGAGCCCTTTTTATATGGGAAATTTCCGGAAGGGTTTACTTATCTGTATCTTTTAATATGGATTTTAGTTTTAGGAGTATTCGCTTATTGTTCATATAAAAAGAACGAGAAAACAATCATATTTTATCTGTAAATCGGAGTGGAAAATGGATTCTAAAGAGTGTTATATTAAAATGCAGGATGTAAATTTATATTACCCATCTCATGTATATAATGCAAAAACACTGAAACAGGAAGTTTTTTCGTTGTTGCATTTGAAGCACACGAAAGAAAAGTTGCAAGATGTTCATGCATTGAAAAATTTCAATCTGGAGATTCGAGAGGGAGAGCGGCTGGGAGTAATTGGGTTTAATGGGGCAGGAAAGAGTACGCTGCTAAAAACTCTGGCTGGGATTTATCCTATAGCAAGTGGGAGTATGGATATTCAGGGAGAAGTACGTTCTATGTTTGAATTGACCCTTGGATTTGAAATGGAATCTACTGGCCGAGAAAATATTATGTACAGAGGGCTGATGTTGGGGGCGACTCCTGAGGAAGTAAAAATGAGAGAACAGGAAATTATTGATTTTGCTGAACTGGGTGAGTTCATTGATTATCCAATTCGTTCTTATTCATCAGGTATGTTGGTTCGTCTGGCTTTTGCGATTTCAACCTCTGTGAAAGGTGATATCTTGCTGGTGGACGAGGTGTTAAGCGCAGGAGATATTAATTTTCAGAAGAAAGCACGAAAACGAATGATTGATGTTATGGAGAGCGCTAAAATTTTGGTGTTAGTACTGCATGATATGAAGACAATTCAAAATGTCTGCACAAGAACAATATTTATACGTCAGGGAGAAATCGTGGCAGATGGAAAACCAGAAGATGTGGTAAAAGAATATTTGGGAAATATGTAGACAGGTGAGGCGGGGGCTATATGAGCGCAAAAAGGATTTTATGGCTATATAATCACAATACATTAATGAAAAGCGAAGTGAAGTTGTTGAGGGAGCTTGGGTATGAAGTATATTCACCAAAACTTCCGCCTTTTGATGTAAGTATTGCGGTTGATTGGGAAGCTGATAAAAAACTGACGATACCGCAGGAAGCGATTGATACTTTGAATCAGGTGGATTTTTATACAGAGAAAATCCCTGAAGAAGCCATGCGGGTTATGAATGAATATTTTCAAATGGCTATTATGGGAGTTTTTATTGAACCATTGAAGTCGATTGTTTTAAATTACAAAGGAACCGTCATTTTTCACCCATTTGGTCTGGAAGATGGGGTATCTTATACAGGGATCATAAAACAGCAGGCAGGAAGATGGCTGCTTAATGAAATCGAAAAGCTGGGGACTCGTTTTTGGTTTGGACAGGGGTATGATAATTTAGCGGATATTGAATGTACCTTTTTTAAAGAACGGGCAATATTTTTACCGATTAGCTTGCTGAACACGGATATTCATGATACCTGGACGGGTGAAAAAAAGAAATTATTATTTATCTGCCCTAGGATTAAAACGGTTTCTTATTATGAAAACATCTATAAGGAATTTAAAAAAAATATGGGAGATATTCCTCACTCGATAGGCGGAGCGCAGCAGCTTCCGGTGACGGAGGATAGTTCTGTGTTGGGATATTTACCACAGGAGGAATACGATAAGCTGTATCCCTCGCACAGTGTCATGTTCTATGATTCACAAAATAAGAGACATATCCATTATCATCCCTTTGAAGCAGTTCGTTGTGGGCTTCCGCTGGTATATATGGCTGGCGGGCTTTTGGATCGTCTGGGTGGAAGTGATTTGCCAGGACGCTGTAAGACAATACGGGAAGCCAGAAAAAAGTGTAAGAGGATTCTTTCCGGTGACCGGCATTTAGCAGATCAGATTCGGGAAAGTCAGAAAGTCTTGTTAGAACCGCTTTCTTATCATTTTTGTAGGGCGCAGTGGGAAAAGGAATTCCAGAAAATAGAGGAATCTCAATCCTGTCGATCTCAAGACGGGATAAAAGAGAAAAATAAAAAATTGGCTATCGTATTACCGCTTGCATACAAAGGCGGTGTATTAGACTATGCTATCAGGCTGACTATAGTTTTACATAGGGCCATTGAGGCTATGAATGAGGCTGTGAAGCTGGTATTTGCTTATCCGGAAGATCGGTGTTATGAAGATCATGATTATTTTAAACTTTTAAGGAATATAGGCGTAGACATCCGGAAATACTCTTGGGAAATGGCGGATTCTAAACGGATGCAGGAACTATATGGAATACGAGGGTATGCGGAAGAAACACCTTGGGGAAAGCACTGTTTTTGCAATGATAGAATGCGCTATTTTGAGGACTGCGATGCAATGATTTTAGCCTCAGATCGAGTACCCAAGGCAATTTTTTCGCCAGGGATTCGTTATGGCGTAGTGATTCATGATTATATACAGAGATATGTTCCGCAAATGATGAAAGATTATGTGGAATGGGAAGTGTTTGAATTGGTTCGCCGTTCCGAGGCAAATTTTACAACAGGAAAATCGGTTTTGGAAGATGCCGTACAGTATGCGGGAACAAAGCGAAAAAAAATGTATCAATTGCCGCGATTTTTTGAAAAACCTGAAATAATAAAACAAAAAGGCAAAGCATTGAAAAAAAAATATTTTATATGGCCTACAAATTTGCAGAAACATAAGAATCTTAGGATTGCCTTAGAAGCTTTGGATATTTATTATAAACAGGGAGGAAGTTTTCGATGCTATGTGACAGGGGTTGACACTGAGAAAATTAAGTTGAAAGAAAAAGGGAAGAGTTCAAAGCTGAATGCTTTGCAAAAAATGTTTTTGCAGTCAGATGAATTAAGAAAAAATATAGAAATTTTAGGCTATGTACGAACAGAGAGATATAATTGTTTAGTTCAGCAGGCTTCTTTTGTTTTTCATCCAGGATTTGCGGATAATGGAAACGGTGCGGTTGTAGACGCTGCATTTCTTGGGATTCCCTCTTGTTCCAGTGATTATGCCGCAATGCGAGAACTGCAAAAAGAATTGAATCTAACGGTGAAGTTTTTTGATTATCATGACGCCGGAGCGATGGCAAAAGCTTTGTTTTATATGGAGGAAAATAATGCCGAATTGAGGGAGAAAAGCAGAAACAATACAAGATTAAATGATTTTTCTATTGAAAATAAGGATTTATGTAAGAAAATATATGATCAGATAAAAAAAGGATTAAGTTTATAATATTCAATATCGCTGGAGGGTATCTTGAAGATAGGAATATATATGGCATATGCCCCTACCGTTAAAAAATTTTCATTGAAGCAAGAAGGGTTGGGACGATATAGTAGTATCTTGATAAGAGCTTTGTTGGAAAATGGACATAATGTTACAATTGCCTGTCCGAAGTATTGTCTTGGCGCTGTAAAAGAGGTACTAAAAGAACAAAATTTGAATGAGGATAGCGTAGCTATTATTTCAACAAAAAAGAATCCGGTGTTGTTGGATTTTTTTGAATTATGGAAGAACAGAGAGAGGAAAAAAAGGACTTCAAGTCGATTCGAGAAGTTTATACGCCGGATTGTTTCCAAAATGCTTCCTTTTGTTGTTACGGAAAAAAGTGTGATTTGTTTAAGTATCTTTGGCATATTGAGCTTATTATGCACATTTATTTTAGGAACAGTAGGTCTCATATTGGGATTGTTATTTGGGGTTTTGCTGAGTTTATATTTATTATTGAGAAAAGGTTTTCGGAATTTTGCTGAAAAACTAAAAGAGAAAAAACCGAGAGGAATATTAAAGAAATTCCGGGAATTTTATCAGATATTGAAAAAGATATATGAATCAGAAGCGTTAAAACTTATCGAATATATTCGACAGGATTCCATGCGGGAAATTTTGCGGAAAATTTCGGTAATGAAAGAAAAAATGGATATATGGTATTCACCAACTGCGTTTTGGCCGGAATTTAATCAGATTGAAGGTAAAAAAATATTATGTGCACCGGATTTGGTGACAATTGAATTTGCAGAAGGCTTTTCTTCGGGGAGGGCTGCTTTCAGTACAGCTAAAACGAGAAAAACTCTGGAAGAGGGAGATTATTTCATCACATATTCAGAATATATTGCAGATAGCCTTTTGATAAAAAAATTAGGAAAGAAGGAAGAAAATATTAAAGTGATTCCCCACGCAATGAACGACATGCTTCAATATTTGAATATTAAAGATCACTTTAAGTTGGGGATATTTAATTATGATATTAATAAGTATTTTGCCACGGAACGGGTGCTCTCGAGTCTTGTAGCAAAAAATATCAATATGGGGAATTATGTGGACGGTTTTTCTTTTGGTGATATGAAATATATTTTTTATCCATCTCAGATTAGAGAGCATAAGAATATATGGATGTTAGTTCGAGTTTATGAACGTTTGCTGCGGGAAAGACATATACCTGTGAAGCTGGTATTGACTTGTGATGTTATGACGAAGCCGGATTTGTGGAAATATATTGAAAAAAAGAGACTGCAATTCGATGTTTTGTTTTTCAAGAATGTAACAAATCAGCAATTAGCAGCTTTATATATGTGTGCTCAATTGGTGGTTACGCCGACTTTATATGAAGGGGGATTCCCCTTTACATTTGGAGAGGGAATGTCGGTAGGGACTCCATCTGTGATGAGCGATATTCCACAGGTGATGGACGTTTTGAAACAGTATTCATATATAGACAAGGCAAAGAATTGGATATTTGATGCATATAGTGAAACAGATTTGGAAAATAAATTAATCTATGCGTTAGATCATGTTGAAGAATTGAGAGAGAAACAGCAGGAGTTATTTGATCTTCTAAATGAACGAACATGGAAAGATGTTGGAAAAGAATATGTAGATGTGTTTGGAGCATTATTGAGTTGTTGAAAAGAGAGCGCATGAAACATAAAATAATATTGTGTAAAAGGGAGTCGAATCATGAAAGTTTTTGGGGAATATCTAAAAAAAATGGGAAGAAATGTAATGGCTTATGCCCAGGTGGTTTATAATGCAAAATATTTTACATTTATTCTGTTTGTTGGATATTTTTTAGTAGTACTGCTTTCTTATATAGAGTATCCTTTAAACAATCTTGTTCCATTTGAAGGGGATGGGATTACTTTGTTATCTGATTGTGATTTTCTGAAAAATGAAATATTGCAAGGAGAATTTCCATTGTGGAATAATTTGGCAGGCAATGGTATGCCTGTGGTAGCAGATATAACGACGGCAACATTTTATCCTTTTAAATACATTTCATTGCTTTTCTCAGGAGCGTGGTTTTGGCTTATATTTTATGCGCTTCATTTGGCAATGGGTGCAACATTTACTTATAAGTATTTACAGATAATTCAGTGTAAAAGATTTGTAGCTGTTTTCACAAGTATAATTTATTTATTTTCTGTACACTTGGGTGGTGGTAGAAAAGAGCATACGATGTTAGTTGCATGTGCTATATATTTACCTATTATATTGTATTTTATTGAGAAATATTTGCAGGTTCAGAAAAAAAGATATTTATTATATTCTTCTATTTTTATGGCGTTACAATTTTTTGTGGGATTTCCGCAATATGTGGTATATACGGATTTAACAGTTGGATTTTACTTAATAGCAGGTGGGATTAGAAAAAAGATATCCCTAAAAATATGGTTTAGAGATGCAATTATCTGGGGAATAAGTTATTTTGCTCTTATTATGGTTCAGTTACTGCCTTTTATACAATTATCACAATTCTATGTGTCGGCTGGGGCTGGAAAGACTTCCTTTGAGGTATTTCGTTCCCTTTCCTTGCATCCGTTTCGGATTATTATGATGTTGTTTCCGGCGCTGTTTGATGGGCAACCTTGGAATCCGGATTGGGGGACATCGGGAGCAGATATTGAAATTTTTTTAGGTTTGTTTGTAATAGTAGTTTTATTGTACGGAATTCGATATTATATGAAGAGCAGAAAAGCTTTTGGAGCTGCCTGTGTTATGTTGGTAACGATGCTTTATGCCTGTAGTGGGCATATTGAATGGCTGGCTAGAATTATATATAGAATTCCACTTTTAAATTCATTTCGTGTTCCGAGCCGTATTCTCTTTATATTTATTTTCTTCGCCTATGTTCTTTTTGCAGTATCTTTGACCAAAATAATGGAAGAACAAAGAAAAGATAAATTGTTAAAATTGGTTATTCATTTATTGGTTTTAAGTGTTATTTTGATGGTAGCTCATATGTCTAGTTTGTTGTTGCTAAATGGAACGGGGGAAACTTATTATAGCTACGAAAAAATTTTTGATATTTATTATGGGACAATAATTATCTTAGGGATTATTGCAATTTGTATAAAAATTATGGATTTGGATCGGGAAAGAAAAAAATTTATTCAATATGGTATTCTTACAGTTATGTTTTTGACAAACTTGTATGAAATATATCCGCTCTGGAGGATGGCAGGCAGAACAGATTTGACGATAGATAGGTATCAAAAAGAAATGGAGGATGAGCTGACGACTAATGCAAAAGGATATAAAGCGTTGCTTGCATCTCCGTATATTGATGCTGGCTATGAAAATATATTTAAATGTAACAGAAATGTATCACTAGGAATTAGTGCAATTAATTGTTATAGAAGTATCAATAACCCGCAATTGTGTAAATTAATGATTTCTGCTTCGTTGGTGAACCCTACGTATAATTTCTCGGGCTTATATATAGGTTTTTTGCAGATAAAGCGTAACCTTTTATGTCAAAACGATTTGTTATCGATGTTAGGTGTAAAATATATCATTGATCAGGAAGGGATCATATCGGACAATGGATATATTTACGAAAAGGGACATATGAAGAAAGAATTATATTCTGTAAAAGAAGAAATTTCTGTGGGGGATTTAGACGAGATGTTGATAGTGCCCCTTACGATAAAACCTGAAACATATTATGAAATTAAATTTTATGTGGAGACTGATAGAGAATTGATGTTTACTGGCGATTTGTACGAGCTTTCATATGATAATGTAGATCAAGATTTTTCTATTACGCTTCGGCCTGGTCTGGCAGAGTATAAAGCTACAATATTTAGTGGTGAGATGGAAGCGGATGTGGATGGATTCTTTAGAATGTGGCTCACAGATAATGAAAAGATTAATTTACAAAGTTTTACCATTTCAGAATATGATGCAGACAAGATAGAGGGGGTATATAGTTTATACTATGAAGATGAAAAAATGAAAATATATGAGAACAAGAATGTGAATGAGATTTTATATGCGCCAAAAAGTGTGAAAAAAATTGTTGATGAAAGCCAGCTTTATGTGGCGCCCTTGGGTCTTGACTTGGACGAAATAAGCTATAGCAAAGACATTGAAACGGAATTCGAAAATAGTATAGAGAATGTGACTGTCGATAATATAGTGCAGAAAGCGAATAGTGTAACGGCCAATGTTTCGTGTTCAGAAAAAACATTTATTAATTTTTCACAAAACTATTTTCCAGAATGGAGAGCTTATGTGGATGATGAGAGAGTTGATATTTATATGGTTAATGGTTTGATACAGGGAATCGAAGTTCCGGAGGGAAATCATGTAGTTCGATTTGAATATGTACCTACCATGTTTTATATAGGAATGGGAATAAGTTTGTTGAGTCTAATGGGAATACTGATTTTTGCAAGAAGAGAGAAAATACTTGAATAATATTTTTAGGAAAATATTGGTTTAAATATTTTGACTATTATTCCTGTAAAGGTTAGAGATAATACAGTATTCTTTTATAATTCTTGATTTAAAAGGGAAAAAGAAACGGTTGTAGAGATTTATTTTTTTATGTATAATCATAACATAGCAAATTTTGCTGGCAATGAACAAAAGCGAGGGGATATAGGATGAAAATAAAAGTATCCGATTATATATCACAATTTTTAGTTGATCAGGGAATTCATGATTTATTTTTGCTCTCCGGCGGCGGAATGATGCATTTGCTTGACAGCGTGAAGCGCCAGGAGGGATTGAACCTGGTTTTTAATCTGAACGAGCAGGCCAGCGGGATCTGTGCGGACAGTTACGCCCAGTATACGGGGCATCTGGGGGCCTGTATGGTGACGACGGGGCCAGGAGCTACGAACGCTGTGACTGGCTGTGCCGGGGCGTGGGTGGATGGTTCGCCGGCCCTTTATATTTCCGGACAGTGCAAGACGGAGCAGATGGGGCAGTTAAAGGGATTGCGGATTTATGGAGCCCAGGAGATCGCCATCATACCGGTGGTGAAGGCGATCACCAAGTATGCGGAGATTGTGCTAAATAAAAAGGATATCCGCTATCACCTGGAAAAGGCGGTTTATCTGGCGACCCACGGAAGGAAAGGGCCCGTCTGGATCGACGTACCTCTGGACGTTCAGGGGGCACAGGTGGAGACGGAGGATCTGCGTGCTTTTGAGCCGTCCGAAGAAGGGTATCAGGATGTATCTGATATCGAAGAGGCAAAACTGGAGGAAGTGTATCGTCTGTTAAACGAAGCGAAGCGTCCGGCAGTTTTGATTGGGCACGGGGTGGTTGCGGCGAACAGGAAAGAGGAGATCCGGGAATTAGTGGAGGAATTCCAGATTCCTATTTTAAGTACATGGCGGGCAAAAGGGGTATTCGGCGATGAGGAAGCCTTGTACATGGGGAGTCCGGGCGTTCCCACGACCCGTTACTCCAATTACGTTTTGCAGAATGCGGATTTCCTGTTGATCGTGGGAACCCGCTTGAATCCTGCCATCACGGCTTTTGACGAGCCGCATTTTGCACCAAATGCAAAGAAAGTGATTGTGGATATAGAGCAGGGCGAGATGGATAAGCTGAGCATGGATTTTGTTTTGAAATTGCGGGTGGATGCTGCCGCTTTTTTGGACAAGCTTTTGGAAGATAAAAAAAGATATCATCCAAAAGATAGAAGTGAATGGTTGGCCTACTGTAACAGGATGAAGGAGAAATATCCCTTAAATCGGGAACGCCAGCCCTATGACAACGAGGGGAAGACGGACGGCTTCTTCCTTGCGGAAAAACTGTCGGAGTTCTCGAAGGCGACGGACGTATTTGTGGGCTCATCATCCGGCCGCACCTGCGGGATTTCCCACATGGCGTACCGGTTAAAGCGGGGGCAACGGTTTGTCACCTCCATGGGCCTTGGCTCCATGGGATGGTGCGTCCCCAGTGCGATTGCCTGCTGTGTGGCCAGCGGAAAGCGGAGGACGCTGGTATTGGAGGGGGACGGGAGTCTCCAGCACAATCTGCAGGAACTGCAGCTGATCTCCACCTATAAGCTTCCTCTTAAATTGTTTGTCCTCTCCAATGAGGGCTATGCGTCGATCTACACGATGCAGAGAAATAATTTCAAGTCAAATTTTGCGGGATGCAATGAAGAGAGCGGCCTGATCCTTCCGGATATGAAGGACATTGCCCGCATGTTCCATCTGAATTATTTTCGGATTGAGAACGATGCGCAGGTGGAAACGGTGCTGGAAGAGTGCATGGCGGATGACGCCCCCTGTTTATGTGAGGTGATTTCTTCCATCTATTTTGACGAGATTCCGAAATCGCTTACTGTGGCAAATGCGGACGGGACCTTTACTTCAAGCAAATTAGAAAATCTGTATCCATTTGTGGACGAAAAAGAACAGGCGGAAAATATGCCTGACTGGGGGGAGTGAAGGGATGAAGCGTATTTTGCTGACGGGCGGGAGCGGATTTATCGGCCGAAATCTGACGGAGGCTTTGAACGGGGAGTATGAAATCCATGCCCCGTCCCACAAAGAATTGGAGCTTCTTGATGAGACGGCGGTCTGTGACTATATACGGCAGAATCAGATTGACGGTGTGATTCACGCCGCCGTGCACGTGCCGATGGTGAACGGCGGGGAGCACGAGCTGGCCAATGATCTGCGCATGTTTTTGAATCTTACCAAAAACAGCGGGATTGTGGAGAAAATCCTCTATTTTGGCAGCGGGGCGGAATATGACAAGCGGTTCCATATCCGCATGGCAAAAGAAGAGGAAATCGGGAAGCATATACCGGAGACGGACTACGGGTTGGCAAAATATACGATGAATGAGATCGCCCGGAATTCAGATAATATTTATAATCTGAGGCTGTTCGGAATTTTTGGGAAGTACGAGCTGTTTTATATCAAGTTCCTTTCTAATCTATGTTGTAAGGCAATTTATGATCTGCCGCTCACAGTGCGCAAAGAGTGTTATTTTGACTTTCTTTATATTGAGGATTTGGCAGATATTGTGAGATGGTTCCTGGAAAATGAGCCTCGGCATCATGATTATAACGTATGCAACGGGAAAGAATATCTTCTCACGGAGCTGGCCGGGAAGGTTCTAAAGAGAAGCGGAAAGGAATTGCCGGTTCATTTGCTCAGTGAAGAGCGAAATCTGGATTATTCGGCGTCCAATGAACGTCTGCGGGCAGAGATACCGAATTTGCGAATCACGGAGATTGATCAGGCCATCAGGGAGCTCTACAGTTACTATGAAAGCATCAGGGACAGCGTTGATAGAGAAATCTTGGCAGAGAGTATATAATAAACTTGAAATTATTCAAAAACACAGAAAGAGGAAAAGAATATGTTAAACGGAAAAACAATTTTAGTCACAGGCGGAACGGGCAGCTTTGGACACAAGTTTTTGGAAATGCTTTTGGAGCGTTATGATCCCCATAGGGTAATCATTTATTCTAGGGATGAGTTTAAACAGCATTTGATGAAAACCAAATATCAGGACAAATTGGATTTGTCGAAAGTTCGCTTCTTTATTGGGGATGTCAGGGACAAGGACAGGCTGATGCGGGCTTTTGATCAGGTGGATTATGTGATTCATGCGGCCGCCATGAAACAGGTCCCCACCTGCGAGTACAATCCCTTTGAGGCGATCAAGACCAATATTCATGGTGCACAGAATGTGATTGATGCCGCCATTGACAGGGGAGTCAAGAAGGTGGTCGCTCTTTCCACAGACAAAGCCGTCAACCCGATTAATTTGTATGGTGGAACAAAGCTGGTGTCGGATAAGCTGTTTATTTCGGCCAATGCATACAGCAAGGTCAGCGGGACAAAGTTCTCGGTGGTTCGCTATGGTAATGTGGCAGGAAGCCGTGGGTCAGTCATTCCGGTGTTTGCGGATTTGGTTCAGCACGGGGCGAAGGAGCTTCCGATTACAGACAGCCGCATGACCAGGTTCTGGATCACCTTGAAGCAGGGCGTGGAGCTGGTCTTCAAGGCACTGGAGGAATCGAACGGAGGGGAGACCTACATCTCCAAAATCCCCTCGTTCTACATTACGGATCTGGCGAAGGCCATGCTGCCGGAGGGGGGAATCAAGGAAATTGGTATCCGTGAGGGCGAGAAGCTGCACGAGGTCATGGTGACGAAGGACGACAGCTATCTGACTTACGAGTATGACAAGCATTACATCATCTATCCTCATTTTGACTGGTGGAAGTTTGACGAACGCAAGGTGGGAGACGGCAAAAAGGTTGCGGACGGTTTTGAGTATAATTCCGGGACCAATAAGCAGTGGCTGTCGGTGGAGAAAATCAGGGAAGAATTAAAAGGATTAGAGGAACACCATTGATGGAAGCTTATTGGGGGGATATGATATGCAAAAGATTTATATTACGGGCGTATGCGGTATGTTGGGATATAATATTGCTCTGGGATTAAAAGGAAAATATGATCTTTATGGGGCAGACATTGTGCCGATTCCGGAGCAGGATTATCCAATCGAGTATTTTGATCTTTTGGATTTTTCAAAGCTCAGAGAGAGCATAAAAAAGGCAGAACCAGATGTTGTCGTGCATACGGCTGCCGCAGTAAACGTCGACCGCTGTGAAATGGATCGAAAATTTGCATATGAATTGAATACACATTTGACGCAGGAGATTGCGAAGGTGTGTGGAGAAAACGGGATAAAATTGATTTATATTTCGACAGATGCAGTTTTTGATGGGGAAAAGGATGGCTTGTATCAGGAAACGGATTTACCGGAGCCGGTTAATTATTATGGCGAAACCAAGTTACTGGGAGAGAAATATGTCCAGGAATGTAAAAATTCTCTGATATTAAGAACCAATATTTATGGGAGAAATATTCAAAACAAATGTAGTTTTGGAGAATGGATTGTTGAATCCCTTCGGAGAGGGGAAGAATTGAATATGTTTACGGATATTTTCTTTTCTCCGATTTTGGTGAATGAATTGACAGAAATTATTGATGCATGTATTGAAAAAAATGTGAGCGGTTTATATCATGCATGCGGAACCGGGAAAATATCAAAATATGATTTTGGAATGGCTGTGAAAGAAGTTTTTGGGATTCAATCAGGGGTGATCCATGCGACGGTCAGCGAAATCATGGAATTCAAAGCAAGGCGCTCTAAAAATATGGGAATGGATAATGGAAAACTGCGTAATGAATTAGGAATGGATATCAGTACGCCAATGGAGAGTATTATGCGGTTTAAAAGTATCTACGATACGTGGAGGAATATATAATGAAAATAGGCCATTTAGATATTACAGGGGAGGGGCGCCCGTTCTTTATTGCAGACATTGCTGCAAATCATGATGGCAGCTTAGAGAGAGCTTTTCGATTGATAGAATTGGCAAAAGAGGCGGGAGCCGATGTGGCAAAATTCCAAAATTTTACTGCCAGAAAGATTGTAAGCAAACAAGGTTTTGATTCTATGCCGCGTCAAAGCCATCAGGCTTCTTGGGATAAATCGGTTTTTGAAGTGTACGAGGACGCTTCGATTTCAGTGGAGTGGACAAAAGCATTAAAAGAAAAATGCGATGAGGTGGGGATTGAGTATATGACCAGTCCTTATGATTTTGATTCGATTGATGCGGTTGATCCATATGTTAATGCTTATAAAATTGGTTCAGGAGACATAACGTGGCATGCAATTATTGAATATATGGCAGAAAAGGGAAAACCGATTTTATTGGCCACAGGCGCTTCGGATATGGCGGAAGTGACAAGTGCGGTTCAGGTTTTGGAAAATTATACGAAAGAGATTGTTTTGATGCAGTGTAATACGAACTATACAGTTGACAGGGAGAATTACAAATGCATTAACTTAAATGTGCTGAATACGTATAAAGAGAGATTCTCCAATTGTATTTTGGGTTTGTCGGATCACACGCCAGGACATACAACGGTTTTAGGTGCAATCGCTCTGGGAGCCCGTGTGATTGAAAAGCATTTTACAGATGATAATAACAGAGTTGGACCGGACCATAAATTTGCCATGAATCCAAAAACTTGGAGACAGATGGTGGACGCCTCTATGGATTTATATCATGCATTGGGAGACGGTATTAAAAAGGTAGAGAAAAATGAAACCGATTCCCGTGTGGTGCAGCAGCGTTCTTTGTATGCTACGAGAGACTTGCCGGCTGGCCATGTACTGACAAAAGAGGATCTATTTCCTTTAAGGCCGATTATGAAAGACGGAATAGCACCATATGAAATCAGCAAGGTTTTGGGAAGAGAATTGAACACGGATATTAGCGCAGATTACTATTTGCGATGGGAGGATCTGAAAGATGTTGAGGGGAGATAAAATATATTTAACATCCATTGAAAGAGAGGATTTGGAGCAATTACGTTTATGGAGAAACAGAACAGATTATAGGAAATTTTTTAGAGAATATCGGGAAATCAGTCGAGATATGCAGGAAAAATGGTATGAGACAAAGGTTTTAGGGGATCCCGGCACTATTATGTTTTCTATTCGTAATCTTGAGACGGATGAACTTTTGGGATGTTGTGGCTTGTGTTATATCAACTGGGTGCATCGCTATGCAGATCTTTCTTTATACATTGGATGGAATGAAGAATATATTGATAATAAAGGAATTGCAGAAGAAAGCTGCAGAATTTTATTTGACTATGGATTTTCAGAGTTGTCCTTAAATAAAATTTGGACAGAGATTTATGAATTTGATTTGAAAAAGTATGATTTATACTGCAGGTTGGGCTTTCAAAAAGATGGCTTTTTGAGAGAACAGTATTTTTATGATGGTAAGTGGTGGGGTTCTTATATCCTTTCTTTGTTGCAAAAAGACTGGAAACAGAGCTAGGGGAAGTCATGCGGAATAAACGGTTTATTCGTGCAGACGCCAATGAGAAGATTGGGACAGGCCATGTTATGAGGTGTCTTTCTATTGCAGAGGAATGTCGCCGGCGTGGCGAAGAAGTAATCTTTATTATAGCTGATGATTGTCCCCGCAGCATGGTTGAGCAGCATGGTTTCTCTGCCATTTGTCTAGACTCGGTATGGAATGATATGGAAACGGAAATATCTTCCCTGATTAAGGTGATAAAGGATGAAACGATTTCTGTTCTTTTGATTGACTCTTATTTTGTAACAGAATTTTATTTGAAGGAGATTGGCCGACATACAAAAGTTGTTTATATAGATGATTTAAATCAGTTTATCTATCCTGTTGACATGCTGGTAAACTCTAATGTTTATGCGAAAGCTCTGGGCTATGAAGAACGGTATCGGAAAGCCGGACTTGATACCAAATTTATATTAGGGTGTGAGTATGTGCCATTGCGGACAGAGTTTTCATATAGTAACAGAAAAATAAAAGAGTCTGTTTCAGAGATACTGATTACTTCTGGCGGGACAGATCCTTATGATGTAATAGGTGGCATTTTGGAAAGCTTTGCGGAGGAATTATGGTTTGACACCATGGTTTATCACGTGATCCTGGGCTGTTATAATAAGAATAAGAGAAAGCTGGAAGAGCGTTGGAAAGATTTTCCGAATGTTATTTTATTGTATGGCGTAAAGGATATGGCCGGGCAGATGGACCAGTGTGATATAGCAATTACTGCAGGCGGTACGACGACATATGAACTGTGTGCAAGTGGCATTCCGTCTATCATTTATACACTGGCTGACAATCAGCTTGGCGTGGCAAGGGAAATGTCGCGGCTGGGAGTGATACCTTGGGCGGGAGACATTCGGAGCAACAGGCAGGGGTGTCTGCAAATGATAAAAATTTATGTAGAAAAATTTAGAGAAAGCCTAAAAATTCGTCAGAATGTCTCTACAAAAATGCAAAGGCTGGTTGACGGGAGTGGCTGCATGCGGTTTGTGGATAGTTTAGGTGAAATGGGAGTGCAGTGATGGAAATGAAGAAAATCAGTATAGGTGTACCCTGTTATAATGAAGAAGAAAACATCGAATTGATGTATGGAACCTTAACAGAGCAAATGCGGAATTTTTCTCAATATGATTATGAGATTATTTTTGAGGATAATGCTTCAACAGATACTTCAGAACAGATACTGAGGAAAATCGCACAGCAGGATAAGCATGTAAAGGTGATTCTTAATCAATCCAATTTTGGCCCGGAACGTTCTTCAACAAATTGTATGGGAAGCATGACTGGTGATGCGTTTATTTCTCTTCCGTGTGATTTTCAGGAACCTCCGGAAATGATCCCAGAGTTTTTAAAATACTGGGAAGAAGGCTACAGTGTAGTATTAGGTCAAAAAACAAAAAGTAAAGAGAACAGATTTAAGTACTTTTTGCGGAAAGTTTATTATAAGATAATTAATGCTTTCTCCGATCACCCTCAAATCGACCAAGTGACAGGTTTTGGAATTTATGACAGAAAAATTGCAGATATTCTTATGATTACAAAAAGTCAAGATCCTTTTGTAGAAGTTCGGCATTTACTTTCAGAACATCATTTTAAGATGAAGTTGCTTCCTTACAGCCAAAGACAGAGACAACATGGAAAATCCAGCTATACAACATGGAGTTATTTTTCGTTCGCAATTACCTCTTTGTGTAATACATCAGTTAAACCGCTTAGGATTATGACGGTTTTAGGGTTAGTTACGGGCTTTTTAAGTCTGCTTTGTGGTGGAGTATATTTGGTTTATAAGCTTTTATATTGGGATACGTTTTCGGCTGGCATGGCGCCGTTGGTAATTGGATTGTTTTTCTGTGCATCGGTTCAATTGTTTTGTATTGGAATGTTAGGTGAATATATTGGTATAATTTTGAGAAAAGTGACGGATAAACCTCTTGTGATAGAAAAAGAAAGAATAAATTTTGAAGAAGAGAAATGATGAAGAGGGATTTTTAGCAGAGATGAAAATAAAGTCTTTTTTTCTGGAGTCCAAAAACATAGAGCGTTCCAGTTATATTTGGAATATGGCGGGAAGTATGCTGATGGCGTTTCAGTCAGTGATTATGCTTATGGTTCTGACCAGGACGCTGGGGCTTAAGGATGCTGGGATTTTTACTATTGCGTTTGCCAATGCAAATTTGTTCCTTTCTTTGGGAAAGTATGGGATGCGTTATTTTCAGGTGTCGGACCTGAAAGCTCAGTTTATTTTTGCAGAATATAAGAGGTCACGCTTTCTGACAACCGCAGCAATGCTTTTTTTCTCTGTAGGGTATGTACTGATTGTACAGAAAAAAAACGCATATACCTTAGAAAAAAGTATGACAATTGTCTGGATGTGCCTGTTGAAAGCGATAGATGCGATAGAAGATGTTTATCATGGCTTTTATCAGCAGAATAATCGTTTGGATATGGCAGGAAAGGAATTGACTTTTCGTTTGGGTATCACAATTGTCGCCTTTGGTATAGGAGTTGTATTATTGCACAGTTTATTATATTCTCTGATTGTAGCGACAATTTTGTCTTTTATTGTATTTTTAATTTTTAATAGGTGGATGATAAAAGGATTTCAGGAAGAAAACGAAATTGTTAAAGTGGAAAATCTTGCGTTGCTCTTTAGATTGTGTTTTCCTCTATTTATCGGTTCTTTTCTCTCGTTCTATATTGGAAATGCACCTAAATATGCGATTGACTCAATGCTTTCAGATGAAATGCAGGCTTGCTATGGATTTATTGCAATGCCGGTTTTTGTAATTGAATTGTTAAACGGATTTATATTTAATCCCATTATACATAAAATTTCTATTTTATGGAACGAGAAGAAAATACGAGAATTTATGATGGTGGTGATGCGGCAGATTGGAATTATTGTGGCCATTACAGCAGTTTGCATGGTTGGTGCTTATTTCTTGGGAATTCCGGTGCTCTCCTGGTTATATAATACAGATTTGACAGCTTTTAAAATAGAATTGTTAATTTTGCTCCTAGGCGGAGGCTTTCTGGGACTGGTTGGTTTTCTGAATACGATGAATACGGTGATCCGCCAGCAAAGGTTTCTGATGTGGGGGTATGCTGTGATTGCTGCGATAGCTTATCTATGTTCTAATTTTGTTGTGGGTGAATATGGTATGTTTGGAGCGGCAGTATTGTATATGGGACTTATGATAATATTAGCCGGTATATTTTTGGCTGTGTTTTTGTATGGCGTGAGAAAAATTAGAGTGTCGTAGTAAAACAGAACGAAAGAGGAACCGAAAATGTTGTTTAATTCTCTTAACTTCTTGGTGTTTTTTCCGGTTGTGGTGATGGTATATTATTTGTTACCGAGGCGTATTTGCTGGATATGGCTTTTAGTTTCCAGCTATTATTTTTATATGAGCTGGAGTCCACGGTATGCGATTTTGATGGCGATTTCGACAAGTATTACATTTTTTAGCGGTATTGGAATTGATAAGCTTGAAAAGCTGGAGGCTATTAAGAATAAAACCAAGTGGAAAAAGGCAGTCGTGGCGATAAGCTTTATTGCCAATATTGGAATATTAATGTTTTTTAAATATTTTGATTTCTTACTGGATCATTTGAATATATTTTTGCGCGTGGTTGGAATGTCGGCCGTTACCAGACCATTTGACATTATTCTTCCAGTTGGAATATCTTTTTATACGTTTCAGGCGCTTGGTTATACGGTGGATGTTTATCGTGGAGATATAAAGGCTGAAAAAAATATTTTCAGATATGCACTATTTGTTCCTTTTTTTCCGCAGCTTGTTGCCGGTCCCATTGAGCGGTCAACTAGTCTTTTAAGGCAGGTTAGTGAGGTGCCGGAGAGAAGACATTTTGACAGCGGGAACGTCGTGAAAGGTTTGGAATGGATGCTTTGGGGATTATTCTTAAAGATGGTGATTGCAGACCGTATTGCTATAATGGTAAACACAGTATTTGACCAATATTATTTATATCATTCTTTCGCGCTTATTGTAGGGGCGGTTTCATTTGCAATTCAGGTGTACTGCGATTTTGCAAGTTATTCTGTTATAGCTTTGGGAGCAGCAAAGGTGCTTGGCTTTGAGATGACAGAGAATTTTAAGGTCCCTTATTTTTCATTGTCTATTCGGGAGTTTTGGAGAAGATGGCATATTTCACTCAGTGCATGGTTTCGGGATTATCTGTATATTCCTCTGGGAGGGAACCGGCATGGCAGATTACGAAAACATGTAAATACAATGATTGTATTTTTGGTCAGTGGATTATGGCATGGTGCGAATAGAACATTTGTTCTGTGGGGGGGGTGCATGGGCTTTATCAAATTATAGGAGAAGAACTCTATCCTCTTAAACAAAAGCTGAATCGAATCTTTCACACAAAGACAGAATGCTTTAGTTATCGATTGGGACAAATGCTGGTTACCTTTATGTTGGTGGATCTGGCTTGGATCTTTTTTCGGGCTGATACTGTTTATGATGCAATGCAATATATTACTCGAATGTTTACGGAACCAGATGTATGGTCTTTATTTAACGGAACGATTTATACCTTAGGTCTTGATATTCCTGAAATCCATATTTTGGCCGTATCCTTGTTGTTTATGTTTGTAATTGAGCTCCATCAATATCGTACAGGCGAGGGAGTGGTTGATTTTTTGGCGAAACAATGTTTTTGGTTTCATTGGGGCGTGGTTATTGCCGGGATATGTGTCATTCTTATTTATGGGGCATATGGTGCGGCCTTTGACCCGCAACAGTTTATTTACTTTCAATTTTGATAACAAATACAGAGAGTGTCTTTTGGGGAGATTTCAGGAAAATGAAAAGTGAAAAATATAAGGAAACAGCGAAAAAGGTAGCCCCAATATGTGCTTTTTTGATTCTGTTGATTATCGTATTGGTTAAAATAAATGATATCTTTAAATTTAAATATTCGGATGGGATATATAGCTTAAAAACATTTTACGAATTGCCGGAGAATACGGTAGACGTCCTTGTGCTGGGAAGCAGCCATGCGTTTGAAGATATTAATCCGGCAGTGTTGTATGAGGAGTACGGGATTGCTGCTTTTGATTTGTGTGGAAGTGCACAACCGCTGTGGAATACTTATTATTATCTAAAAGAAGCATTGAAGAGCCAGAAGCCGCAGTTAATTGTCTTGGAGGCTTATGGAACTGCCTTTGATATGGAATATTTGGATTCCAGTCCAGCTATAAAAAATACTTATGGAATGCATTGGTCAAAGGATAAAATAGAGGCGATAAAGGCAAGTATGCCAGCAGAGAGTTTTTATGAGTTTTTAATTGGACCGTTGCAGTATCATGGAAGATATATAGAGATATCGGAAGAGGATATTCTTCCTTATTTGGGGAAGGAAGGGCTTTTCAAATATTGGAAAGGTTTCGGGAATAATATGGTCGTGAGTGAACAAACCATGCCGGATGTTTCCCATGTAGAGCTTCCTGTAGAATTGTCTGAAAAGAGCGAAAGTTATTATCGCCGGGTTATAGAATTGGCACAGACATCAGAGATTCCGATTTTGGTGGTGGTATCTCCTTATAGCGGAATCAGCGATTATGAGCAGGGAAAATATTTGCGAGCAATGGAGATTGCGGCAGAATACGGAGTTCCTTTTATCAACCATAATACACAGATTGGGGAGATTGGTTTGAATCCCAGTACGGATTTTGCAGATATCGCCCATTTGAATTATTTAGGGAATCGAAAATTTACTGAATACTTTGGGCGATATTTAATGGAAAATTATGAACTGCCAGATCGACGTGGGGAAGCGGATTATTTCACCTGGGAGATGAATCTGAAGTATTACAGAGAGAGTCTTCAGGGAAAGGAAATACAGAAATATACGTCGATGAAAGAGTATTTGGAAAATATACCAACAGAAGATTGTGTTGTAATTGTAACAACTACAGATTTAAATGTTTGGCAGACAATCTCGGGTGGGAAAACAGATGAGGCAGCGCAGGAAATTGCCGTAGATCAATATATATTGGTAAAGTGGCAGGATTCGTTGTTATATACGGACAATACAGGAGAAGAGTGTCTGTGGCATCAGGAGATTGAAGGTGTTGATTTCGCAGTAAAGGGAGTTCGGAACGGGAACGAGGAAAAAGCGGTATATGCCATTAATATTGGGCTGTCGGAGCACCAAAAAGTGCAGGATGGCGTCAATGTGGTAATCTATAATATTTTTACGGGGGAACTTGTGGACGCAGTCGGATTTGATAAGATGAACGGGTATGGAATGGTTCGGTGATAGGTAGGAGTTACTGGGCAGAACTAGAATACTTTGGTTATGACGGTTAAGAAAAGGGGGCGTTTGAAACATGAAAGTAGTCATTCTTGCAGGAGGTTTTGGCACGAGGATCAGCGAAGAGAGCCATTTGCGGCCGAAGCCCATGATTGAGATCGGGGAAAAGCCGATTTTGTGGCATATTATGAAAGAGTATTCTTATTACGGCTTTTATGAATTTATTATCTGCTGTGGTTACAAGCAGTATATGATCAAGGAATGGTTTTCGGATTATTATCTGCACAACAGCGACGTTACCTTTGACTTTTCCCAGGGGGGACGGATGGAGGTGCACAGCAATATAGCCGAGCCCTGGAAGGTGACATTGATCGATACCGGCCTGCACACAATGACGGGAGGCAGGATCAAAAGAATCCAGAAATATGTCGGAGACGAGACTTTTATGATGACTTACGGCGACGGCGTGTCGGATTTGGATATTCAGGATTTGCTTGCCTATCACAGGAAGCATAAGAAGCTGGCGACACTGACAGCGGTAAACGCAGAGCCCCGTTTTGGCGTACTGGATATCGACGACCAGGACGGCATTATGGATTTCAGGGAGAAATCAAGGGATGACGGGGGCAAGATCAACGCAGGATACATGGTGCTGGAGCCGGAAGTTTTTAATTTGATTGATGGCGACGAGACAATATTTGAGAGGGAGCCGCTGATCCGTCTGGCGGATATGGGACAGTTGATGGCCTATAAATATGATGGCTTTTGGCAGTGTATGGACAGCCAGAAGGAGAAAAATAAACTGGAAGAGCTTTGGAATTCAGGAAATGCTCCCTGGAAAAAATGGTGAAAATAACAGGGAACATTAGTTTTTTGAGAAAAGGAAGGGGTAGAAACATGTTTGAACATATGTCTGAGCAGACGGCGAGGGAAGTAATTTTATCATCAGTTAAGGAATATGCAGAGAAGTTTCATAACAACAAAAAGCCTTTTGCAGAGGGTGATCGGATTCCGTATGCGTCGAGGGTTTATGACAGCCGGGAAATGGTGAACCTGGTGGATAGCGCTCTGGAATTTTGGCTCACATCCGGGCGATATACGGAGGCATTCGAGAAGGGTTTTGCAAAATATCTGGGCGTCCGGTACTGCGCCTTGGTGAATTCAGGCTCTTCGGCAAACTTATGTGCTTTTATGGCGCTGACTTCGCCGCTCCTTGGAGATCGGAGGGTGCGCCGTGGAGACGAAGTGATCACGGTTGCGGCCGGATTCCCCACGACGGTTACGCCGATGATTCAGTACGGGGCGGTGCCTGTCTTTGTGGATGTCACGATTCCCCAGTATAATATTGATGTCACAAAACTGGAGGGGGCATTGTCGGACAAGACAAAGGCGGTCATGATCGCCCATACCCTAGGGAATCCTTTTGATTTGAAGGCGGTGAAACAATTCTGTGATGCCCACGGATTGTGGCTGGTGGAGGATAACTGTGACGCTTTGGGATCGCAATATACGATGGATGGAGAGCTTTATTTTACGGGGACAGTCGGCGACATCGGGACCTCAAGCTTTTATCCGCCGCATCATATGACCATGGGAGAGGGAGGGGCTGTATACACGAACGATCCGCTGTTGAATAAGATCATTCGTTCGTTCCGGGATTGGGGACGTGACTGCATGTGCCCGTCGGGACATGATAATCTGTGCGGCCATCGGTTTGATAAGCAGTATGGGGAGCTGCCGTTGGGGTATGACCACAAATATGTGTACTCCCATTTTGGTTACAACCTGAAGGCCACGGATCTGCAGGCGGCCATTGGCTGTGCCCAGTTGGAGAAATTCCCTTCTTTCGTGGAACGGCGGAAAGTGAATTTTGCCCGTTTAAGGAATGGTTTGGAGAGCATTGCAGATCGGGTGATTTTGCCGGAGTCCTGCGAGAATTCCGATCCTAGCTGGTTTGGATTTCTGATTACCTGCGGATCGGGAATTGACAGGAACCAGGTTGTTTCTTACGTGGAGGAAAAGGGAGTCCAGACCCGCATGTTGTTTGCCGGAAATCTGGTCAAGCATCCCTGTTTTGATGAAATGCGGGAAAAGAAAGAGGGATATCGGGTTGCCGGTTCTTTAGAGAATACGGATCGGATCATGAGGGATTCTTTCTGGGTGGGTGTTTATCCGGGAATGACGAATGAGATGATTGATTATATGGCGAAGGTGATAACGGAAGCTGCAAACAGACAGTAATTGTAGACAGTGGTGGTTTCAGCATTTGGATTGCAAAAGGGATTTGAGGTTTTCAGGAGAGAAAAGATGAACAGATTGTTGAAGGGATTGTCTTTTTATAGAGGCAGAAAAGTTCTGATAACGGGCCATACGGGCTTTAAAGGGGCGTGGATGTGCAAGGCGCTGGTGGATGCCGGGGCGGATGTGACCGGGTATGCCCTGGAGCCGCCCACGTCCCCCGCACTTTTTAATTTGTGCAGGGTGGAAAACAGGATGCGCTCTGTTTTGGGGGATGTGCGGGACTTGCAGCATATGGAGCGAGTATTTGCGGAAACACAGCCGGAAATTGTCATTCATATGGCGGCACAGCCGATCGTGCGGGAGTCCTACAAAAATCCGGTCTACACTTATGAGGTCAATGTGATGGGGACAGTCCATGTGCTGGAATGTGTTCGGAATTGTCCCTCGGTGCGCTCCTTCGTGAACGTGACCACGGACAAGGTGTATTGGAACCGGGAATGGGAATGGGGCTATCGGGAAGACGATATTCTGAATGGGTACGATCCTTACTCCAACTCGAAGTCCTGTTCTGAACTGGTGACCAGCAGTTACCTGAATTCTTTCTTTCAGCCGTCCGAGAATTCCAAAACGGCGATTTCAACGGTGCGGGCAGGAAACGTGATTGGAGGCGGTGATTTTGCCTCTGACCGGATCATACCAGATTGTATCCGTGCGGCCCAGGCAGGCCGCGATATCATTGTGAGAAATCCACATTCCATCCGCCCCTACGAACACGTCCTGGAGCCGGTCATGGCCTATCTGATGATCGCACAGGCACAGTATGAGAATCCGGAGTGTGCCGGAAACTATAACGTCGGACCGAACGATGCCGATTGCCTGACGACCGGCGAACTGACCACCCTGTTTTGCGACAAATGGAAGCGGGCAGGCGGCACTTCCGTCCGCTGGGTCAATCAGTACGACGGAGGCCCTCATGAGGCCGGATTTCTGAAGCTGGACTGCTCCAGAATCAGGAAAACCTTCGGCTGGACTCCCTGCTGGAACGTGGAGACGGCTATGGAGAAGATCGTGGAGTGGACGAAAGTTTACCTGGAACAGGATGATGTGGCGGCATGTATGGAGAAGCAGATTGGGGAGTATTTGGGGAGGGGGTGAGAAGTGGATTTATGTCAATACTTTGGACAAAAAAAGTTGAAAGATCATGCTGATTTTTTGAGTTCCTCCTCCTCCTTTTTCAGCACGGAATGGAACGGCTCAATACAGGCATTGTCATAGACATTCAGACACGCATTCTTTACTGCCCGGACTGCCAGTTCTGACGTCATGGATGTTCCATAGGCATATCCTATGATCTTGCGGCTGCACAGACCCATAACCGACGCCAGATGCGTCCATCCTTCTTTCTGCAAATCAAATTCCTCGTACTCCTGCCGCCTATTTGAGGGTACACAGAGCAGGACTTTGTAATAGGTGTTTCTTGGGAATTTCAAAGCGCTGCAAAGCTGGTACACAGAGTAATCGGTTAAGTTATTCTGAATAAAGGCAACAATCTCGGCTATTGTTCTTTTGCGAATATGGCGGTCGCTTTTTTGGCTCTGCCCGCTTTCATTCCGGAGTGTAAGACTTCTGGTTCCTCGCCATACCCTTCCTCGCCTTTGCTTTTTCACTTGATAGTATAAGTTGTTCAACTTTTCTTGTCCCCACTTATATACTAACACCGTTATTTCCCGACAGCTCCTTGCTGTGCAGATGAGAAAAAGAAATTTCTCTGCTCGATTGTCCGATTATAAAAGAATAGCGTGATTGCAGCGTTCCCTTCTGTAAAATTAAGGGATATCTCACCGGCCGTCATCATAAAATGTTCTGATGAAAAATCAGGACAAGGCTATGGGAGGAATGCACATGTGGAATAGCAGCGGAATCGTGAAGGAACCGTTTTTGCAGTTAAAGGAGCATCCGTCGGCCGGATCACAGACGGTGGACGAGGTGCTCTATGGCATGGAGGTGCTGATCCGGGAGAAAACGGCTGGGGGCGGCTGGGTATCGGTGGAGACGGCCTATGGATATCAGGGCTATGCCAAAACAGAAGGGCTGGAATGCCGTGAATGGAATATCCGGAAGTGGCAGAAGCTTCCAAAGTATGTGGTGACTTCGCCGTCGGCAGATGTATATGAGGTTCCGGGTTACCAGAACCCGTATTTGCTGACTCTGCCAAGGGGAAGCCTGGTGGCCGCGGCGGCAGATGAGGGGCAGGCGGGCTGGCAGCAGATCCGGCTCATCGACGGCAGAGGCGTCTATATGCGGAAGGCGCAGCTCCGCTCCCTTTCCGAGTCCCATTATTCGGTTCAAAACGAGGAAGAGACTCTCAGGGAAAGCCTGGTGCGGACGGCGCTTTCTTATCTGCACACACCGTATCGGTGGGGAGGAAAGACTGCCTGGGGCATTGACTGTTCGGGGCTCTGTTCCATGGTATATCTGCTCCATGGGATCTATATTTATCGGGACGCAAGGATCAAGGAGGGCTATCCGGTGAAGGAGATCCCCATTTGCAGCGTAAAGCCCGGAGATCTTCTCTATTTTCCAGGGCACATGGCCCTCTATATCGGGTATCTTCAGTATATCCATGCCACCGGAAGAATGGGACAGGACAGCGTGGCGGTCAACAGTCTGAACCATACGGCGTCCAATTACCGGAGAGATCTGGCCTCCACGATAACGGCGGCAGGGAGTGTTTTTGTTTAATATGATCTATAGGTGAATTTTTTGCGGAAGCGGTAGCCCCCTGCTTTTAGAGTAATACATCACATATTCATTTCATAATATTCAGCAAGGAAGCCGGAAAAGGAAAGCGTATGCCGCCCGCCCGGGCAGGTACGCGGATGGAGAAACAGCCGCCGGCTCTTTTCGGAGAGCAGGAAGGCTGTTTTTGCGTGCCCTAAAAACTTTCTAAACAAAGCATAAAATCCATTGACTTTCCGCAAAATCCCATTATAATAGTTTTTTGTGTTAATGGTTTACCTGGTTAATTATCTGAGCGGGGAGTGAAAATAATGGAAGCAGACTATACACGCAGCCCGGGGCACCGGTTTTTCGGACGGATCGAACAGCTTCACCGGATGCTCTGTACCCAGGGGATGTCCTTAAAACTGAATCCGGGAGAGCTGATCATGCTTCTCCAGATTGAACGTTTTTTGGAATTGCATCCGGATTGCCCAGGCCCCAACCCCTCCCAGCTGACCATGGAGGGGCACATCAGCAAACCGGCTGTTTCCAAGATGATCGGAACCCTGGAGGAAAAAGGGTATCTGATCCGGACGGCCTCCAGGCAGGACAGGAGGGTGGTTTATATAAACCTGACCGAGCTGGGAAAAAAGAATCTGGAAACGGAGCGGAAACACCGGGACGAAGACATGGAGCGGATCGTGAAGCGCATGGGGGCAGAAAGGATGGAACAGCTGTTTGGACTTTTGGATGAACTGGTCCTCTGCGCCAGGGAAGAGCTGTTTCGGGCCGGAGAAAAGCGCGGGGCTGATCGGGGCAGGAGATTTGATGACAGGATTGATCAGGACAGACACACCGGCACAGACTAATCAGAGAGACATGAAGGAGGATAGAAGCAATGATCAAGATTTTAAAGCATTTGAAGAAATCGGCAGGCTGGGCGCTGCTTATTTTTGCCCTTCTCTGCCTGCAGGCATACTGCGATCTTTCCCTTCCCCAATATACGTCGGACATCGTGGATGTGGGAATCCAGCAGGGAGGGATCGCCCACGCAGCACCGGAGGCCATCCGCCGGGAGGAGCTTGAAAAACTGTTTTTGTTCCTGGAGGATGGAGAGCGGCAGACAGCGGAAGTCTCTTATCTGCTGCTTTCGGCGGAAAATTTTTCCGAAGAGGAGATGGCCCGCTATGAGAAAAGGTATCCGGGAGCAGGCGATGAGCCATTACTCATAAGAAAGAAACTTTCCGGGGAAGCCCTGGAGGAGCTGGATGCGATCCTTCGCCGGGCGGAAGCAGGGCTTGTCATGGCCGAACGGATGGGGATACCGGAGCTTACCGAAGAGACTGCGAAGGGGATCGCGGCCGAACTCGAAATACAGAGGGAGACGCTTTCCGATTCCATGATGAGCCAGCTCGGGACTGCCTATGTGAAGGCGGAATATGAAGTCCTCGGGGTAAATTTAAATAGGCTGCAGACCGATTATCTGTTCCTTTCCGGCCTTAAAATGCTGGGGATTGCCCTTCTTGCCATGGCGGCCAGCGTGCTTGTCTGTCTCATCGCTTCCAGAGTGGCGGCCTCGGTGGGCATGAGGCTCAGGGGGCAGGTGTTTCGAAAAGTAATTTCCTTTTCCGGTGGAGAGATGGACCGGTTTTCCACCTCCTCCCTGATCACCAGGAGCACCAACGACATCCAGCAGGTACAGCTTGTGACGGTGCTTCTGCTCAGGATGGTGCTCTACGCGCCGATCATTGGCATTGGAGGCCTTGTCAAGGTGCTTCGTTCCGAGGCCTCCATGGCGTGGATCATCGGCGTGGCAGTGCTGGCGGTCAGCTTATTGGTGGTTTTCCTCATGGCGGTAGCTATGCCCAAGTTTAAGCTGATGCAGAAGCTGGTGGACCGGGTCAATCTGGTGGCCAGGGAAATTCTTACCGGACTTCCTGTGATCCGGGCATTCAGCAGGGAAAAGCACGAGGAAAAACGGTTTGACGCGGCCAACCGGGATCTGACAAAAACCATGCTCTTTACCAACCGGTGCATGTCTTTTATGATGCCCGCCATGATGTTTATCATGAACGGCATCACAGTGCTGATCATCTGGAGCGGGGCCCACGGAGTCGATGCGGGAAACCTCCAGGTGGGGGATATGATGGCATTCATTACCTATACCATGCAGATCGTCATGGCATTCCTGATGATTACGATGGTTTCGATCATGCTGCCCAGGGCGGCAGTGGCGGCAGGCCGGATCGATGAAGTGCTGACGACGGAGATTTCCATCGGGGAGAAGCCGGCCCCCGCGGCCCTGGGGGCGGATGCGAAGGGCGTCGTGGAATTTAACCATGTATCCTTCCGGTACCCCGGCGCGGAAAACGACGTACTTCACGACATTACTTTTACGGCGAAGCCGGGAGAGACGACGGCCTTTATCGGAAGCACCGGAAGCGGAAAATCAACGCTGGTCAATCTTTTGCCGAGGCTTTACGATGTGACGGAGGGCTCTGTCACGGTGGATGGCGTGGATGTGCGGGATTTATCCCTCAAGGAGCTGCGGGACCAGATCGGGTTTGTACCCCAGAAGGGGGTGCTTTTCTCCGGGACCATTGCCTCCAACCTGCGGTTTGGCAGACGGGACGCAAGCGAGGAAGAGATCCGGGCGGCGGCGGCCGTTGCCCAGGCGGCAGACTTTGTGGAGGAGAAGCCGGAACAGTACGAAAGCCATATTGCCCAGGGGGGCGCCAATGTGTCCGGCGGTCAGAAGCAGAGGCTTTCCATTGCCCGCGCCGTGGCGAAAAAACCCGGGATCTATGTGTTTGACGACAGCTTTTCCGCCCTGGATTTTAAGACGGATGCGGCCCTCAGAAGGGCTTTGAATGAATACGCGGCGGACAGCACGAAGCTTTTGGTGGCACAGCGGGTCAGCACCATTCTCCATGCGGAGCAGATCATTGTGCTGGATGAGGGACGGATCGCAGGGAAGGGCACCCACGAGGAGCTTCTTGAAACCTGCGAGGTCTACCGCCAGATCGCAGGCTCCCAGCTTTCCGAGGAAGAGCTTGCCGGAGGGGCGGGCAGGAAAAGCTCGGACGGGGCCGCGGAAACGGCGGGGCCGGACGGGAGCACGGGAAAGGCGGGCCCTGCGGGAGAGAGAGAAAAGGAGGCGTTTGGACATGCGTAACGAGACAGAGAGAACTCCAAAACAGCAACAGGAAAATTCTGCCCCCAGAATGAGGAGAGGCGGGATGGGAGGCCATGGCGGCCCCGCCGGCGGGACCGGGGAGAAGGCCAAAGATTTTAAAAAGACCATCAGGAAGCTGGTTTCCTATATGGGGAGGTACAAGTGGGGCATTCTGACGGTGCTTGTCTTTGCGGTGGCGAGTACGATCTTCAACGTGGTCGGCCCGAAGATCCTGGGAAAAGCGACGACGGAGATTTTCACCGGACTCACCGGCAAGCTTTCCGGAGGCTATGGGATAGATTTTTCCGCCATCGGACGAATCCTTCTGACGCTTCTGGCGCTTTACGGCATCAGTTCCCTGTGCAGCTTCATCCAGGGGCTTACCATGACCACCATTTCCCAGAAGGTCAGCTTCCGGATGAGAAAGGAGATGTCGGAGAAAATCAACCGGCTGCCCATGAACTATTATGACACGAAGACCCACGGGGAGGTTCTCTCCAGGATCACCAACGACGTGGATACCCTGGGACAGAGCCTGAACCAGAGCATTACCCAGATGATCACTTCCGTGACCACCATTATCGGCGTCTTTATTATGATGCTTTCCATCAGCCCGCTGATGACGGTGATCGCCCTCCTGATCCTTCCTGTCTCAATGGGGATGATCTCCTTTATCATCAAGAGGTCTCAGAAGTTTTTCAGGCAGCAGCAGGAATATCTGGGAAAGGTCAACGGCCAGGTGGAAGAAAGCTACGGGGGACATACGGTCATCAAGGTGTTCAACCGGGAGGAGGAGGTCCTCAGGGAATTTAACGAAACCAACCAGATTTTGTACCAGTCGGCCTGGAAGTCCCAGTTTTTCTCGGGCATGATGCAGCCGGTCATGCAGTTTGTGGGAAATCTTGGGTATGTGGCCGTGGCCATCGTGGGCGGTTTTTTAACGATACGGGGACGGATCCAGGTGGGGGACATCCAGTCTTTTATCCAGTATGTGAGGAATTTTACCCAGCCCATCACCCAGATGGCGCAGGTCTCAAACCTGCTCCAGTCCACGGCCGCAGCCGCAGAGCGTGTCTTTGAATTTCTGGAGGAGCCGGAGGAGGATCAGTCCGTGGAACGGCCGGCTTCCCTTGCGGGAATCGAGGGGAACGTGTCCTTTGACCATGTGAAGTTCGGCTATCGGCCCGACAAGATCATCATAGGGGATTTCAGCGCGGAGATTTCCGCCGGAAAGAAGATCGCCATCGTCGGTCCCACCGGTGCGGGAAAGACCACGCTGGTGAAGCTTCTGATGCGGTTTTACGATGTGAATGGCGGCTCCATCCGCATTGACGGGAAGGATATCCGCTCCTTTAACCGGAGTGAGCTGAGGGAGCTTTTCGGCATGGTCCTGCAGGACACGTGGCTCTTTAAGGGTTCTATCATGGAAAATATCCGTTACGGGAAGTTGGATGCCACCGACGAGGAAGTCATCGCCGCGGCGAAAGCCGCCCACGCCCATCATTTTATTTCCACTCTGCCGGAAGGCTATGACCTGGAGCTCAATGAAGAGGCGGGGAATGTCTCCCAGGGACAAAAGCAGCTTTTAACCATTGCCAGAGCCATCCTGGCGGACAATAAGATCCTCATTTTGGATGAGGCCACCAGCTCTGTGGATACCAGGACGGAGGAGCGGATCCAGAAGGCCATGGACAATCTGATGCGGGGGCGGACCAGCTTTGTCATCGCCCACCGTCTCTCCACCATCCGGGACGCAGACCTGATTCTGGTCATGAAGGACGGCGATATCATTGAGCAGGGAACCCATGAGGAGCTTCTTGCGAAAAACGGATTCTACGCAGAGCTTTACAACAGCCAGTTTGAGCGGACGGCGTAAACAATAATGTGAAGAATAATCGTTATGGAAAACCCCCGGCAGTGTTCCCTCGCCAGAAGGCGGGACGCTGCCGGGGGTTTTTGACAGGATCCGTCTTAAAAAGACAGAGCTTTTTCTTAAACAGACGCAAAGTATGGAAACCTAAGCCGGTTTGCAAGACTACCTGGGTTCGATCTTCGGGACGGAATCGTCGTAGTCCAGGATCACCACGTCCAGGGCATCGGGACTCCAGGTTCCGTTGATC
>CAJUQY010000002.1 GCA_910588815.1 uncultured Lachnospiraceae bacterium | reverse complement strand
TCATTCTTTCGTTTTTGCTGACTTCAGACGGCTCGCAGCGAAAAAAGCGCTGGCTTCCTCCGGAAAGTCATTTTCCTTCTTCAAACGGCGGATTTCTTTTTCCTGTTCCTTGACCTGCCGGCGGAGCTTTAAGAGTTCCTCGTTAAGCGTCATAGCGCTTTGCGGGGTCTGTGAACCTGCCCCAAGGTCGAGGCTGCCAAGACGGTTGGCCCTGAAAGCTCCGGCCCCGACCCAGGCTCTGTCTCCGGCCCATGTGCATCAGTGGAAAGAGCACAAAGCGACCAGAGAGGAGTGGGTTCCAAACATCGTGACTGTTTCTGATGTCGGATTTCACAATAAACGTGCTTCTTACCCCTCTTTTGCAGGAAGAGCCAACATGGATGTTCAGAGTATTGTGACAAAACCACAGCCCGCCAAAAGCTCTTGACGGAAACAGACAAATTTGCTATCATGAACCAAGAGGAAACGTATATGAAGATAGAGATAGAACAGACAAAACCGATGGATATCGAGAGACGCAGCTTTGAGATCATAGAGGAAGAGCTGGGAGATACCCCGCTCCTACCGGGAACAGAGATGATCGTGAAACGTTGTATCCATACCAGCGCGGATTTTGACTACGCGCAGAATCTTTGCTTTTCCCCCGGGGTCGCAGAGCGGGCGGTGGCTGCCCTGAAGCAGGGAGCGTGCATCGTGACAGATACCAGGATGGCTTTTGCGGGGATCAACAAACATGTGCTGGGGCAATACGGAGGAGAGGCTTTCTGCTTTATGTCAGACGAGGATGTGGCAAAGTCCGCAAAACAGCTTGGAACGACCAGGGCGGCAGTCAGCATGGACAAGGCGGCAAAACTGGACAGAAAACTCATTTTTGCCATAGGAAATGCCCCGACGGCGCTGATGAGGCTTTATGAGCTGGTGATGGAGGGGAAATTGAAGCCGGAGCTTGTGATCGGCGTTCCGGTGGGCTTTGTCAATGTGGTTCAGTCGAAGGAGCTGATCATGGAGGCGGATGTTCCTTATATCGTGGCGCGCGGCAGAAAGGGAGGAAGCAACATTGCGGCATGTATCTGCAACGCTCTTCTGTATATGGCAGACCCGGGACGGGGACAATAGGACTTTGGAGTCCGAGGGAAGGATAGATGACGTTGGCGGAGGGAGAGAAGTACCGGTTTTTCAGTCACAGGGAGTGTGAATATTTTCCCTGCCATTCGGGGGTGGATACGGGGGAGTTCAATTGTCTGTTCTGCTACTGCCCGCTCTATGCGCTGGGGAAGGGATGCGGCGGGAATTTTAAAATTACGGAGAACGGAAGGAAGGATTGTTCCGACTGTACAATCCCGCACAGACGTGAAAATTATGAGCGTATTGTGGGAAGATACAATGAACTGGCAGAGCTGGTCAGGCTTCGTCTTTGAAGGAGAAAACCGGAAATGAAATTTTATATGGCCTAAAAAACCTGTCGCTGTATGAAGGCATGCGGCAGGTTTTTCGATTACAAAAACAGTAACGGAAACAAAAGGGAAAGCTTCTCTGGAAAGAGAGTGTATGGGGCTTCCCGGAGAAATTGTGAGAACTTGACTTTTTCGCCTCCTCTGCTATAATCGGAGGGTAACCAGTAAACGCATTGTATCCGGCCCGCCGGGAAGGCTCCGGCGGAGGAACAGTAGCAGGAGGAAAGAAAAATGAATACTTCGGCAAAAACCCGAAACCTGGTATTGACTGCAGCCATTGCAGCCATTATCGTCATGATGGCCTTCGTGCCTTACGTGGGCTATATCAATCTGGTGGTGATCAAGGCCACCCTGATCCATGTACCCGTCATTATCGGATCCGTTGTCTTAGGACCGAAAAAGGGCGCGTTTCTAGGATTTGTCTTTGGACTGACCAGTCTGATCAACAACACCTTTAATCCCAGCCTCTTATCTTTTGCCTTCTCGCCCTTTTATTCCGGGGGCAATCTGTGGAGCATTGTGATTTGCTTTGTCCCGCGGATTTTAGTTGGCGTGATTCCGTATTTTGTATACAAGGGTGTGATGAAGCTGGGGAATGGACATAAAACAGCGGAATTTGTGGCCCTGCCCCTGGCCGGTGTGACGGGAGCCCTGGTCAACACGATACTTGTCATGAACCTGATTTATTTTTGCTTTGCAGCCCGGTATGCCGCGGTGAAGGCGGTGGCCATCGAGGCGGTCTATGACGGAATCCTGGCGATCATTATCGCCAACGGGGTGCCGGAGGCGGGCGTGGCGGCGGTGCTCACGCTGGCCCTCGGGAAGGTGCTGCTGCATTTTAAAGGATAACGGATAAATTCGGAGAAAAATCGACAGGTAAGCTCTGGTGGGAACAAGAGCAACGGACGTGGCAAGGACGAGCTGCCGGGAAAAGCTGGTTTCTTTTTTCGGAGCCTGTCCAATGCCACCTTTAAGATAAATCCCCATTTGGAGAGGTCGGGTATGAGATTTCTCTTTTGGAAAAGGGATTCCAAAGGAATGGATCCTGGAAATACGGGTTTGCCTTTCAGGGAAGCGAGGCACGGATTGGATAGGGATATAGAATATAATAATTTTTTTGGAAGCGAAAAGGCCGGCATTCTGGTAATAGGCTGTGATCCGACTGTGGCGGAGAAAAGAGGAAGACAAGCATCCATACTCTCTCCATTTGGTTTAAAGCGGGATGAATCCGGAATCGTGCATTACAGAAATCCTTACTTTTGGCGAATATTCCAGAATTTATGTGTGATATTGGGGATAAAGCCAGAGGAACGGAATCGTGCCACACAGAAAATGTTTGCCAGATGCGTCTGTGTGACCAATGCGGTGGGGGAACCGGTTTTGGGAAAAGGTGATTCCGGCAATATATGCAGGCTGGAAACAACGAACTCGCTGCCTCTTGGAGAGACAGAAAACAGCCCCTGGTGGAAAGCGTTCACGAAAGAACAGCAGGGCGGTTCGTGGAGGGACAGGCTTTGCCGTATTGCGGCCGGGAAAACAGTGTATATTACGTCGGAGCGTTTGGTAAAACCGTTTTTGAAGGAAGAATACCGCGCGGAGGCGGAGGCGATACGGAAAGAAGTCCGTGAGAAAAACCAAAATCGTCAGAAAGGCAAAAAGGAAGAACTGGATTACAGAACATATCATATTCCCAAAGAGAAAAATATCCTTGATGTGGATATCTATTTTCTGTACAGGCATTGGTTATATCGTTTTGATGGTCGAATAGTATGAAAAATGTTATGGAAAGCGCTGGAACTGCAAGCTGAAAGGCTTGCTTTTTCTTTTGGAATCCTGTAAAATTAGAATATAATTTTAATATATGTAATTTCCCAAGAGTTTTGGGAAAGCTCCATGGAGGAATTGTGATGAAACAAAGAGGGAGACTCCTTAGTATCATACTCATTATCTGTCTTGCGGCAGGGCTTATGCCGAACACGGCTTTTGCAGTGCGGAAGACTACGAGAACGGTCCGTACGGCTTCTGCCCGGGCAGCGGGAACTAAGGGTGCAGTCCAGATCGTAGATGCGGCTGCAAACCCTACCGGCGGGATTCAGGGATATGATGAAACCAAGGGGTATCATTATGTTTATTTTGGAACCAAGGACGATAATCCGATCAAATGGCGGGTGCTGGAGACGCAGACCAGTGGAGGAAGTTCTAATAGTAGTAGTATCTTTTTACTGTCGGAAGATCTGCAGGGGGAAGTAGTTTTTGGCAGTTCCGGAAGCGGGAATACATGGCAGGGAAGTACTGCACAGGAATGGTGCAAAGTGTTTGCGGGAGATTCTACTGCAGGAAGTGTAACCAGCCCTTTTTCTTCTATGGAAAAAGATGCGCTTTTAGAAGTGTCCAGTGGCGGTTTGTCAAATGATAAGGTGTTTTTCCTGTCTGAAGATGAGGCAAAACAAGAGAAGTATGGGTTTTCTAAAGAGGAGAAAGGGGATTCCGCAAGGATAGCTGAGGCAGGAGGCACGGAGGCCGACTGGTGGCTTCGGACCGCTGCTACGGGGAATGATGTGAAAGCAGTGGATAAAACCGGGGCGATCACTTCCAAGGGCGATGGTTCCACACTTCAGGCCCGCCCTGCTTTCAATTTGGATATGGGCAAGGTTCTGTTTACGGCTCCGGCTGGCGGAACGACTACCAGAGCGGCAGGCGGCTTGAACAAAGTTTCTTCTGAGGCGGCCTCGGAGTGGAGGTTGGTTCTGAAAGACGATAGCCGGAATGGAGCAAGTGGTTTTACGGCGAAGCCTGCAACTGGGAGCTCGGCGGGAAGTAGTACAGATCCGGTCCCTGCCAACACAGGCGATACGGTAACGGTTTCATATGAAAATGCTAAGACCGGAAATAACGAGTATGTTTCTGCCATGTTGGAGGACAGTACAGGAAATATCCTGTATTATGGGCAGATTGAAGATTGTTCAGCAGCTGGTTCGGAAAAGGGCGATGTGACAATTAAGATTCCGGAAGATTTGGCAAGCGGTTCTTATAAGCTTAAGGTGTTCAACGAAGAGTATGACGGTGCGAAGCAGACCGGCTATGCAAGTGACTTAAAAGATATATATCTCACTGTGACAGACACGATTCCTCCGACCTTGACACCGGGGGAGGTGAAGCGTGTTAGTGATACGGAAGCGACTGTAAAATTCACCAGCAGTGAGGACGGCACCTATTATTACAAAGTGGTGAATCACGGCGATCCGGAGCCCACGGATATTGTGACCGGGACGGGGACTGGCTGTGACACGGCAGAACAGACTATCACTTTGAGGGACGTGGACGGAATGTCCTCTGGAGCGAAGGATGTTTATATCGTCGTGGTGGATGCGGCGGGAAAAAAGAGTGCTGCTTTAAAAATCGAGATTCCTTCAGACGCCACCCCCGTCTATGAGATTTCCGTAAGTCCGGAAGTATTGAATTTCCGGGCAGTGGAAGGTTATGGCCAGCTTTCCGGGGAGAAAGTAACCGTCAAAAATACGGGGAATCAGGAAATCACCCTGGAGCAGCCTGTAGTTGGGGCAGATTCCAATTTTGTGATCGGCCAACTTTCCGAGACGGTTCTTGCTCCAAACGAGACTGCGGAATTCACGGTTTCACCGAAAACAGGGCTTCCGGCTGGAAGTTATCCGGAGAAAATCACGATTTCCGGGAGCAACGGAACCAACACGAGAACGGCGGAGGTTACGCTGAATTTTGAGGTGACAGCCAGGACGCCGGGGAAATTTGTGATTACGGCGTCCGCCGGAGAGGGCGGAACGATCACTCCCAGGAGCAGTTCGGTGGATCCGGGTACGGATTTGACGGTTACCATCACGCCCCGTACCGGCTATGAGATTGATACCATTACAGTGGACGGGACGGAGATTTCTAAGTCGGAGCTTTCTGACCGGAATGAATACACTTTTAGAAATATTCAGGCGGATCATACGATACAGGTTACCTTTAAGGCCATTGATGACGAGCCGGCGCCGACCATGCGCACACTCGCGGTGAGCGCCAGCCCGGAGGAGGGCGGCACGGTGGCGGTACCGGAAGGCGGCACAAGCGGAAGCTATCAGGACGGTTCCGAGGTGGTCGTGACGGCCACGGCAAATGAGGGTTATCATTTTGTGCGGTGGACGGAGAATGACAATCAGGTCAGCGACAGCGCAAGCTACAGATTTAACATAGTAGCGAATAAGAACCTGGTGGCTGTATTTGAGGCGGATACTCCGACTCCGGCTTCTCATACGGTGACGGTGAACAGCAGCTATGCCCAGACATCGGGAGCCGGAACCTATCAGACAGGTGCGACGGTTACGGTTCAGGCCGGAACCAGGCAGAATTACCGGTTTGACGGCTGGACGACGGAGGACGGTATTACCTTTGCCAATGCAAGCAGTGCGACGACTACCTTTACCATGCCGGACAAAGATGTGACCGTTACTGCAAAATGGACGTATACAGGTTCCACGGGAACAGGGAATGGGACGAATTCCGGAAACAGCGGGACTACATCGGGGAACAACAATACGACTTCCGGCGGGAACGGAACCGTGTCCGACGGAAAAGGCGGCACTTATACCGGAGATGATACGCCGACAGTCATGTGGATCTCCATACTGTGTACTTCATTTGGGCTGATGACGGTTTTAGGGATCTTCGAACTTCGCAGGAGGAAACTGTATCCGGAGTTTATGGGACAGTGGAGGGGACTGACGGAAAAAGAATTTGGCCAAAAAAGAAGATAAACCGCGGAGCGTAACTGCCCGCACAGACATTCAGGGGGATTTCACTGGTCTGTGCGGGCTGTATTAATTATTGGAATATCCAACAATATTTAAAGAACCAGTGGTTTTTTCTGAAATTCAGTAAAAACTTTCTTGTTTAAAAACATGGAAACTTGGGGCTTCCTGTGATATGATAGAGTCCGTTGGAGGAAGTTCATTTATGGGAAAAGCGCTTTATATCGCAGAAAAGCCAAGTGTCGCCCAGGAATTTGCGAAGGTTCTGAATGTGGGAGGCAGGCGGGGAGACGGTTATGTGGAGTCGGAGGATGCCATTGTGACCTGGTGTGTGGGACATCTGGTGACCATGAGTTATCCGGAGGCTTACGATATAAAATATAAACGGTGGAGTCTGGAGACGCTGCCGTTTCTTCCGAAAGATTTTAAATATGAAGTCATTGAAAATGTGAAGAAGCAATTTCAGATTGTGAAGGGCCTTCTAAACAGGAAGGACGTGGACACGATCTATGTCTGTACCGACTCCGGGCGGGAGGGGGAATATATTTACCGCCTGGTGGAGCAGATGGCCGGAGTCCAGGGAAAACGGAGGCTACGGGTGTGGATTGATTCCCAGACGGAGGAGGAGATCCGGAAGGGAATCCGGGAGGCCAGGGATTTGAGCGCCTATGACAACCTGGCTGAATCTGCATATCTCAGGGCCAAGGAAGATTACCTGATGGGGATTAATTTTTCCAGGCTTTTGACCTTAAAGTACGGAAACGTCATTTCCGGCTGTATGAATTCTAAACGGACGGTGGTCAGTGTGGGCCGGGTGATGACCTGTGTGCTGGGCATGGTGGTCCGCCGGGAGCGGGAGATCCGGGAGTTTGTGAAAACGCCCTTTTACCGGGTACTTGCCTCTGTCTCCTGTGAAGGGAAGGCCTTTGACGCGGAGTGGCGGGCAGTATCCGGGAGCCGCTATTTCGGAACGCCTTATCTTTATAAGGAAAATGGTTTCCGGACGAAGGAAAAGGCAGAAGAGCTGATTTCCTTTCTGGAGGAGGAGCGCCCGGTGATTGCGGAGCTTACGGCCCTGGAAAAGAAGAAGGAGAAGAAAAATCCTCCGCTTCTCTTTAACCTGGCGGAGCTTCAAAACACCTGCTCCAGGAGATTTAAGCTGAGTCCGGACGAGACCCTCAAGGTGGTGCAGGAGCTTTATGAGAAAAAACTGGTGACCTATCCGAGGACGGATGCCAGAGTCCTCTCCACAGCGGTGGCAAAGGAGATCCACCGGAATATCCAGGGCCTTAAAGCTATCCCGGGGGTGGCAGGTTTTGCGGCCCATATTTTGGAAACGGGGAGTCATCAGGGGATCGCAAAGACCAGATATGTGAACGATAAACAGATCACGGATCATTACGCCATCGTCCCCACCGGCCAGGGAATCGGAACGCTGAAGGGACTGTCTGCCGTGTCCGTGAAGGTCTACGAGGTTATCGTGAGGCGGTTTTTGAGCATTTTTTATCCGCCTGCCGTCTATCAGAAATTCGCCCTGGAGCTTTCTGTCCGCGGGGAAAAGTTCTTTGCCAATTTCCGTGTGCTTTTGGAGGAAGGATATCTGGCTGTGGCCGGATATGCGAAGGGCGGGAGAAGAACGGGAAACGGAGAAAAGGGGGAAGAAGGAGACGAGAGCGGGGCAGACGGGAAAATTGGAGAAAGCAAAGACGCGGATATCAATGATCCGGAATTTTTAGAGGCTGTGAGACGGCTGGCGAAGGGACAGAAGCTGCCGGTGGAGAAACTTTCTGTCAAAGAAGGGGAGACTTCTCCGCCGAAGCGATACACCTCAGGGACGATGATTTTGGCCATGGAAAACGCCGGGCAGCTCATTGAGGACGAGGAGCTCAGGGCCCAGATCAAGGGCAGTGGGATCGGAACCAGCGCGACCAGGGCAGAGATTTTAAAGAAGCTGGTGAATAATGAATATCTGGCGTTAAATAAGAAGACTCAGGTCATTACGCCGACTCTTTTGGGGGAAGTGATTTATGATACTGTATATATGTCCATAAGGCCCCTTTTGAACCCGGAGCTTACGGCGAGCTGGGAAAAGGGCCTGACCTACGTGGCGGAGGGAACCATCACCGGGAAGGAGTACATGCAAAAACTGGAGGATTTTGTCGCCAGACGGACCAGGAATGTACTCCGGCTGAATAATGGCGCCCAGGTCCGGGCCAGTTACGGTCAGACAGCGGGCTTCTATAAGAAAAAACAGAGCGGAAGAAAGAGTGGATGAGATGTGGGCAAATTTGGTGAAGTTTTACAGAAAGCATGAGGAGATTGTTAATTATCTGATTGCCGGGGTATTGACGACCGTCGTCAGTCTGGCCGTGTATTATGGCTGTGTCCTGACTTTCCTGAATCCGGAGGATGCCTTTGAGCTGCAGGCGGCCAATGTGATATCCTGGATCCTTGCGGTGGCTTTCGCCTATGGAATCAACCGAAGCTTTGTATTTAAGAGCAAAAGTGAACACCGACTCATGGAGGCGGTGCGGTTTGTGGGCTCCAGGGTGACTACCCTTCTCATGGATATGGCAGTTATGTATGTGTTTGTGACGCTCCTTGGCGGTAATGACAAGATCGGGAAGTTAATCAGCCAGGTGGTGGTTATGGCTGGGAATTACCTGCTTAGCAAGCTGTTTGTGTTTAAAATGGCAAAGGATTGAGGGTGAGATGCCATGGATTATCGGAAATTTTTAGAGGAAAAACGAAAGCTCTCCGCGGAGGCGTCCGAAAAGGAGCGGCAGGCAGTGATGCGGCGGGGGCTTGAATTGGTGTTGGAGAGCACAGGGGAGCACGGCGTCCGTATCCATGATATGATGAAAAAAACCTTGCTGTCCTGCAGCGAGGAGGAGGCAGAGGTGACGCTGGCCTACGAGGTGGAGGATTGGGAATTAAATCCCAACGGGGTGATGCACGGAGGGCTCATCGGGACGGCCATCGACACGGCCTGCGGGATGGTGACCCGCTATGTCAGTGAGAATCTTCTGGCATCGACGGTCTCTTTGCATGTGGACTATCTGCGCCCGGTGCCCGGAGGAGACCGTCTGCTTGTGACGGCCAGGCTGGTGCGGCTTGGCGGCCATGTGGCCAACCTCAGGGCTGAGGCCAGACGGGAATCGGACGGGAAGCCGGCGGCTCTCGCCACGGCGGTCTTCTACCTGCCAAGTCCAAGGGCCTGAGCATAAAGTGTTTTACAAATTAAATTTCTGATGGTATGATAGAGTTCGAATCAGAGAAAAATATAGAATGTTTTAAGTGCTGTCAGGATATTTAGGGGAGGTGAAAGTGTGGGAAGAATCGCAGGTATTCGGATTAAAATTACGGGTCTTTAAAAGATATAAAGATGGGAAAATTACTATTTGACAGCAAAGGAAAAGAATTGGCAAATTTGAATGCTGTCATTGGGCAAAGTGGATCTGGAAAGAGTACTTTGGCAGATGCGTTCGGTTTTCTTGCCAATTGTTTGGAAAAAGGTGTTGAGATTGCATGCGATTTAAATGGCAGAGGGGGGTATGAGAAGCTTATCTCTCAGAGTGCAGAGGGACCTATAGAATTTGAGATATATTATCGCGAAACCAGCAATGAGCTCCCCATCACGTATGAATTGTCAATCGGTTTGGATAAATATGACAGACCAATCGTCGAGAAGGAAAGATTACGCCAAAGAAGAGCAAATGAGAGATATGGACGGCCTATGTCCTTCTTATTTCTTGAATTTGGAAAAGGGTTTGCTTTTAAAGGAAATGACAGTGGCTTTCTGGAAGAGGAAAATCAGGAAATTGGAGACAAGGTTGATGTTGAGCTGGCCGATCCAAGACAATTAGGAATTGTAACTCTTGGCGAATTGAGAGAGCATCCCCGGATTGTAAAATTTAAAATTTTTTTAAAAAATTGGTTTTTATGTTATTTCAGCCCGACAGCTGCCCGTGAAATTCCCAACGCGGGACCTCAAAAATATTTGAACCGTTTGGGGAACAATGTAAATAATGTTGCGCAGTTTTTATATAGGGAAGAACCGAAAGAATTTTTAAAGGTGCTGCGCAGTATCCAGACAAAACTCCCAGGCATCAAAGAAATAAAACCTGTCAAGCTGCAAAATGGCCAGTTAGTGCTGGAATTTTTGGAGCAAGGATTTGACAAACCATTTTATTCTCAAAAAATGTCGGATGGAACATTAAAGCTTTTTGCGTATTATTTGTTGTTACATGAAAAAGATGCGCGTCCCCTTGTTTTTATCGAGGAACCTGAGAATGGATTGTATCACAAATATTTGGCTGATCTGGCATTGCAGATGAAAAATAGTATTAAAGGGACATACTCCAAGCAGCTGTTTGTCACAACACATAGTCCGTTTTTTGTCAATGCTTTGTCTCCGGATGAAGTTTGGGTATTGGAAAAGAAAGAGGATGGCTTTTCGACCATTACGAGGGCATCCGAATATGAACATGTCAGTCAATTGTGTAATTCTGACATTGAATTAGGCGATTTGTGGTACAGCGATTATTTCGGATAATCTAAGGGAAAGGGAAAATACCTTCCAAAGCAAACGGAATATCTCAAATAAAATCGAAGAGATTGCTGACGGATTTGCCGATGTACTTGAAAGGGATGAATTCATCTTTAAAAAATATGCCGGGAAAAAAGGCAGCATTTTTGCAACAGAAAATTAATATATCGGTGCAGGAGGCTTTTATGGAAAACGAGACAAAGAATTTTATCGAGCAGATTATTGATAAAGATTTGGCGGACGGTGTTTACGACCATGTGCAGACCAGGTTCCCGCCGGAACCCAACGGCTATCTTCACATCGGGCATGCCAAATCTATTCTTTTAAATTATGGGCTGGCGAAAAAATATCAGGGCAGGTTCAACCTGCGTTTTGACGACACGAACCCGACCAAGGAGAAGACGGAGTTCGTGGAATCCATCAAGGAGGATGTGGCCTGGCTGGGGGCTGACTGGGAGGATCGGCTATTTTTTGCCTCGGACTATTTTGAGAAGATGTATGAGTGCGCCGTCTTTTTGATCAAAAAGGGCAAGGCTTTTGTCTGCGATTTGACGGCGGAGGAGATCCGGGAATATCGGGGAACTCTGACGGAACCGGGAAAGAACAGCCCTTACCGGGAGCGGAGTGTGGAAGAGAATCTGGAGCTTTTTGAAAATATGAAAAAGGGCGTTTACAAGGATGGAGAAAAGGTGCTCAGGGCCAAGATCGACATGGCCTCTCCCAACATCAATATGAGGGATCCGGTTATTTACCGGGTGGCCCATATGAGTCATCACAACACGGGAGATACCTGGTGTATTTATCCCATGTACGATTTTGCCCATCCAATTGAGGATGCAGTGGAGCATGTGACCCATTCCGTCTGTACTTTGGAGTTTGAGGATCACAGGCCCCTCTATAACTGGGTGGTGCAGGAATGCGAGTTTGACCATCCGCCCAAGCAGATTGAATTTGCGAAGCTGTATCTGAAAAATGTGGTGACCGGAAAGCGGTATATTAAAAAGCTGGTGGAGGACGGGATTGTAGATGGCTGGGACGATCCCAGGCTGGTGTCCATCAGCGGGCTCAGGCGCCGCGGCTATACGCCCCGGTCCATTCAGAAGTTCGTGGAGCTGGCAGGTGTCTCCAAGAGCAACAGCATCTGTGAGATGCCCATGCTGGAGTATTGTATCAGAGAGGATCTCAAATTAAAGCGGCCCAGGATGATGGCGGTGCTCCATCCCCTGAAGCTGGTGATCGACAACTATCCGGAGGACCAGGTAGAATATATGGAGGTGGCGAATAATCAGGAGAATCCGGAGCTGGGTGTCCGCACGGTGCCCTTCTGCAAGGAGCTTTACATTGAGCAGGAGGACTTCATGGAGATCCCTGTAAAGAAATACTTCCGTCTGTTTCCGGGTAATGAGGTGCGCCTGATGAACGGATATTTTGTCACCTGTACCGATGTGGTGAAGGATGCGGCGGGGAATGTGACGGAGGTTCACTGTACCTACGATCCGGAAACAAGAAGCGGGAACGGGTTTACCGGGAGGAAGGTCAAGGGAACCATCCACTGGGTATCTGCCAGGCACGGGGTAAAGGCGGAGGTACGGCTGTATGAGAATATCGTAGATGAGGAGAAGGGGGTTTACAATGAGGACGGGAGCCTGAATTTAAATCCCGATTCCCTGACAGTGTTGAAGGACTGTTATCTGGAGCCGAATCTGGCAGATGCTTCTGCCCCGGAGAGTTTCCAGTTTGTGAGAAACGGATATTTCTGTGTGGACAGCAAGGATTCCAGGCCGGGAAGCTTAGTGTTTAACCGGATCGTATCCTTAAAGAGTTCCTTTAAGATCGAAACCAAATAGGCGGACATGCCATGGAGGAATTGACGATCCCCTTTCATGAAGCGGAACCTTTATATGAGCAGATTTATAAATATATTAAAACGCAGATGAGGGAGGGAAGGCTTCCTGCGGGGACAAGGCTTCCCTCCACCAGAAAGCTGGCAGGGCACTTGGGAGTCAGTCGGAGTACCACTCAGCTGGCCTATGACCAATTGGTGGCAGAGGGGTATCTGCAATCGGAACCCTGCCGCGGATATTTTGCCGCCAGATTGGAAACGGTGGTTCATTTGGAGACCAAAAAGAGTGGGGAAGAACGGCAGGAGAAAGCCTGCGCTTCTCCCTATCTGGTGGATTTTTCTCTGAGAGGCATTGATCTTGACAGCTTTCCCTACGCGCTTTGGAGGAGGCTCGCCAGGGAGAGCCTCCGCGATGAGAACCGGGAGTTGTTTTCGGCGGGGGAGAATAAAGGAGACATCGGGCTCAGGCAGGCCGTCTGCGGGTACCTTTACGGTGCCAGGGGCGTTTGCTGCAGGCCGGAGCAGTTGATCGTGGGAGCCGGGAATGAATATCTGCTGATGCTTTTGCATCAGCTTCTCGGCAATCAGGCAATCGCCATGGAAACGCCTACTTACAGACAGGCGTTTTTAGTTTTTAAACGGCTGGGGAATTCGGTAATTCCGGTGAGTATGGACGGGAACGGGATGAAAAGAGAGGAGCTCGCCGCTTCCGGGGCAAAGATTGCCTATGTGATGCCGTCACATCAGTTTCCCACCGGGATCGTGATGCCGATCGGAAGGCGTATGGAACTTCTTTCCTGGGCGTCCGAGGAGGAAGGGCGGTATCTGATCGAAGATGACTACGACAGTGAATTCCGCTATTGGGGAAAGCCGATTCCTTCGCTGCAGAGCGCAGATACCAAGGGACGGGTGATCTATTTGGGAAGCTTTTCGCGGGCGGTGGCTCCTGCCATCCGGATCAGCTATCTGATGCTGCCGGAACCGCTTTTGGCCCTCTATGAAGAGACCTGCAGCTTCTATGCCTCCACAGTCTCCAGGATTGATCAGAGGATTATGGCCGGATTTATCGGGGAAGGTCATTATGAGCGGCATTTGAACCGGATGCGCGGAATCTACCGGGCCAAGCATGACGCGATTCTCAGGGCGCTGTCTCCCCTTTCCGATACATTTACAATAAGCGGAGAGCGTGCGGGGATTCACATTCTTCTGCACAGCAAAAACGGGCGGACAGAACAGGAATTGGTCCGGACGGCAAAAGATGGCGGCGTGCGTGTCTACGGTCTTTCTGAATTTGATATTGGGGAATCAGGACGAAAAGAGAGGGGCGGAACGGTGCTGCTGGGATATGCCAGTCTCACCAGAGAGAAAATTGAACAGGGAGCCGCGCTTCTTGCGGCTGCCCTGCTCGCATAAAACAGGTTTTTATTTGTCTCCAGACGCCTTTGCTTCCTTAACCGCCTCTTCATATCTGGCTTCCGTCTCCGCAACGGCCTGCTCCAGCTTGGCGGCGATCTCCTCCGCGGACGGGGATGCCTTCTGTGCGGAAGCGTCCCCGGAGACAGGTTCATCTGCCGCCGCTTCTTCGGAGACGGGCTCTTTCGCTTCGTCTTCCTCCGCTGCCTCTTCCTCATCCCCATGGGAGAGAGGGACATAATTTCTGGAAGAGTCCCCTGACTCTCCGTCGGAACAATCATCCTCAAAATCTTCGTCTTCCGCGCATTCCTTGCAGCTGTTCTTTTTGCATTTGGCAATCAGGACAGCAGCCCCGCCGGCGATGGCGGTAACGGTCAGAAGCTTTTTGAAAAGACCTTTTCCTTTACTCATGTCAAAACTCCTTTCTCTACAGAAAAATTACATGCTACTATTGTAATCCTTTTTGGGTAATATGAAAAGGGATAATTACACAAATTTGAAAAAATATAGAAAAAACAAATAATAATGAGAAAAGCGGGGAAAATAAGAGATATGAGGATAAAACACAAAAAAACAGGGGATAAGACGACGTTGCATTTTGAATTTAAATTATGTAATATAACAACAGTCAGTTAGCACTCATTTGAAGTGAGTGCTAATAATTAAACAGGAGGAATAGAAATGAAATTAGTACCTTTAGGCGACAGAGTCGTATTAAAACAGGTTGAAGCAGAAGAGACCACCAAGTCCGGGATCGTCCTTCCCGGCACGGCGAAGGAAAAGCCCCAGCAGGCAAAGGTTATAGCGGTAGGTCCCGGAACCGACGAGGTGAAGATGGAAGTGGCCGAGGGAGATGCGGTCATCTACTCCAAGTATGCGGGCACGGAAGTGAAGCTGGATGACGAGGAATTTATCGTTGTGAAGCAGAGTGATATCCTGGCAATCGTAAAATAAGCGGACTACATCATTCATTATATTACAGAATAAAGGAGATTGAAAAGCTATGGCGAAGGAAATTAAGTTTGGCGCTGATGCGAGAGCAGCACTGGAAGCCGGCGTAAACAAACTGGCGGATACGGTAAGAGTGACCCTTGGGCCGAAGGGAAGAAACGTGGTTTTGGATAAGTCCTTTGGAACTCCCCTGATCACCAATGACGGTGTGACCATTGCAAAAGAGATTGAGCTGGAAGATGCTTTTGAGAACATGGGCGCACAGCTCATCAAGGAAGTGGCTTCCAAGACCAACGACGTGGCCGGCGACGGAACCACTACGGCTACGGTACTGGCTCAGGCTATGGTACATGAGGGAGTTAAAAACCTGGCGGCAGGCGCAAACCCCATTATCCTTAGAAAAGGCATGAAGAAAGCCACCGATGCGGCGGTAGAAGCGATTGCGGAGATGAGCGAGCCCATCAGCGGCAAGGATCAGATCGCCAGAGTTGCGGCAATTTCTTCCAGCGACGAAGAGGTCGGCGAGATGGTTGCAGATGCCATGGAGAAGGTTTCCAAGGACGGCGTGATCACCATCGAAGAATCCAAGACTATGAAGACGGAATTGGATCTGGTAGAAGGCATGCAGTTTGACAGAGGTTACATTTCCGCTTATATGTGCACCGATATGGAAAAAATGTGCGCAGAGCTTGACAATCCTTACGTGCTGATTACCGATAAGAAGATCAGCAACATTCAGGATATCCTCCCTCTTCTGGAGCAGATTGTACAGAGCGGTGCGAAGCTTCTGATCATTGCAGAGGATATCGAAGGCGAGGCTTTGACGACCCTGATCGTCAACAAGCTGCGCGGAACCTTCAGTGTAGTGGGTGTCAAGGCTCCCGGCTACGGTGACAGAAGAAAAGAGATGCTCAAAGATATCGCGATCCTGACCGGCGGTACCGTAATTTCCGACGAGGTCGGACTTGACCTTAAAGAAGCGACCATGGATCAGCTGGGACGTGCAAAATCCGTGAAAGTTCAGAAGGAGAACACCATCATCGTGGACGGTGAGGGTTCTACGGAAGAGATTCAGGGCAGAATCGGCCAGATTAAAGCCCAGATCGAAGAGACCACCTCTGATTTTGACAGAGAGAAGCTTCAGGAGCGCCTTGCCAAGCTGTCCGGCGGCGTAGCCGTTATCCGTGTGGGTGCAGCAACCGAGACAGAGATGAAAGAAGCAAAGCTTCGTATGGAAGATGCTCTGGCCGCCACAAAGGCCGCCGTGGAAGAGGGAATCATCGCAGGCGGCGGCGCTGCCTACATCCATGCGGCAAAGAAGATTTCCTGCCTGCTGGATGACCTTGACGGAGACGAGAAGACCGGCGCCAAGATCGTTCTCAAGGCTCTGGAGTCCCCTCTGTACCGCATCGCGGCCAACGCCGGTATGGATGGTTCCGTAATCGTAAACAAAGTGAAAGAGTCCGAGGTCGGCCACGGCTTCGACGCATATAGAGAAGAATATGTAGATATGGTAACTGCCGGCATCCTGGATCCCGCAAAGGTGACCAGAAGCGCCCTGCAGAATGCCACCAGCGTAGCGGCAACCCTCCTCACCACCGAGTCCGTTGTTGCCAACATCAAAGAAGAAACCCCTGCTATGCCCGCAGGAAATCCCGGTATGGGGATGATGTAGTCCACCACGAGCCGGGCAGAAATAAAGGGAGCGCCCCCAGGCTGAGCTTGCTCAAGCCTGGGGGCGCTCCCTTTTTTGCCCGTCATCAGTCTTTGCGTCAAAATACGCCCGAGTGTAAGTTTTCTTTACAGATAAAGACACAGCTTCCCAGTTGGTTCAGGCGGGCTCAAAGCCCTCCGGCTTTGCCGAACAAAAGCCAGACGCCGTCGCTTGAAAGGCAGTGGCCAGAAAGCCATTTCCTGAATTCTTCTCTGCAGGCAAATTCCATGATATCGCTCATTATATGTCCCTCCCTGAAAGATAGTTAAAAGCGATTTTATTATATTGCATTTGCTGGACGCTCACAATGAAAATTTATCCGTTTCTGACATAATGTCCGTACCGGCAGATAGAACCTTTTGAATTTCCACATTGACGATTCCTTTCTGCAGCACCTATAATAGAGAAGAAATGATCTTGGCAAAATACGGGGGCGGGAGAGAGAAAAAGGGAGGACTTGTCATGTATTGTACCAAATGCGGAAAAGAGATTGCGGACGGGGCGCGCTTCTGCGAGCACTGTGGGGTGCCGGTGGGCGGCAGGACACCGGCGAGCAGAGCGCCGGCAGATGGCAGGATACCGGCGAGTAAAGCACCGGCAGATGGCAGGATACCGGCGAGCGGGGTGTCGGCAGGCGGCAGAGCACCGGCAGCAAGCGGCAGGATACCGGCATCTGGCGAAGTGGCGGCGGATGCGGAAGTGCGGAAGACAAAGAAGAAATATTGGCTGTTTGTCCTGATTGGACTTCTCGCCGTTCTGGTGAGTGGGGCGGCGGTCTATCTCCTGTTTTTCCGGAAAGGAGATGAGAATCGGGCAGCGGAGCAGCTGAAGCTGGGTAACCGTTATCTGGAGGAGATGGAGTATGAGCAGGCCGTCGTGGCATTCACGAAGACCATTGAGATCGCCCCCCAGGAGGTGGATGCCTACATCGGGACATCCAAAGCCTATGCGGCATTGGAGAGCTACCGGGACGCAGTGACGATCCTGGATGTCGGCTATGTGCAGACGACGGCTTTCGAGATTATGGAGCAGGGAAAGAAAGTGTGTCTGGAGGCCGCAGAGCATTATGTCGCCGCAGAGCAGTATGAAGAGGCAGAAAAATATGTGGAAAAAGGAGACGAATACGGGGGTTCCAAAGAGCTTGACCAGATGTCGGAAAAGCTGGCGGAATTGATGCCCCGGGAAGAAAATCCGTCTTCGGATGAGGCGGGCACGGCAAAGGAGCCGGCTGTGGAGGATTCCTATGAACCTCCATGTTCCTGGGTGGTGGAGCCGACCATTGAGGCGGACAATATCTATTACCTGAACAGCAACGACACCATGAAGATGCCGGTCAATCTGCTCTATAAACAGATGGATGAAAATTACGGATATGCGGTGATCAGAAACGGAGATTCCTACGGCCTGATTGATTTCGACGGCAACCTGTTTGAGGGACTTAAGTTTTTGTCCGTAGGCACGTTCCTGTCCAGATATTATGTGGTCTGTGCGGAGCCTTACCATGCGGCAGATACCGGCACGGAGGAGACGGAGCTTTATCTGACCAATCAGGGATTAGCCTATCCTTTTAGCTATGGATCCATCTACGACCTGTATGGGGGTGTCTATTTCTGGAATGACGGCCTGAAACAGTTTTACCGGTTTGACGGCATGCAGCTTCTGGAACCGGAGGTTCCCATCCCGGTCGCCCAGAGGGACGGGGAATCCGGGAAGCTCCCGGAGGGCCTGGAGGACTGGTACAAAAATCCGTCCGGAAAATACGCGGTCTATGGAGGCGGAGCCCTGAAGACGGATTTCATTTACGATGAATGCGGCTCTTACTCCGACGGCCTGCTGGCCGTCTGCCGAGACGGCAAATGGGGATATGTCGACGGGGAGGGGCAGGTGGTCATTCCCCTGGAATACGATGCCTCCTGGAAGGAATACGTGGTTCTCGACGCAGGGGGAGATGCCCAGAGCGGCGAGATTGGTGTCACGGAAATGAGAGAGTACTGCTATGGCGCGTCGGACGGATACGTGGCGCTTCGCCGGGGCGAGGAGTGGGAGCTCCGGAACACCCGGGGAGAAGAGGTGATTCGGAAAGGATATTTTGAAGAGATCCGCCCCGTCTATGACGGAAAATGCTGGGTGAAGAAGGACGGAAAGTGGGGCGCCATACAGATTACCCAATGACATGATGGAAACGGAGTGGTTGAAGAAATGAGACAAGAAGGACATGTGATTACCTGTGTGCCGGCAGGTTCCCTGGCGGACGAGCTGGAGCTTGCGCCGGGGGACATTCTCCTGGAGGTGAACGGGCACAGGCTTGAAGATATTTTTGATTACCAGTACTATATGGAAGAGACGGACGTGGAGCTTCTGGTGCGGAAGGAAAACGGAGAGGAATGGATTTTGGAGGTGGAAAAGGACGAGGATGAAGATCTGGGGGTTACCTTTGAGAACGGCCTCATGGACCAATACCGTTCCTGCCGGAATAAATGTATGTTCTGCTTTATTGACCAGATGCCGCCGGGGATGCGCAAAACCCTCTATTTTAAGGACGACGACAGCCGCCTGTCTTTTTTGCAGGGCAATTATATTACCCTGACCAATATGAGTGACTGCGACATTGAGCGGATCATCGCCTACCGTCTGGCCCCCATCAATGTGTCGGTCCATACCATGAATCCCGGGCTTCGCTGTGAAATGCTCCACAACCGGTTTGCCGGCGAGGCCCTTGGGAAGCTTTCAAGACTTTACGAGGCGGGGGTGGAGATGAACGGGCAGATCGTGCTCTGTAAGGGAATCAATGACAGGGAGGAGTTGGATGCCACCATAGAAGCGCTTGGCCGCTTCCTGCCTCATATGCGGAGCGTTTCTGTGGTTCCGGTGGGGCTTACGAAGTACCGGGAGGGCCTCTTTCCTCTGGAGCCCTTTTCCAGAGAGGATATGGAGGATGCCATTGACTGCATCGAGGGATGGCAGAAACGGTTTTTTGCGGATTCCGGCTGCCATTTTGTCCACGCCAGTGATGAATTTTATTTGATGACAGGAAGGCCCTTGCCGGAGGAGGCCCGATATGACGGATACCTGCAGTTGGAAAACGGTGTGGGGATGTTAAGGCTTTTGGAGACAGAAGTGCGGGAAGCGCTTTCGCAGACGTGCTTGGAGAAGGGCGCTCCACGGAAGGTTTCCATTGCCACCGGGGAGCTGGCGGCGCCGTTTATCAGGAAGCTTTCAGAGGAGGTATGCGAGAAGGCCTCAGGGCTTTCCGTGTCTGTCTATGCGGTCAGGAACCGGTTTTTCGGGGAGCGGATTACGGTGTCCGGGCTGATCACGGGCCAGGACTTGATAGAAGAGCTTAAGGGAAAGGAATTGGGAGAGCGGCTTCTTCTTCCCGTCAACATGTTTAAAAGCGGGGAGGAGATCTTTCTGGACGATATTTCTTTAAAAGAAGCAGAATCTGTTTTACAAATCGGGATAGATGTTGTAAAATCAAGCGGGTGGGATTTTGTAACCGCCCTGACAGGCGCTTTGCGGGCTGACAGGCTGGAGGAGAGCAGCGGGAGCGGCAGAGGCGCGGACAGTAAAAGCAAATACCGGCCTTATGAAGGAGTGAATGAATGAGTAAACCGATTGTGGCTATTGTGGGCCGTCCGAATGTAGGGAAATCAACATTGTTTAATGCTTTGGCGGGGGATAAGATCTCCATTGTGAAGGATACGCCGGGTGTGACCAGAGACAGAATCTATGCAGATTGCAGCTGGTTAAATTATAATTTTACTTTGATTGATACAGGGGGGATTGAGCCGGATACCAAAGATGTGATTCTTTCCCAGATGCGGGAGCAGGCTCAGATTGCCATCGACACGGCGGACGTGATTGTATTTATCACCGACGTGAGACAGGGGCTTGTGGATGCGGATTCCAAGGTGGCGGACATGCTTCGCCGTTCGGCAAAGCCGGTGGTGCTCGTGGTCAACAAGGTGGACAGCCCTGTGAAGTTCCAGGCAGACGTCTATGAGTTTTATAACCTGGGGATCGGGGATCCGATTCCCGTCTCGGCGGCCGGAAGGCTGGGGATCGGGGATTTTCTGGATGAGGTGGTCCGCCATTTCCCGGCGGGGGCAGGAGAGGAAGAAGAGGATGACAGGCCCAGAGTGGCGATCGTTGGGAAGCCAAATGTGGGGAAGTCCTCGATTATCAATAAGCTTCTGGGAGAAAACCGGGTGATTGTGTCGGACATTGCAGGGACTACCAGGGATGCCATCGACACGGTAATCAAACGGAACGGCCGGGAATATGTGTTCATTGATACAGCGGGACTGCGCAGAAAAAGCAAGATTAAGGAAGAGCTGGAGCGGTTCAGCATTATCCGCACGGTGACGGCTGTGGAGCGGGCCGATGTGGTGGTCCTTGTGATCGACGCCACGGAGGGGGTTACGGAGCAGGACGCCAAGATTGCCGGAATCGCCCATGAGCGCGGCAAGGGCATGATTATCGCCGTCAACAAGTGGGATGCCATTGAGAAAGATAATTCCACGGTTAATAAATTTTCCGCCAAGGTTCGGGAGATTCTGTCTTTTATGCCCTATGCGGACATTCTGTATATCTCGGCGCTGTCGGGACAGAGGCTTCCCAAATTATTTGACCACATTGATGTGGTTATTGAAAATCAAAATCTCCGGATTGCGACCGGTGTCTTAAATGAGATTTTGATGGAGGCAGTGGCCCTGCAGCAGCCGCCCTCAGACAGGGGACGTCGCTTAAAGATTTTTTATATGACTCAGGTGGCGGTGAAGCCCCCCACTTTTGTCCTCTTTGTCAATGACAAGGAGCTGATGCATTTTTCTTATACCAGATATTTGGAGAATAAGATCCGTGACGCTTTTGGCTTTGGGGGCACGTCTCTTCGGTTTATCACCAGGGAAAGGAAGGATAAAGAGTAATATTATGGAACGAATCATATGTCTTGCCGCCGGCTATGCCTTCGGGCTGATTCAGACGGGCTATCTTTACGGGAAATTGATTCACAAGGATATCAGACAGTACGGGAGCGGCAATTCAGGTACCACGAATGCGCTCAGGGTGCTGGGAAAAAAGGCGGGAGCCGTTGTGTTTCTCGGCGATTTTTTGAAGGCGGTGATCCTCTGTCTTCTGGTTCGCTATCTCTACGGAAGGACTATGCCGGAGATGGCGCCCCTGCTGATGTTGTACGGAGGTTTCGGCGTGGTGCTCGGCCATAACTTTCCTTTTTATCTGAGGTTTAAGGGCGGGAAGGGGATTGCGGCTACTTCCGGTGTGATTATTACTATGGACTGGCGGATTACCCTGGTCTGTCTGGCCGCTTTTATCATCAGTGTGGCCGTTACCCGGATTGTTTCCATTGGTTCCCTCCTGGTGGTGACGATTTTCCTTGGGATGTGGATGGGGCTGGGACTTTCGGGGCTTTTGCCTCTTTCCGGCGACTATCTGGCAGAATCCTATGTGGTGGTATTTGTGTTTACGGCGCTCGCATATTGGAGGCACCGGGCAAATATCAAACGGCTTTTGGACGGTACGGAAAATAAATTTGGTTCAAAGAAATAAAGGAGGATATCATGGCAAAGATCAGTATTATCGGTTCCGGAACCTGGGGCATGGCCCTCTCTCTGTTGCTCTACAAGAAAGGACATACGGTGAAGGTGTGGTCTGCCATCCCCGATGAGGTGGAGATGCTTAAGCGGGAGCGGGAGCACAAAAATCTGCCCGGGGTTCCCATTCCGGCGGATATGGAGATCACCGGTGATCTGGAAGCGTGTGTAAAGAGCGCTGAGCTTTTGGTTCTTTCGGTGCCTTCGGTGTTTACCCGTCAGACAGCGAGAAAAATGAAGCCATATGTGGCAGAGGGACAAATCATCGTCAATGTGGCCAAGGGTATTGAGGAGGAAACTCTGATGACCCTCTCGGAGCAGATTGAGGAAGAGCTTCCTCAGGCGAATGTGGCGGTGCTTTCCGGCCCCAGCCATGCGGAAGAAGTGGGACGGGGAATCCCCACCACCTGCGTAGTGGGCGCAAGAGATAAAGAGACGGCAGAATATATCCAGAATATTTTCATGTGCAGTGTGTTTCGGGTCTACACCAGCCCCGATATCATGGGCATTGAACTGGGCGGCTCTTTGAAGAATGTCATTGCCCTGGCAGCAGGTGTGGCTGACGGCCTGGGCTACGGCGACAACACGAAAGCAGCGCTCATCACCAGAGGCATGGCGGAGATCACAAGGCTGGCCCTAAAGATGGGCGCCCGTATGGAGACTCTCTATGGGCTCAGCGGTGTCGGGGATCTGATCGTGACCTGCGCCAGCATGCACAGCAGGAATCGCCGGGCCGGTATCCTCATGGGCCAGGGAAAGACCATGGAGGAGGCCATGAAGGAGGTTCAGATGGTGGTGGAGGGCGTGTATTCCGCAAAGGCTGCCGCCGCACTGGCCGACAAATACGGGGTGGAGATGCCCATCACCAAGGAGATAAATAAAGTGCTTTTCGACGGGATGAAGGCTTCTGAGGCGGTGGAGAATTTGATGCTCAGGGACAAGGGGATTGAGCACCCGAATATTCCCTGGGGAGAGTAAAAAAGAAATTCGGAACTATGGTTATGGGCAAGAAAAGGAGAAGAAAATGGAGGGAATGCGGGATATGACAGTGGAAGAGAAACGGGATATGCTGTTGGAAATGCTGGCTGACCTGTATACGATCAAGGCGGCAAATAAAGAAGAAAATGCAGTGTTGGACCATAAGATCAAAGTTACGGAGAAACGGCTGGAGGTTTTAGGAGTCACCGATCTGGCTTCCATCCGCCCATAAATACTTAAGAACGAGACCGTGCTGGCGGACAAAGATGGAGAATCACCAGGGAGATTGACCGGCGCTCCTTATGAGATTGCCGGTCATTTTTATGGAGAGAAAGAATGTCGTATAAGTTGTCCATATTTTTGCTCGATTTTACAAAAAAACATTGACAGAACAAACGTTCTATTATATTCTATAGATAAGAAAAAACATAGAAGGATCGTTATGATTTATTCTGGCAGGTGGTTCTGAGAACATGGAGGGTGATGAAAATGGCAAGAACCAAAAGCATAGAAGAGAGAGTGGAAGATTTTTTCAAGAAGCAGCTGGATTCTTACCAAGTGAAATATTTTACAAAGACGGAAGCGATGAATGCGGATATTGATGAAGCCTTGAAAAGAGCCCCTTCTAAATCAGGGGGAAGTGGGAATAATTATCCGGACATTAAAGTTCTCATTGAGACAAAAGCCATGAGAAGAATCCCTGTCATGATGGAAGTCAAGGGAAGGGAGGGGCGTTTAATCAAGCTGGATAAAGACGGTAATATTGAACTGGTCACAGAGTTTACCAGTGATACAAAAACCCACAAGCGAGGCGAAAAAAATTATGCCGCAATAGAGAAATATGCAGTCAATGGCGCCGTCCATTATGCAAATGCTGTTTTAACTTATGGTTCCTCCTATAAGGAGTGCATCGCTGTTGGAATAAATGGATATGAGAAAGCCGATGGTACAATAGAGACAGAAATCGGGGTTTACTATGTTTCAAAAGACAATTTTCTTTTCCCTAAAAAAATTTCGGATTACTGCGATTTGTCATTTTTAGAGAAAAAGCATCTGGATGACTTTGCAGAAAAGTTGGCTCTGCTGGATTTAACTTCTGAAGAAATTGAAAAGAAGACAAAAGAGATAGAGATGGAGCTGGATACAAAGCTCAAGTACATCAATCAGGTAATGCAAGACACTCTTCAAATTAATGTGAATTACAGAGTCAATTTGGTAGCGGGAATGATTATGGCGGGTCTTGGGATTGAAGAGGAGATCGAGCCGCTAAATCCGGAGGAATTAAGAGGGAGCCTTGGAAAAAAGGACCACGATGGCTATAAGATTCTTAACAAAATCGAATCCTTTTTGGATAAAAAAAAATTGCCTGCCGATAAGAAAGAGATGATTGTCTCTAATCTCAAATCGGTGTTTGTTTATGACACTTTGTGGAGGCCTGTTTATGGAGAAAGCAAATTAAAAAGCATATATGTACTTATTTATAAAGAGATTCTGCCCATATTCAGAACGTCTTACCATCTGGATTTTACCGGGAAATTATTTAATGTGCTCAATGACTGGATCAGTGTTCCTGATGGGGATAAAAATGACGTGGTTTTTACGCCGAGGTATGTGACGGATTTTATGGCAAAGCTTGCCAAAGTAAATATGGATTCTTATGTTTGGGATTATGCGGCAGGCTCTGCTGGATTTTTGGTTTCGGCGATGAAACTAATGTTGAATGACGCAAAAAAAAGGATCAAAAGCCCTTCGGATTTAAGTGCTAAGGAAACAAAAATAAAATTGGAGCAGTTACTTGGAATCGAAAAACTTTCAGATATATATATGCTTGCTGTTCTCAACATGATCCTTATGGGAGACGGTTCTTCCAATATTTTGCATGAAGATAGTTTAAAAGAATATTCTGGAAAATATGAGCAGGGGGAAAAGAAAGATGAAGATTTTCCTGCGAACGTGTTCTTACTAAATCCTCCATACTCCGCAGACGGCAAAGGCTTTGTATTTGTAGAGAAGGCTCTTTCAAAAATGAAAAATGGAAGAGCGGTCATACTAATTCAGGAAAATGCCGGCAGTGGCGGCGGATTGCCATATACAAAAAATATTCTGAAAAATAATACTTTGGCAGCAAGTATCCATATGTCGGATATCTTTTGCGGAAAGGCGGGAGTGCAGACAGCAATCTATGTTTTTGACGTCGGTATTCCACATGATACAAAACAATTGGTGAAATTCGTGGATTTTTCTAATGACGGATATACGAGGCAAAACAGGAAGAGATCGAGCCAGGAAACAAACTTAAAGAATACAGACCACGCGTTAGAAAGATATGAGGAAGTGGTAAATCTGGTACTTTTCGGAAAATCCTATCTGCAGTATTTTTCAGAGGAGGAGTATTTTGAAGATACAATCACGCTGGAGGGGAATGATTGGACCTTTAAGCAGCACCAGAAAATAGACATGATTCCAACTGATAATGATTTTCAGGAGGTAATTAAGCAATATTTAACCTGGAAACTTTCAATGGTCATAAGAGGTGATTCTAAAAATGAGGACTGGAAAATTTAAACTCTCAGATGTCTTTACCTGGCAGTCTCAAAAAGAGATTGACCCGTTGAAAATTAATCTGCTTACAGTAAAAGGGCCTTATCAATATCCCTTTTACGGGCAATCCACGACTAACAATGGCATTATATCCTTTCTTACTCTGAAGCCTGAAGTGTTGAATAATGAGTGCGGGAAGCCGACGATATTGATTCATTCCAACAATCAAAATATTGTATATTTAGAGACCCCCTTTTATTTAAAAGACGGACATGGAGCTACAAGTGTCCTTCAATCCAACCTGCTCAATGAAAAAAATGCACTCTATATGATGGCCTGTATAAAAAAAGTGATTACAAAAAAATTTGCATATAATGACAAAGCGACAAAGGCGGCTTTGAAAAACACATATATTGAACTGCCTGTCAAATATGACGGGAGCGTTGATTATAAATATATGGAGAGTTATGTTCAGGGAGCGGAAAAAGAAATTATGAGCCGCCTATGTTCTGCTTTGACGCGATATGGCTTGGATAAAAGTGATTTGTCACAGAGGGAAAGAGAGATGCTCCATCAGTTCAAGAATGGAAAAATCCACTATTCGCGTTTTAAGATTGCGGATATCTTTGACGTGAGAAATACAAACAGCATTAAAAAGGGAGATATCATTTTGAACAGCGGCGACACTCCTTATGTCACGGCGGGGGAAGGAGATAATTCGGTGTCCGGCTACATAACATACAAAAGCGAATTGATGGAAGAAGGGAATTCTATTATGATTGGTGGAAAGACCCTGGTCATAACCTACCAGCCTCAGGATTATTATTCCAATGACAGCCACAATTTAGCTTTGTATATAAAAAAACGCAGAGGCCGAACAGAACGGGCGCAGCTTTTTATGGTTGCTGCGTTATATAAAAGCTTGAAACCATTATATACTTGGGGAGATTCTATTTCTAAAAAGAAGATACAAGGGAATGACGTATTTCTCCCGACAGTTTCAGACGGTGAGATTGATTTTGAAATTATGGAGGCATATATTAAAATTCGGGAAAAACTTGCAGTAAAAGCTGTGACAGAATGGCAGAACGCATTCTCAAACCAGGGAAAAGAAAAGGTTGGGCGGAAACAGGGCACGGATGGTGCAGCTTCCGCCGATCCTTCCATTGAATTTTACTCCGGCAGCTCCTTCAACTGCCTGTCATAGGTCTTCTTTAAGAAAAACACCGCCAGCAGGATGGACGAAATCTCCGCAATGGGGAAGGAGAACCAGACGGCGTCCAGACCGATGGTAAGGGCAAAGACGTAGGCCACAGGGACGATGAATACGATCTGCCGGACTACCGACATGATCAGGCTGTAGAGGCCGTTTCCAAGGGCCTGGAATACGGAGGAGCTGATGATGCCGGCTCCTGCGAAGATGAAGCTTATGCTGATGATCCGAAGGGCGGGAACTCCGATGGCGATCATGTCGGGCGAGTCGTTGAACATGCGGATCAGGGTGGCCGGCATGATCTGGAAGATCACAAGGCCCACCAGCATAATGCCGACGGCGATAACCACGCTCAGTTTGATAGTGGCGATGATACGCTTCCGCTTTTTCGCTCCGTAATTGTAAGCGACGATGGGGATCATGCCGTTGTTTAAGCCGAAGACCGGCATAAAGATAAAGCTCTGAAGTTTGAAATATACGCCCAGCACGGAGACGGCCGTGGAGGAAAACATCAAAAGGATTTTATTGAGTAAAAAGGTCATAACCGACACGATGGACTGCATAATAATGGAAGGAATGCCTACTTTGTAGATCTGTCCGATCACAAACAGGCTGGGCCGGAACTTCCGGAAATGGAACTGCAGTTCTTTGTTTTTCTTTAAATTGAAGATCAGGGCTAGGATGGCGGCGACGCACTGTCCGGCTACGGTGGCAATGGCGGCTCCGGCCACTTCCATGCGCGGGAACCCGAAATAACCGAAGATCAGGATCGGGTCGAAGATGATGTTGATGATGGCCCCCGTTCCCTGGGTGATCATGGTGTAGATGGTTTTTCCCGTGGACTGGAGGATCCGTTCCAGGATCAGCTGCATGAAAATCCCAATGGAGGTAATGGTACAGATGCTCAGGTAATCGGCGCCGTAGTTTACAATCTCCGGTATATCGATCTGGCTTGCAAAATACAGGTGGCTTCCAAAGATGCCAAACAGGGCGAAGGCCAGATAGGAGAGGAAGGCCAGGAAAATACCGTTCAGGGCGGCGGAGTTGGCCTGTTCAAAGTTTTTCTCTCCCAGACTCCTGGAAAGGTAGGCGTTAATGCCCACGGCGGTGCCGCTTCCCAGGGCGATCATCAGGCTCTGGATGGGAAAGGCCATGGAAACGGCTGTGAGAGCATGCTCGGAGACTCGTCCGACGAACACGCTGTCCACCACATTGTACATGGCCTGGACCAGCATGGAGATCATAATGGGAAGGGACATGCTGACTAACAGTTTGTTTACAGGCATGATTCCCATTTTGTTTTCTCCCGGTGCTGTCATTTTTTCTTCTGTCATACAAATCACTCCATTTCTAAAAAAGATCCTGTTCTAAGCGACAATGACAAGCATAACATAATATAATTTTTGCCGCAACATCTTCTTGTAGAAAAGGGGAAAATATGCTATTTTTAGAGGGGGTGCATGTTTATGGCAAAGGATATGACAGTAGGAAAGCCTTTTCCCACACTTTTTAAATTTGCGCTGCCCATGGTTGTGGGCAATCTGTTTCAGCAGCTTTATAATGTGGTGGACTCTATGGTGGTTGGAAATTTCGTGGGCGAGGATGCATTGGCCGCTGTGGGAACCACCACTTCGATCACTTTTTTGTTTATCGCGGTGGCCGTCGGCATGGGGATCGGATGTTCCGTGGTGATTTCCCAGCTATTCGGGGCAAAGCACACGGACACCATGAAGTCGGCCATTTCCACATCGCTGATCGCCATGTTTATTTTGGGAGCCGGACTGTCGCTGTTTGGCCTTGTGGCCCACCGGCTGATTTTGACCTGGCTTTCGGTGCCGGAAAATATCTTTGAGGACGCGGCAGCCTATCTTCAGATCTACTGCATGGGCCTTATTTTCCTGTTTATGTACAATATCCTGAATTCCGTGTTCAATGCCCTGGGGGAATCCCGGTTTCCCTTATTGTTCTTAACTTTGTCCTCCGTGCTCAACGTGGCGCTGGATCTGTATTTTGTGGTCCGCCTGGACATGGGGGTGCCTGGAGTGGCCTGGGCCACGTTGATTGCGCAGGGAATTTCCGCTGTGCTGTCCTTTTTTGTGCTGATGCGGCATTTCAGGCAGATTGAGACGGCCAAAAAGCTGAAACTTTTTGACGGGAAGCTTCTGGCCCGGATGTTTCGGCTGGCTGTTCCCACCACCATCCAGCAGTCCATCGTTTCCCTGGGGCTGGTTTTTGTCCAGGGGCTGGTAAACGGTTATGGTTCTGTGGTGATCGCCGGATATACGGCGGCGACGAAGATTGATACCATCGCCATCGGCCCCATGGTTCAGGTGGGAAATTCCGTCTCCACCTTTACGGCTCAGAATATGGGAGCCAGAAGAACGGACCGGGTGAAATCGGGGCTTGTTTCCGGCCTGATTATTTCAGCGGGAATTTCTCTTTCACTGACAGCCCTGCTGTTTTTCTTCGGTGAGAATTTTTTGAATGCATTTATGGACAGTGCGGAAAGTGTCGAAGCGATCCGGTACGGAATTGATTATATCCACGTGGTGTCTGCCTTCTATGTGCTGATGGGAACCATGAACGTGTTCAACGGGGTGCTGAGAGGGGCAGGGGACATGAAGGTCTTTATGGCGGCGACTCTGACGAATTTCAGCCTGCGCATCCTTTTTGCGCACATTCTCTCGGCCACTTCCATGGGGGCCTCCGGGATCTGGTGGTCCATCCCCATCGGCTGGGGCGCCGGGGTCCTGATTTCCGGAACCCGTTATGCCGGCGGAAAGTGGAAGGTGAAAAAACTGGTTGCGGCAGAACTTTAAGGCCGGGACGACGACAACAGGCGTCTGGGAAGAAGGAGGAACATGGCAGAAATATTTTTGTTTGACCTGGACCGGGAAAAGCTGACCCCCTTTCTTATGAAGCCTTACCGGGATTTTGACGGGGAGATGAAGCGGCAGTTCGGGAAAAAGCTGTACCGTCTGTCCTTAAATGGAGGGCTCGGGTGCCCGAACAGAGAGGGCGGCTTCGGAGGAGGAGGCTGCATTTTCTGCAGCGGGGGCGGTTCCGGGGATTTTGCGGCGGAAAAAGAGCGCTCCGTCGCGGAGCAGCTTGAGGAGGCGAAGGCTCTCGTGGCCGGAAAGCTTCCGAAGCGGATGCCTTACGGTTACGTGGCTTATTTCCAGGCCTATACGGGAACTTATGGCCCGGTGCCGAAGCTTAAGGCCATGTTTTCCGAAGCCATGGAGGACCGTGAGGTGGAAGTCCTCTCCATTGCCACCAGGCCCGACTGCCTGCCGGGGGAGACGGTGGAGCTCCTTGCCGGGCTAAGCAGGAGAAAGCCGGTGTGGGTAGAGCTGGGGCTCCAGACTGTGATTCCGGAGACAGCGGCCTTTATCCGGCGGGGATACTCTCTTTCCTGCTTTACGGAGGCAAGGAAACGGCTTTCGGAGGCAGGAATCCCGGTCATTGCCCATGTGATCCTCGGACTTCCAGGTGAGGGGAAGGAGGAGGTTTTAAAAACCGTGGATTATCTCAACGATCAGCAGGTCGAGGGGGTCAAGCTGCAGCTTCTGCACATTTTGGAGGGGACCGACCTGGCGGCGCTCTACAGGGAGGGGAAGATCCATGTTCTTTCCTTTGAGGAATATGAGGAGCTTTTGTTTGCTGCCCTGATGAGGCTGCGGTCGGAAACCGTGGTGCACCGGATTACCGGGGACGGGCCCAAACAGCTGCTCCTTGCGCCGCTTTGGAGCGGAGACAAAAAACGGGTATTCAACCGGCTTCACCAGGATATGAGGGAGCAGGGAGTCTATCAGGGGAAAAAGGTGAAACATTTGAAGGAGGAAGGAAAATCATGACACCTAGAGAATTGTTCAATGAAAAGAGAGGGAACACTGTAGTAAAGAACCTTCAGGGGAGAGGATTTGACGCCTGCTATTGTAAAACAGGGGAAGAGGCGAAGGAAAAGGCTATGGAATGGATCAAAGAGGGGGCTTCGGTTGCCTGGGGCGGCTCCATGACCATTCGGGATATCGGACTTACGGAGGCCCTCGGCGCAGGCAATTATCGGGTGATTGACCGGGACAAGGCCGTGACGGCAGAGGAGAAACGGAAAGCGGCCATGGGTGCACTGTCGGCAGATTATTTCCTGACCAGCGCCAACGGCATCAGCGAGGACGGTCAGCTTGTCAATGTGGACGGAAACGGGAATCGGGTGGCGGCCATTGTGTTTGGGCCGGAGTATGTGATCGTGGTGGCCGGGATGAACAAGGTAGTGCGGACTGCAGAGGATGCCATGGTGCGGGCCAGGACCGTGGCTGCACCCCTCAACCAGCAGCGCTTTTTAAAGAACACGCCCTGCACCACCACCGGTGTCTGCGGCGACTGTAAGTCGCCGGAATGTATCTGCAACCAGCTGCTTACCACCAGGAATTCAAGGCCCGCCGGCCGGATTAAGGTGATCCTGGTGGGGGAGGAGCTTGGATACTAAACACCGGTGGATATGCCGCCTGAGCTTCCGCATTTTTATTTTTCGGGAAATACGGAACCAAATCGCTTCCTTTCACGCCGAAACACGCTCCCGCTCTTGAAAGCTCGTAGCGGTACATAAGAGCCTTCCTTCGCTTAGGCTCGGAACGCTCTAAGTACCGACGGCTTTCAAATGGTTTCGGCTTAGAAAGAACCGATTGGTTCCTGGCTGTAGAAGAAATGCGGAAGCTCAGGCGGCAGGGGCGGTCTCGTCCGCGTCGAGGCGGCCGCCGAACAGGAAGGTGAGGAGGAAGGAGACGGCAAAGCCGATGGCTCCGGCAAGGAGGGCCTTTGTGAGATTCGCCGGCTCATCCCCGCTTGCAAACATCAGGCAGGAGGGGATGGCCGGGAAGGCGTACACGTAGCAGCGGACGGTGAAAATGCCCTGATAGAGTCCGGCGGCGGCGCATCCGAGGATGGTGGTGGCCAACGGCTTTTTATAGCGCAGACAGACTCCGAAGAGGGACGGTTCCGAGACTCCGGCCAGGAGGACTGTGAGGCCGCCGCTTAAGGCGGTCTTTTTCAGGCCGGGGGTTTTTGCTTTCAGGAAAACGGCCAGGGAGGTGCCGAAAAGAGCGAGGGCCATGATGAAAAACCCCGGCATGATCCCGGGATCCAGGCCGGTGCTCCCGAGCTGAGTGATGGCGGTTGCCACAAAGACCCAGTGGGTCCCGGTGATGACTAAGAGAGGAGACGCGGCGGCGAAGAGGGTCCAGGCCAGCCAGGAAGCGTGATCCTGGAGCCAGAAAATGGCGCCGGAGAGGGCGTTTCCGATGAGTGTCCCCAGGGGCCCGATGGCGAGGAGGCCGATCAGGGCGGAGAGAAGCAGGATGGCCAGAGGGGAAAGGACATCGTCCACCGCTTTCGGCATGATTTTATGTACCAGCTTTTCGATCCAGACCATGGCTGCCACCAGAAGGATCACGGGAATGGTGCTGTAGCCGTAGCTGGCTTTGACCAGGGGGAGCCCGAGGAAGGACAGGGCCTGCGGGCTTTTTGCCAGTTCCACGAAGGAGGGGCTCATGAGGGCTCCTACGGCTCCGATGGCCAGAACCGTATTGACATGAAAATGGACCGAGGCAGTGTAGGCCAGGAAAAAGGGCAGGAAATAGAGAGGGGCGTCTCCGATGAACGAGAGCACTGCCTCCGTGGAGGAGCCTTCCGCCAAAAGTCCTGCCATGGTAAAAATGATCACGAGAAGCTTGACCAGGCCCCCGGCGATGACGATGGGAATAATCGGGGCCATGCAGCTGGAAACGTGGTCGATGAGAATGCTCAGAATATTTTTGTTCGCATGCGGTTGCATAGATCTGTCCTCCGGAAAGATTTCTGTGTGAAAACCAAAGAGATTATAGCACCCTTTGAACAGGGGTGCAAGGAGAACATCAGCCTTCCAGTCTTCTGAGCCCGGAGAGGGAGGGCGCGGCCACCATGGAATAGTTGGTGTGGTAAATGACAAAGCCGGGCTTGGCCCCGTTTACCTTCTTCACCTGCTTTTTTTCCACGTAGTCAATTTCCACCTTGTCGCCGCCCTTTCCCTTGGAGTAATAGGCGGCAAGGCCGGCGGCCTCCTCAAAGAGGCGGTCGGGAAGCTCTTCCTTGTTCCTTCCCTCCGTTTTGGCAATCACGTGGGAGCCGGGAATGCCCTTGGCGTGGAACCAGAGATCGTTTCCGGAGGCCAGACGGAAGGTCAGATCTTCATTCTGCAGGTTGTTTTTCCCGACATAGAGGTGATAGCCGTCGGAGGATAAAAAGTGCAGAGGGACACTGGTGATCTTCGCCTTTTTATCCTTCGGGCCGCGCTTTTTGATAAAGCCGGCTTCCCGCAGCTCTTCTTTGATCTGAACCAGGTCGGCCTCCTCCTGGGCAATGTCCAAAGAAGAAGAGACGGATTCCAGATAATCGATTTCCTCTCTGGTTTCCCGGGTCAGGTCGGTGAGGGCCTCAAAGGTTCTTTTTAATTTCCCATATCGGTCGAAATATTTTTTTGCGTTTTCCTGGGGCGTTAAGGTATCGTCCAGGGGAATGGTCACGGTTTCATTGGTGTAGTAGTTGAGGGCAGTCAGACTTTTGGATTTTGGAGGGAGATCATAGCCGTAAGTGTTGATTAATTCTCCATATATCCGGAATTTGTCCCGCTTTTCCGTATCCTTAAGCTGCTTTGCCTGCAAATCGTATTTTTTCCGGTTCCGTTCCAGTGCCGTCTGGACAGTGTGGCGAAGTTCCGAGGACTTCTGACGAATGCGGACCACGGCCTCCCTGGCGGCGTAGTAGGTTTCCAGTATTTCGCTGACAGAGGAAAAGTCCCGCCGCTCGCAGGCTCCAAGATGGGAGAGGGGCAGGGCGGAAAATTCCACGGGGATCTGTTTGTCATAAAAAATGCAGGGGGTGAAATTTCCGGCTTTCACATCCTCCATCATTCTCCTGAATGTCCCGGCCAGATGGGCTTTTTCCAGGTCGGAGAGCCCGGCGGCGCCTGCCCGTCCGTCCAGGGAGGCAAGAGAACAGATTTCCTCCGCCATGACCGGGCTTAAGCCGGTAAAGCCGGTATAGAGGGCTTTGGAGAGAGCCATGGGCTTTTGGGAGAGGACGGCAAAAAAATCTTCCTCCGTCACCGAGAGCGGATCCTTTTTCTGCATGGTGTCCGGAATGAAATAGGGCCGCCCGGGGAGAACCTCCCTGACGGAGCTTACGGAAAGAGGAATGTGCTTGATGCTGTCGATGATGGTATCTGTCCCGTCACAGAAAATCAGGTTGCTGTGCTTGCCCATGAATTCACCGATCAGTTTCTTTTTGCAGAGATCCCCCATTTCATTGAGATGCTCGATTTCCAAAACCAGGATCCGTTCCAGCCCGGGCTGGGATACGGATACAATGCGTCCGCCTCCGATGTGCTTTCTGAGCAGCATGCAAAAGCCCGGGGCAGTCATGGGATTTTGTTTCGCCTCCTCGGTAAAATATACCAGGGGAAGGCTGGCTCCCGCCGAGAGGAACAGCTTAAAAGTGTCCTTTTGGTTTTTTATGGTGAGCATCAGGGCGTCCGTCTCCGGCTGGGCGATCTTGGTGATCCGCCCTCCCGTGATGCGTTCCTTCATTTCCTTTGCCATACAGGCGATTACCATTCCGTCAAGTGCCATTTTATTTTCCTCCGTCTTTGTTTTTCCTGAAGGCTTTCCACACAAACCCATTTTATTTTACCGCAGGAAAGGGAGAAGGACAAGGAATATTTAAAACTGCCTTTTCGTGGAAAGAGAAAAATGTGCCCGGTAAAGGTGAAATCAGAGATTTACAGAAAACCTTCTTCACCTGACGTTTGCGACGGGAAACAGGCCGCTTGCGACGGAGAGATAAGCTTTGGACGGAATGGTCCGATAATTTAATATAAGGGGTGAAGGATCATGCTATCCATAGCGGTGTGTGAGGATCATATGGCGGAATGCTGCAGGCTGTCTCTTAAGATTCGGGATCTTTTGGAGGAGAAAAAGGTTTCCTGCAGCCTGCGCCAGTTTTACAGCGGAAAGGCGCTTCTTGAGGCGGACGGGAAATTCGATTTAATATTTTTAGATATCCTTATGGACGGAATGGACGGAATGGAAACTGCCGGAAGGCTCCGGGAAAGAGGGGGCCGGAGCCTTCTGGTTTTTGTTTCCTCCAGCCGGGATTATGTGTTTGACGCATATGACGTGGAGGCTTTTCAATATCTGGTAAAGCCGGTTGACGAGCGGAAATTGAGGCGGGTGCTTCTTCGGGCGCTTACCAAAATGGAGCACAGTTCCGGGGAATTTTTGATCGTTAATAAGGGGCGGGAGCGAAGAAAATTGTTTTTGGACGATGTTTTTTATTTTGAAATCCGGGGAAGAGTCATTGAGGCACATGGTATGGAAGGTGTGTTCTCCTACTATGGCCAGATTGGGTTTCTGGAAAACAGTCTGCGGGAAAAGGGATTTTTCCGCTGCCATAAAAGCTATCTGGTCAATTTAAAACATGTGGACAGTTATGGCAGACAGGAGCTTTTGCTGGACAACGGGGAGAGGCTTGGGATCGCCAAACGCAGGCAGGAGGAATTCGGCAGGGAAATCCTGCAATTTATGAAGCGGGAAGGAGGGATTTTGTGATGGATATTGAGAGAGCCCTGGTTCTTTTCGGTTATCTGGCGGAGGCCTGGGCTGTCAGCCGCTTTTTTAACCGCATTCTGGGAAAAGAAAAAAGGAAGGAACGGCTCTTTTTTCCTCTTTTCTTAATCGGAAGGGCTGCCCTGGGCCTTCTCCCCTGGCATTTCCCTCTTCCCTACATTGTCCTGGCATGTCTGAATCATGGATTTTTGATCGGGCTTTGCGGCTTCCTGTTTTCAGGGAAGCCGGGACAAGGTCTGTTTGTCTCTTCTGTCCTGACTGTAGTTTTTACGCTTTTCGGCTCTTTTTTCTCTTCTCTTCTGTCCATGCTTGCCCTGGTTTTTCTGCATCTTGGAAAAGGGATCCGGGAACCTTTTTTGAGCAGCAGGACGGACAGCATGATTGCCTGTATCAGCCTTCTTGGCATCCTGGGGGCAATGCGCCTGCTGGGGAAACATGCAGGCTTCCTTTTTGGCGGAAAGTCCCCCAAATGGTACCGGACGGCCGCCGGTTCACTTTTGATGCTTGGAGGAGTGGTCGACGCGGCAAACTGGGGGGCCAGCAATGGGGTTTTCCTTCGGGGCGGGGGAAGCCTGTACTATGCCCAGTTATTGAGCCATGGGGAAATCTGTGTGCTGGCAGTGTTTTCCCTGTCTGCGGCGGGAGTCCTGCTGCTTGGCATGAACCGGATTTATGACGAGCAGGAAAAAAGCGGACGGTATTACGGGCAGCTTACTGCTTATCAGATGTTGACGGAGCAGTATCGCCGGTCAGAACGACTCCGCCACGATTTGAAAAATCATGTGATTGCCCTGCAGGGATTATTGGGTGAAAGAGACTGGAAGGGCATGGAGGCGTATTTAACTGCCATGGAAGAGAGAGGAAGCCTCGGTGAGAGAGAAGCGGCCACGGGGAGTCTGGCCATTGATGCCCTTCTTGACCGGAAGAGAAAGCAGGCGGAGGAAAAGGGGATTTCATGGGAGTGCAGTGTCACTCTTCCAAAGGAATCCGCAGATATGGAATTCGATCTTTGCGTTCTCTTCGGAAATCTTTTGGACAATGCGGTCAAAGCCTGTGGGCAGATGGAAGGAGAAGGGCGGCGATTCCTTTCTGTGCAGGCCCGGATGGTAAAACGGTGCTTTTTGCTGGAAGTGAAAAACAGTACCGGGACAAAAACCGGCCCGAAGAAAAAGCAGGCAGAAGGAATGGGGCGGGAGGGATCCCATGGACTTGGCCTTCTCAATGTGAAGGATGTGGTGGAAAAGTACCAGGGGACGATGGAAATCGAGGAGCAAAACGGTTTGTATCTCAGCACGATTCTGCTTCCGGCGGGGATACAAGCGGACGGAGATGCTCCGGCCGCGCGGGAGAATGCGTTCCGTATATGACATCAGACGGTACCGTTGCGACAGGAAGGTAAGCCGGCATTCAGGTTCTGCCGAAAAAGAAGAGGTAATTGGTGACAATGTCTTAAGAGAAAGGAGAAGCACAGATGCATGTGATGACAATGGAGGGGCTGCTTGGGGCAGGGGTAAGTGCGAAGCTTACAGATACGCCCATGAGGGCCGCCGGGGCAGCAGAGCGGAGAGGAGATACAGGAGCCATGGAGCGGGCGCTCGGCTACGCGGGAGAAATGACTGGGCAGGCCGAAGCCTATCAGAAAAAGGCCGCCGAAGGGATGGAAAAAGAGGCGGAGGAGGCAAAGAAGGAGGAGGCAAAACGCCAGGAGGAGCTTGCCGAAAAACGCGCGGAGGAAAAAGCGGAGACAGAGGCGAGAACAGAAGCGGCTTCGGCAGGAGGAAGCACACCGGCAGAGCCGGCCGATTCCTTGGAGATAAGCGGGGAAGGAAAACAGAAGCTGGAACTTGACTCTTCCGGCCGGCCGGAGGCAGAGCCGGTTTCTGTGGAGCCGGGAGGCTCTGTATATACGGCGGCAGGTGAGATTCTTCCCGCAGAGCCCGCGGCGGAAAGTCTTTCGGTTTCGGTATAAAGAGTTCGTATAATGGCAGGCTGTGGAAACGGAGATTTGCGGCTCCGCTTTTCACAGCCTGTTTTTGCTGCGTATAATATTACCAAAAAGGGGATGGCAGTCATTGACTTGTACCGGTGAATGAATTATAATGGATTAGATTCGGATTACGTGGAAGGAAAATGGAAAATGGTGAAGAGCATGACAGGCTTCGGCAGAGGCGAGGCCGCAGACGAAGACTATAAGATCCAGGTTGAGATGAAATCGGTGAACCACCGGTATCTGGACTTGGGGATCAAGATGCCAAAGAAGTTTAATCCTTTTGAGGCTAGGATCCGAAAGCTGCTCAAGAAGGATATTGAGAGGGGAAAGGTGGATATCTATATCACCTGTGAAACCTTTTCTGAGAAAGCGGTAAGCCTTAATTATAATGAAGCCTTGGCGAAGGAATATATGGATATTTTCAGGCAGATGAGCGAGCGGTTCTCCATTGAAAATGACGTGACGGTATCTTCTCTGTCCCGCTATCCGGAGGTGATTGCCACAGGCCAGTCGGAGGCGGACGAGGAGGCACTCTGGAGGCTTTTGGAAAAAGCTTTTTCCATCGCCCTGGAGAAATTTGTGGATCAGCGGACCAGGGAGGGAGAGCACCTGCTTTCGGATCTCATGGGAAAGCTTCAGGATATGGAAGGATGGATCGGTGAGATTGAGAAGCGATCTCCCCAGATTCTCAGAGAATACCGAACGAGACTGGAAGAAAAGGTGAAGGAACTTTTGGAGGGAAGCGGCACCGACGAAAACCGGATCGCCGCGGAAGTGACGCTGTTCGCCGATAAAATCTGTGTGGATGAGGAGACGGTGCGCCTGAGGAGCCATATCAAGTCCATGCAGACGACCTTTATGCGGGGAGACTCCGTGGGAAGGAAGCTGGATTTCATTGCCCAGGAGATGAACCGGGAGGCCAATACGATCCTCTCTAAAGCCAACGACCTGGAGATTTCCGGCACGGCCATAGAGCTTAAGACAGCCATAGAGAAAGTGAGAGAGCAGATTCAGAATATCGAATAGAAACGGTGACAGACGTGGGAAGACTGATTAATATCGGATATGGCAATGTGATTCATACGGACAAAGTGCTGGCAGTGGTCAGCCCCGATTCCGCGCCGGGAAAGCGGATGGTTCAGGCGGCGAAGGATGAGGGGCGGAGCATCGATGCCACCCAGGGAAGAAAGACCAAGGGGCTTGTGGTCATGGAGGGCGGCTATGTGGTGCTCTCGGCCCTTCTGCCGGATACCATCGCCGGACGGTTCAATGAGGCCGGAGGTTCGGGCAGAGGATCGGACAAGGAGGGAGACGATGAATAAGAAAGGGCTTATTCTTGTAATTTCCGGTTTTTCCGGCGTGGGAAAGGGGACGGTGGTCCGCCGCCTGATGGAACGGTATGGGCAGTACGCGCTGTCCGTTTCCGTGACTACCAGGGCTCCCAGGGAGGGAGAGGTTCACGGAAAAGATTATTTCTTTATCTCGGAGGAGGAGTTCTCTGCCATGGAGGAGGAGGGCCGGCTCATGGAGTGGGCAGGTTATGTGGGCCGCCATTACGGCACTCCCAGGGATTATGTGTTTAAACGTCTGGAAGAGGGGAAGGACATGATCCTGGAGATCGAAGTCCAGGGAGCTCTCCAGATCAAAGAAAAATACCCGGAAGCCGTTTTGGTTTTTGTGGCGCCGCCCCGTGCGGCCGTGCTGAAGGAACGTCTGCTTGGCCGCGGCACGGAGGATGCCGCGCAAGTGGAAAAACGTCTCCTTCGGGCGGTGGAAGAGTCGGAGGTCATGGGTTCCTACGACTATTTGCTGATCAACGATGATCTTGCAGTCTGTGTAGAAGAACTCCATCAGATCATGCAGTGCGAGCACCGGAAGATGTGTGTCAACAGGAAGCTTATGGATGATATCAAGCTTGATTTAAAACGTTTTGTGGAAGGAGAATAGAAACTATGTTGCATCCGTCATATACTGACCTTATCAATGCCGTCAACAGCGAGGTGGCGCCGGGAGAGGAGCCCATTGTTCAGAGCCGCTATTCCATCGTGATCGCTACGGCCAAGCGGGCGAGACAGCTGATTGCCGGGGATCGGGCACTTTTGGATGCTCCCTCCAACAAGCCGCTCTCCACGGCTGTGGAGGAGATCAACCAGACACTGGTCCGGGTGATCGGCGAGGACGACATTCCGGAAGACGAGATAGAGGAATAGAAAACAGGAAGGTTGATAAGATGAAGATACTGTTTGTATCCCTGGGCTGTGACAAAAATCTGGTGGATTCCGAGGAGATGCTGGGGCTTCTTTCCGGAGCCGGCTATGAATTTACCGATGATGAGACGGAGGCGGAGGTGATTGTGGTCAACACCTGCTGCTTCATCGGCGACGCGAAGGAGGAGAGTATCAACACCCTTTTGGAGATGGCGAAGCAGAAGGAGACCGGGCATTGCCTTGTGCTTCTCGCCGCCGGCTGCCTGGCCCAGCGATACAAAGAAGAAGTTCTTTCGGAGATCCCGGAGGTGGACGGGATTCTGGGGACGGCCTCCTGTGACAAGATCGTGTCGGTGGTAGAGAAGGCTTTGGCTGGAAAAAAGGAGGCGGTTTTTGAGAACCTTAACCCTTTGGGAGGAAAGGCCGGCGGCCGGATTGTCACTACGGGCGGCCATTATGCATATCTGAAGATCGCGGAGGGCTGCGACAAGCACTGCACATACTGCGTGATTCCCTCTGTGCGGGGCCCATACAGGAGCGTCCCCATGGAGCGTCTTCTGGAGGAAGCGGGGAGACTGGCGGAGAAGGGAGTGCGGGAGCTGATCCTGGTGGCCCAGGAGACCACCCTTTACGGGACGGACCTTTACGGAGAAAAACGGCTTCCGGCCCTGCTTGAGGGGCTGGCAAAGATCCCGGGGGTCCACTGGATCCGGCTGCTCTACTGCTATCCGGAGGAGATCACCGACCAGTTGATAGAAACCATCAGGACAGAAAAGAAGATCTGCCACTATATGGACATTCCCATCCAGCATGCCAGCGACCGGATCCTCAGGCGGATGGGGCGGAGAACCGGCAGGGAGGAGATCACGGCCCGATTAAAGAAGCTTCGGGAGGCGATTCCCGACATGGCCGTCCGCACCACCATGATCACCGGTTTTCCCGGGGAGACAGAAGAAGATATGGAGGAGCTTCTGGATTTTGTGGACGAGATGGAGTTTGAGCGTTTGGGCGTTTTCACCTACTCCCAGGAGGAGGGGACTCCGGCAGCGGATATGGAGGAACAGATCCCGGAGGAGACGAAGCTTGCCAGGCGGGATGCGGTCATGGAGCTTCAGCAGGAGATCTCTCTGGCGGGAGGGGAGGCCATGGTGGGCCGCAGGCTGGAGGTCTTCATTGAGGGAAAGGTGGCCGACGAGGAGGCCTACGTGGGGCGGACCTATATGGACGCACCCGGCGTGGACGGATATATTTTTGTGAACACAGATTTGGAGCTTATGAGCGGGATGTTTGTCCAGGTCAAGGTAACCGGCGCCCTGGAATATGATTTAATAGGAGAATTGTGCGATGAAGATGAATCTGCCCAATAGACTGACCATATTGCGTGTGCTTCTGATCCCCTTTTTTGTGTTTTTTATGCTGACGGACTGGTGGGGATATACGGGGAGATTGATCGCTCTGGCGCTGTTTTGCGCCGCCAGCTTTACGGATTATCTGGACGGCCACATCGCCAGGAAGAACAACCTGGTGACCAATTTCGGCAAGTTTATGGATCCGCTGGCGGACAAGCTTCTGGTCTGCTCCGCCCTGATCTGTTTCGTGGAGCTTCATGAACTTCCGGCCTGGATTGTCATCATTATCATGGCCAGAGAATTCATCATCAGCGGCTTCCGCCTTGTGGCCTCCGATAACGGAGTGGTTATCGCCGCCAACATGTGGGGGAAATTTAAGACTGTCTCTCAGATGATCATGACGATTCTTATTATCCTGGACATCGAGGAGCTCTGGCTTGTGACTGAGGTGTTTATTTATCTGGCGCTGGCACTGACGGTGATCTCTCTGGAGGAGTATATCCGGCGGAATATCCATGTGTTAAAAGAAGGGAAGGTATGAGATGGTCGTAGAAATACTGGCCGTGGGGACGGAGCTTCTTCTTGGAAATATTGTCAATACCAATGCCCAGTACCTGTCAAGGCGGTGTGCGGCTTTGGGATTTTCTGTATACCACCATACGGTGGTGGGCGATAATGAAAAGAGGATGACGGAGGCCATCCGCCAGGCGCTTGACCGATCGGACATAGTGATTTTGACCGGCGGCCTCGGCCCCACAGAGGACGATATGACCAAGGAGGTCTGTGCAAAGGTCATGGGCTTTTCCCTGGAGGAGGATGTCCGCACCAGAAAGCGGATTTTAGGTTATTTTAAGGCGGTCAAACGAAAAAATATTACCGATAACAACTGGAAACAGGCTATTGTGCCGGCGGGGGCGAAGGTCCTTGACAATGACAACGGCACTGCGCCCGGACTGATTCTGGAAAAAAACGGGAAGGCTGCCATTTTGCTTCCCGGACCTCCAAACGAACTGATTCCTCTGTTTTCAGAGAAGGCGGAGCCTTATCTCCGCACCCTTCAGCCGGACACCATCTATTCCAAAATGGTGAAGGTCTGCGGAATCGGGGAGAGCCGGGCGGAGACCATGATTCTGGATCTGATTGACACCCAGACCAATCCCACCGTCGCCACCTACGCGAAGACCGGAGAGGTGCATCTTCGCGTCACGGCCCGGGCGGCAGGCGAGGAGGAAGGGAAACGCCTGGTGAAGCCGGTGGTGAAGGAGCTTAAGACTCGGTTTGGCCTCCATATTTATTCCACGAAAGAGGATGAGGAGCTGGAGGATGTGGTCGTAAAACTTCTTAAAAAACGGGGACTTACGGCGGCCACGGCAGAATCCATGACCGGAGGGCTTGTGGCCGGACGTCTGGTCAACGTGGCCGGGGCTTCAGAATGTTTTTATGCCGGTTTTGTCACCTATTCCAACAAGGCCAAGAGAAAGACCCTCGGCGTAAAAAAAAGGACCCTTAAACAATATGGAGCGGTCAGCGAGGAGACGGCAAGGCAGATGGCCGAGGGCGGAGCCCGCACGGCGGGGACGGATGCCTGCGTCGCGGTGACGGGGTTTGCCGGGCCGGAGGATTCCAAAGAGGAGCCAAAGGGACTGACTTACATTTCCTGTTATCTTCAGGGAAGAGTCACCGTGGAAGAATTCCATTTTACAGGGAACCGCAGGAAAATCCGGGAACAGGCGGTGGTACAGGCGCTGGATCTTCTGCGCCGCCGGATTTTAGAACAGGATAAACATGAATGAAAATATCCGTTGGTACAGGAGTCTGTATCTGGGCGAAGGGGCCCGAGACAAAAAACATATACTGAATAAACTGGAGGGCGGACTTCATCCCAGGCTCTATCTGCTGGTTCTGCCCTCCAACAGGAGCAACGTGCTGGAGCTTCTCCCCCAGCCGGTCCTTTCTCAGGCACATTATAAAAAAATTCCGCTTTATGTGGTAGGGGCCGCCTGGACAAAGAGGGAAGCCATGGAGCTTGCCGGCCGGATCGTCATGGACGCGTATCGGATCACCGGAAAAACGGATGTGGCGGCATATCTGGGGGATGATTTCCTGGAACATCCGGAAATGTCCGACGGGAAGCTGTATCGGGAGTGGGAACCGCGGACAGGAGAGGCGGGAAAAGATAAGGATGTGATGTGATGCTTTCTGTCATATGGGGCATTTTAAAAGTGATCGGGATCATATTTCTTGCTATTCTTGGGCTTTTGCTTGCCATCCTTCTGCTTGTTTTATTGGTTCCCCTGCGCTATGAGTTTGAGGCCTCCGGGAAATATGATAAGGAGTCGGAAGAGCCGCCGGAATATCTGGTGAAGGCAAGGGTCTCCTGGCTGCTCAGATTGGTCTGCATCCGCCTTCGCGCAGACGGGGCGGGAGCACAGTTTAAACTGCGGATTTTTGGGATTCCCATCGGCGGAAGAAGGAAGAGGCAGCCCGGGGCGGAGCAAACGCTTGGGAAAAAGGCGCAGAGAGCCTCAAAGAAGGAAAAAAAAGCCCGAAAGGAAGAACAGGGGGAGCCTGCGCGGGAGGAATTTTCCGAAGGAAAATCCCAGGCGGACGATTTGCCAAAGGAAGAACTTCCGGAGAAAAAGCCTCTGGAGGAAACATGTTCAGAGAAAAGTGTGAGCGGGGAGGGGACAGAATCAGAACAGACCGACAAAGAGAAGGGCTTTTTTGGAAAGCTTTTTGCGGTTATTCAAAAAATCAGGCATTTTTTTTCCGAACTGTTTCAAAATCTCAGTGCTGCCTTTGAAAAAATCCGTGCTAAAATAAAGAGGATTTTCGATATGGCCGGGGAGATCCGGGATTTCCTTGAGGCCGAAGAGAACCGGGAAGCTTTTCGGTATGTGAAGGGGGAGGCGGGGAAGCTTTTCAGGCATGTGTTTCCGAGAAAGCTTTCCGGCGAGATCCGCTTTGGCCTGGAGGATCCGGCGGCTGCCGGGAAGGCGCTCATGGCTCTGGGGATTGCCTATCCGCTTTTTGGGAAACGGTTTTCGGTGACTCCGGTTTTTGAAAATAAACTGTATGTGGAAGGATGCCTTTTCTTCAAGGGCAGAATAAGAGCGTTTTCTCTGCTCATAATAGGGATAAGAGTGTGGTTTAACCAGAAATTCCGCGGGCTTTTGAAGCGTGGGCGCGGACTGAAAGAACAGCTTGGCCGGGCATGATTCGGCTGATAAGGAGGAAAATATATGGCATCAGAGGTAAAGAAAGAAAAGAATACATTTGAAAACACGGTGGAAAATCTGTTTAAGGGCATGGACGGTTTCCTCACGACAAAGACAGTGGTGGGCGACGCCATCCATCTGGACGGAACTATCATTCTTCCGCTGGTGGACGTCTCCTTCGGCGTGGGGGCAGGGGCTTTCGCGAGCGACAGCAAGAATAACAGCGGCGGCGGTATGACCGGAAAAATCACTCCCAGCGCGGTGCTGGTGATTCAGGACGGGCATTCCAAGCTGGTGACCGTGAAAGGGCAGGATGGCATCTCCAAGCTTCTGGATATGGTTCCTGACATCATCGGCAAGTTTACAAAATCCGATAAAAAGGCAAAAGAAAAAGAGGTGGAGATTCCGGAGGATGTGTTTGACTCCGTGAAATAGCAGAATCCCTGCCGCTGCTTCCGCATAGATTAGGAATATAGAAATCATTGCGGGAGGTAAAGATGAAGCGGCTCATAGGACTTTGCCTGTTCTGGATGGGAATCGGCATGGCGCTGTATCTGATACTGCCAAATAATTTTTTCACGATCTGCCTGATGGCGGCCTCCATTGCGGGAGGTTATTATCTGTTTTGCGGCTGCTGATTCCGTTTGGGTAAATGAATGCAGATGTGATAAGGGCTCTATACCATGGTATGGCTGTCAGAGGGGAGAAGCGAAAGAAAAGCTTGTATATTTTTTTCTTGTGATGGTTCTGTCGTTTTCGCTGACCGGATGTACCAGCAAGGAAGCAAAGAAAGTGTAAAAAGATGTACTGTACAGATGGACGAAGTGTTGATTTTGTCGAGACTTCATTAACCGAATATTATAAGTGGAAATATTTATAAATTCGCAACTGGGGCGGAATACCTGTTCGACCCTCAACATCCGGTAGCTGACACCGATATGAGCTTGGATGTATTGGGGAGAGAATACGATTCCGCCTCCGTTTTTTTATTTCCCGCGTGTCACAAAACAGAAAACTGTTTTGGCTTTGCTGTGTTTGCCGTAAAAATGTTAAAAACGACTTGAAGAATAGAATGAATTTATTATACTTTTTTTATAGAGCTGTTTGAGTGGCGGTGAGAGAAGGCGTACAGCCAGGCGATTTATACCCAGGTAACTCACCTGGAGGAAAAGGGGGTTGCCCGGATGGCAATACCGGCCCTCTGTTCTGGAATACGCCTGTTCTGATGCTTGTGGGAAAAATTATGTTTTCTGTGTGGATAGTCGGAGTCCTGGGGCGGACCGTGAAACGGCGCCGGGAAATAACAACCTCTGCGGCGGGCACTGCAAAAGAGCGCGTGGGCAGAGGGAGAGCTTCAGGATGCCGCGGACCGGATACGGAAGAGCCTTCATATCAGGAAGTCGAAAGACTTTACGGAACCAGAATTCCGGCCGGGGTTCAACTGTATTCTGCAAATCATGAAGGAGAAACAATATGAGAAAAAAGTAAAGAAACTGATATCAACGTTTTCACTGTCATTGCTGTTTATTGCTTTGGTTTGCCCATATGTTAAGGCTGTTGAAGATAATACCTTTGTGAATATGCCTAAAACAATACAGGAACGCATGGAAGAGCTGAAAATGTTTGACAAGGAATTGGAAAAGCAATATCATAACTAATAAAATCGAGTAGGGAAAAAGACTCTACCCTACTCGGTTTTCGTTTCATAATTCAATTTCATCTCTGATTATGCCCGCTCCACTAAACCGGACTTCAGGCAAGACGTACACACATACATCTTCTTTGCGCCGCCGTTCACTTTGACTCTGACGGACTTCACATTGGAACTCCACATTTTATTGGATTTTCTATGGGAATGACTGACTTTCTTTCCGAAGTGAGCGCCTCTCTCACAGATTGCACATTTGGCCATGCTAGCACCTCCTTATACAGATTTGGCTGGCTAATGTCCATGCCAGACCCATAACATTAAACATAATATCAGATATTGGCGGAAAATGCAAGCAAAATTCGGCGGAAATTTCAAAAAAATTCGGTTCCTTTTTCGGGAAAAACAGGGTATAATACTCTAAGATAGGCGTAGTGCGGATGCTGCGCCGGGAAAGGGAGGTCAGCTTATGAAATGTCGGATTAATAACATGATGGGCGAAATCTTGATCGATACGGACGTCATTGCGAAATATGCGGGCACTGTGGCCGTGGAATGCTTCGGCATTGTCGGCATGGCGGCAGTCAGTATGAAGGACGGTCTGGTGAAGCTCCTTCGGAGAGACAGCCTGACCCACGGCATCCATGTTGAGACCAGAGAGAACAGGCTTCATTTGAATTTTCATGTGATCGTATCTTACGGCGTGTCGATCTCGGCCGTGGCGGACAATCTCATAGAAAATGTGAAATACAAGGTTGAAAAATTCACGGGTATCGAGGTGGAGAAGGTAAATATCTTCGTCGAGGGTGTCCGGGTGATAGACTGTTGATCAAGGAGGAACGCTGTCGTGGCAGTAAATGTAATTGATGCGGCTCTTTTAAAGACCATGTTTCTGGCAGGGGCGCAGGGGCTGGAGAGCAAGAAGGAATGGATCAATGAACTGAATGTGTTTCCCGTACCGGACGGAGACACAGGCACCAATATGACACTGACGATCATGTCTGCGGCAAAAGAAGTACAGGCTCTTTCTGATCCTACCATGGAGTCTTTGGCCAAGGCGATCTCCGGCGGTTCCCTCAGGGGGGCCAGAGGAAACTCCGGCGTGATCTTATCCCAGCTTTTCCGCGGACTCACCAAAGAGATCAAGACTGTGGAGATCATTGATACGAAAGTGCTGGCCAGAGCTTTCAAGCGGGCGACGGAGACGGCTTACAAGGCGGTCATGAAGCCGAAAGAGGGCACCATTCTCACGGTGGCGAAGGGAATGGCCGACAAGGCGGAGGAACTTGCGGAGAAAACCGAGGATATGGAAGCTTTCCTGAAGGCGGTTATCGACCATGGGGATCAGGTTCTTTTGCAGACGCCGGAGCTGTTGCCGGTGCTTAAGCAGGCGGGAGTCGTGGATTCCGGCGGCCAGGGGCTTATGCAGGTGATGAAGGGGGCTTTTGACGGCTATCTGGGCAAAGAGGTTTCCCTGGATGCGGTGGAACCTTCCGTATCCGCGGGCCGGACGGCGGTTCAGGCGGATGATTTTGAGATTACCTTCGGCTATTGTACGGAATTTATCATCAATCTGGAAAGGGAATATAATGAAGAAACAGAGATGGATTTCAAGGCGTTTTTAGAGTCCATCGGTGATTCCATTGTTCTGGTTTCCGACGACGATCTGGTAAAGGTACACGTACATACCAACGATCCCGGTCTGGCCATCCAGCGGGCTCTTGAGTATGGCTCCCTTTCCAAAATGAAGATCGACAATATGAGAGAAGAGCATCAGGAGAAATTGATCAAAGATGCAGAGAAACTGGCCGCGGTGCAGAAAGCGGAGGATGCGGCAAAGAAAAAGGAAGCGGCCAAGGCTCCGAGGAAAGAGGTGGGCTTCATTGCAGTCTCCATCGGTGAGGGCTTAAATGAGATCTTTAAGGGACTGAATGTGGATTATCTCATCGAGGGCGGCCAGACCATGAATCCCAGCACCGAGGATATGCTGAAGGCCGTCGACCGGGTAAATGCAGATACCATCTACATTTTCCCGAACAATAAAAACATCATTCTGGCGGCGGAGCAGGCCATGCATTTGACAGAGGATAAGGAGATTGTGGTGGTTCCCTCCAAAACAGTGCCCCAGGGCATTACCGCCATCATCAATTTTATTCCGGAGCTATCGGCGGAGGAAAACAAGGCGGCCATGATGGAGGAGATGGCGAAGGTCAAGACAGGGCAGGTGACTTACGCGGTCAGGGATACGTCTCTGGACGGGTTTGAGATCAAACAGGGTGATATCATGGGGATCGGCGACAAGTCGATCCTGGCAGAGGGCAAGGAAGTGGAGTCTACCTCCCTGCAGCTTCTTGCGGCCATGGTGGATGAGGAATCGGAGCTGGTCAGCATATATTACGGAAGTGATATGGATGAAGAGAAGGCTCAGGCATTCCTGGAGAAGGCGGAAGCGGCCCATCCCGATGTGGACTTTGAACTCCATTTCGGCGGACAGCCCATTTACTATTATATTATTTCTGTGGAATGAAGAATGTGTGGACAGCATAAGATCAGCTGAAAAGAGGACTGCGAAATTTACAGCCCTCTTTTTGGTCATATTTTTCCATATTATGATTATATGTAATTTTTTGTGGGCAGAGAGGCGGCGGAGGCACAGATGAAGCTTTCAGATCCGGTCACTGTCTTGAAGGGCATCGGGGAAAAGACGGCGGCGCTGTTTGAAAAACTGAATATTCGGACGGTGGAGGAGCTGCTGCACGCCTATCCGAGAAATTACGACTGCTATGAGGAACCGGTGAAAACGGCAGAGATCATAACCCCGGGAGTTTATGCTGTGGCCGCTACCATCAGGAAGCGGCCGGAGGTGAAGTTTACGGCCCGGGTGAAAGTGGTGACGGCCCTGTTGGTGGATGATACAGGCGTCTTAAAGGCAACCTGGTTCAATATCCCTTACATAGCGAATACCTTAAAACCGGGAGGGCGGTATATTTTCCGGGGTCGGGTGGTGAAAAATGCTTACGGCTATGTCATGGAACAGCCGGCGGTTCTGGGGGTTGAGGAATATCATAAACTGCTCCACACCAGGCAGCCCATTTACAACCTGACGGCGGGCCTTGGCAACAAAGCCGTCAGTAAGGCGGCGGCAAGGGCGTTGGAGGCGTTTCCTTCCCAAAAGGATTACCTTCCGTCCTGGATCCGGGAGAAGGAAGGACTGGCGGAATACAATTTCGCTCTCAGGGCCATTCATTTTCCGGCAGACGAAAAGGAGCTTTTGTTCGCCAGAAAACGGCTGGTTTTCGACGATTTTTTTCTGTTTATCCTTTCTCTCCGGTTACTTCGGGGAGCAGGAGAGCGGAAGGAAAACGGGTTTCCCGTTAAGGAGGGAAGCGAGGCCGGACGGCTTCTGTCGGAGCTTCCCTATGAACTGACAGGGGCGCAGAAGGAGACGCTTCGGGATATCTTAAAGGACATGGGCGGGAAGAGCCTGATGAGCCGTCTGGTCCAGGGGGACGTGGGCTCCGGGAAAACCATTGTTGCCATCCTGGCTCTTCTTTCTGTCGTGGAAAGCGGATATCAGGGGGCTATGATGGCTCCTACGGAGGTGCTGGCCAGGCAGCATTTCGAATCGATAACCAAACTGTTTTCGGAGCATAACATAAAATGCCGGGTCGTGCTTCTTGTGGGGTCCATGACGGCAAAGGAAAAGCGGCTGGTCCGGGAACAGATTGCCTCCCATGAAGCGGATCTGATCGTCGGCACCCATGCGCTGATCCAGAAAAGCGTGGTTTACGACAGTCTGGGACTGGTGATTACTGACGAGCAGCATCGGTTCGGCGTTCGGCAGCGGGAGCTGTTCTCCCAAAAAGGCGGCGATCCCCATGTGCTGGTTATGAGCGCAACGCCTATTCCCCGGACGCTGGCCATTATCATTTACGGAGATCTGGACATTTCCGTCATGGATGAGCTTCCGGCCAGAAGGCTTCCCATTAAAAACTGCGTGGTCGATACCTCCTACCGGCCGAACGCCTGGAAATTTATCGGGCGGGAGGTGTCCGCCGGCCGGCAGGCTTACGTGATCTGCCCCTTGGTGGAGGAAAGCGAACTGTCGGAAGGGGAGAACGTGGTCGATTATGCGAAGATTCTTGGGCAGGCGCTTCCTCCCTCGGTCCGGGTAGAATACCTTCACGGCAGGATGAGCGCCGCAGAAAAGGATCGGCGGATGGCGGCTTTTGCGGCGAATGAGATTCAGGTTCTGGTTTCAACCACAGTGATTGAGGTAGGGGTTGACGTGCCCAATGCCACGGTGATCCTGATTGAGAATGCGGAGCGTTTCGGGCTGGCGGGGCTCCATCAGCTCAGGGGCCGGGTCGGCAGGGGAGCGTATCAATCTTACTGTATTTTTGTCAACACCTCCGGAGATGAGGAAAAGAACAGGCGGCTGGAAATTCTGAATAAGTCCAATGACGGCTTTTACATTGCGTCGGAGGATTTAAAGCTTCGGGGGCCGGGCGACATGTTCGGCATCCGTCAGAGCGGTCTGATGGAGTTTTCCATTGGAGACGTCTTTACGGATGCGGATCTTTTAAAGAAGGCATCAGAAGCGGCGGAAGCGGTTCTTTCCGAGGATCCGGGCCTTGAGTCGGAGCGCTATGCAGAGCTTCGGAAGAAGATTGACTTGGAGCTTTCAAGAAGGGCGGAGGGGGCGCTGGCGCTTTAAGGGAAATCGGCTTTCTTCTTTCAGAAACGCGCTTCCGCTTGTAAAAGCTCGCAGCGGTACCTAAGAGGCTCCCTTCGCATACACTCCGGACCCTCTAAGTACCGGCGGCTTTCACATAGTTTATGAAAGAAGAAACCGATTTCTTTCAGATTGAGGTAACCCGTAAACAATACAAATAGACCAGGAGACAAGAAATGAATAGGAAAAAAATCTGGAGATCCATGATATGCCTGGCGCTGGCCTTTGTGATCGGTGCCTCCGGCCTGTTTGCAGGGACACTTCCCGTTTATGGGGAAACGGAGGCGGCAGACGCAGAGGAGTCCGGCATGGAGGCGGAGCCTGGGACGGAGTCTGCGGGCGGGCAGGAAGCGGCGGCGGAGTCCGGAACGGAAGTCAGTTCGGAGGATGCAGCGGAGACTATGACAACAGGAGATACCGTACCGGAGCCGGAAACGTCGGAGGCGGCGAGCGTTACGGAAACTGTGGAGCAGCCTGCTGTGGCTGCTTCGCGGACGATGGGCAGGCAGGCGACCGGGAATTTTGCAAATGTGATCGTGTTTGCGAGATTTAACGATAGCCAGGCCGCAAATTTTATGGTGAATCCATGGCTTCAGAGCGGTACGGAAACATATCAGGAGCTGGCAAGAAAGGTTTTTCTGGATTCCAGTTATAAAGAATCTGTCCCTGCTTATCTGGACGCGATTTCCTACGGCCAGTTTCAGTTAAAATGTTATCTTTTACAGGACAATCAAACTACAATTGTTCCTTATACCTTGTCCCGGAATTTTGATTATTATTCAAAACAGGGATACAATGCCGATGCGGAAATCATTGAGGAAATCCTGACAAAGGGAAATCTTTCCGTGCCGCAGGGAACCGTACTGGATTACAATGGAGACGGCTGCATTGACAACCTGACGATTATTCTTGACAATACCTGGAAGGCGACGACGGAAGGAGAGACGACGCCCTCGGAACTGTTGTCATATCCGGGAGCTCATAAAAGTACTTATCAGGGCAGTGAGACACTGAATGGACTGCTGGTTCGGAACTATAATGTCCTGGGGGCGAATACGGCTTTCAGCAGTCTGGGGACCGGCGTGATCTGTCATGAGTTTCTGCACAGTCTTGGGTATCCGGATTTGTATCTTGAAACCTCCACCGGCCCGGTGACCCCGGTAGGCTGGTGGGACATTATGGCAGCCAGCCGCCCTTTGCGTTTTCCGTTGGCTTATATGCGCCATAAGGTTTCCGGCTGGCTTCCCATTGATACGATTACAAAGGATACTTCGGGACTTACATTGTCTCCGGCCACGAGCCCAACCGGAAACAGGGCGTTTATTTTGAAGCCGCCCCAGTCTTCTGCGGAGTTTTTTGTGATTGAATACCGGGTGAAGGCGCCCAGTACAGAATATTATGACACGAGAATACCGGGTACAGGTCTCATTGTATATCGGATCAATACAAAAGTACCTGAATTAAGCAATTATGGTACGGATGATTTCGGTGTTTATGTCCATCGTATTCCGGACGGGAGCCAGCCTTCGGCGCTTAAGGAACCGAATTCTGTGTTTGGGCCGGGGGATACCATCGGCAGTTCTGATTTTTCCAAAAAGGAAGCGGACGGCGCCATTGTCTATTCGGACGGCACCAATTCAGGCCTTACTGTCAGCGGTATTAAGATGAATCCAGATGGGACCATGTCTTTTGACGTGGCTTTTGCGGACGCGGAATCTCTCGGGATGTGGATGGCAGAGGAAAGTGGGGTTCCGGAATCTAAAAATGCAGAAGGGATGGATGTGGTCCAGGCCGAGGACGGAACGGTTTATATGGTTTCTCAGGTTGATGCCGGTTACCGGGTGTCTTCTCTGGCAAAGGGTGCGAAAAGCTGGAGCGCCGTCGGGAACCTCCTATCCGGAGTCGGGACAGAAGTGCATATTACACTTTACGGCGGCCGGCCCGTAGTGTCCGTTCGTTCTTCCAATGCGATGGAACAACGGATTTATCAGTGGAACGGAAGTACATGGAAAGAGGCCAAAATTTCCGCATCGCTTCTTTCCGCCCCTCATTTTAATTCCGTTTCCGTTGTAGGGACAGATTTTGGCCTGTTTGCGGTGGTGACACATCCGGAAAACGGAAGTAATCAGGATGGGGTGTCTGTCTGTAAATATAATCCCGGCAAGAACGCATTTGAAATCTATAAAAGGATGCTTGTCCCTGCAGCGGAATATGCCGCTCAGACGACGGTTGTCGGAGGAAAAAATTGTTTTTATCTTGCTTATCGGGCGGCGATGGCTTCCAATGAGCTGAAGACGGTTCAGGTTGATTCCGGCGGAAGTATTACAAGGGGGGCTTCCGGCTTTGCCCTTGGAGGCGGAGGCGGGATTGCCATGGCTGTTTCGGGAGCAGGAGATTCAGCGTATATCCTGATCCAGAAAGCGGGAAATGACGCAGAAGCTGTTTTGCTGAAGTGTACTGGGGCAAAGGTTGAGGCTTTGACATCATTTATTGTAGGAAACGATTCAGGAAGAAGCGGGGTGAGCCGCAGTATTTCAGCGCTTGCGGTCATGCTGAAGGACGGCGTGCCCTACGCGGCAATCGCAAGTTCTGAACCTAACGGCGTAAATGCAAGGATAGAGGTTTATTATCAGAAAGCAGCCGGCGGTTGGGGGAAATTGGGGAATTCCCTTGGAACCAGCACTGCAAGTTATTTGTATCTTTACAATGTGGAAAATACGGTAAAATCGATTTTGGCTTACAATGGGACTTCCGGAAGCTGCGTTACAGAGCACAAGAAGCATGTTTTGGCGGAGGACGGCGGCGCGGTGGAAAAACCCACGGCTCCTGTAAAACCGACTGACCCTGCGCAGCCTACAGCTCCTGTAAACCCCACAGACCCGGCAAAGCCTACAGAGCCGGTGAAGCCCACAGACCCGGCAAAACCCACGGACCCGGCAACGCCTTCGATTCCAAACGCCAGCGTCCGCTACCGGACCCATGTTCAGTCCTATGGAGATCAGGGGTGGCGGCAGGACGGTCAGATGAGCGGAACAGAGAAACAGGAGAAAAGGCTTGAGGGCATTTATATCGAGCTGGTGAATCCTCCGGCGGAAGGGGCTATTCAGTACCGGACCCATATCCAGAGCTACGGCTGGGAGAAGGGATGGAAAGAGAATGGCAAGATGAGCGGTACCAGCGGGGAGAAAAAGCGTCTGGAGGCGATCCAGATCAGACTGACCGGAAGGATGGCGGAGCTTTACGACGTGTATTACCGGGTCCATGCCCAGAGTTACGGGTGGCTCGGCTGGGCAAAAAACGGAGCCAGCGCCGGGACGGCCGGCTATGCAAAGCGGTTAGAGGCCATCGAGATCCGTCTGGTAAAAAAAGGAGAACCTGCGCCGGGGAGCAGTATTAATTCCTTTAAGCAGGCGGGGGCAGATGCCGGAATCAACTATCGGACTCATGTGCAGAGCTACGGCTGGCAGGCGTGGAAATCCAACGGTGAAATGAGCGGCACCAGCGGGAAGGCCAAGCGTCTGGAGGGAATTGAGATCAAGGTTGACAATCTGGGAATTTCCGGAAGTATTCAGTACAAGACCCATATCCAAAGCTTTGGCTGGGAAAAGGACTGGAAGCAGGACGGCAAGATGAGCGGTACCAGCGGGAAAGGGAAGCGTTTGGAGGCCATTCAGATTCAATTGACAGGAGAATTGAGCCGGCGGTATGACGTGTACTACCGGGTCCATGCCCAGAGCTATGGATGGCTTGGCTGGGCGAAGAACGGAGGAAACGCAGGGACAGCCGGTTATGGGAAACGCCTGGAGGGAATTGAGATCCGCCTGGTGGAAAAAGGCGGTTCTGCGCCCGGTTCCACATACGGGGCGTATGTGGCAAGATAAAGAAGGGAATGATAAGGGAAATGAAGAAATTATGGAAATCGGCTCTTTGTGTCGCAATGGCATTTGCGATAGGATTTTCCGGTTTTATGACCGGGACGCTTCATGCCTATGGAGAGACGGATGCGGCAAGTGAAAGCGAATCCGGTTTTGAGACAGCTTCGGAAACGGAAAGCCGAAGCATAGAAGAAGCTTTGATGAAGCAGGAAACGGGAGTCAGTCCGGAGTCCTTTGAAGACGTCAGTGAAGTTTCTGAAGAACTTCCGGTGTATGGCGCTGCAGGAGATATAAAAGATGCGGATTCTGCACAGGCGAGAAGCAATCCGGTGCTGAATGTAACTTATCCGGCTTCGATCTCCTGCGATACTCCGGTTACGTTTACCATGGACGTGACGGGGGGAAGCGGATCCTATCTGTATAAAATTTACAGCTTTGATATTGTGTATGGAGACGGAAGCAGAGAAATGCTGTATGATATCAGCCGCCACGGCTTTGAGAATAATAATACGTTCACTTTTACTTTTTGTGCGTCCGGCACATATAAAATATGTTTTATCGCTTTCAACCCAACGTCAAAAGAGTTTGTTCGGTCTCAGGAGTATACGCTTCAGATCCGGGATTCGAAACGAAAATCAGTAGAACAGATTGCGGATGAGGTTGCGGCTGAATGTGAGAGGCAATGTCAGACGGAATATGAAAAAGCCGTGTGGCTGCACGATTGGGTTTTGGACCATGTGGTTTATGATAATTCCCTGTTATATTGTTCGGCAGAGGGGGTATTTGCAAGAGGTTCAGGCACCTGTGAAGCTTATCACAGGGCTTATGTAATGCTTCTTAAACGGGTTGGAATTGAAAGCGGGCGTGTAGCAGGCAATGGACATGTCTGGACGGCTGTGAAGCTGGATGGTTCCTGGTGTCAGGTCGATCCTACCTGGAATGACGTAGAAGGATATGGAAAGCACATGTATTTTGGGCTGACGGATGAGTTGATCAGTCTTGCGCATCCGGATCATGCGACAACTTCTGCAAAACCGGATTATAAGTATGTATCTGCTGCGCTGGAAAATAATTATTTTATCAGGACTGGTGAAATCAAGCAGTGGTCGGAGTATTTTACGGGGCAGATCAAAGAAAATATTAAAAACGGTCAGACCTCGTTCGTACTTTCCATTCCCGGAAATATGCATGATAATTATGAAACAGATATCATCTATCATCTGGCGGCATATCAGTTGTCTAAGCAGAGCTGGGATGGGGCTAAAATATCTGCAACGTACAAGGCGCGGAAAATATCCGTTACCGTCCAGAAGCCGACAACGCCTACAGATCCGGTGAAACCCACGGACCCGACAACGCCTTCGATTCCAAACGCCAGCGTCCGTTACCGGACCCATGTTCAGTCCTATGGAGATCAGGGGTGGCGGCAGGACGGTCAGATGAGCGGAACAGAGAAACAGGAGAAAAGGCTTGAGGGCATTTATATCGAGCTGGTGAATCCTCCGGCGGAAGGGGCTATTCAGTACCGGACCCATATCCAGAGCTACGGCTGGGAGAAGGGATGGAAAGAGAATGGCAAGATGAGCGGTACCAGCGGGGAGAAAAAGCGTCTGGAGGCGATCCAGATCAGACTGACCGGAAGGATGGCGGAGCTTTACGACGTGTATTACCGGGTCCATGCCCAGAGTTACGGGTGGCTCGGCTGGGCAAAAAACGGAGCCAGCGCCGGGACGGCCGGCTATGCAAAGCGGTTAGAGGCCATCGAGATCCGTCTGGTAAAAAAAGGAGAACCTGCGCCGGGGAGCAGTATTAATTCCTTTAAGCAGGCGGGGGCAGATGCCGGAATCAACTATCGGACTCATGTGCAGAGCTACGGCTGGCAGGCGTGGAAATCCAACGGTGAAATGAGCGGCACCAGCGGGAAGGCCAAGCGTCTGGAGGGAATTGAGATCAAGGTTGACAATCTGGGAATTTCCGGAAGTATTCAGTACAAGACCCATATCCAAAGCTTTGGCTGGGAAAAGGACTGGAAGCAGGACGGCAAGATGAGCGGTACCAGCGGGAAAGGGAAGCGTTTGGAGGCCATTCAGATTCAATTGACAGGAGAATTGAGCCGGCGGTATGACGTGTACTACCGGGTCCATGCCCAGAGCTATGGATGGCTTGGCTGGGCGAAGAACGGAGGAAACGCAGGGACAGCCGGTTATGGGAAACGCCTGGAGGGAATTGAGATCCGCCTGGTGGAAAAAGGCGGCCCTGCTCCCGGACCGACAAAACGGGCTTACGTGTCCAAATAGTCATGGCAGTCTGCAGATTGTAAACGAAAAAGGGAGATGACATCATGAATTCCATTTTGGAATGCAGAAACCTGGAAAAATCTTATGATGGGGGACGGACGAAAGCTTTAAAGGGGATTAGTCTGTCCCTGGGAAGGGGACGGATCGTCGGCCTTCTGGGACCAAACGGCAGCGGAAAAACAACCTTCATCAAGCTGATCAACGGTCTTCTTTCACCGGATAAAGGGGAGCTTTATATCGGCGGCTATCCGGTGGGGGTGGAAACGAAGCAGATGATCTCCTATCTGCCGGAGGTGACTTATTTGGCGAGGGGGATGAAGGTTCATCAGATCATTTCCTATTTTGGAGATTTTTACAAAGATTTTGATGCAGGCCGTGCCTACGAGATGCTCAACCGCCTGAACATCAATCCGGGAGACAGCCTGAAAACGATGTCTAAGGGAACAAAGGAGAAGGTGCAGCTCATCATGGTTATGAGCAGGAATGCGGCTCTTTATGTGCTGGATGAGCCAATCGGCGGAGTGGATCCGGCGGCCAGAGACTATATTTTAAGCACCATTGTTTCTAATTACAATCCGGAAGCGACCATTCTTCTCTCCACCCATCTGATCGCGGATGTGGAACAGATTTTGGATGACGTGATTTTTATCAAAGAGGGAACCATTATGCTGGCAGAACCGGCAGAGCGGCTCAGGAAGGAACAGGGACGCTCCATTGATGCAATGTTCAGGGAGGTGTTCCGGTGCTGAGAAAGCTGTTAAAATATGATTACAAAGCCAATATGTTTTATTTTCTTTTGATGTATGGAGTGCTGATGGGAATCGCGGTACTGGCAAGAGTTTCGATTGCCATGGCAGACGCCAGATATTTTGACTTTGACGACCAGCATGTACTGTCGATTATGACCGTAGCAGGTTCCTCTGTTCTGTATCTTCTTGCCTGCGGCGCTGTGATGGTGCTCACTTTTCTTCTTGTTGCCATGCGGTTTTATAAAAACCTGATGGGACCGGAGGGTTATCTTTCTTTTACCCTTCCGGTATCGGAGGGAGCGCATCTTGCCTCCAAAATGATCAGTGGTGTGACCTTTGTTTTCTTGAGTTCCCTGGTGATCTTTGCTTCGGCTTCCGTTGTGACGGCAGGAGTGGGCTTGTGGGACGAATTGGCAGTTTCGTTTTTATGGAGCGTTTTCCGCGCGCTTCGTATGGACCAGCTGTTGATCACGCTGCTCTATTTGCTGGAGGGTATTGTCACAGTTGTGGAGGCTGTGGCAGTGATATATGTATCCATCTGTATTGGCCAGCTTGCCGTAAAGCATCGGGTGCTGGGAGCGATTGGGATTTTTCTGGCTATTTATTTGGTGATCGGTATAATTACTACTCTCGGAAGCGTCATTTTTATCAAACTTTTGGAGGGACAGGAAGGAACGGTGGTTTATTACGGCGTGACCAGCGCTGTAACTATTTTGTTTCGCAGCCTCGTGGCTGCCGGGAGTCTTGCGGGTTCTTTGCTTTTAATGAAGTGGAAGCTGAATCTGGAGTGATTCATGCCGTTGTATTGTACACGTTTTTATGCAATATATATATTTTTGTGGAAAAATGTGTGTTTAAACTAGATAAAGTAGATGATGTGTGCTATACTTGAACTCGTAATAACTGCAAAACCAAGTCTTTGCTGACGCTTGTTTTTTTTTGAATTGCAGAGACAGAAAAATGACAAGAGCAGATCGGCATGAGGCTTGTGAATCAATAGGAAAAGGAAGGTGAGCAATTGGAAAATTATACCAAGTATAAGCTAAAAGGGAACGACGAACTGGTGTCACTATTGGCCGATAAGGACAATCTGTTCATCGTTGCCTGCAACAAGTGCTTCAAAGAATTTGAGACTGTAGATGAGCCGGACTGCGGTGAATTTGAGAAAATTGCTGCAGGACAGGGAAAAACAGTTGTTGGCAGTGTAAAAGTTGATTTTCTGTGCAACAAAGTTCAGACAGAGAAAAAGCTTGCGGACATCATTCCGGAAAATGCAGAGCATGTTTTTGTGGTTTCCTGCGGCCTTGGAATTCAGACAGTTGCGGATTTGACAGGGAAGCCAGTGTATGCGGCCAGCAATTCTCTCAATTACAGGGGACATCATGGCATGGCTCTGACAGAGAGGCGCTGTGATGCCTGTGCTCAGTGTTATTTGAATGTAACCGGCGGCATTTGTCCCATCGTTGACTGCTCCAAGAGTCTGGTTAACGGGCAGTGCGGAGGCGCCAAGGACGGAAAATGTGAAGTAGATCCCAATAAAGACTGTGCCTGGGAAAAGATTTATAAGAAACTGGAAAAACAGGGCCGTCTTTCTGAGTTCCAGGATCAGCCGGTACAGCTTCGGGACTATTCCAAGGTAGATTTCAAGTTTGTGAATGATTATGTGAAATCCATTCGTGAGAACAGGCTCGACGGATATTATGGCGGAATCCATCCGTCTGAGCGCAAAGAATTCACGGAGAATCTTCCGCTTCAGAAATTCCCGGATCCGGAAACAGTAGTGATTCCTCTGTCTATGCATGCGGGCGCTCCGGCCAATCCTGTGGTACAGGTGGGCGACGCTGTGAAAGTCGGCCAGATAATCGGAGAAGCCGCCGGCTTTATCAGCGCTCCGGTCCATTCCAGTGTCAGCGGTACGGTGACCGCCATTGAGAACCATGGCCATGCGACAAGGGGTGAATGCCTGTCTGTGGTCATCAAATCCGATGGGAAAAACACTCTGCACGAATCGGTAAAACCCAATAAAGATCTGGACAGCCTGACTCCGGACGAGATCGTAGAGATCGTTAAGAATGCAGGAATCGTCGGCATGGGCGGCGCCGGCTTCCCCACGTCTGTGAAATTGAAACCGCCCAAGCCCGTGGATACCATCCTTTTAAACGGCTGTGAATGCGAACCCCTTCTCACTGCGGACCACCGGGTACTGCTGGAATTTGCGGACGACGTGATTTTCGGCCTCAAAGCCATCATCAAGACCGTGGGCGCCGAAAAGGGCATTATTGTCATTGAGGACAACAAACCGGACGCCATCGAACTGATGGAGAAAAAGACGGAAAGCATCGACAACATTGAGGTGGTCGTGGCAAAGACCAAGTACCCTCAGGGCGCTGAGAAAATGCTGATCAAGCGGGTCATGAAGAGACAGGTGCCCAGCGGCGGCCTTCCCGCGGATGTGGGCTGCGTTGTGAGCAACATCAGTACCACCAAGGCCATTTCGGACGCGATCCAGAAGGGGATGCCTCTGGTAGAGCGCGTGACAACGGTGACAGGCGAGAAATTAAAGAAGCCCGGCAATTACATAGTGAAGATCGGCACCAGCACAAAAGAGCTGCTCGATTACTGCGGCGGCGTATCGGAAGGTGAAGTGACGATCAAAGCAGGCGGACCCATGATGGGATTTGTTCTTTCTGATGTGGACGTGCCGATTATGAAGGGCTCCAATGGAATTATTGCCGTTGACACCGATCATACGGTAGAACAGCCCTGTATCAAGTGCGGACGCTGTATGGATGTCTGTCCTATGGAGCTTTCTCCTCTGTATTTTGCAAAATATGCGGATGAGGAAAATTGGCAGGGCATGAAAGATAAGAGTGTTATGGACTGTATCGAGTGCAGATGCTGTGAATATATCTGTTCTTCCAAGATCCCGTTGGTAAGCAAGATAAAAGCCGGAAAAAATGCAGTAAGGGGGATGAAGTGATATGTTAATTACCCAGTTAAAGGCAAAAGAAACGATCGTATCACTGGCAGCCGGAAAAAAGGTTTTTATCATCAACTGTCAGGGATGCAAGGAAGTGCATTTTCCGGAAGCAGAAGTGAAGGAGCTTCAGAAGGAGCTTGCGTCCTCCGGGAATGTGACCGGAATCATTACCACAGATTATATCTGTAATCCGGAAAATATGAAGCTGCGTCTGGATGCGCATAAGAGTGAAATCGAGGCGGCTGAGGCGGTGCTTGTGTTCTCCTGCGGCGTAGGCGTACAGACAGTAGCCGGATATTTGGAGGACAAGAAGGTATACGCGGCCTGCGATACTTGCCCGCTTCCCGGTTTCCAGGGCGTGACGCCGTTGGAATACAAATGCGACCAGTGCGGAGAATGCTACCTGAACCTGACCGGAGGAATTTGTCCCATTACGGCCTGCTCCAAAAGCTTGGTCAATGGACAGTGCGGCGGCTCCAAAGACGGCAAATGTGAAGTGGACAGTAATATGGAGTGCGGATGGGAACGCATTTACAGACGGCTTGCCCAGTTGGGGCGTCTGGATGTGTTGAAATGTCCGACGCAGGTGCGCAATTTTGCAACTGATGACGAAGTGTCCAAATAGGGAACCTGTTATAGTAAACGACAGAACCATTGCCGCTTACTATGATTTGATGCATATGTCCGCAGGGAAAAATTAGCTGTTTATGCAGCCTGCGGACGGCGCAAACGGAAACGGCCAGGGCTGTTTCCCATAAAATATAATGATTAGGAGTAATGGCTCATGAAAATTACTGAAGCATTTGAACGTGGTGAATTTGTAGTTACTGCGGAAGTGGGACCGCCGAAAGGATTTCATATCGAGCATGTGCTGGAAGAGGCGAAAACTTATCTGAGCGGCATTACGGCAGTGAACGTGACGGACAATCAGTCTTCCGTGATGCGTCTCGGTTCTCTGGCGACCTGCAAGGCGCTGAAAGATGAAGGGCTGACTCCCATTTTCCAGCTCACCTGCCGTGACAGAAACCGTATTGCTTTACAATCTGACCTTTTAAGCGCAGCGATGTTCGGGATCGAAAATTTACTGCTTCTTACTGGTGACCATACGAAGTTGGGTGACCATAAAGAGGCAAAGCCGGTATTTGATCTGGATTCCGTATCTCTGATTCATACGGTAAAACAGTTGGAGTCCGGCGTAGATCTTGGAGGAAACGAGCTGGTCGGTGAGCCGCCTAAATTTGCCAAAGGCGCAGTGGTATCACCTTGCAGCGATTCCGTGGACGCCCAGCTTGCTAAGATGGAGCGTAAGGTTGCGGCGGGCTGCGATTATTTCCAGACCCAGGCCGTTTTTGAGCCGGAAAAATTTATCCAGTTCATGGAAAAAGCAAAACAGTTCGGCAAACCGGTTCAGGTCGGTATCATCATTCCTAAATCTGCGGGAATGGCAAAATTCATGAACAACAATGTTGCCGGCATCCATGTTCCCGACGAGATGATCGAGGAGTTAAAGGCGGACAAGGAAAAGACTAAGGCCGGCATCACCGGCGTGGAGATCGCCGCCCGCATCATCAAGGAATGCAAGCCTTACTGTCAGGGCGTACATATCATGGCTCTCGGATGGGAGTCCAAAGTACCGGAGCTCCTTAAGGCGGCCGGGATCTAAGTGAATATTACAAAAAAGCCATAGGCAACCAGTGCCGGGCCGCAGATGTCATTCTGCGGCCCGGCGTTCGTTGTTCTGTCTTCGGACTGCTCGTCCAGGGGACAGCCGTTTGAAGCAGAGGATAGGCGGAGTTTGCAGAGTTTCCTGACGAGACCTGGAAAACCTCCAACCGCACAGACGAAAAGTTTTTGAAAAATTCATAAATTCACGAAAAATTTTTATTGCCAGAAACCGGTACATTCGGATATAATAAACAGTAGACAAGTCTGTCTTCGCAGGCGTAAAATCTATGTAGATAAGAAAGGGAAGAACAAGCGATGGCACTTTTGGAACAGTGGAGAAAAATGGCTTATGAGACACAGATGAGTTCTCAGCAGAGCAATTATTTCTGGGGTAATTATTTTAATTTGGAAAAAGGAATTTACGAAAAGCTTTTGGCAGCGCCCGACGAAACGGTTACGGGGACCGTAAAAGAGCTTGCAGAGAAATATGATGTGGAATTGATGATTATGACAGGATTTTTAGACGGCATTAACGATAGCCTGAAAGAACCCAATCCCATCGAGACCATGGAAGAAGACACTCCTGTTAATTTGGGATTTGATAAAGAGCTTCTCTATAAAAACATGGTAGCTGCCAAAGCGGACTGGCTTTACGGCCTGTCCCAGTGGAATGAAATCTTCAGTGAAGAGCGTCAGAAGGAGCTTTATAAGGAACAAAAATCTTCCACAACGGTCGTAAAGGGAAAGAAGATTGGACGTAATGATCCCTGTCCTTGCGGCAGCGGAAAGAAATACAAGCACTGCTGTGGAAAGTAAGAAAAACCACAAGATATTGGTGAAAAGATATTTTGTATTTTTTTGTGAACATTGTCAAAAATCCCCTAAAAAAAGGGAAATGCCCTTGATTAATATTACCAGAGCATGTATAATAAGATAGATATAATTAAAAATTTAACAGAATTTTGACCAATACCGGACAAAAAGAAAGGAGGCTGTAGCATGCATGTCGTTACAGACGAACATGGGAATGTGATTCACAGCCATCATACGCATTCTCACACCCACACGGTGGAACATTCTCACGAGCATGTACACAGAGATGGTGAAGAAGAAAACCATCAGCATGATCACGGAGGGAGCCATGGACATACCCATGGACACGGACATGATCATTGTCACAGTGAAGGCTGCGAGGGCTGCGGAGGATGTGCTGACGCGGAGGCGGAAACCATTGCTTTAGTTACTTATATGGCGGATCATAACAAGCACCACGCTTTGGAGCTGGCAGAACTTGCGAAGAAACTTAAGGAACAGGGAAAGACTGAAGCGGCAGAGCAGCTTGACAAGGCGGTTTCTGAATTTGAAAGCGGAAATATACGTTTGAATGTTGCCCTTTCTTTATTAAAAAAATAGTATTAAAGAATCATTAACCGTCGGACGGACGGCGAGGAGGTGTAAAACAGCCATGTGTCTTGCAGCAGTTTACGGGAGGAGAAAGGAAGAGGATGAGACTCTTCTTCTCAAGAATGTAAGCAAAATCCTCATTGATGGCGATATAATCACCTTATATGACATCATCGGGAAAGAGATGAAAGTACAGGGGGCGCTGACCGAAGTAGATTTGGCCGGCAGTGTGGTCAAAATCCGCTGTACGGATTGAGTTTGTATGTTATTTCATAAAAATATTAGGAAGGGGAGGGAGGCATTATGGCAAAGAAACGGACTGAGCCGGTGAAGATGCGTGACGGGCCGTAGGGGCAGGGGGATATCAGCCTTTCAGGTATGAGAAACCCTGTTTCATAAAGGATCCGGTATAAAATTTTGTGACATAAGGAGGGCTTTCAAGTGGCCTATACGATTGCAGTTGCAGGCAAGGGCGGCGTCGGGAAGACGACACTTACCGGTCTTCTGATTCAGCATTTGTGTGAGAAAGAGAAGGGGCCGATTCTGGCCGTGGACGCGGATGCCAATTCCAATTTGAACGAGGTGTTGGGGGTAGAAGTTGAAGCAACTCTGGGGGATATCCGAGAGGAGATCGCCAGAGCGGAGATGACGGACCCGAGCCCGATCCCGGCCGGTATGTCTAAGCAGGATTATGCTGCGTTCCGGTTTAATTCCGCTTTGGTGGAAGAGGACGACTATGATATGCTCGTGATGGGAAGAACTCAGGGCTCCGGCTGCTACTGTTATGTAAACGGCCTTCTGACGGCCCAGGTTGCCAGGCTTTCTGGCCAGTACCAGTATATTGTTGTGGATAACGAAGCCGGGATGGAGCATATCAGCCGGGGAATTCTTCCTCATGTAGATGCGGTCATTCTGGTGAGTGACTGTTCCAGAAGGGGCATTCAGGCTGTCGGCAGGATTGCAGAGCTGGTAAAGGAATGTAAATTAAATCCAAAAGTTATGGGGTTGATCGTAAACCGGGCGCCAAATGGGGAGCTGAATGCAGGCATTCGGGAAGAAATCGAAAATCAGGGCCTTAACCTGATCGGTGTTGTCCCCCATAGTGAAGATGTATATGAGCTGGATTGTGAGGGGAAACCTACGTCGGTAAATCTGCCGGAGGGCTCTCCGGTGCGGACGGCTCTGATCCAGGCCGTAGAAAAGATGCTGCATGGATGAACGTGAGAGCGCCAGCCCCAAAGGAAATACATTGGTGAATACCCTTTTGGTACAGATGCCGTTTAGGTACAAGTGCTTTTGGGTTATAAATTCTTAGGGAACAAAACCTATCTTCTCGGATGGGTTAAATTTTAAGGAGGTTTATGAATGGGAGACTTTAAGTTAACAACCGTAGAGGAGTTTGAAGCCGCAACAGCCAGACTCCTGGAGACAGGCGCAAAGGTAGGCGCAGACGCCTGGCAGATCAGGGTGAAAAATCAGACACCTCATTGTAAGTTCGGCGAGCAGGGCGTATGCTGCCGTATTTGTGCCATGGGCCCCTGCCGCATTACACCGAAGGCCCCCAGAGGAATCTGCGGATGCGACGTGCACGGCATCGTGGGACGTAACTATCTGAAATTTACCGCAGGCGGCGCCGCCACTCACTCCGACCACGGACGTGAGATCTGCCATACTCTGTACCTTTCCGCGGCAGACGGAAACTACAAAGTAAAAGACGAAGCCAAGCTTATGAAGCTGGCAAAGGAATTCGGCGTTGAGACCGAAGGGAGAGATCTCTATGATATCGCCCATGAGGTTGCAGAGGCAGGCCTTATGGAATACGGCAAGCCTTTTGGTTTCCAGAAATTCCTGGATCGTATGCCTGCTTCCCAGAAGGAACTTCTGATTGAGAATGAGATGGCGCCTCGTGCCATCGACCGCGAGGTTGCTTCCTCCATGCATATGACTCATATGGGATGTTCTTCCAAGCCGGAAGCGCTTGTGAAGCAGTCCATCCGCTGCGGTCTCGGCGATGGCTGGGGCGGCTCTATGATGGGAACCGAGTTCTCCGACGTTCTTTTCGGAACTCCCAAGCCCATTGACACAGAAGCAAACCTGGGCGTTATGAACGCCGACAATGTAAACATCGTGGTTCACGGCCATGATCCGAGCCTTTCCGAGATGATCTGCGAATATGCGGACGATCCGGAGATGATTGCTTATGCGAAAGAAATGGGAGCAAAGGGCATCACTGTGTCCGGTGTCTGCTGTACCTCCAACGAAGTGGCTATGCGCCGCGGCATCCCCATGGCCGGAAACTTCTTACAGCAGGAGAACGTGGTGCTGACCGGCGCCTGCGAGGCGATCGTCGTCGACGTACAGTGTATCTTCCCTGCTTTGGGGCCGCTTAGCAAATGCTTCCACACCAAGTTTATCACCACCTCCCCCATCGCGCAGATGCCGGAATCTGATTATATCCGTTTCAGTTCTGCCAATGCGGGCGAGAATGCAAAATATATCGTAAAGACTGCCATCGAGAACTTCAAGAACAGGAAGCCGGAGCTGGTACATATTCCCAATATGAAGCAGAAGGCGACTGTCGGCTACTCTCTGGAAGCCATTGTCAAGGTTCTTGACGGCGTTACCAACAGCCAGGTAGACGTGACCGGAACGACGAAGCCCCTCCTTGAGTGTGTGACTTCCGGCGTCCTGCGCGGCGCGGTTGCCATGGTAGGCTGCAACAATCCGAAGATCCGTCCTGACCTTGCCCACATCGAGCTGATCAAGAAACTGATCGCCAACGATATCATCGTAGTGGCATCCGGATGTTCCGCCCAGGCTGCAGCAAAGGCCGGCCTGATGGATAAGAGAGCGAAGGAACTGTGCGGCGCCGGCTTAAAGAGAGTATGTGAGCTTGCTGATATCCCTCCTGTGCTCCACATGGGCTCCTGCGTGGATATTTCTCGTATGATGAACCTGGTGGCAGAGCTTGCAAAGGATTCCGGACTCAAGATTTCCCAGCTCCCTGTTGTGGGCTGTGCTCCTGAGTGGATGTCTGAGAAGGCTGTATCCATCGGCAACTATGTAGTGGGTACTGGTATTGATACCTTCCTGGGCGTTGACCCTTATGTGTCCGGTTCTACGGAAGTGGCGGAGCTTCTGACCGGAGGAGTCCGTGAGTGGACCGGTGCGGCTTATACCGTGGAGAAGGATATCGAAAAGCTGGTTGACGCTATGATTGAAAGAATCGAAGAGAAGAGAGCAGCCATCGGCATCTAATGCTCTTGTACTTTGATCATGTATGAAGGATTCATGAGATGCGCATAAGACGCATCTCATGGAAGACCAGAGGTGAACGGGATATGAAAATTGCAGTGACGGGAAAGGGCGGCGTGGGTAAGACCACTTTTGCAGCCACCCTGGCAAGGCTTTATGCGGAAGAAGGAAAAGGTGTACTTGCGGCTGATGTGGATCCGGATGCCAATCTGGGGCTGGCCCTTGGATTTTCCGAGGAAGAGCTGGATGCGATCGTTCCCATCACAAAGATGCGGAAGCTGATTGAAGAGCGCACCGAAGCCGATGAGACAAACCGGTTTTTCCGTATGAATCCCAAGGTGGATGACATTCCGGATCTGTATGCGAAGACCCACTGCGGCGTGAAGCTCCTCACACTGGGAACGGTGGAGACGGGCGGAAGCGGCTGTGTGTGTCCGGAACATGTGATGTTGAAACGAATCATCAACCATCTGGTTCTTAGGAGCGATGACGTGGTGATCCTGGACATGGAAGCGGGCCTCGAACATTTAGGACGGGGAACGACAGAAGGTATGGATCAGTTTATCGTGGTGATCGAGCCGGGAGCCAGGAGCGTCCAGACTTACCGGAATGTGAAGCGGCTGGCTGAGGATCTGGGAGTTTCTCAGGTACGGGTCGTGGCCAACAAGGTCCGGGACGAGAAGGATGAAGCGTTTGTGAAAAGCAAGATTCCTGCAGAAGACCTTCTGGGCTTCATTCATTATAACTCTGAGGTCATTGATGCGGACAGACAGGGGAAGTCTCCCTTTGATTTCAGCCCGTCCGCGAAAGCCGAGATTCAGAAAATAAAAGAGAAAATTGATGCCAAAGCAAATTGATGCAGAAGCAGATTTCGTTAGGAGGTAGAACAGTGACACTATTTGATGTGGTATTTAGTGGTGCGGATACAGTATATGGTTTAGCGGAAGGCGCGATCAATGCTGCGATCGAGAAACACGGTGCAGATAAAGAGGTATCCTTCCCCGGAACCGCGTACTGCCTGCCCTGCTACTATGCAGTAACCGGAACCAAGGTGACAAATCTTGGCGAGTTAAAAGAGGCCCTCGGCGTTGTTAAGGGACTTGAGACAAAGAATGTAAAACTGAACGACGTATTCATGAACGGCGTGGGCACCGCCCTTTGCGCAGAGTTCATTGAGGCGCTTAAGTATCTGGACGGCGCAGAACCTTATGAGGGAACCGGATGTTCCGGACATCTCTCCGACGCAATCATCCGTGAGCTGGGCGTGCCGCTTGTAACCGGCGATATCCCCGGCGTGGCCGTTATCCTCGGCAAGGCTCCCACGGGAGACGAAGCTGCTGCCCTGGTGAAGAGCTATCAGGCACAGGGTATTCTCGTGACTCTGGTCGGCGATGTGATCGATCAGTGCGTAGAGAAGAACGTGAACATGGGCGCCAATGTCCGTGTGATCCCTCTGGGCAAGGACGTGACTTCCGTGCTCCACGTGGTTTCCGTGGCAGTGAGAGCGGCCTTGATCTTTGGCAACGTGGAGCCCGGTGACGCTGCCGGCCTCATGAAGTATACCTTCGAGCGTGTACCGGCATTTGTCAATGCCCTCGGCGCTCTGAATCCTGTCGTTGTAGCCTGCGGCGCCGGTGCGATCGCTCTCGGTTTCCCGGTTGTTACCAACGACGTGGAGACTTCCAAAGCTGTCAATATCAAGGTTCCCAAGAGCCTGATCGTGCAGCCTGACGTTGACAAGTTCAACGCTACTTCCCTGGAAGCCCGTGACATTAAGATTAAGATTACCAATATTGATATTCCCGTTGCCTTTGCATCCGCGTTTGAGGGCGAGATCGTCCGCAAGAAACAGATGCAGGTAGAGTTTGACGGATCCAGAGTAGACTGTTTCGAGCTGGTTCAGTCCAAGGAAATGACAGAGATCGAGGATCACAAGATCGAGCTGATCGGACCCGATTTCGATACCTTCGAGAAGGGCAGCAAGCACAGCATCGCCTATATCGTAGAAGTGGCCGGAAAGAACATGCAGACCGACTTCGAGTCCGTGTTCGAGCGTAAGTTCCACAGCTATCTGAACTGCATCGAAGGCGTAATGCATACCGGGCAGCGCGACATGATCCGTGTCCGTATCAGCGACGCTGCTTATGATGCCGGATTCCGTGCAAAACACATTGGCGAAGTGCTCTACGCAAAAGTAAAGAACGATTACGACGCTGTTGTGGACCGCTGCCAGGTGAAGGTGATCACCGACCCTGAGCTGGTTGGAAAGCTTCGTCATGAGATTGCGATCCCTGCGTTTGACAAGCGTGACGACAGACTCAAGTCCCTGACGGATGAATCCGTAGACGTATACTACAGCTGCATTATGTGCCAGGCATTCTCCCCCAGCCACGTATGTGTGGTTACGCCGGAGCGTCTTGGCCTTTGCGGCGCCGTTTCCTGGTTAGATGCCAAGGCGACCAACGAGCTGGAGCCCACCGGTCCCTGCCAGGTGATCACCAAGGAAAGAGTGATCGATGACAGAATCGGCGAGTACGAGGATGTCAATGAAGCCGTGAAGAAATTCTCCAACGGCGCCCTGGAAGACGTATCCCTCTACTCCATCATGGAGAAGCCCATGACCTCCTGCGGATGCTTCGAGTGTATCTGCGGAATCGAGCCCATGTCCAACGGCGTAATCATCGCCAACCGTGAATACGCAGGCATGACTCCTCTGGGAATGACCTTCCCCGAGCTGGCTTCCATGACCGGCGGCGGCGTGCAGACTCCCGGATTCATGGGACACGGCAAGCACTTCATCGCTTCCAAGAAGTTTATGAAGGCAGAAGGCGGTATCGAGAGAATCGTATGGATGCCCAAGGATCTGAAGGAGCAGGTAGCGGAGAGACTGAACGCGACGGCAAAAGAGCTCTATGGAATCGACAACTTTACCGATATGGTAGGCGACGAGACCATCGCGGAAGATCCCGAGACCTTACTGGAGTTCCTGACCGGAAAAGGCCATCCTGCCCTCAACCTTGAGCCGATGATGTAAAGCCGAGGAAAGGCAGTCAAGCGGCCGCGTGAGCGGACATTTGACTGCCGCGCAGGCTTTAACGAGGAAGCTTTGCAAGCCGACGTAAGTCGGCTGCGGATGCGTAAGCAGACGTCCTCTGCAAAGCTTCCGAGTATCTCGTTTCTACAGGCAGACTGTCAAGCGGCCGCGTGAGCGGACATTTGACTGCCGCGCAGGCTTTAACGAGAATATTTATTTTTTTTCATCATGCACTTACATAATTTTCCTCTTCCGGCCGCCCTGATAGGGAGGGCGGCCGGAAACTTAAAAACGTTACTTTACCAGAAATTTTATAAGGAGGCGAGTAGGAAATGCCGTTTACAAAGAAATTACAGAAATTCAACGCAACCATTCGCACCGTTGAAGTCGGAACCGGCGACAAGACTACAACACTGGGAGGAGGAAATACTCTTCCTTTCTACAGCTTTGACGCCCCGACGGCCAACAAGGCGAAGATCGGTATCGAGATTTCCGATCTGGGACTTGCCCATGAGCCCGACTGCATCAAGGAAGTTTATGCAGGCTGCGAGACTGTGGCAGATATGGCGAAGAAAGCTATTACCATTGAGGGCGTTGATTTCCTGTGCCTGAGATTAGAGGGCGGAGACCCCAACGGTGAGAACAGACCGGTGGAAGAACTGGTTGCCGTTGCGAAGGAAGTGGCAGACGCGGTTGATTTCCCGCTTGTGGTGGAAGGCTGCAAGAATGTGGAAAAGGATGCCGAGCTTCTCTCCAAGGTCGCTGAGGCCCTTCAGGGAAAGAATGTACTCTTAATGTCCGCAAAGGAAGAGAACTATAAGAATATCGGCGCTGCCGCGGGACTTGCTTACAATCAGCTGGTCGGTGCGGAATCAGCCGTGGATATTAACCTGGCGAAGCAGCTGAATGTGCTGCTGAAACAGCTTGGCGTTGATTCCGGCAAGGTGGTTATGAATGTTGGTTCTTCTGCCGCAGGCTATGGCTTTGATTATCTGATCTCTACTTTGGACCGTGTGAAGGCTGCAGCTCTTGGACAGAATGACGATTCTCTGCTGATGCCCATTATTACGCCTGTGGCGTCTGAGACCTGGTCCGTGAAAGAATCTGTGGCTACGGAAGAAGACGCTCCCGGTTGGGGATGCGTAGTGGAAAGAGCAATTGACATGGAGGTTGAGACTGCGGTTGCATGTCTGGCCTGCGGTTCTGACGCCGTGATCTTAAAGCATCCCACTTCAGTTGCAACAGTTTCCAAATTAATAAACGCCTTAAGCTAATACGGACAGGAGGAGAAAACAATGGCATTAACTGGTATTCAGATTTTTAAACTGACACCTAAGAAAAACTGTAAGGAATGCGGTTGCCCCACCTGTATGGCATTCTCCATGAAGGTGGCACAGGGCGCTATGACCATCGATCAGTGCCCTCATATGAGCGAAGATGCAGTAGCAACGCTTTCTGAGGCTTCCGCTCCGCCCATGAAGACCATCAAAGCAGGCGTAAAAGCCTTTGCTGACAATAAGAACGATACAGAAAAGGAATTTGCACTTGGCGGCGAGACGGTTCTGTTCCGCCATGAGAAGACCTTTGTCAATAAGACCAGATATGCTGCCAGCGTGTGCACCTGCATGGATGATGCGGCTGTAGACGCAAGACTGGCTTCTGTAGCAGCCATCGATTATGACCGTATCGGCGACAGAATGTATGTGGAATTCGTAGCGGTAGACTGTGCAGAGGGAGCTGCCCCTGAAGCTTACGCGGCACTGGTGAAGAAGGCCGACGGCGCCGGAAGAGCTCTGATCCTCAACGTAAAGGATGAGGCCTGCGCGAAGGCTGCCCTTGATGTCTGCAAGGACAAGAAGCCGATTTTGAACGGCGCGGACGCTTCCAACTACGAAGCCATGAATAAGCTGGCGACGGATGCGGGCGTTGTTCTCGGTGTGACAGGCGCTTCTGTAGAAGAGCTTTATGATACGGTTGCTGCCCTTGAGAAGGCCGGAAACAAGAACCTGATCCTGGATCTGGGAACTGCTTCCATTAAGGATGCCTTTGCAAATGCAGTCCTTGTACGCCGCGCCGCTCTTAAGGATACCGATAGAACCTTCGGATATCCCAGCATTGTCAACGTAGGAAAGCTGGCTTCAGGCGATTCCCATATGCAGGCGGCTCTGGCAGCGCTGTTTACGATGAAATATGGTTCCATCGTTGTTATGGAAGAAATGAGCTATGCACAGGCTCTGCCTCTGTACGGCTTAAGACAGAACCTGTTTACCGATCCTCAGAAGGCTCCCAGGATTGAGCCCGGTATTTATCCGATCAACGGCGCGGACGAGAATTCTGTCTGCCTGACGACGGTGGACTTCGCCCTGACTTACTTCCTGGTATCCGGTGAGCTGGAGCGCTCCGGCGTTCCCTGCAACCTGCTGATCAGCGACGCAGGCGGACTTTCCGTACTGACCTCCTGGGCCGCCGGCAAGTTCTCCTCCGGATCCATTGCGAAGTACATTCAGGAGTTCGAGATTGAGAATAAGATCAAGAACCGTACCCTGATCATCCCCGGCAAGGTGGCCGTTTTGAAAGGTGATCTGGAGGCGAAGCTTCCCGGATGGAATATCGTGGTCGGACCTACCGAGGCGGTTATGCTGGTGAAATTCCTGAAAGATATGCAGGCAAACGCATAAAGTATTTCCTGCAAAAAGAAGAGTTTTGACCATAGAGTATCCGGCAGGATGCATCCGTGCTAGGGCGTGCCCTGCGGCGGTGCGTTTTGCCGGATTCAAGAAAAGGAGAATAAGATAATGGAAAAATTCATTACCATCGGCGAGAGACTTTCCACCACGGCCCCCACTGTAAACAAAGCATTTCTGGCAAGAGATCCGGAACCGATCTTAAAGAGGGCAAAGGCTCAGCTGGATGCCGGCGCCGTTTATCTTGACGTAAATATCGGACCTGCAGAAGGTTATGGTGAGGATCTGATGAAGTGGGCAGTAACCCTCCTTCAGGAGAATTTTGACAATGTTCCCCTTGCCCTGGATACTTCCAACAAGGCTGCCATTGAGGCGGGTATTTCCGTATACAACCGCGCAAAGGGCAAACCCATCGTGAACTCTGCAGACGCGGCCGGAAGAATTGAGTTTGTTGATCTGGCGGCTGCCAATGACGCGATCGTTATCGCTCTGTGCAACGGTGAAGGAATCGCTGCCGACAATGACGAGCGTATGGCTTACTGCACGCAGCTTTTAGAGAGAGGCCTTGGCCTTGGCATGGCGGAAGAGGATATGTGGTTTGACCCGCTCTTTGTCGTAATCAAAGGCATGCAGGATAAGCAGATGGATGTTCTGAATTTCATCGGTGATTTGACTGATATGGGCCTTAAGACCACCGGCGGACTTTCCAATAACTCCAACGGTATGCCCAAGCATATCCGTCCCATCATGGATTCTGCCATGGTAGCTATGGCTATGATGAAGGGCTTTACTTCTGCAATTGTAAACCCCAATGACCTGAGACTGATGGAAACCATCAAGTCCTGTGACATTATCAGAAATGCAACCCTGTACGCAGATTCCTACCTTGAAGTTTAATCCGGGACTTAAGTGGAACTGCCATGTTTGAGGTGACATTTAAGTTTGAAAGCGGCGAGGGCGTAACAGCCTTCGCTGCTTCCGGTGAAAACCTTCTTGAGGTAGCGAGAAAAACAAATGTAGCTATCGACGCACCTTGTTCCGGCAATGCCGCCTGCGGCAAATGCCGGGTAAAACTTCTCAAGGGAGAACTGGATTCCCAGAAAACCCGTCATATTACCGACGAGGAATATGCGGCCGGCTGGCGGCTTGCCTGTGTAAGTAAGGTGGAAGCAAATGTGGAAGTGATGGTTCCGGATATCGCTTCTGCTTACAAAGGGCGGATGAAAGCGGCTGATCTAAGTTCTCCGGCGGAAGTGAAGATATTCACAGAAGCAAAGAAGGATCTGGAGGCGGCGGGAATTTCTCTGAAAAACAGCCTGGAACTGATCCAGGTATCTATGGAAGCTCCCAGTCTGGATGATACCATGCCTGATGTGGAGCGGTTGGAGAGGGCTGTGGCGGCGGCCACCGGCGTTTCCCGTGTCCGGATTCCCTACAGTGTCTTGAGATCTCTTCCGGATAAACTCAGGGAGGCGGATTTTAAGGTACAGTGCATCCTCAGGCGGACGGCGAAAAACATTTTTGTCTATGACCTGTTCCCCATGGATGTGGACGTGCGGGCCGGAGGCCTGGTGGTCGATATCGGTACGACCACGGTTTCAGCCCTGATTATCGATATGTTAAACGGAGATATTCTGGCCAAGGCTACCACCGGGAACGGACAGATCCGCTACGGGGCCGACGTGATCAACCGGATCATTGAATCCAGGAAAGAAGGCGGCCAGAAGAAGCTTCAGGACGCGGTCATTGGGGAGACCATCAATCCTCTCATTCATACCATGTGCAGAACCTGCGGCATGAAGCCGGCATGGATCTACCGGATGTGCGTGGGGGCCAACACCACCATGAACCATCTGTTTACGGGTATCAATGCGGAGCCTCTGCGGACAGAGCCTTATATTCCGGCCTTCTTTAAGACCAATGCTGTTTTTGCCAATGACCTTGGAATTGATATCAATCCGGATGCCCATATTATCATAGCGCCCAATATCGGAAGCTATGTGGGCGGCGACATTACGGCGGGAACTCTGGTCAGCATGATCTGGAACCGTCCGGAGTATTCCGTGTTTATCGATCTTGGCACCAATGGGGAGATCGTGTTTGGAAATTCCGATTTTATGATGAGCTGTGCCTGCTCTGCGGGACCGGCCTTTGAAGGCGGGGATATCAGCTGCGGGATGCGCGCCACCGACGGCGCCATTGAGGCATGCTCCATTGATGCGAAAACCATGGAGCCGACCTTTTCTGTGATCGGTGATGAAGGCGAGAAGCCGGTAGGGCTTTGCGGGTCCGGCATTATCGATGTGATCAGCGAGCTGTTTCGGTGCGGCATCATCAGTCCCAAGGGGAAATTTGTCCGTGAGGGGAAACGTGTCCGCCATGATAAATACGGCATGGGGAGCTATGTGCTGGCGTTCAAGGAGCAGGCGGGCTCCGTCAAGGACGTGGAGATCACCGAAGTGGATATCGACAATTTTATCCGTGCCAAAGGCGCCATCTTTTCGGCCATTCAGACGCTTCTTACGTCTCTGGATTTTGACGTGTCCATGGTGGATGATGTGTATGTGGCCGGCGGAATCGGCAGCGGCATCAATATGAAGAATGCGGTGGGAATCGGCATGCTGCCTGATATTCCTCTGGAGAAATTCCATTATATCGGGAATTCTTCCCTGTCCGGCGCTTATGCCATGCTGCTTTCCGGAGAAGCAGAACGGAAGGTTTATGAGCTGGCTCAGAGCATGACATATATGGAGCTTTCGACGACTCCCGGCTATATGGATGAATTTGTGGCGGCCTGCTTTATTCCCCATACCAACAGCAGTCTGTTCCCTTCTGTGAGTCAGGAGAGCTTTGAGTAAAAAAATTTAAGGAACCGTATATATGAATATTCCTTATGAAAAGAACCAAAAAGAAAGAGTGCCCTTTGAGACCTACAAGGCCCGTTACAGGGAAGCAGATCCGAAATTTCTTTCGGAGGTTTCCGGAGTCCCCTATGATGAGGATGAGGGGTTTTTCGCGGTGACTCTTTTAAATAAACGATATACCATCAGTCATCCGGATTTCCAGGTGGTCTGTCTGGATGAGGACGGCTCTTACGCGCCGCTTCTTGATAATCTGGAAACGAAAATTCTTCTTGTCCGTTATATTCTGGAAGGAAAGAAGGGATCCTTCCAGGGGAATTTTTACGCATATGCGGATATGCCCTGGGGAAACCATTACAATCAGGTGTTCCAGGGGCGGTGTGTCAAACGCCTGGCCTTCAGCTTTGGTTCTTGCCTGGATAAATTCTGCCAGGTCATGGAGAGGCTTGGAGGCACGAAACTTTCCGTGGGTGATGCAGGCTATGAGTTTGCATTCCTGGATGATCTAAAGCTTCGATTTATGATCTGGGAGGGGGATGAGGAATTTCCGCCTTCTGCCCAGATCTTATTCTCCGATAATTTTTCCTCCGCTTTCCACGGGGAGGATATGGCGGCCGTAGGAGATATTTCCATCGGTTCGCTGAAAGCTTTAGCCAAAGGGTTATGAATTCTCTAAGGTATAAAGTAGAGTAGGTATTGTGCGTCAAGTGTCACCGGATGGAATGTTGAAGGTGAACGAAAGATGTGAACCGGGAGAGAAGAGGGGGACACCATCTGCGTTACAATGCTGCGTTCGCTACTGTATATATAACAGCAGGCGGTTTTGCCTGCTGAAGACTAAAAAACATATGTACAGGCGGGCTTCAAATGCCCGGCGAGAAAGGAGAGATGTTATTATGGGATTCAAAACTGACATCGAGATTGCACAGGAATGTACGATGGCTCCGATCACGGAGATTGCCAAAAAAGCAGGCATCGACGAGAAGTATCTGGAGCAGTACGGAAAGTACAAGGCTAAAATTGACTACAATCTGTTAAAGGAATCCGACAAAAAAGACGGCAAGCTGGTTCTGGTGACGGCCATCAACCCTACTCCCGCAGGCGAGGGAAAGACCACGACGACGGTAGGCCTGGCAGACGGTCTCCAGAAGCTTGGAAAGAACGTAATGGTTGCGCTCCGTGAGCCCTCCCTTGGACCGGTATTCGGCGTAAAGGGCGGCGCTGCAGGCGGCGGCTATGCCCAGGTGGTTCCCATGGAGGATATCAACCTTCATTTCACCGGCGATTTCCATGCTATCGGCGCGGCCAACAACCTGCTGGCGGCCATGATTGACAACCACATTTTCCAGGGCAACGCCCTGAACATCGATCCCAGGAAGATCACCTGGAGACGGTGCGTGGATATGAACGACAGACAGCTCCGGAATGTGGTGGACGGCCTTGGCGGGCGTACCAACGGCATGCCCAGGGAAGACGGCTATGACATTACCGTAGCTTCCGAGATCATGGCGGTGCTGTGCCTTGCCAGCGACATCAACGACCTGAAGGCGAGACTTGGCCGCATCATCATCGGCTATACCTACGGCAAGGTTTCCGAGCAGAAGCCGGTAACGGCTCATGACCTCCATGCGGAAGGCGCCATGACCGCCCTTCTTAAGGATGCCTTAAAGCCCAACCTGGTGCAGACCCTGGAGCATGTGCCTGCCATCGTACACGGCGGACCTTTCGCCAATATCGCCCACGGCTGCAACTCCGTGACAGCGACCAAGATGGCCCTGAAGCTGGCAGACTATGCCATTACCGAAGCCGGTTTCGGCGCAGACCTGGGTGCGGAGAAGTTCTTAGATATCAAGTGCCGGATGTCCGGTCTTCGTCCCAGCGCAGTCGTGATCGTAGCGACGGTAAGGGCGCTCAAATACAACGGCGGCGTTCCCAAGGCTGATCTCAACAATGAGAACCTGGAAGCTCTGGAGAAAGGCATGCCCAACCTCTTAAAGCATGTGAGCAACATCAAGAATGTATATGGACTTCCCTGCGTAGTCGCCATCAATGCATTCCCCACCGATACAAAGGCGGAGCTTGACCTGGTGGAGAGAAAATGCAAAGAGCTGGGCGTCAACGTGGCTCTGTCCGAGGTATGGGCAAAGGGCGGCGAAGGCGGCGTGAAGCTGGCCGAGGAAGTGATCCGCCTGGTGGAAGAGCCCAACAACTTCAACTTCTCCTATGAGCTTACCGGCTCCATTGAGGATAAGTTAAACCAGATCGTACAGAAGATCTACGGCGGTAAGCGCGTGGTCCTGACGGCCAATGCCCAGAAGCAGGCGAAGCAGCTGGAAGACATGGGTTATGGAGACTGTCCCATCTGTGTGGCAAAGACCCAGTACAGCCTGACGGACGACCAGACTAAGCTTGGCGCGCCGGAAGGTTTTGAGGTGACGGTAAGGAACCTGAAGATCTCCGCAGGCGCAGGCTTTATCGTGGCCCTGACCGGAGAGATCATGACCATGCCCGGACTTCCGAAAGTACCGGCGGCTGAGAAGATCGACGTGGACGAGAGCGGAAAGATCACCGGCCTGTTCTAAACTTTATAGCAAATCAGGTAGGGGGACAGTCTTCCGGCTGTCCCTCTTTGTTGAACATGATTGAACGGAGGTAAAAGATCATGGGTTTTTCAACCGTGCAGTGTAATGAATTTGTAGAAGTGCTTGCATCCAAGGCTCCTGTTCCGGGCGGCGGCGGCGCAAGCGCTCTGGTGGGAGCTGTGGGAACGGCTCTCGGAAATATGGTTGGCTCCCTGACCGTGGGAAAGAAAAAATATGCAGACGTAGAAGAAGAGATGTGGGAGCTTAAAGGAAAGGCTGATGTCCTTCAGAAGGAGCTTCTGACCCTTATTGAGAGGGATGCGGAGGTGTTTGAGCCCCTTTCCAAGGCCTATGGCATGCCCAGGGCGACAGAGGAGGAGAAGGCGGAGAAGGCCCGCGTCATGGAGATCGTGCTGAAGGACGCATGCTCCGTTCCCATGGAGATCATGGAAAAATGCTGTGAGGCTCTTGACCTGATCGTAGAATTTGCCGCCAAGGGTTCTGCCCTGGCCATCAGCGACGCAGGCGTAGGAGCGGCATTCTGCAAGGCGGCTCTCCAGGGCGCCAGCCTGAATGTATACATCAACACCAAGTCCATGGCAAACAGGGAGTACGCAGAAGAATTGAACCAGAAGGCCGACGCCATGCTGGCTAAATATACGAAGCTGGCCGACGAGGTGTTCGAGAGCGTACTGGGCCGGCTGAAATAACTTCTGCCTGTGCGGTCTGAAGATGTTTATGCCTATCGCCTGCCGCAAATGGCGACTGCCTGGCGGAGGCGGAACGAAAGGTTTAGGCCGCACAGGGAGAATAAATTTCGCCGGTATCGGTAAAACAGAATTCAGTATTTTTAGAAGAAATACAATCGTTCAGGAGGATAAGAAAATGGCAAAGCAGCTGCTTGGCAAAGAAGTTACCGCCGCATTAAATGAAAAGATCATGGGGCAGGCGGCAGAACTGAAAGAGAAGGGAATCATTCCCAAGCTGGGCATTATCCGGGTCGGTGAAAATTCCAGTGATATCTCTTATGAAAAAGGCGCCACCAAGAGATGTGAGACCCTGGGGGTTGAAGTAGAGAAGATTCTGCTTCCCGAAGATATCTCCAAGGAAGAGCTCCTTAAAGTTATCGACAAGGTGAACAAGGACGATTCCATCCATGGTGTCCTCATGTTCCGTCCCCTTCCGAAGCATCTGAAAGCAGATCAGAGCGAGATCGAGAATGCTCTGGATCCCGCCAAGGACGTGGACTGCATGACCGACGGCTCCATGGCCGGCGTATTTACCGGAAAGCCTCTGGGCTTCCCGCCCTGCACCCCTCAGGCCTGCATGGAGATTCTGGATTATTATGGGATCGACTGTAAGGGCAAAAATGCCGTTGTCATTGGCAGAAGCCTTGTAGTGGGCAAGCCTGCCGCCATGATGCTCATGGCAAAGAATGCGACGGTGACCGTGTGCCATACAAGGACTGTCAACACGGCCGAGATCGCAAAGGGAGCGGATATCCTGATCTCTGCCGCCGGGGTGCTCAACAGCCTGACCAAGGATTATGTAAGCCCCGGACAGGTGGTCATCGACGTATCCATCAACTGGGATGCGGAGAAGCCCAACAGCAAGGGCGGCAAGGGCGCGATCGCGGGCGACGCCGTTTACAGCGAGGTTGAGCCCATTGTAGAGGCTATCACGCCTGTTCCCGGCGGAGTGGGAGCCGTGACAACTTCCGTCCTGGTGGGACATGTGGTAGAAGCCGCCATGAGGACTGTGAAATAAAACCGGGATTTAAGATAAAATAAAAAATCTTCCGGGTTTTTTAGATTTTTTTCCTATCATGAAAACACAGAAAAGCCAGGGATCCGGCAAGATGCGCTGCGACATAAGATTATGCCATGGCGTATTTTGCCGGTGGTTTTATTTAAGGAGAGAAGAGGGGCTTTTGCTTCGGGGCTCAGGCCGAGGCGGAAAACCGGCAGCAGATTGCCTGTGCAAGGCGATTGTAGTCAGTCTTTTTTCCGATATTTCAGAGCAATAATGGTTTTGTATGGGATAATATTAAAAAATATGGGGTATGATAATGAAATTAAGGGAATATATGAGAATTCGAGGATTTTTATCTGAGTACCGGCGAGGTTTCGCATGATCTCTTATGGTAAAATAAAGATAATGGCCAGGATAAAAAAAACTAAAAATGATTTTGTTTTATGCAAAAGAAGAGGCAGTGGATACTGGAAAAACGAGTTTTGGGTTGAAATTGCCGGATATTTATAGTATGATTAATAAATATTCATGAATAAATATAAAAAGGGTGGGAGAGGAACATGAGAGATCCGAGAATAAACAGTCTGGCCCGTCAGGTCATTGACTATTCCGTGCATCTACAACAAGGGGAAAAGATTCTGATTGATGTCTGGGACGGGGCGGAGGACTTTGCCATTGCGCTTATGGAGCAGGCTCAGCGGGTGGGGGGACAGCCCTATGTAAACCTGCAGAGCATGGCCGTGGAGCGGGCGTTTATGCTGGGCCTGGATGAACCGACGATCAAGGGCTGGTATGAATATGAACTGAACCGCATGAAGGAAATGGATGCTTATGTGGTGGTCCGCCGTCAGGAGAATATCAATGAATATGCGGATGTGCCGGAGGAAAAGAAAAATCTGTACCATAAGTATTACGGGCTTCTTCACTACGGCGAGCGGCTCACCAATACCAAATGGTGTGTGCTTCGCTATCCGAATGCCTCTATGGCGCAGCTCTCCGGCATGAGTACGGAGCAGTTTGAAAATTACTATTTTGACACTTGCTGTATCGACTACAAGAAACTCAACGAGGCGGCGGATGCGCTCTGCGGGCTGGCCTCCAAAACGGATAAGGTGCGGATTACAGGTCCGGATACAGACATTACCTTTTCCGTGAAAGGGCTGTGCGAGCCTCATTCTGCCTGCGGAATCTTTAACGTCCCATGCGGAGAGACCGGGATGCCGGTGGTGACGGATTCGGCCAACGGGACCATTCATTATAATCTTCCTTCCACTTTCCAGGGGTTTGTCTTTACGGACGTGCGCCTTACCCTGAAGGACGGGCTGATTGTGGAGGCGACATCCAACAACACAAAGCTTATGAATGAAATTTTGGATACGGATGCCAACGCGAGGCGGATCGGGGAATTTGCCATCGGCTTCAACCCCGCGATTACGGTTCCGATCAATGATACGCTTTTTGATGAGAAGATGACGGGGTCCCTGCATTTTACGCCGGGGAACAGTACTGTCAACCCCTCTGCGATCCATTGGGATCTGGTTGCGCTGCAGACCGCAGAAGCTGGCGGAGGTGAAATCTGGTTTGACGACGTCCTGATCCGCAAGGACGGGATCTTCGTACTCGATTCACTGAAACATCTGAATCCGGAAGAACTTCTGCCGGCCGTGGCGCCCAGATATTAGAGGCGGACGGAGATGGTAAACGGAGAAAATCAAATGTCTTCCGCTTACTATACATCACATTAGGAGGAACAAAATGAGCAGGTATATTATCAAAAGACTGCTGTTTATCATTCCCACATTGCTGCTGGTCGCGTTCATTGTGCTGTTCATCATGGACCTGACTCCCAGCGATCCGGGAACACTGATTTTAGGAGATAATGCAAAGGCAGAAGATATCGAGGCTCTGAACGAGGAGCTGGGATATAACGATCCCTTTATCGTCCGGTATGTGCGGTTTATCTGGGATGCGGTACGCGGCGATCTGGGAGAGTCCTGGCAGACCGGACGGTCGGTCACTTCCACCATTGCCCAGCGTCTGCCGGTGACTGCGACGCTGGCCCTGGGTTCCCTGGTGTTCGGATCCATCATCGGCATTTTGCTGGGAATCCTGTCGGCAGTGAAGCAGTACAGCATCCTGGATTTTTTCAGTACGACCTTGGCCATGGCGCTGGGAGCCTTTCCCAGCTTTTGGATCGGCATGATGCTGATCCTGATCTTCTCCCTGGGGCTTGGATGGCTTCCGTCCTTCGGAGCGGGAGGGATCAAAAACTTTATCCTTCCCTGGGCTACGGCCGGCTGTTTCATGGTTTCTTCCCTCCTCCGTATGACGAGGACCTCCATGCTGGAGGCTATCCGGATGGATTATATCCGGACGGCCCGCGCAAAGGGGCAGACGGAGCGGAAGATCATTACGAGACATGCGCTTCGCAATGCGCTCCTGCCTGTGGTCACCGTGCTCGGCGTCAGCTTCGGCACCATGCTGGCCGGAACCGTTACGGTTGAAACCGTCTTTTCTCTGCCGGGGGTGGGGCTGATGATCATCGAGGGGATCCGTATGAAGGACGTACCGGTAGTCACCGGAGCGACCGTTGTACTGGCCGCCATGTTTACTGTTCTGATGCTGTTTGTCGATATCCTGTATGCCTTTATTGATCCCAGGATCAAAGCCAGGTATGCGAAGAAATAGAGCCTGGACAGAAATATATAGAGAAAAGGGGTTATAAACATGAAAAAAACTACAGGCTCCGCAGACGGCGCGCAGGTAATGCGGAAGAAGAAAAGCCGTTTCAAAGAGATCTGGGGACGGTTTAAGAAGAATAAAAGCGCGATTGTCGGACTGGTTCTGTTCAGCATTATTTTGCTGATGGTCATCTTTGCCGATGTTCTGGCTCCTTATTCCGCCTCCATTGAACCGAATATCCCGGCCCGCCTGCAGGGGCCCTCTGCAGAGCATATCATGGGGACGGACAGCTTTGGACGGGATATTTTTGCCAGGCTGGTCCATGGGTCCAGAAATTCCCTCTTAGTGGGAATCGGCGCCGTCTTTATCGGTATGATTGTCGGCGGAATCCTGGGCGCTGTCAGCGGCTACTATGGAGGAAAGGTTGACAATATCATCGTACGTATCACGGATATGGTCATGTGTATTCCCATGATGCTCCTGGTGCTTACCTTGGTGGCGGCTCTGGGCTCCAGTCTGATGAACGTCCTTCTGGCCATGATGATTTCCAATATTCCCGGTTATACCCGGGTGGTCCGGTCGGCCGTGCTGACCGTGGTGGATCAGGATTATATAGAAGCCGCCCATTCCTGCGGTACGCCGAACCGTTGGATTATTTTTAAACATATTATACCAAATGCCATCGGGCCCATCATCGTGCAGACGACCATGTCCATCGGCAGCATGATTTTAAATGCGGCTGCCATCAGTTTCCTCGGCATGGGCATCCAGCCGCCGACTCCGGAGTGGGGAGCCATGCTCAATGAGGCCAGGAACTTTATGATCCAGTGTCCGTACATGGTCTTCTTCCCGGGCGCTGCCATCGGCATCACCGCCCTGGGACTGAACCTGATGGGCGACGGGCTTCGCGATGCCCTGGATCCCAAGCTGAAAGATTGAGGTGGATGAGATGAATAATACAGGTACGGAACAGGCGATTTTAGAGGTTCGGGGCCTTCACACCATATACCAGACGGACGACGGCGTGGTGAAGGCTGTGAACGGCGTGGATTTTTCGATTAATGAGCGGGAGACGGTCGGACTGGTGGGCGAGACGGGGGCTGGCAAGACGACACTGGCGCTCTCCATCATGCGTCTCCTGCCGGAGCGGACTGGGCGTATCCCCGAAGGGGAAATTATCTATAAGGGAGAAAATCTGCTCACGGCGGACAAAGAATATATGCGGCGCATCCGCGGCGCCAACATCTCCATGATCTTTCAGGATCCCATGAATGCCCTGAATCCCATCATGTCGGTGGGAGACCAGATCCTGGAGTCCCTTGTGATTCATAACGACGAAAAGCTTTCCGGCGAGGATCTGAATAAGCGTGTGGATGAGCTTCTGGAGCTGGTAGGTATCAGCGCCGGCCGAAAGAACGAATATCCCCATCAGTTTTCCGGCGGTATGAAGCAGAGGATCGTCATCGCCATTGCGCTGGCCTGCAATCCTAAATTGCTTATTGCCGATGAGCCGACTACCGCGCTGGATGTCACCATTCAGGCGCAGGTGCTTGCGCTGATCAATGATCTGCAGCAGAAGCTGGGGACTTCGATGATTATGATCACCCATGACCTTGGCATTGTCGGCAAAACCTGCGACAAGGTCGCTATCATGTACGCCGGCGAGATCATTGAATTCGGCACGGCGGAGGACGTGTTCAACGGTGAGAAGCATCATCCCTACACAGTCGGACTTTTCGGCGCGATTCCGAGCCTGACCTCGGAGGCGAAACGGTTAAAGCCCATTGACGGTTTGATGCCGGATCCCACGGCGCTCCCGGAAGGCTGCAAATTCCATCCCCGCTGTCCTCATTGTATGGAAGAGTGTAAGAGCGGAGAGCCTTATCTGTATCGGAATGGCGAGGCTTATATAAAATGTAATCTGTTCAGGGAGGAGAGATAGCCGTGGATATTTTGGTAAAAGGCGACAAATTAAGAAAATATTTCCAGGTCGGTCCCAAGCGGCTTCTGCATGCCGTAGACGACGTGGACGTGGAGATCCCGCGGGGCACAACCTTGGGGGTGGTCGGGGAATCCGGCTGCGGCAAATCGACCTTGGCCAGGGTGGTTCTCGGACTCATTCCCAAAACAGGTGGAAAGCTGTATTTTGACGGCAGGGATCTGGATACTCTGACCAAAAAGGAAAAGGCAGAATACCGCAGGCAGATGCAGATCATTTTCCAGGATCCTTATTCCAGCCTGGATCCGCGTATGTCGGTCTATGAATCCATTGCCGAGCCCCTGGACATGAACCATGTTTTTTCCAAAAAGGCAGAGAAGCTTGATTATATCATGGAACTGATGGAGCGGGTCGGCCTGGCGGCGCGGTTCATAAATGCCTATCCCCATGAGATGGACGGCGGACGCAGACAGCGTGTCTGTATTGCCCGTGCGTTGGCCCTCAACCCCCAATTCATCGTCTGTGACGAGCCGGTCTCCGCGCTGGATGTTTCTATCCAGGCCCAGATTCTCAACCTGCTTATGGATATGCAGGACAGCACGGGGCTGACTTATATGTTCATCACCCACGATATGTCGGTGGTGAAGCATATCTCCAACGAGATTATGGTAATGTATCTCGGACAGTGCGTAGAACGGGCTCCATCCAAAGAATTGTTTGAAAATCCGCTTCATCCTTATACACAGGCGCTGCTTTCCGCGGTGCCGAAGCCGGTGATCAACCGTATGTCCAACACGGAGATCCTGCGCGGGGAGGTTTCCAATCCCATCAATCCGCCGGTTGGCTGTAGGTTTGCACCGCGGTGCAAATTCTGTACGGAGGCGTGTACGCAGAAAAACTTTGAGCTTGCCGACCAGGGAAACAGACATTCCGTTGCCTGCCGTCTTTTCGACCAGGCATAACAGGTGGAAGCGGTCAGGGAGGTGATGTGTACATTCCATACCGTCAGAAAAGACAATCTTAAATTTCCAAATAAGGAGGAGAGAAATGAAACGTTTTAAATCAATCGTTGCGGTATTATTGATGTCCTGCATGGTCTTTGCGGCTGCCTGCGGCGGCGGCAAGGATTCCGGAAACAACGAGACCGCTGCACAGAACGGCGGGGAGAGCGTCGGAGAAACTGAAGGCGAGAAGACTCCCAGCGGCTCTATCGACAAGAGCAGAACCATCAACATTGCAAACAGCACACTGGTAGACACCTTCTACACTCCGAAGGAATTCGGTATCGCCGAGGGTATCTCCTATGCACAGGTTTATGATACCCTGCTGGTCCAGGAGTTGGACGGAAGCATCGGCCCCAGCCTGGCAGAAGATTGGGAGATTTCCGACGACGGCCTGACCTATACCTTCTATCTGCGCAAGGACGTGAAATGGCAGGACGGCGAGCCTTTCACGGCGGAAGATGTTAAATTCACCTTTGACGAATATCAGAAAGCTCCTTTATTTGCTTATCTGTATCAGGAGCGTGTGGAAGAGAATATCCTGGTAGACGACTACACCTTCCAGTTTAAGCTCAAGGCCCCCATGGCCAGCTTTATCGCCAACCTGCATGTTCCCACGGTTTCTTCCATCATGCCGAAGCATGCCTATGAGAAATATGGCGAAGAGTATGGAAGTTCTCCGGAGACGACAGTCGGTACCGGCCCTTACATCCTGACGGAATGGCAGCCCGGCGTTTCCGAGACATTCAAGGCGAACCCGGATTATTTCAAGGGCACGCCCTCCATCGAGAATATCTGCATGCACCAGATCTCGGATGCCAACGGCATCGTGGTCGCGCTGCAGACAGGCGATATTGACTTGAGCTATGTTTCCGTGTCCGGCGGTAACTATGATACGCTGAAGGCAGAGCCCAAGGTGGTTCTGGAGGAATATCCGGACGCGACCTATCATTCCATCTATATGTACTGCAAGAGCGGCCTTTTCTCTGATGTGAGAGTCCGTCAGGCAGTCGCCTATGCGATCAACAAGGAGGATGTCATCACGATTGCCATGAACGGCCGTGCTACAGCCTTGAACTACTTGGGCGACATCGGCTCGATGATCAACGGCAATCCGGATATCGTTCCCGACACGGTTTATGAGTATGACCTGGAAAAGGCGAAGGCCCTGATCAAGGATGCCGGAGTAGAGGGGGCAGATGTGGTCATCAGCTCTTATAACAGCGAGCCCTACCTGTCCATCGACACCTACCTGCAGAGTGTCCTGACACAGATCGGCCTCAATGCGTCTGTACAGCCGGTAGAGCGTGCGACTCTGTTGGATGACCTGGACAAGGAGACCGTCATGATCGCTCCTCTCGGAAAGGCGGATCTCGGTATGGATATGGAAGCCAGCTTGTTTGCCTCCGTTGGTTCCAACTATTACGGAACTGCCGGAAACTACAGCTTCTTCAGCGATGACGAGATCGAAGCGCTGGGGCTTCAGGGTGATGAGGAATCGGATCCCGAGAAGAGGAAAGAGATCTACAAAGAGATGATCAACAAGATTGCGGAGCAGGTTCCCTATGTGCCGCTCTATGCGCTGCAGGCGGCGATGCCTCACAGTGTGGACATCGCGTCCGATAATCCCAGAAGTGAATCTGTCTTTGATTACCACTGGGCTGACGAATAAAAAACGGACTTCGGTTTCCGCTGAACGGAAACGGATGTCAAACCAATGACCAGGCCCTCCGTGGGACCGGGCGTTTCGCGGGACGTATTCCGTAAACGCTTCAGGATCCCCGGAGGGTTTTTGAAAGAAGGAAAGGAGTTGTTTTTCAATGTATGATGCAAGACTGCGTGCGGTCCGCGAGGCCATGAAGCAGCAGGGCGTGGATATGCACATGCTGACCACGGACGATCCGAACTTTTCCGGAAGCATCGCACCGGACAAACACTGGCGCACCATGGAGTGGCTCACCGGCTTTTCCTGCTCCTTCGGCTATATGCTCATCACCGCCGACCGGGTGACATTCTGGACGGATTTTCGCTACATCACCCAGGCAAAGAATCAGGTTCGGCTGTCAGATGTGGAGATCTTCGATGTCACGGCTTTGCCGTCGGATTATTATCTGGACTGGATTGGGGAGACGCTTGCCGCCATGCCGGGGAAGGAGCTGACTTTTGCGGCCGACGGCCGGACCTTTACCAATGCCCGGGCGGAAAGCATCCGTGACGCATTTGGCAGGGTGACAGGGAAAACGGTTATCTGGAGGAATCAGGATCTGACCGGGATTCTGTGGATGGATCGGCCGGAACCGGATTCCCCGGCGCTTTTCGATCTGGATCTCTCTTATGCTGGGATGTCCCGGACAGAAAAGCTTGCAAAGCTTCGGGAAAGGCTTTCGGAGGCCGGCTGCAGCGCCTATCTGAGCGTGACCATGGATACGGTCGCCTGGCTGACCAACCTGCGGAGCCGGGGAGAGTATACGCCTATGTTTCCTGCGTATGTGCTGGTCGACGGGAACCGGGCAGGGCTCTATTGCAGGCAGGATAAGCTGGAACCGGGAGTGAAGGAAGCCCTTTTCGCCGATGGATTTTCCACCTTTGAAACAGAAGAAATCGGAAGCGCCATCGGCAGTCTGTCGGCGGGGACCGTGTTGTTCCATGACAGGATCAATGACGATCTGGCACAGAGTATCCCGGCCGGACTCCAGGTAATAAAGGGCCGTGATCCTGTTTCGCAGATGAAAGCGATCAAGAATCCTGCAGAGGCCGAATGCTTCCGGAAAGCCAATCTGGCGGACGGAGTTGTCCTGGTGCGTATCATCAAACGGCTGAAGGAGGAGGTTTCCTCTGCCGGATTCCATGAACTGGATTTCACTCCCATGTTCAACGAGCTCAGAAAGGAGCAGGAGGGCTTTCTCTGCAATGGCGGCCCCACTATGCTCGCCGCCTATATGGCAAATGCCGCTTCCCCCCATTATTTCCCGGGGTCTGGCCGTAACTGTGAGGTGAAGCCGGAAGGCGTGCTGTTATTTGACACCGGGGCCAATTATGACGGAGCCACCACGGATATTTCCCGGACGATTTACCTGGGGCCCTGTGAGTATGAGGAGGAGCTGACTCGTGATTATACGATCTCTCTGAAATCACTCATCGCACTGGCCAGGCAGAAGTTCCGCAAAGGTACGGATGGGGCTTACCTGGACAGCGTGGCCCGCTGCGTACTCTGGAATGAAGGGTTAAATTATTCCTATGGCACCGGCCACGGTATCGGAGCTTGTTTAAATTGTCACGAAGGCCCGCAGATCCTGGCGGAATCCACATACCGCAAGGAGTGGGCGGCCTCCAACGTGCCCATCGTGCCCGGCATGGTGGTCTCCAACGAACCCGGTGTTTACAAGGTCGGGAAATACGGGATCCGGGTAGAAAACGACCAGCTGGTAGTAGAAGCTTTCCAGAATGAATTTGGTGAGTTTTATCAGTTTGAGACGCTTTCTTATTGTCCCTTTGAGCCGAAACTGATTGATCCGGCCCTTTTGTCCGATGAGGAGTTGGCGTGGCTCAACGATTATCACGCAAAGACCTGTGAACTTCTGTCTCCCAGGCTGACAGAGGAGGAGGCCGCCTGGTTAAAGGAGCAGACGGCCGTGATCCGCAAGAAAGCGGATATCTGACGTGCTGCCCGGTTTCTTTTCGGGTCTGGCAAAAATCAAAAGAAAGACAGATGGAGATTTTGAATTCCTCAAGACTCTTGGTTCCCTTTTTCGATCCGGCATTCTGTGGAGCCTGGGATCTATAAACCAGGGCTTGGAGGCGTACGGATTGAGGCTCTGGTCCTGGTTACGGAGGAAGGCTGCCATGTTTAAAACCGGTACCCGAAAGACTTGACGGTGATTGGATAGCCTGGCTGGGTTTTGGACGGGCCAGGGGAAAGGAAATAGAATATGAAACATTCCGCTTTTTCAGTCCGGACGGACAAACTGAAAGGACTCCTGCAAAAGGAGGGCGTCGGCTGCTTCCTGGCAACACCTTCTTCAGACCTGAAATATCTGTGCGGCTATTCCATCAGGGGGGACGAACGGTTCCTGGCCCTGGTGGTGTCGCCGGGCCATGAGCCGTTTTTCATTGCCAACGTGCTCTATGAGCTTCAGGTGACGGAAACGCCGGTGGAGGATTTTGTATATTGGGCAGACGGAGAGGATCCTTTTTCGCTCCTGTCCTCGGAACTTTCCAAACGCGGGGTCGATACGGGAACCATTGCCGTAGACGGAGCCATGCCTGCCATGTTTTCTCTGCGGCTGTCAGCTCTTTATCCAAAGACACGGTTCGTAAACGGAAGCCCCCTGGTTCAGCCTCTTCGGATCTATAAGGACCGTCAGGAGATGGACCGGATGATCAAGGCAACGGCGAAGGCAGACCAGGCCCTTAAGCGGTGCATGGAAGCCGGAACTGGCTGGGTCGGAAAGACAGAGTCGGAATTCCTGGCAAGGCTGTCCTACGAGATGACCTGCCTGGGCCTTTCCGACCCGGGAGCGTGCGTGGCCGTGGGAGCCAATGCGGCGGTTCCTCATCACAAGACGGGGGATGCGGCCATTGAGATGGGGAAATGCCTGCTGATCGATTTTGGCGGATCCTGGAAGAATTATCAGACAGATATGACGAGAACCTACCACTTCGGGGAGCCGGACGAGGAATTTGCAGAGGTCTATGACATTGTGCTGGAAGCGAACCTGGCGGGGGAAGAGGCCGCAAAGGCCGGGAACGAGCTTCAGGATGTGGACGCGGCAGCCAGGAGAGTGATCGAGAAGGCCGGCTACGGAAAATATTTTATCCATCGAACCGGACATGGCATCGGCATCGATTGCCACGAAGGGCCGTCCGCCGGAGCCGGGGAGACCACAAAGATCGCGCCCGGCATGGCATTTTCCTGTGAGCCGGGAATCTATCTGCCGGGAAGATTTGGCGTGCGTATTGAAGACCAGGTGCTGATCGAAGAAGACGGAAGCACGAGAGTCCTTCATCAGCTGCCAAAGGAACTGACGGTGATCCGGTAAGAAGAAACTCTTTTCCCTAATCCTGCTGATGCCTGAGCGCTGTCCGCTTGTCTAAGAAGATTCCGGCACAGACCACGGCGATCCCGAGGAATTTTCCGAGGGGGAAGCTTCCAAGGAGAATCAGATCGGCCACAATGCTGGCGGCGATCTGTCCGATCAGCAGGAAGATCGTCGCATGGAATACCTTCATGCTTCCGTAGGCCATATTGTTGAGCGCACAGCTGAAAGCGCCGAGAGGGCCGGTCAGATAGCCGATCAGCGGAGCGCTTTTAAAGCCGACCACAGGAAGCTTAAAGCCAGTGGCAAAGAGAAGCAGGAAGAAGGCCACGATGGCCCCGAAGCCTCCGTTGTAAAAGCTGCCGGCGATCTTCCCCACATAGTGGCTGGCCTCATAATTGAACATCCGTGCGAAGACCGTGATACAGCCGATAAAGATGGCAAAGATCAGGAGCAGGAACAGCATTCCCTGGCCGGATACACCGGCAAAAGAATCTCCTCCGGCGAAGTTGATGACAAACACGCCGGCCAGGATGCACAGGAAGCCGGGCAGACGGTATGTATGGAAGGTCACCTTCTCCGAACCGAACCATCCGAAGTGGTCGACCACCGCCGACATGATTAACTGGCCGGATACAGAGAGACAGACGGTGACTGCGCTTCCGAGCTTATCCACCAGATAGCCGGAAAAGCCGAGGACAAAGATGGCGCATACGCCTCCGAAACAGGCATGTATCGGCATCCCGTTCGGTTTCGGGAATTTTTTCGTGACGGCAAGCTCCAGAACAAGGCTTGTGACAGCATTTAAAAACTGGCTGATGAAACCCACTCCCAAAACGCCGATAAATGGGTAGAGAATGCCGTTGTAGCTGCTTTGGGCAGAGATCATCGCACCGGAGATCACGGCCAGAATGATATAGAGCATGGTAAGTCCCTCCTGCGGCGAAAGCCGACGTAAGTTTACGCAACAGTATTGATTATAATATTAATATCTGAAATAAGCAATACGATTTCTGGCAATCCGGAGGAATGATTTCTGGCAATCCGGGAAGAACTGTGGTATGATAGAAGCATATTTTTATGATTCGTTACAGGGCTCTTCCCCTTGGGAAGGAAAAAATGCACAGGAGGTAATGATATGGCAACTCCACACAATCAAGCAGAAAAAGGTCAGATTGCAGAAAGCATCCTGCTTCCGGGCGACCCGCTCCGGGCCAAATTTATCGCAGAAAATTTTCTGGAAGACGCGGTCATGTTCAATTCGGTGAGAAATATGTTCGGGTTCACCGGAACTTACGGCGGCAAACGGGTGTCCGTCATGGGCACCGGCATGGGCTGCGCTTCCATCGGTATTTATTCCTATGAACTCATCCATGTTTACGGGGTAAAGAATCTGATCCGGGTCGGCTCCTGCGGCAGCATTCAGGAAAACCTGCCGGTGGGAAACCTGGTCATGGCCATGGCCGCCAGCACCGACGGAAATTTCGCCCACCAGTATAAGCTTCCCGGGACTTATTCGGCTTCGGCTTCCTACGAGCTGTTAGAGCAGGCTGTCCGGTCGGCGAGGGCTCACGGTTATCCCTGCAGGGTGGGGAATGTCCTGTCCTCGGATCTCTTCTATACGGAGACCCCAGAGTGGAAGGAGTGGGCAAAGATGGGGCTTCTCTCCGTGGAAATGGAGAGCTACGCCCTCTACTGCAACGCAAACCGGGCGGGCGTCCGCGCCCTCGGAATCTTCACCGTGTCCGATTCCATCGTGACGGGAGAGGGGCTTTCCTCCGAGGAGCGCCAGACGGGCTTCACCAATATGATGCAGGTGGCGCTGGAGACGGCCGCCGCCTTTACGGAATAAGGTTTTGTTATGGGGTGAGAACCATCCCGACTGCAAGAGGAATTTATGAAGAAAAAATACAAAAAACTGATTACCAACAGAATACTCCTTACCGGGTTCCTGCTGGTGATTCAGGCGGTATGGCTGGTGATCTTCCTGCAAAGGCTCATCAGCTATTCCGTGTGGGTAAACGTCGGTTTTACCCTGCTCAGTATCCTGATTACCCTGTTCTTGATCGGGAAGGAAGAAAACTCTGCCTACAAGATTGCCTGGATCATTCTGATCCTCTGCCTGCCTCTTTTCGGCGGCCTGCTCTACCTTTTTTTCGGCAACAAGAATCCTTCCAAAAATATGAAGCGGCGTCTCAAAAATTCCCACCGGGCCATGGCGAAGGGGTTCCGGGGCGGACTTCGGGCGATTGAAGACTTAAGAAAGCTGGACGGGCGGGCGGCCGGCGTCAGCACCTATCTGAAAAATGCCAGCGACTACGGGCTACACAAAAATACGGACGTCCGATATTATCCCCTCGGGGAGCTTCTGTTTGAGGATCTTCTGGAAGACCTGGAGCGTGCGCAGTATTATATTTTCATGGAGTATTTCATTATCGAAGAGGGCTTCATGTGGGACCGGATCCTTCAAATCCTGGAGAGGAAGGTTTCGGAAGGGGTGGATGTCCGTTTGATCTACGATGATATGGGATGCGTTTCCCTGCTTCCCAAAGGGTATGACAAATGGATGGAACAAAAGGGGATCCGCTGCATGGCCTTCAACCGGATTGTCCCTTTTTTTGCCATGGTCATGAATCACAGGGACCACAGGAAGATCACGGTGATCGACGGGCACACGGCCTACACCGGGGGCATCAACCTGGCTGACGAATATATTAACGTAAAGAAGCGATTCGGCCACTGGAAGGATTCCGGTATCCGCCTGGAGGGGGAGGCTGTCTGGAATTTCACATTGATGTTTCTGGAGATGTGGAATGCCTACCGGAAGGAGGACGGCAGCCTGGAGCAGTTTAAGCCCCGGCTCCACCATCCGGAGCCTTTTTCGGGGAGGGGGTATGTACAGCCCTTTGGCGATACGCCTCTGGACAATGAGACGGTAGCGGAGAATGTCTATATCGAAATTCTGAACCTGGCCAGGGATTACTGCTACATTTTTACCCCGTATCTGATCGTGGACGACGAAATGAAGCTGGCTCTTTCTCTGGCGGCAAAGCGTGGGGTGGATGTGCGGATCGTGACGCCGGGGATTCCGGACAAACCCCTGGTGTTTAGGCTCACCCGCTCCAACTATGCGCCGCTTTTAAAGGCGGGGGTAAAGATTTATGAGTACACGCCGGGATTTATCCATGCGAAAAGCTACGTCTGCGACGATGAATTTGCGGTGGTAGGCACCATCAACATGGATTACCGGAGCCTGTACCTGCACTTTGAATGCGGGACCTTCATGTACCGCACCGACGCGGTGGCGGACTTAAAGATCGATGCCATCCAGACCATCGGGAAAAGCCGTCCGGTTTCCCTGAAGGACTGCCGGACTGGTCTTTTCGGAGGGCTTTTCGATGCGGTGCTACGGATTCTGGCTCCGCTTTTTTGACGATTCAGTTTTGGGGAAAAGGAGAGGATATGGGAAGATTAAAGACAACGAGATGGAGCAGCCAGACTGCTCCGGAAACGGTCTGGCGGGAATACCCCCGTCCGTCCTTGGCGAGGCCGGGCTGGACTTGTCTGAACGGCCTCTGGGAATACGCTTTCACGGAAGAAGAACAAATTCCGCCCCAATGGGAAGGGCAGATCCTGGTTCCTTTTTCTCCGGAGGCTCCTCTTTCCGGGGTGGGAAGGCAGTTAAAGCCCGAGGAATTTCTCTGGTACCGGAAAACCTTTCTTTTGCCGGAGGTCTGTCCGGGGAGGGGACGGCGGGTGCTTCTCCACTTTGGAGCCGTGGATCAGACCTGCACCGTCTATGTGAACGGGAAAAAGGCCGGCAACCATACGGGAGGTTATCTGCCCTTCACCCTGGATATCACAGAGCTTTGCCGGGAAGGGGAGCAGGAGCTCCTTGTGAAAGTGTGTGATTTAAGCGATACAGGCTGGCACAGCCGGGGAAAGCAGAAGTTAAAAGCCGGCGGCATGTTTTATACGGCCCAGAGCGGCATCTGGCAGACGGTTTGGCTGGAAACGGTTCCGGAGCAGTATATAAAAAGTGTTCGGATCCGGCCGGATTATGACGGAAGTTTTGTGAAGATCCGCCCGCAGGGAACCTCCTCTTTTTCGGTGGCCATGACGGTCTTTGAGGATTTTACCGATGAAATGCTCCGGCATTTCTTGGAAACGGGGAAGATCTGCGGACAGAGGCGGTGTTCTCTGGAGGCGGGAACCGGGCGGGAGTGGAAGCTTCCCATGGAAGGCTTTTCTGCCTGGACGCCGGAACATCCGAAGCTTTACGGCCTTTTGCTGGAAGGGGGGGAGGATACGGTCCTCACTTATTTTGCCATACGGAAATGTTCGGTGCAGAAGGACGGAAACGGGATATCCAGGCTTTATCTCAATGGCCGCCCTTATTTCCAGACGGGGCTTTTAGACCAGGGCTACTGGCCGGACGGACTGTATACGGCGCCCTGTGACGAAGCCCTTATGTTTGACATCAGGACGGCAAAGTCTATTGGCTTTAATTTGCTCAGGAAGCATGTGAAGGTGGAACCGGAGCGGTGGTATTATCACTGTGACAGATTGGGCATGCTGGTATGGCAGGATATGGTAAACGGCGGAAGCGCCTACCACTCCTGGTTTGTCACATATCTGGCTACGGCGGCCAGCTGCCTGTGTATTCCGGTTAAGGATACCCATAAGCGGCTTCTTTCCCGGAGGGAGAAGGAAGGGCGGCTGCAGTTTCGCAGAGAATTAAAGGAGATGGTGAAGACTCTTTACAATCATCCGTCCATTGTCACCTGGGTCCCTTTCAATGAGGGCTGGGGACAGTTTGAGACAAACGCGGTCACAGAAGAGCTCCGGCGCCTGGACCCTTCCAGGCTGGTCGACTCGGCCAGCGGCTGGTTTGACCAGGGCGGCGGGGATTTTGTGAGTATCCATTCTTATTTTTTTTCGTACAGCTTCAAAAAGGAAGCCAGGGCGGCGGCCCTCACGGAGTACGGCGGCTACTGTCTGCCGGTGGAGGGGCATCGGTATTCCGGGAAGACCTACGGGTACCGGCAGTTTGCGAAGCCGGAGAGGTTTTTCGGGGCGCTTGGAGAACTGTGGGAAAAGGCGGTTCGCTCCAGGATAAAGGAAGGGCTGTCGGCGGCGGTCTACACCCAGCTTTCCGACGTGGAGGAGGAGGTCAACGGGCTCCTCACCTACGACAGAGAAGTGTTAAAGGTTCCGGCCGGGGAGATGAAGGCCCTGAACGGGCGGCTCATCGGCACTCTGGCAGAAATCCTTCCTGCCGGCCGGGATAGGGCGGCAGGTGACGGAGCCGGAGAGACTGCCTTCCGGGAGCCGCAAAAAACTGCCGCACACGGGACTGTCGTCATCGGCGGAGCCGACGGGCCCACCGCTGTCTTTCTGGCGGGGAAACGGAGGCGACACTCGAAAGAGGAGAGACAGCGGAGCCGGAAGCGGGAGAAAAATCTGCAGAGACTTGTCCCGAACGGCCGTACAACGGAAGAGTTAAAAAAGTATCTGATAGAAAAATACGGAGCGGAGACGGTTCCGGAGGATTCCGGTGAGTATGGCCTGCTCTACCGGGCCATGAAAGGAAATCTGGTGATAAAGGAGCGCCCGGAGCTTCTGACGGCTCCGGAGCCTGAACTTCCTGAAAAGGCTTTGGGAACCCGGTCGGAGAAAATAGCCATGAAAGCTTATATGGAAGCATTTGAACAGCGGTTTAAGGAAGCGGAGGAGCTTCCCGACGAGGTGATTCCCATGCGCTATTCCCTGTACCGTTTTCCGGTGCTCGAAAACGGGGAAAGGCTTGGGGAGGTGACCGTGGAGCTGGAGGACATCCGGCAGCGGGTCGGCATGTCCTACTCCAATTTTAGGGGCCAAAAGGAACCGGAAGAAATCTGCAGAGATATCATCCGGTATTTCGGCGTCCGCCAGGAGGACATTGAGACCCAGAGCGAAAGACTTGCCATGTACCTGTATATGTTTGGAGAAAGCTGAGCCGTCCGGGGCCTCGATATTTTAAAAACAGAGAGGGAGGGGACTTATGCCCATTCAAATTGTTCGGAACGATATTACCAAAATGAAATGCGATGCCGTTGTCAACGCCGCCAATTCGTCCCTGCTGGGAGGAGGCGGCGTGGACGGGGCTATTCACCGGGCGGCGGGCCCCGGGCTTCTCTCCGCGTGCAGGAAGCTCGGCGGCTGCCCGGTAGGAGACGCAAAGCTCACAAAAGGCTACGGCCTGCCCAGCAAATATGTGATCCACACGGTCGGGCCGATCTGGCAGGGCGGCAGCCATGGAGAGAAGGAGCTTTTGGCTTCCTGCTATCGGAGGTCTCTGGAGATCGCCGCAGAGCATCGGTTTGAGTCGGTAGCTTTTCCGCTGATCTCTTCCGGCGCCTACGGCTATCCCAAGGAGCAGGCGCTGAAAACGGCGGTGGATACCATCAGGGATTTTCTCATGGAGCATGAGCTTTTCGTGTATCTGGTGATTTTTGACCGGGCCGCCTATACCATCGGGGAGACGCTCTTTGCGGATATATGCCGGCCGGGGTCTCTGTGACCAGGTGCGGCTCCGGCAGGTTCGGAAAATGACGGACGGGGGCTATATGGCTTACAATAAATACAGCTTTTACAGCAAATTTGCGCTGGGGGATGCCGCCCCGGCGCTTTTTTTATGCACACGGGGCAGAACGGTATATGCTGCTTTCGCAGCCTGCCCCGGCGCACGAGTAAGGGAAGATAAATCTTCCCTGCTCGATTGCGCACAGCACCTAGGTATGGCGAGTAGAACCGCTTGATTTTTAGAGAAAACAGGAATATAATATAAAAGTGTGATAAAAACACAAAATTTATATATAAAAATGTGAATGCGGGGCGAGGAGGGGAGGAAAGAGTATGGAACGGCTGCTTTTGGAGGGGCTGCTGCGCTGGAAAAATTCCAAACGCAGAAAGCCTTTGGTTTTAAGGGGGCTGCGCCGGGTGGGGAAAACCTGGATTTTGAAAGAATTCGGAAGACGCTATTATAAAAATACGGCCTATTTTAATTTTGCGGAAAAGAAAAGCTGCGGAGAGTTTTTTGAATGTGCGGAGGATGCTGACCGGGTGCTGCAGAATCTGATGCTGGCGGGCGGACAGAAAATACTGCCGGAAAAAACATTGGTTATTTTTGATGAAGTGCAGGAGAAGCCGGAAGTGCTTCGTTCCATGAAACTGTTTCAAGAACAGGTACCCCAGTATCATCTGGTCTGTACCGGGTTTCCCCTGGGAAGTGAGGGGGATCTGGCTTCTGTCCAATATCTGGATTTTTTGCAGCTTACTCCCATGAATTTTACGGAGTTTTTGATGGCGGGCGGGGACGGGGAGCTGGCAGAATATTTAAAGACCATACATACGTTTGAGCCTGTTCCGGAAAAGTTGTTTGATCCGCTTCTGGAAAAGCTGAAAATGTATTATGTGACGGGAGGCATGCCGGAGCCGGTGCTTTGGTGGACCCAGGAGAGGGATATGGAAGCCATGCAGGAGTCCCTCTCACAGATTTTGTATGCCTGTGAACGGGATTTCGCAAGAGTCCCGGATGCGAAGGAATTCTCCAAGGTGTCTGCAATCTGGAGTTCCATTCCCGTCCAGCTTGCAGGGGAAAATAAAAAGTTCAACTATCAGACGGTGAAGAGAGGGGCTCGCAAGAGGGAGTACGAGGACGCACTGCAGTGGCTTTCCGATACCGGCCTGGCAACGAAAGTTTACAGAAACGCGTCACCGGCGCTTCCCTTCCCTGCCGGCGACGACCCTTCTGCCTTTAAGCTGTATCCGGCGGATGTGGGGATGCTCCGCCGCCTGTGTCTGCTTTCGCCAACGGCTTTCGGGGAGGGAGACCGTCTCTTTACAGAGTTTCAGGGCGCTCTTTCCGAGTGCTGTATCCTGGAAGCGCTTGCCGGCCGGTTTCGGGAAAGCCCCAGATACTGGTCCAGGAATAATCCCTTTTATGAGGTGGATTTTATTTTGCAATATGGGAATGAGCGGATTCCTGTGGAAGTGAGGGCAGAGAGAAATGCCAAAGCCTCAGGTTTAAAAAAATACAGAGAAGTCTTCCATACCCAGACCAGGCTTGGGGTTTGCTTTTCCCTGGACAACCTGAAGCTGGAAACCGGCCTGCTCCGTCTTCCGTTTTTTCTGGCGGATGAAGCAGACCGGCTGATCGGGATGGCTCTGAATCAGGGAACCGGCAATGAATCGTGAATCATGGAATCAGATCCTGCCGGTGACTTAGACATCCAGTTTCATATCGCCGTCCTTAATCCAGCCTTTTTTTCGCATAAACCAGGCGATGGCGAAGGCCATAGCTCCTGGCAGAAGAAAATGGAGCAGCGCGATCTTGAAGAGCACCGAACCGGCGCCTTCGGTGGCTGCCATGGTCTGGAAGGTCATGATCTGTCCCACCAGTCCGGCCGTTCCCATGCCGGAGCCCACCGGATTGTTGGCCATATGGAAAACCAGGGTGGATACCGGGCCTAAAACGGCGCTGGTGATAATGGCCGGAAGCCAGATGGCGGGTTTCCGGACGATATTGGGCACCTGGAGCATGCTGGTGCCGATCCCCTGTGCCAGGAGCCCGCCCATTTTGTTTTCCTTATAGCTGGCTACCGCGAAGCCGATCATGTTGGCACAGCAGCCCACGGTGGCCGCTCCTGCGGAAAGGCCGGAGAGGCTTAAAGAAACGCCCAGGGCGGCGGAGCTGATGGGGAGGGTCAGGATCATACCCATGAGGACAGAGACGATGATGCCCATCAGGAAAGGCTGCTGCTCGGTTCCCCAGTTGATGAGGCTTCCGAGGGAGGTCATAAAAGCGGAGATCGGCGGACTTAAGACCATGCCGACGGCGGAGCCGGAAACGATGCAGACGATGGGGGTCAGTACGATGTCCAGCTTGGTTTTTCCGGCAATCAGGTGGCCCAGCTCAATGCCCACATAGGCGGCGATAAACGCACCCAGAGGTTCGCCGGGACCGGCCAGCATGATTGTTCCGTCCACAAGGACTTGCCCGGCCATGATTTTTCCTGCGAATGCGCCCACCATGCCGGTAGTGGCGGCAGAGAGTACCACCAGAGGGCTTTCCTTGAACTTGCAGGCAACGCCGCAGCCGATGCCTGCCCCGGTCAAGGCTGCCGCGATCTTTCCGAATAAAAACAGATAATCTCCAACGGCCCCGCCTATGAGCGTCCCGATCTGCTGAATGATGGTTCCTACGATCAAAGTGGAGAAGAGACCGGTGGCCATGCCGCTGAGGCCGTCGATAAACAGCCGGTTCAGCCATTTTTTCATAAAATTTACCGCCTTTCTGTCCGTACATGGATCCATGTACTTCTGGGTAATGAGTTTATATGTAAAATTTTTTATGGCAACTGTCTTGTCAGTTGCCGTTCACAACTATAACACAGATGCAGGGAAAGTGCAAGAGTTATAGTGAAGGCCAAAAACAAAAATTTTGGCAGTTCCCCTCAGGACAGTATATTGCCTGTTTTCTCTTCAGGCAGAATTTTGGAAAAAGCGAAAGGAATATGGATATGAAATTCCGGAAAAAGAATTTTGGCAAAAAAACGCAGGTTCATGAAAAGAAGGCGGAGACGGTGGCGTTTGAGAGGGAACCCTTTGGACGGTGCGTTTTCGAGAGGGATCCGGCCGGAGACATGCTCAGGCTGGCGGACGGGATTTCCCCCGGGTCTTTTGGAAAACATGAGGATTTGGACATTGAGATGGAAGTGCCGGAGGGCAGGGTTGACGAGGCGTTTCGCTGCCTGGAGCGCGCATATGAGAATCCGGAATGGTTCCTTGGCAAATTTTATGAGGGGGTCCGGCTGTTCTGCGAGGAATGGGAGGAGACCGATTCGGACGGAAAGGAGATTACGACGGAGATGATCGAGAGGAATTGCGGCCTTTATCAGATTCAGGTACAGGAATCCTATAAAGGGAGGATCGTGGTACTGTTCAGCGGTATGATTTCTGACGACAGGGGGAATGATCTGCTCGGCTGTCACAGTGTCATCGCACAGTTTGACGGTGAGACCGGCGAGGTGGAGTATGGTCTGGAGGGCTGAGAGGGCACATTTTCATTGCAGAACTCTCCTGTTCATGATACAATAGACAGGAAGAAAAGAGAGGGAGGCGGCAATTATATGAAAAAGACAGGAAAAAGATGGTTAAAATCAGGCATTGCCCTGTTGTTGATTCTGATTATGGCGGCCGGCTGTGGAAGGAAAGCGGAAGAGACCACGGAAGCGCCTGAGCCGGAAACGACAAAGGCGCCTGAGCCGGTGACTTTGGCCCCGGCCACTACGGAAGCAGAGACAGAGCCTGAGACGGAAGCGGCGCCGGAAGGCATGGTGCGAAGCTATCTGACCGGGCAGTGGGTGCCGGAAGAGATCGGAAGAAGGCGCCCTGTCGCCGTGATCATCAGCAATGTGCTGGCGGCGCAGCCCACCTACGGCCTGAGCCATGCGGATGTGGTGTATGAGACGCCGGGAGAAGCCAGCGCGGTCCGTTTTGTGGCATTTTTTGAGCAGTATGACGACATCGCCGAGATCGGTTCTGTCCGGAGCGCCAGGACTTATCACGCATTTATCCAGAAAGAATTTGAATCTATTTTTTTCCATTATGGCCAGTGCGAGTATGCGAGACCTTATCTGGAGGGAGGCCAGTGTGACTGTGTCAACGGTGTGACAGGGGCCAGCGAATGGGCCTACCACAGTATGGATGACCGGGATGCCCCCCACCATCACTTTACCAACAGTGAGGAAATCAAGTACGCCATTGAAAAACTGGGTTATTCCACCGCATATCCGGAAAGTTATACGGGACATTACCAGTTTGTGGCCGACGGAGAGAGTCCCGGCATGCCGGGGGCGGCTCCGGCCAATAAGGTTACGGTCGGTTATGTGTCCAACAAGCCCTGGTTCGAGTACAACCCGGAGGACGGGCTTTATTACCGGTATCAATTTGAGGAACCTCATGTGGACGTAGGCAATGATGACGCACAGCTTACATATAAGAATATTATTCTTCAGGTTTGTGATTATGAGCACTATTTTGATACGGATTATCTGAATATCTTCATGCAGGGAGAGGGCGTCGGCCAGTATATCACGGACGGCCAGGTGATCCCTGTGACCTGGAAGAAGGATGGAGAATGGGGTGTGACCCGTTATTATGATTCGGAGGGCAATGAGATCAAACTGAATCAGGGACGCACCTGGGTCTGCATCGTCCGTACCGAGCGGGCAAACCGGGTAGAGATCGAGTAAAGGAACCGATTTTTCCTCAGTTTCCACATAATAAGGAACCCCTCCTGCATATATTTAACGAGAAAACCTGCCATAGTTCGTACGCTGTGGCGAATCAGCATATGCAGGAGGGATTTTTTATGGACAGTTTTCACGTATACAAAGATATCGAGGCACGGACGGGAGGGGAAATTTACATAGGTGTGGTGGGACCTGTCCGCACGGGAAAATCCACCTTTATCAAACGGTTCATGGATCTTCTGGTGCTTCCGGGCATGGAAGACGCCAACGAACGGAGCAGGGCCCAGGATGAACTTCCTCAGTCTGCGGCGGGAAAGACCATCATGACCACAGAGCCCAAATTCATTCCCAAAGAGGCGGCCGAAATCGAGGTGGGGGACGCCAGGGTGAAGGTACGGCTCATCGACTGTGTGGGCTACATGGTGGAGGGGGCCGGCGGCCATGTGGAAAATGATGAGGAACGGCTGGTGAAGACGCCCTGGTTTGACTATGAGATTCCCTTTACCCAGGCGGCGGCCATCGGGACGGAAAAAGTAATCAAAGAGCATTCCACCATTGGAGTTGTCGTTACCACCGACGGCTCCTTCGGAGAGATTCCGAGAAACGGGTACATAGACGCAGAGCGGCAGACTATCGAGGAATTAAAGAGGATCGGAAAGCCCTTTTTGATGCTGTTAAATACGAACCGGCCCTATTCGGACGAGGCAAAGGAGCTGGCAGCCACGCTCGCGGGAGAATACGGGGTACAGGTGCTTCCGGTCAACTGTGAACAGCTGAAAAAAGACGATATCACCAGGATTCTCGGAGAAGTCTTAAACGAGTTTCCGGTGACAGAACTGGATTTTTATATGCCAAAGTGGGCGGAGATCCTTCCCGCAGACCACTGGCTGAAGGAGCAGATCGTCTCCATCGTAAAAGGGATGATGGGAGACATCGTCCAGATGAAGGATCTGTCCCAGGAATATGCCCAGGAAGAGGATTCCTCCGTGCGGCGGGTACATCTTAGGAAGGCGGATTATTCCGACGGGACGGTGGCCCTGGACGTGATGGTGGACGACAACGTATATTATCAGATCCTGAGTGATTATACAGGAATGGAGATCGGCGGCGAGTACCAGCTGATGGGCATCCTGAAGCAGTTTGCCAGAACCAGGGGCGAATACGGGAAGCTGAAAAACGCCATGGATGCGGCGAGACAGAAGGGGTACGGTGTCATTATGCCGGAGAGAAGCGAGATTCTCCTGGACGATCCGGAGGTCATCAAACACGGCAACAAATTCGGCGTGAAAATCCATGCCCAGGCGCCTTCCATCAACCTGATCCGGGCCTCCATCGAAACGGAACTGGCTCCCATTGTGGGAGACGAGAAGCAGGCGGAGGATCTGATCACCTATATCCGGGAGAACAGCAGGGAAAACGAGGATGGGGTTTGGAATACCAGCATTTTCGGGAAATCCATTGAGCAGATCGTCACCGACGGCATCCGGGCGAAGGTGGCCCAGATGACCGATTCCTGCCAGATGAAGCTTCAGGATACCCTGCAGAAGATTATCAACGACTCCAACGGCGGTATGATTTGTATTATTATTTGAGTGGGAAGGTTGTTGTCTGTCCATTTTTGTGGTATCCTTGATACAAAAGAGTTTTGCCTGATACTTGAATGTTGCCTGTGTGGTTGGAAAGCCATGGTTCCTGTGGGAGCCATGGGAAACCTTCAGCCGCACAGGTAAAAAATTTGCTGCTTTATGCGGCGGGAGAGGAACAGAAGTTTATGAATCTGCATTTTCTTGGCGGCGCCATGGAGATTGGCGGAAGCTGTATTTATATAAGAATTGCGGGAAAGGGGATTCTTCTGGATTCAGGAATCCGCCAGTCGGCCGCGAAGGATCCGATCCCTGATTTCCGTACCGTCCAGGAGCAGGGCGGCGTGGATGCCGTCATCATAAGCCATGCCCATATGGACCACATCGGAACCCTTCCCATGATCAGCAGGGCATATCCCCTTGCGCCCATCTATATGACAGCCATGACACAGGATCTGACCAGAGTGCTCCTCTATGACAGCCTGAAGATCATGAATCACAGGGAGGACGAGATTCCCCATTACTCGGAGCAGGATGTTCTGGCCATGCTGGGGCGGATCCGTCCGGTGGGCTATGAGACACCCTTCCAACTGTTTGAGGGGTTCACCATGACCCTTTATCCGGCAGGGCATATCGCGGGGGCGGCCTGCGTGTATCTGGTCACGGAGGAGGGGAGCCTCTTTTATTCCGGAGACTTCTCCTCCTTTTCCCAGAGGACCATTGAGGGTATCCGGATCCCGAAGCTGAGGCCCGATGTGGCCCTTGTGGAGACCACCTACGGAAACCGGCTCCACGCCAACCGCATGGCCGAAGAAAAGCGGCTGGTGGCCCTGGTTCGGGAATGTATTGCGGAGAAGAAAAAGATCCTGATTCCCACCTTTGCCCTGGGACGGGCCCAGGAGGTTCTTCTGATCCTCCGCTCCGCCATCCAGAACCAGGAGATTCCTCCGGTCCCCGTCTTCGTGGACGGCATGGTCCGGGATATCAATCAAATGTATACGAGAAATCCCACTTATCTGAAAAATGCCCTGGGAAAGCGGATTTTAAAAGGAAATGAGCCGTTTTATACCAGGGAGATCCAGCCGGTATCGCCCGTGCAGAAGCGGGACGAGCTTTTATCGGCGGAGGGCCCCTTCCTTTTGATTTCCAGTTCAGGCATGCTCACGGGAGGCCCCAGTGCCCAATATGCGAAGGCATTGGCTCCCCTGGAAAATGCCTGCATCATCATTACCGGATACCAGGACGAGGAGTCGCCGGGAAGACAGCTCCTCTCCCTTTTGGAGAATCCGGAGGAAAAGAGCCTGACAGTAAACGGAACGACAGTCCCCGTGGGCTGCCGGGTGGAGCAGGTGGGACTCTCGGCTCACGGGGACAAGTCGGAGATTGCGGCCCTTCTCTCCAGGCTGTCTGCCAGGCGGATCTTTTTGGTCCACGGGAACCGGGACGCCATGGAGGAGCTGGGGAGCGAGCTGGCGGCGGAGGATTACCGGAGGCAGGTGTTTCTTCCGGAGTGCGGGCAGGAATATGAGGTCCTGCTTCGGAGCAGGCGAAAGCAGCTGTCCTTCTCACCGGCCGAGTCCATGCAGATGCCACGGGCCTTCGAAAGGGAGGACGGAAAGCTTCTCTGGGACTTCTGGCGGCAGCATTATCCGGGGAAGGCTTTCTCCCTGTATCAGATTGCCGGAATCTGGTATGGGAGGGAATCCGGCTATGAAGAAGGGATTTCCGATGAGGAGGTTCTTGGAAGCCTCCGGGAGAAGCTTTTAGGAGGCGCCTACTTTTCGCCCAATGAGAGACGGTTGTTTCTTTTTGAGGCCAATGAATGGGAGGCGGTCGAAAAGGCAAAAAGACCGAAGGAATTTACAATGCAGGAGCTGGAGGCGAAAATCCAGATCCTGTTTCCAGATTTTTCCTATCGGAAAATCAGTTATCATTATGAGAAAAGAGAAATTTTGCTGCAGTTTGACTATCCGGACGTCCAGGACAGGGAGGTTTTCCGTCGGGCGGCGGAGGCCTTTTCGCTGGAAACGGGCTGGAGCGCCAAGATCCATCCTTCTGTCAATCACAACGCAGCGTCTCTCTTTCTCTCCGCGCTTTTTGGGGAGCGGATCTCAAAAACCTCCTATTATCCGGAGCGGCGATGCTATCAGGTAACCCTCTCCGGGACACCGGATTCGGCCGGGGAGAGGGAGGCCGCAGAGCAATTTCTGAGGACGACCGGGTGGAGACTGCTTTTGGGAGGGACAGCGGCTTCTTCGGATGATTCCGGAAGCTCCTTCCCGGGCGGCGCAGGAGCCGCTCCCGGAGCCGGAGAAGAGGATTTCTTCTTTCCGGCGGATAGTTCCGCGGATGTGCTGGAACAGAACATGGCCTTTTCCTGTATAGAACAGAGTTTTTTGGAATGCCCCCATCGGCCGGAAAAGAAAAGTCTGAAGCAGGACGGGAGAGGAAAGTACCTGGAGCTTTCCTTTGTGTCGCCGGAAATCGGGCGGCAATATCAGGATACCCTGCAGGCGCTGGCAGACTGGACCGGCTGGCGGATCCATATTTCCGACAAGGTCAACCAGAATGCGCTGTTCCACACGGCACAGCTCATTTGCCGGAGGGAGGGGCTCACTCTCTTAAAAAATCCTTCCTACCTTCCGGGGCAGCGCAGGCTTCAGATAAAGGCCGGCGGGGAGGAAAGCCCGGAGAAGCTTAACCGAATCAAAGAAGCGTTTTTTAAACAGACGGGGCTGGCCTGTATATTTGTGTGACCGATCGGGGAAGTTACAATACATTTATAGTGAACGACAAAATATTTGTCGTTCACTATAAAAGGAGGCAGAACGGACGATGGACCAAGAGACGACGATGTATGTGGGCTTTTTTCTGGTGGTGTGCGTGTTCCTTTTCATCCAGTCGGCGCTCGCCGAGAGGAGAAGGCGGGAACGGCTGAAGGAAAAGATCCGGGAGCAGTGGGGAAAGATCCCGAACCGGGAATATACCCTGGAGGAATTTGAAAAGATTTCCCACTATTATGAGCGGAGAAAGGGAGACAGGTTTTCCATTGACGACATTACCTGGAACGACCTGGGGATGGACGAGGTGTTCCTGCTCCTCAACACGGCGGATTCCGCTGTCGGCGAGGAATATCTCTACTGGGCCCTCCGCACCCCGGAATTTGACGACACGGTCTTAAAAGAACGCTCGGCCCTTGCGGATTTTTTCAGGGAGAATAAGGCGCTTCGGGAGGAGTTCAAGATCTGTTTCGGAAGGATGGGGCGGAGAAGGCGGGTGGCTCTCTCCGATTATATCGGAAAGCTCTCAGATATCCCCTCCTTTCCCCTGCTGCCCCACGGGGCGGCCATGGGCCTTCTTGCGGCGGCAGTCGGCATGTTTTTTATCAAGCCGGCCTACGGGGTGGCGGCGCTGATTGGGGTGATCATTCTGAATCTGATCACCTATTACAAATATAAGGGCGACATGGCAGTGTATTTTGCCTGCATGTCCCAGGTGGCCGATCTGGTGGAATACGGCGGAAGGCTCTCGGAGATTCCGGGGGAGGAGACGATTCTGGCCCCTTACCGGGAGCTTCTCAGAGAAGACTGCAAAAGCTTCCGGAAGATCCGGAGGAATGCCTGGATCCTGGTAGACAAAAGCGATGTGGGCGGAAATCTGATCAAGGTGGTCCTGGATTACCTCTGCATGATGACTCATCTGGACTTGCTTTTGTTCCGGAATATGGCCGAGACCATCAGGCACCGGGGACAGGTCTTAGAACGGCTCATGGAGACCATGGGGCGGCTGGAGCTCGCCCTCTGTATCGCCTCCTTCCGGGATCTTCAGGAGAAATTCTGTATTCCTGACTTTCACAAAACACCGGAAAAGACTTTGTCCTGCGAGGCCATTTACCACCCCCTGATAGAAAATCCGGTGGCCAACTCCATAAAGACGGACAGGCCTGTGTTGATCACCGGCTCCAATGCGTCCGGGAAATCTACGTTTTTAAAGACCATCGGCGTGGGCGCCATTCTGGCCCAGACCATCTACACGGTGACGGCGGCCGCTTACGAGGCAGACTTTTTCCGGATCTATTCCTCCATGGCCTTAAGCGACAGCCTGGAGACGAAGGAAAGCTATTACATGGTGGAGATCAAGTCCCTGAAGCGGATCCTGGATGCCATTTCCACAGAGACGCCGGTGCTGTGCTTTGTGGATGAGGTGCTCCGGGGGACCAATACGGTGGAGCGGATCTCGGCCTCCTCCAAAATATTGGAGAGCATGGCGGGAAAAAATATCCTCTGTTTTGCAGCCACCCACGACATTGAATTGACGGCCCTTTTGGAAGGGCCTTACGTCAACTATCATTTTGAGGAGCAGGTGGAGGCCGGGGACGTATCCTTTTCCTACAGGCTGGAAGCCGGGCGCGCCGCGAGCCGGAACGCCATCCGCCTCCTTGGAATTATGGGCTACGACGAAACCATCATCCGGGCCGCCGAGGGCATGGCGGAGCGGTTCGTCCTGACTGGGGAATGGAGGCTTTAAGGAAAATTTTAGGCTTGCCGGAACGCCTGGTACAGCAGGCGTTGGGCGGACATATTGCCAGAATATTTCCACAATTTCATGTTTTGCAATTACCTGTTTTAAGCTTGTCAAAAAAGGAGTTTAAGGAATATGATGAAAGTAATCTTGTACACCGATGGTTCTGCCAGGGGAAATCCGGACGGCCCCGGCGGTTATGGGGCGGTGCTCCAGTATATTGACGGAAACGGAAAGCTCCACGAGAAAGAGCTTTCGGCGGGATATAGAAAGACCACCAACAACCGTATGGAACTGATGGGGGTCATTGCAGGCCTGGAAGCGCTCAACCGGCCCTGCATGGTGGAGGTGATCTCCGATTCTGCCTATGTGGTGAAGGCCTTCGCAGAACACTGGATCGACGGCTGGATCAGAAAGGGATGGATGCGCGGGAAGAATGAGCCGGTAAAAAATGTGGATCTGTGGAAACGGCTTCTGAAAGCGAAGGAGCCCCACCAGGTGACCTTCCGCTGGGTGAAAGGCCACGCCGGTCACCCGGAGAATGAAAGATGCGACTGTCTGGCCACAGCCGCCGCGGACGGAGCGCCGGACACCCTTTTGGCCGATCCCGGGGTATCTTGAACCCCTTCGGGGCCGCCCGTCCCTTCCCTCCCAGACGATAGGAAGGTTTGGCTGATTTTGCGAGCATAGCGCAGGCAATTTTCGCTGCCCGTTTTGTTAGCAGTAAACATTGCCTGCAATAGGCGGCGCAGCAAAATCAGCCGAACCGACGTGTCTGGGAGGGAAGGGACGGGCGGCCATCTGATACAATTTTAATGTTTTACGGAAATTTTACAACTTGTATACATCTCTGTGTTAAAATAGACATGACGGGAGGGGATGACACAAGATGAAAAAAATTTTGATCGTGGAAGATGAGGAGGCTATCGGAATCCTGATGTGCCGTACGCTTCTGTCCGACGGCTACCAATGTGACTGGGTACGGACGGGGACGGACGGGGCGAAGCAGATCGAGAGGGCCTCCTATTCTTTGGTTTTATTGGATATCATGCTGCCGGGATTGAATGGCTATGAGCTTTTGGAGTATATCCGCCCCTTCGGAATCCCGGTCATTTTCGTGACGGCAAAAGGGGAGGTGGCGGAAAGGGTCCATGGGCTGAAGCTGGGGGCCGACGATTACATTACGAAACCTTTCCAGGTGAGTGAGCTTTCCGCCAGGGTGGAAGCGGTGCTGAGGCGGAGCGGGAACTACAGGAGGGCGGTGACCATTGAAGACGTCACCGTGGATTTCGAGGGACGGTCTGTGACAAAGGGAAATGTTCCTGTCATGCTTACGGCCAAGGAATACGGCCTTCTGGCGGAACTGATTCTCCACAAAAACGTGGCTCTTTCCAGAGAGCGGCTTTATGAGAAAGTCTGGAATGAACTCTACACGGGGGAGACCAGGACTCTGGACTGCCATATCCAGAGGCTTCGGAAAAAGCTACACTGGGAGGATAAGATCCGGACCGTGTTCCGGGTGGGATACCGGCTGGAGGTCTGACAACATGCGGTTGTTTGTGAAAATTTTTCTCTCCTTTATGCTGGTGCTGATCCTGGCCCTGTGCAGTGTGGAGTACTGCATGGTCCAAAGAAGCTTTGGCCAGGCCCTGGAGCAGAAGATCGACCACGAGCTGGAGCAGTTCCGGTTCATCCGCATGGTCATCTATATGGGCGGTACCCAGATGGGGGAGCAGCAGCTCGGGGAGCGGAGTATGCTTCTTGTGGGGGCGGACGGAGAGATCCTCTACGGCGGATTTACAGAGGCACTTATGGAGGCCTCCGGGGAGATCGAGCAGCCCGGGAAAATCACTTATGTGGTTCGGGAAACCAATGGGAGGCACCTCCTTTTTGTGTCAGGCGAGCTCCCCGGCGGAGATACCGGACAAGTTCTGAAAACGGCGACAGATATCTCCCACATTTACAGGGAACGGACACTTTTGGAAAAACAGTACAGCTACTACATCTACGTGGCTTTGCTCATCTGCGGCCTTTTGGCAATGGCGATTTCCTATCTGTTGGTGAATCCCTTGAAACGGCTCCAGCGTTCGGCGGACAGGATCGCCATGGGGGAATATTCCGGCAGGGTAAAGGAAAGCAGCCGGGATGAGATCGGGGAGCTGGCCCGCTCCTTTAACCAGATGGCTGAGGCGGTGGAGAAGAAAGTGGAGGAGCTGAGGCAGGAGGCTTCAAGGAAGGAACAGTTCATGGGAGATTTTTCCCACGAGATCAAAACACCCATGACGGCGATCATCGGATATGCGGATACCTTGTACCAGAAAGAGCTTTCCAGGAAAGAAACCAGGGAAGCTGCCGGCTATATCTTAAATGAAGGGATGCGGCTGGAGGCGCTTGCCCAAAAGATGATGCGTTTTATTGCCCTGGACAACGAAGACTTCTGTTTTGAGGAGATTCCGGCAGAGGAATTTTTTCAGGACATTTCACAGACCATGGCCCCTTTCTTTTCGTATGGGGAACGGAGCCTTCGGGTCTCCTGCCGGGAAGGCTGTCTCAACGCGGAATGGGATCTGATGAAGACGCTTGTGATCAATCTGGTCGACAATGCCAAAAAGGCCGGAAGCCGCCGGATTTTCCTCAAGGGGGAGCCTGAAGGGGAGGGCTATCGGATCACCATAAGCGATGATGGGAGAGGGATTCCTGCCGAGAGCCTTACCCGGGTTCAGGATGCTTTTTATATGGTGGATAAATCCAGAAGCCGGAAACAGAACGGGGCCGGGCTGGGACTTGCTCTCTGTAAGAAAATCGCGGCCCTCCACGGAACGTTTTTAAGTTTTTACAGCAGGGAAGGAAAAGGGACCACTGTCACCATGTGGATTCCGGGAAGGAGAGAGCGCCATGTCGAGCAGGGATCAGGGAAAGAAAATGCCTGACAGGAATCATAGACGAAGGGCCCGCTACATCCTGGCGGGGCTTGGCCTGCTCCTCGTTCTGCTTTTCATCAGCAGTCTGGGGATGTGGCTGGTCCGGGAATTCTTAGAGCACTATGACGGAAAAAAATATGGAGAGGCCGTTGCGGTCGCAGATACGATGTGGCAGCAGTCCGAACCTGTCTCCGAGGCAGCTCTGCCCTCCACTGCCAACGTGGAGGCGGCCACAGAGGAGGAGCTTCAGGATACCGTCCTTCTGGACGGAAACCGCTTAAATGATATGGAACGGCTTCAGGTCCTGGCGGAATTATCTTTAAAATACTACGGAAGTTTTTATGGCCAGTACCTGGATCGGGAGCCGATCGAGGAGATCGAGGTTTCCGAGGAAGAGGCCAGGGAGATGGCCCTCCGGTTTCTGGATACGGTCAATGCCTCCCTCCCTTCCGGTTCTATGGGGTATCAGGTGGAGGGGGAGGTGAACATGAGCTTCAGGGCGGATAAGGAGCACCCTTCTGCCGCTCTCTGGGTGGCGGATTTTACCACTCATGGGTGTATCATGTTCCTTTACCTGGATTCGAAGACAGGACTCCCCATCCGGTTTCGCGCCGCTTACAATCCATATGCAGTCAGTGATTTTACAGACGCGGTTTATGAAAACGGTATGGCGCTGGATGTCCTGGCAACCACAAGAAACTGGCAGACAGGCAACCCGGCTTTTCTGGAAGACCTGTTTTCTTATTTGTCGGAATATCTGAGAACGAATTTTTACATCAATCCGGTCTTCAGCAACTTTTATCCGGAGACCGATGACAGTGGAAATGTGTTCTTTCTGCCGATATCCCAATGGATGACGGACGATTACCGATATGTACTCACCTGGGCTTTCCGCAACAGAGGGGAAGCCGAAGGGTACTGGTCGTACTTTGATCTGGTTCTCTCGCCCATGGAAACCCAGGAGACGATACGAAAGACTTTTTCCGATGAATATGGATACTGGATAATCACGGGGAAGACGGACGGATGAAGTTCTGTTTTTTCAACTTCGCGTCCTGGCCGATGCTTTGGCTTTAGAATCTGCTTGCGAAAGCCCATGCTTTGTGGTAGGATAGAAAGATGGATTGGGAAGTTTTGCTGTAGTTTAGGGCCCTTCTCAAAAAGAAATTTCAGAGATTGCATAGGAGGATAATTCCATGGGAGCATTTTTTTCAGAGCTTTATCAGATGGCAGTGAAATTTATTTTTCTGGGCGTGGTCGCTTTCGGCGGCATTTGGTGCGGGATCCGCTTAAGAAAACATAAGAATGCGAAGGAAGGGGAATAATCGTGACAGCATATGGTGTAAACCAGTTAAGGCGGATGTTCTTAGAGTTTTTTGAAAGCAAGGGACATCTGGCCATGAAGAGTTTTTCCCTTGTGCCTCACAATGACAACAGCCTTCTGTTGATCAATTCCGGTATGGCGCCTTTAAAGCCTTATTTTACAGGGCAGGAGATTCCGCCCAGAAAGCGGGTGACCACCTGCCAGAAGTGCATTCGCACCGGTGATATTGAGAATGTGGGAAAGACTGCCCGTCATGGCACCTTTTTTGAGATGCTGGGTAATTTTTCCTTTGGGGATTATTTTAAGCGGGAAGCCATCCGCTGGTCCTGGGAGTTTTTGACCGAGGTGGTGGGATTATCCCCCGACCGTCTGTACCCTTCGGTTTATCTGGAGGATGACGAGGCTTTTGAGATTTGGAATAAGGAGGTTGGCATCCCTGCCGAGAGGATCTTTAAATTTGGCAAGGAGGACAATTTTTGGGAGCACGGGGCGGGGCCCTGCGGCCCCTGTTCCGAGATTTATTATGACCGGGGCGAGAAATACGGCTGCGGAAAGCCTGGCTGCACGGTGGGCTGTGACTGTGACCGTTACATGGAAGTCTGGAACAATGTCTTTACCCAGTTTGACAACGACGGCCATGACCATTACACCACCCTGGAACAGAAGAATATCGATACGGGTATGGGATTAGAACGTCTGGCCGTTGTGGTGCAGGATGTGGATTCTATCTTTGCGGTAGATACCATCAAGGCGCTTTTGGATACGGTGTCAAAGCTGGCCGGCGTTTCCTATCTGGAAGATGAGACGAAAGACATTTCTCTCCGTCTGATCACGGATCATATCCGTTCCTGTACTTTTATGATTTCGGATGGTATTATGCCCTCCAACGAGGGCCGGGGCTATGTGCTTCGGAGACTGCTTCGCCGGGCGGCCCGCCACGGCAGGCTCCTCGGAATTGAGGGGAAATTCCTGGCAAAGCTTTCCGAGAAGGTGATAGGTTTATCCAGGGACGGTTATCCGGAACTGGAAGAGAAGAAGGAGATGATCTTTCGGGTCCTCACGGAGGAAGAGGACAAGTTTAATAAGACCATCGACCAGGGCCTTGCCATTTTGGGCGATTTGGAGGAGAGGCTTAACGGGGAGGGAAAGACGGAGCTTTCCGGTGAGGATGCTTTCCGCCTTTATGATACCTATGGTTTCCCCTTGGATTTAACCCGTGAGATCCTGGAGGAAAAGGGGTTTTCCGTGGATGAAGAGGGCTTTGCAAAGGCCATGGAGGTGCAGCGCCAGAAGGCGAGAAGCGCCAGGAAGCAGAGCAACTACATGGGCCGTGAGGACATTTACCAGAATTTAAGTGCGGAGCTTACCACCGAATTTACCGGGTATGAAAGTCTCACAGGCGAAGGTTTTGTGACGGCGCTCACCACGGAGGAAGAGATTGTGGAGGCGCTCACCGACGGACAGACCGGGACCATGATCACGGACCGGACGCCCTTCTACGCCACGATGGGCGGGCAGAAGGCTGATTCCGGCGTGATTTGTACGGCGGATGCAGAATTTTTGGTAAAGGACGTCATCAGGCTCCAGGGCGGAAAGGTCGGACATATCGGCACAGTGACCAGGGGGATGTTTCAGGCCGGCGCTCCGGTGACCATGAAGGTGGATGCCGAAAACCGGAAGGAGACCTGCAAGAATCACAGCGCCACGCATCTCCTGCAGAAGGCTCTGCGGGTCGTGCTGGGGGGCCATGTTGAGCAGTCCGGCTCTTTTGTGGCGGCAGACAGGCTCCGCTTTGATTTTACCCATTTTTCTGCCATGACAAAAGAAGAACTTGACCGGGTGGAGGAGTTGGTCTGCGGGGAGATCGAGAAGGCTGTTCCTGTGACCACCGAGATTATGACTCTCGATGAGGCCAAAAAGGCCGGCGCCATGGCGCTGTTCGGAGAGAAATACGGCGATACCGTCCGTGTGGTTTCCATGGGAGATTTCTCCAAGGAACTCTGCGGCGGCACCCATGTGGCAAATACCGTCTCCATCGGAGCTTTTAAAATCATATCGGAGGCTGGGATTGCCGCCGGTGTGCGAAGGATTGAGGCGTTGACAGGCAGGGGTGTGGCCCGCTATTACAAGGATCTGGAGGATGAGCTCCATCAGGCGGCCAGGGCGGCCAGGACGGAGCCGGCCGGGCTGGTGAAAAGAATCGAAGCTCTCCAGGAGGAGTTGAAAGTCCTCCACGGGGAGAATGAGAAGCTAAAGGGCAAGCTTGCGAAGGATGCCATGGGCGACGTGATGAGCGAAGTCCGGGAAATTGGCGGCGTGAAGGCTTTGGCCACTTCTGTGAAGGATGTGGATATGAATGGTCTCAGAAATTTGGGAGACCAGTTAAAAGAAAAGCTTGGTGAGGGCGTTGTAGTCCTGATCTCCGAGACGGGCGGAAAAGTAAATCTGATGGCGACGGCCACGGAAGGGGCCCAGAAGAGGGGGGCTCATGCAGGAAACCTCATCAAAGCCGTTGCGGCATGTGTCGGCGGAGGCGGAGGCGGCCGTCCCGGTATGGCACAGGCGGGCGGAAAGAATCCGGCGGGGATTCCGGATGCTTTAAAGAAAGTTTTGGAAGTGCTGACAGAACAATTAAAATAAAATCAAAATGGGTATTGACGAAATGGCAAATTGTGCTATACTTGATGTAGTGCGAAAAATATACCCAAACAGTTGTATTAGGCACAATACACAACTGGAGGGAGGTTAGGTGTGAGTCTATGTCAAACGTTATTGTGAAAGACAATGAGAGTTTAGATAGTGCCCTGCGCAGATTCAAGCGGAATTGCGCAAAGGCCGGCATTCAGCAGGAGATTCGTAAGAGAGAACATTACGAAAAACCCAGCGTGAGACGCAAGAAGAAGTCTGAAGCCGCCAGAAAAAGGAAATACAATTAATTGTGCAAGAAAGAAGAGCTGTTGGAGACAACAGTTCTTTTTTTTGCTTTTTTTTCATAGACTGGACTGTAAAAGGAGAGAGGTGGACCCATGAGAAAAAGGGTTGATGCTCTGGTGGAAGCGCTGGAGCTTCCAAAGGATCTGTGTCTTGGCGCTGCAGTAATTACTGTCGTGGGCTCTATGGAAATGACAGTGGAAAACCACAGAGGACTTCTGGAATATTCTCCGGAATGTATCCGGATTTTGAGCGGTATGTGTCGGATTCGTATTTCCGGTGAACATTTGGTCATCTCTTATTTTGAGAGAGACGCCATGAAGATCAAAGGGAGGATTCGCGAGATTAGTTATGAATAGAAAAACCACCAGAAACAGACGAGACCGATGGAGGGGACGGCTGACGATCAGGGTGACGGGAGGAAGCCCTGAACGTTTTTTTAATTTGTGCAGTTTTCACGGGATTTTGTTGGAGGCCATGGAGCAAAAAGAGAACGGCATTGCTTGTTTTATGGAGGCGGGTGAATTTTTCCGGGCCGGAAGGCTGGCGAAAAAAGCCGGCGTGCGGCTTCGTATTACAGAGAAAAGAGGACTCCCCTTTTTGCTAAGGAAGAGCAGGAAACGGCTGGCCTTTTTCGCCGGTATTCTTCTCTGCCTCGGCCTTTTATATACCTCCTCCTTATTTATCTGGGACATTCACATGGAAGGAAATCAGAAGTATACAGACAGTACCCTGCTCCGGTTTCTGGAAGAAGAAGGGTATGTCCACGGCATGGCAAAAGCAGGAATTCTCTGCGAGGACATTGAGAAGGCGATCCGAAACAGGTACAATGACATCACCTGGGTGTCGGCCGAGATTACGGGAAACCGGTTGATTATCCGCGTCAAGGAGAATGAGCTAAAGGAGCCGGAGGGGGAACCGGCATCCGTATCCGGGGATGTGACGGCAAAAAAGAGCGGAACCGTGGTATCGATGATCACCAGAGCCGGGACACCGAAGATCCATGTGGGAGATTCCGTGGAGACAGGGCAGCTTCTGATTGCCGGCACTCTGGATATCTTTGACGAGGGGGGGAATCTCCTAAAGACGGAGGAGGTACAGGCGGACGGAGATGTGATTGCCGCCACGGTTTATCACTATGAGGAAAAGATTCCCCTGGCATCCTCTGAAAAGCACTACACCGGGGAAGAGAAAAAGCGCCGTTATCTCTGGCTTTTCGGAAACCGTGTCTTTCTTCCGGGCGGAAAAAACGACTATGAGCTGTCCGACGAGACGGATTCCTATGAAACCCTCCACCTCTGGGAAAATTTTTATCTGCCGCTTGGGCTTGGCTCTGTGACAGCCAGGGAATATGAGGATGCTGTCCGGGTTCTTTCGCCGCAGGAAGCGAAAGCGATAGCCGAAAAGCGGTTTGAGGATTACTGCAGCGGGCTTACCGCATCCGGCGTAGAAATCAAAAAGGCATCCTGCACGGTACAGGAGGATACGGATTTTTGTACCGTTATCGGTACGGTTCATGCAGAGGAGGACATTGGAAAATAGGGAGGCTGCGGCCTCCCTGTTTTCTTTTTGTATTGTTGCAGTTAGGCCCGCAGACGCTCCAGTTCTGTTTTCTCTAAATCAGCCCTCTGCTTTTCGCCGTTCCGTATTTCGCCGTTCCTGCGCGAGACCCTTTTCGAATCCCGCCTAAAAATTGTGGGAATTTTCAAAACAGGTAATTGGGAAACCCTAAAATTGTCTAAGAAAAGGAGAACAGAACCTATGGCAGCATCATCGAGAAACAGTGTGGATCCGATCGCTCTTAGAATATCAACGAGGTCTGGTGCGGGGATTCCAGCGTTGGGCCATACCTTAAGACAGC
>CAJUQY010000001.1:22318-127818 GCA_910588815.1 uncultured Lachnospiraceae bacterium | reverse complement strand
CGAACAACAACTAAATATTTATTCTTTCTAACAAACAGAGCCGATGAGCTGTGAGGTTTTCTCACAAGTTCATCGGCTCTGCGTCTTTGCGTCTGGCTCTCTGATAACTGTTACTTTTAAATTCTTCGCTTCAATCAAGGTTTCCTGCTTGCACTTTGGACAATAGAGAGGATAATTCTTCAAAACCGTATCATCTCTAATTCTATCACGGGTTTTATTCAAAAATTGTTAGAAAATATCTTTGTGAGAGGTAAACCTATGCGGATAACAAAAGCTGATGTAATACATACTGCTGCGGATATAGCGGATAAAAACGGTTTAAGCAATGTTTCTTTAAAAGTCGTTGCCGAAAGTCTTAATATCCGTACCCCGTCATTATATAACCACATAGACAGCCTTGAAGCCCTGCTTAGGGAAATCGCCCATAATGGCATGAAAACCATGAATGAACGGATGATGCAGGCAGCTATCGGCAAAATCGGGGATGATGCAATACAAAGTGTGGGCCAGGCATACCTTAACTACATGATCGAACACCCTGGTATTTATGAAACAATACAATGGGCGACTTGGCATGGTACTGAGGAAACAAGAAAAGGAACATTAATGATGGCCAATAACATCGCTTACCCCAGGAGCTGCCGCAGCCGCTCCGGCGCCCTCTGCCTGACCACCGAAAGTGCATCTTCATCCAGCACCGCGGTCACATTCTGATGCAGGCGCAGAACCGTCGCCGGTACCTCCGGCGTAATATTTCCGCAGAGGAAGCGATAGACAATCTCCGCCTTGGACTTTCCGCTGACAAGCAGGAGAATGCTCTTTGCCTGCATCAAGGTACCGATTCCCACTGTGAGTGCTTTCGCCGGCATCTGCTCCGGATCGTCAAAGTATTCTGCATTGGCCGCAATTGTCTCCGGGGCCAGCGAAACCATATGCGTCTCCTCCGGGAAATAATGCTCCGGCTCATTGAATCCGATATGGCCGCTGTGCCCGATCCCGAGGATCTGCAGATCCACGGGATTCTTTCTGTAAAATGTTTCATAGCGGCGGCATTCCTCTTCCAGGTCTTTTGCATCGCCTCTGGGAACCTCCGTCCGTTCCCTGCGGATTCTGCAGGGTTCCAGGAAATGGTGGTCTAGATAATACCGGTAAGACTGGGGATGATCCCCGGAAAGCCCGGCATATTCATCCGTATTGACCGTAGAAACCTCTGAAAAATCCAGCCCCTCTTCCTGACAGCGCCGCACCAGCTCCAGATACATACCTGCCGGCGAAGCGCCGGTCACGGTCCCTATACGGCTGTCCGGCTTTAACAAAACCTGGTTTTCCACTTTGTCGGCCGCAATCCGACTAAGATGCGTATAATCCTTTGCAACAATCAGCCTCATATCATTTTCTCCTCCAGAGCCGCCTGCTCCACAAAATATCTGGTTCTGTCCCGGTCCACCGGATTGGACATATCACCGTTTTTAATCCATGTCGCAACACAGACTCCGTCATAATATTGCAGTAATTCCCGGACATTCTCCCCGTTGGCGCCGCCTCCGAGATACAATGGCGCCCGGGGCAGCCGCGCTCTCACCTGCCTGGCCATCGCAATGCTCTGCTCCGCGCTTTTCCCGCACAAAAAGAGACCGTCCGCAAAAGCCTCATGGACACACTGCCAGGCGGCCTCGTCGAGCGGCTGGGGGCCCAGCGGGATCCCATGAGGTTCCCACACGTCTGCATAGATCGGGATCCCGGAACCAAGCTTCCGCTTCAATGCCGTAATTTCACAGCACTGTCCCTGCAATATCCCGGCGCTGGTCACCTCCGCCCCTGTATACAAATGCTCCACACGCACAAAATCCGCACCGACCGCATCTGCTACGGCAAGCGCCGCCACACCGTCCCAATTCACCAGGACTCCCAGAGAAAGCTCCGGAAAATTCCGCCGGATCGCGCCTCCCACAACAGTAAGATAAGCAATTGCCTCGGGAGAGGACTGCTGCCTGATGGGCATATCTCCCATATTCTGTAAAATAATCGTCTTCACTCCGCATTCTGCAAGAATCCCGGTTTCTTCCAGAGCCTGTTCCGTGATGGTATCAATGGTTTCCCCGCTGTTTCGGAAGCTTCCCGGGAGCGGTCTGGTCTGCACCATACAGATCACTCTGCCCTTCATGCCTTCCCACCTCCTGTCAGTTTCTTACAATAAGCCAGGCTGGCCGTGTACATGGCCCACGGCGGAAGAATCCCCTCCTCCGTAATATAGGCAGTGATGTACTCAGAGGGAATGGCCACCAGCTCCGGGCAGATAAAATTGACCTTCTCCCGCTCCTCCTCGCTCCACCCCGCTGCCATACGGTCCTTGTGATCATCGATGACCGGTTTTTTCCGGTGCCCGTAAAGCGCCCGCATATCTACCTTAAGCAAAGGAGTCGGCACATAAAAAGGCACATGGAACTGTCTGCACAGACAGGCGGCCATCTCTGAGCCGACCGTATTGAAACAGGTCCCGTCCGGATAGAAGGTTTCCGAGCCGATCAGGGCCGCATCACATTTCCGTATGTAGTGATACATCGCGCTGTCCGGAATAAAATGGACACTGTGCCCCGCTTCCAGGAACGGACGCACGTAGGGCCTTCCTCCGTCAAGGGCGCGGCTTTCCGGAATATAGCAGTGGAACCGGACGCCGTGCTCACGCCCCAGGGCTGCCACAGCCGCCACTGTGCTGGAATAATCAAACAACAGAAGCCTCTTCTTATCTTCCAAAACCGTCCATAGAAACGATTTAATCTTGTCCAAATCTTTTTCTGTCCCGGATCTGTAATCGGCAACGGTTTCCCGTATCGCTCTCCTGATCTCCTCACAGCTTCCTTTCCCGGGAAGCCTGGTCATCTGCATAACTGCATTGGAAATTGCCTGGCTGGATTCCCCTCTGGTCGCGGTAAAGTGTCCGGCAATGCCCCGGATCGTCTGCAGCATATCTTCCCCATCCTCTCCGTGCTCTGCAATATCCTGAAAAATGTCTCCAATCAACCGGATATGGGTACTCGCTCCCAGAACCCGCTGTAAATTTACATCGTCAAAAAGTTTCTTTGCATCAGGGCTGAGCCTTTCCCTCCACTTTGATTCCACCGTCAGCATCGCCTATCTCTCCTCCTCTCACAACCTTGACCCGCACCTTCTCCGGCAAAATTCCGTCAACCACAATTCCGGCAGCTTCACTCCAAAAGGCCGAATACTCTACATGATCTCTGCCTGTCCACCAGCTGTGGAATTCCTCCATCGTGGCGCGCCAGATATTTTTCCCCTCCAGTTCCTCCGCCAGCTGCACAAATACCTTCCCTGCCAGCCTTCCGAAGCACTGCGGGTGGCTGTACAAAATCACCGGCATTCCCAGCGCATACTGGCGGCGTACCGCCTTGCGAAATCTCTCCGAAATATATTCGTCCGGCAAAGAAACCATCTCTTCCTTCGCCTTCGCATAGGCGCGCTCTGCGGAAAACGGATCCACCGGAATCTGTTTCACCTCCATACGCCTGCCATGCTCGTAAGGGTAAAAAGGCAGATCATAAACGCAGTAGCCAAAATCCGACGTATAGCTGATCCCTTCCCGCCAGAGGGCCCGGTTCAGCGCAAAATTCCACATTCCTCTGGGCGCGACAAAACCGGTCCCAAGCGGCAGTCCCAATCCCTTCAGCCATACACGGCAGTCATGGATATTGGAATAGTTCTCCGGCTCCGTCGTAAAAAGGTTGTGCTCCCTGGCGTGGCAGCCGATATCATGAACGCTGTCAATCGCTCTCAGCCTGCTGCTTTCTTCCTGGCACAGCGCCTGATTAATATAGAAGGAAACCCGGATACCCGCCTCCTTTGCGGCAGCGCTGATCTGCTCCAGGCAGTCGCCATAGACACCGTCCACATCGACACGGAACACAAACACCGACCGGTAATCTTCCGGATAGTAATGAAGATAAATATAAGGAAGCCCGCGCTTTGCATATGCCTGCGCCAGAAGCCGGCGCATGGCCCGCAGCAAAAGATGCTTATCCACCGCCGTAATCCGCTCTGAGTAGTCCGAATCCTCCGGTGTCTGCCTGAGGGTATCCCCGAGAGCGCAGACCAGCTCCGAAAAAGGGATTCCCGTATACCAGCAGCCGCCTTTTCCCGCCTCCTGCCATAAAACCGCCGGATATTCATCCGGGTGCCTCCCGCCTTTGATCTTTCGTTTTTCATGGAGGCACAGCATTCCCACCCCCGCCCCGTCATAAACCTGCACAAGACTTTGGATGCGGGTTTTTCCCGCTCCCAGCTCCGTCAGATCCGCCGATTCCAGGGAGGCCGGGCCGATGTAATCCGTCGGAAACGGAAGATCCTCCGGGCGGACACCGGACAAGACCGCCACTCCGCCTTCCTCCAGATAATCTGTCAGCCACTCCGGCGTGTGCCCCTCACACAAAAGAACCGTACAGTCCGGCCGGTCCGTAAGGCGGAAGGGTGTTTTTTCCTGTTCACACAGGATCCGCCAGCCATCCGCCTGTTCCGGATAGTTGCTTTTATAAATTCCGGTTTCTAATCGCATATCCCCTCTCCCCGTTCTTCCAAAAATTCCTGTACCTGTGCCGGAACAGGGATACCCGTCCTGGCTCCCACGGAACCTATGGAAATGGCGGCAGCCGCGCAGGCAAACCTGGCACAGCGCTCCAGGCTCCATCCCTTCGTAATCCCCGTAAGAAACGCCCCATTAAAACAGTCGCCCGCCCCTGTCGTATCCTTCACCGGCACACGGTATGCCTGGCGGCAGACGCTTCCCTTCTTGTGATAAATCCGGACCCCGTCCGCCCCGCAGGTCACCACAACCAGTTTTACTCCCCTCACCAGCATCTGCTTCGCGCCCTCTTCTATGGTTTTGCATCCCGTCAGCGCCTCCAGCCCCGCCTCGTTGGGAAAGGCAATTGCCGTCCGTCCAAGCACCTCATCCCAGAGTTCCCGTGTACAATCTCCGGCAGTCGCCTCAATGTCCAGTGAGAGCATTGTCCCGCTTCCTTCCAGCTCCCGTGCCGCCCAGGCAGTCAGTTCCATGTCCAGCGTAGTCATATGAACCCATCTGGCCGTTTTCAGGTAAGCGACATCTATCTCAGCCGGGTGGGGAAGAAAGCCGGAGGTCTCCACGATCGTCAGTGCCTTCTCACCGGTTGCGTCCAGCAAAACCATACAGAAATACGTCTCACATTCCGGGTCGATGACCATGTGGCTGATATCAATGCCTCTGGCCTGAAGATCGGAAAACGCCATCTTCCCGTAGTCGTCCCGCCCAACCTTGCACACCGCACCGACCTTTGCCCCGAGAGCTGCCGCTGCGGAACAGAAATTGGCAGTAATGCCGCCGGGGTAATTTCCGACAAGCTTTCCCCGCGCCTTTTCATCATGCATGGGAATATTCGGCACCTGTATCATCACATCCACATTTGTATCGCCGACTCCAATAATATCCAGCATGGTTCTGCACCTCCTCACCCCTGCAGGTTATTCCTTCTCTGCATTGACTGTAAAAGCAACTGCCGCTAGGATAATCAGGCCGCGCACCACCATCTGCTGGTACACGTCAAGCCCATACATGACAAGGGCATTGTTGATCATCCCCAGCATGACGGCGCCTATACAGGCGCCCGCAACAAAAGCTTTCCCGCCGTTGATGCTTGTCCCCCCGAGGACTGCCGCCGCAATGGCCGAAGTCTCCTCCGCCTCTCCAAGAGAATAACGGCCTCCGCCAAAACGTCCCGCCCATAATACCCCTGCCAGGGCCGCCAAAAAACCGGAGAGCACCATCACCTTGAATATAGTACGCTTTACATGAACCCCGGAATACAGAGACGCTTTTGCATTGCCCCCCACCGCAACGACCTGGCGGCCGAAGGGACGCTTGCGCATATACAGATGCCCCAGTATCACCACTGCCAGCATCCATGGCAGCAAAACCGGAATCCCTCCGAAGTCGCCTCCGCCAAAGGCAAAGTTAAAAGCCGTATTGGTGATCGGCACCGATTTGAGCCCCGAAACCGTCCGGGATACACCGGCGAACAGAATCTGCGTCCCGAGCGTTGCAATAAAAGGCGGAATTTTCACCCAGGCAATCAGCGCTCCGTTCAGCGCGCCCACACCGATGCCGACACCCAGACCCGCCAAAACACCGGGAACCAGTCCGAAACGCTGCACGCTCCACGCGGTTACCAGCGAGGTCAGCCCAACGACGGAGCCGACCGACAAATCGATCTGGCCGGCTCCCAGAGCGTAGGTCATCCCCACCGCAAGGATTGCGATCAGGGACGTCTGCCGGATAATGTTCCAGACATTCCCCATATCAAGAAATCCATTGCCGACATTGCCGAGTGTAACAGAAAAAACGATCACAAGGACCACAAATGCAACATAGATCATATACTTAGATAAAAACCGCCTGACAGAAGTCCCGCGAATTTTCATGAAACGCACCTCCTATTGAATGGCAGCCATCAAGCTGTCTTCCGTCAATCCTGCTTTAGGGACATCCCGGATCTCACCGACGATCCGATTGTATTTCACAATAAGGATCCGATCACAGTTTTCAATCATTTCCACAAGCTCCGAGGATACAAACAGGACGCCCCCGCCCTCGTCGGTAAACCGAGAAATGGCCGCCGTAATATCCCCCTTCGCATGGATGTCGACGCCGTAGGTCGGATCGTCCATAAGCAGTACCTTCGGCTCGCTCTTCAGCGCTTTGCCCACGACTACTTTCTGCTGGTTCCCGCCGGAAAGCTTGCTGATTGCCACATCGCTCCCCGGAGTCTTGACCTGCATGGTGCGTATGATATCTTCAACAATCTGCCTTCCCTGCCTGTCATTGATGAAGAAACGGCCCCTGCTCAGATTTTCCAGAATCGGAAGCAGAGCGTTGTCATAGAGGGTATGCATCAGCGACAGTCCCTGTGTATGGCGGTTTTCCGGGATCAGAAACAGTCCGTCGCGGATCGCATCCCCGGGGTTCCTCACCTTGAGCCGCTTTCCTTCCAGAATGACCTCCCCGCTTTCAGGCGGGTCAATACCGAAAATGCAGTTAAAAATTTCTGTCCTCCCCGCTCCCTTCAGGCCGGCAAGGCCGACGACTTCCCCGGGGCGCACTTCAAGGCTGAAGGGTTCCCGAATCACCTTTGATGTAACATTTTTCACCTGCAGTAAGGGGGCTTTGGACTCGAAGCTGCAGTAAGGGCGGCTTTGGACTGCCTGAAAGCCTGTCTCGCCCAGCATCTGCGCAATCACCTCCTCCAGCGTAGTCTCCGCGACCGCCCCCGTCATACAGGCCCTTCCGTCGCGGATAATCGTTACGCTGTCGCAGATATCCATAATGTGCTGCAGGTGATGCGTGCTGATCACAATCGAATACCCCTGCTCCTTCAGCCTGGACAAGATCTCAAAAAATTTTGCCGTCGCCTCCGCGTCCAGAGCTGCCGTCGGCTCATCCATCAAAATGACCTTCGTGTGCTTCATGATTGCTTTTGCGATCTCCACCAGCTGCATGTCGCCGGTGGAGAGATTCTTCACCTTCTCCCGGGGATCGATGGGAATTCCCATGGAGTCAAAAAACTCCTGCACCTTCCGGACACACGTACGGTCCGAGATCAGTCCGCGCTGCAGCGGCTCCGCATTCAGAAAAATATTTTCCGCAACCGTCATCTCACCCACCAGGCTGTAATCCTGGTAAATCATTGCCACGGTCCGCTCCCGCTCTTTGACAGATACATTCTTGTCAATATTCTGTCCGAAAAAACTGACTGTGCCCTCTGTCTGCGTATAAACCCCGTTGATGATCTTCATCAATGTGCTTTTTCCGGCGCCGTTTTTTCCGACAAGTCCCATGATCTGGCCTTGCCGGAGGCAGAACTCCACACCGGAAAGCGCCCGGACGCCGGAAAACTCCATAACAATATCGTGCATCTCAACCGCACAGGCAGTATCTGCTTTAGCAGCCATTGCCGTCACCTCATTTCGCAAGCGCTTCCTGTACCTCGGCCGGGGCTTCAATTCCCAGAGAGGTTTTGTAACCGTCCAAAAGGTTTTCGCGGGTAACCTTAAAGGAGGGAGAAGTAACATAACCGGGGCATTCCTTGCCGATGCAGCCATAGGCCGCCATCAGGGCGCGCCCGAATCCCATCGCATAAGGCATGTCACAGGCAATTCCCACAATATTTCCGCCCTGTGCCATGTCCAGGGCACAAGTCGAATCCAGGTCCATCGTGACGATCTTGATATCCGTCCGTCCCAGAGCCTTTACGGTCTGAAGCACATCAATGCAGGGGGACGAATAGGAGACAAAGATCCCCTTCACATTCGGATATTTTGTCACGAGGGCAGAGGCAACCTGGCCGGCCTCACTGGCAGAGGAAAAACCTCCGACTTCTACAACCGTAATATCGGGATACTTCTCTTCAATGGTATCCAGGAACGCCTGATCTCTGGTATTACAGACATAATTCACATCTGCCACAGTGATTGCCAGGATCTCTCCTTCCCCGCCGATGGCATCCGCCATCATCTCCGCACTGTCGATCCCCATGTCAATGATGGAATCCGTAATCGCTCCGACATATTCCTTTCCCGGAGTATATCCCGCAGGGACATTGCTCATGAAGGTCAGTTTCACGCCGGACTGCCACAGGGGATCAAAGGTCGGTGCGCATACATCCAGATCCTGAGGCTGGCAGGAAATAATATCCGGGTTCAGCGCGGCAAAGGATTCCATATTTGTTTTCTGAGTAATGGGATCCAGATCACAGCAGCCCTGCCCCACAATCTCTATGCCCATCGCTTCACATGCATCCTGAAAGCCGATCAGGTTGGCATTGTCCCATTCGCTGGCATTGATCAGTTCAAAGCATGCCGTCAGCTCCATGGAACGAACCTGTTCCAGCTCTTCCGGCGTCAGCTCAAGCTCCGTATACCAGGCCGCCGTTTTTCCGTCAGGCCCATAGGTCGTGATCTCGTCCGGGACAGGAACCGGATCCTTGAAAGTCAGCCCTTCTATGGGCACATCTGTTTTCGCTGTCTCCGCCGGCTCCTCCGCTTTCGATTCCACGGCTGTTTCCTTCGCCTCAGTGCCGGCCGTTTTTTTCGCGTCGGCGCCCGCCTCCTCCTTCTTACTGCCACAGCCCGCAAACAGGCACGCCCCCATGGCCAGAACGAGAAGCACTGCCATTACTTTCTTTTTTGTCATCTTGTTCCTCCTCCTTTTAAGATTAATAGTATGTATGTGTACTGCACTGTGCAGCTGACACCTTGGTTCATTCCTTTCGGATGATCTGATGAAAACTGTACTTTTTTGCGTTATAGGACATTTTGACAAATTCTACCGGAAAAGATTCCATCGGCCGGTTTTTTCTGTAGCCAAAGGTCAGTCTCTCCACATGGAGAATCGGCGACCCTTTTGAAATATTCAGGTGTCTGCTCTCCCTCGTGTCCGCCAACCGGCATTCCACTTTCTCCCTCGCATATACAATCACAATCCCATACTCCTGCTCCAAAAACTCATAAAAAGACCTGTTTTTTACCAGATTCATATCCATCTGCCGCACCGGCGAGGACGGAATGTAATTTACCTCCGTGACAATGGGAACCGTATCGGCCAGACGGATCCGTTCCAGACGCCATACAGGCTGTTCCTGGCTGATCTGCAGCTTATTTGCGGTCCGGGCCGCCGGATATTCCTTCTCAACTGATATAATCTGGCTGCTAACCCCAAGTCCCATATCCAGCATTTCCTGTGTAAAGCTCAAAAGCCGCCTCGGCCCGCTTTCCATCTTCATGCAGGCCACAAAGGTTCCTTTTCCGGGACTCCGTATTAAAAATCCTTCCTGCGCCAGTTCTTTCAAAGCCAGACGCACCGTGGTCCGGCTGATGTGGAAAATTTCCTGCAGCTGTTTCTCTGAGGGGAGAAGCTCGCCGGGCGCATATTCTCCGTTCTCGATCCATTTCAGTATGGTTTGCTTTAACTGGTAATACAGCGGTTTCTTTGAAGAAATCGTCACTTTTATTCACCTCCTGAACATCTGCAGCATTTGTCCCATATTTCTCAAAACCGGTGCACGTAGACATCATAACACCAAATTCTCTGATTTTCAACCCTATTTTTGTATATTTTTTATATAAATTCTGTTTTATATGTACATTTTTTAGTTATTTTTACCATACATTTCCAATTATTCTGACGCAAAAAAAAGATACATTTAAAACCACCTGTACTGTTTCCCATGCATCCAGCATAAATATTTATTCATTTTATCGGCTATTTCATTCATTTTCATCTTTATTTCCCTATTATTTATTCAGAAGATCAAAAACAGCCCCGCCCTTTTCAGATACCTCAAAAAGATACATTTGAGAATACAGGGCTGATATATTTCTGATACATTTCCTTTTTACCATATATTCTTATTTATGATATAAAAAAGTGTTGCCGTACTATAAGGAGTTATGGTATGCTAATAGTAAATACCGCACCCTGAAGGCAAGGAGTTTTTACGCCGGATGCTCCGTGTGGTTTTTATCTGTTTAAAACACTTGAATCAATGGTATGGAGTATGGAATCATGAAAGGAAAACATTCAAACAACAAAACAGCCGGACAAAAAAACAAACGGATCGGGCGCAAAGTAGGGAACCTGGTAGCCGCCATGCTTGGGGTGAGCATTATTATAGTAGTGACACTCTGCGCGCTGATGTTCTACCGTCTCACGATGTCCACGATGCAGGATGTATGCATCAGCGGAACCAATGTGCTCGCCTACGAACTGGCCAATTACAGCGGGCCAGAAGACAAGACAGAGCTTTTAGATTCTCTTAAACAGCAGATGGGCTGCGAGTTTACCATTTTCCATGGGGACGAACGGGCCTACACCACCATTTTGCAGGACGGCCGCCGCGCCGTCGGCACCCGCCTTTCCGATCAAGTGGCTGCAACGGTTCTGGAGGAGGGGAAGGCCTACGTGGGGCGTGCCACCATCCTCGGGGAATCACACCTGTGTTCCTATGTACCCACAAAAGACGCCGACGGTAAGATCAACGGCCTGATCTTCGCCGGGATCTCCATAGCGGATGCCGCAGGCCACATCAATCTCACCATAGGCCTCGCTTTCCTGATTGGGGCGGCGCTTATCGTGGCCGGCATTCTGATCACAGGCTTTTACATAAAGAAAAGCGTTACCAGGCCTCTCTTCCGCCTGACCATATTGGCCCAGACTCTGGAACAGGGGAATCTGGGCCTGGGCCTCAGCCAGAACATCATGGCCGACATCCATTCCACCGACGAAATCGGAATCCTCGCCCAAAGCTTTGACCAGACCATCTCCCGTCTGCGGAATTATATAGGGGAGATATCCCGCATGCTGGAAGCGGTCGCCGAAGGGAACCTGACAGCCCAGATCGAGCAGGAATATGTGGGAGATTTTGCCGCCATCCGCACCTCCCTGAACGATATCCTCCAAAAGCTCAACAAAACTATGGGACAGATCGTTTCCAGTTCGGAATCCGTTTCCGGAGGAGCGTCTCAGATGTCCTCCGCCGCGCAGGGGCTCAGTCAGGGAGCCGTGGAACAGACGGAGTCTGTGGGCGGACTGGAAAGGGCGATCCAGGAAGTCACCGGACGCATCAAGCAGACTGCGGACAATGCCGGCCAGGCGCAGGCGCAGGCAGGAGAAGTGGGGCGGCAGCTTGCTGAGAGTAACCTGAAAATGCAGGAAATGGTAAAAGCCATGCAGAAAATCAACGTCAGCTCCAGCGAGATCGGAAAGATCATCAAGGCCATCGAAGATATCGCCTTCCAGACCAATATCCTCGCCCTGAACGCTTCCGTGGAAGCGGCAAGAGCCGGAAGCGCCGGCAAGGGCTTTGCCGTAGTCTCTGAGGAAGTGCGCAGCCTGGCAGAAAAAACGGCGGAAGCCTCCAAATCCACTTCCACTCTGATCGAGCATTCCATTGCCGCCGTGAGCGAAGGTACAGAGATCGCCCATGCCACGGCAGTACAGCTGGAGGGGGCCGTCGCAGAAGCACAGAGGATCGTGGGAACTATCAATGACATTGCCGCCGACGCCCAGACCCAGGCAGATGCGGTAGATCAGATCCAGTCGCAGATCGTCCAGATCTCCACCGTAGCCCAAAATAATTCGGCAACCGCCCAGGAAAGCGCCGCGACCAGCGAAGAGCTGAACCGCCAGGCCGGACTGCTCCGGCAGAGCGTCCAGACCTTCCGTCTCCGGAAAAATTAAAGTTTCTTCGCCCGAGGCGGGCTGCATAAGCAGCATTTTTCCACTCTGCCGCAGCGCGATCCCCTCGAGGGACTTTCCTATATGACCAAAAAGGAGCTGTCTCACCCAATCGGTGCACAGCTTCTTTTCATATTACCGCATTTATTTCCTTTCAAAAAACGGCAGGGATTTCTCCCTGCCGTTTTTTTCACTGCTTTTTTATCTTGTTACTTTGCCGCCTTCATTCTCGTGATCGCACGTCGGAGGGCCATCTCCGCCCTAGCGGCATCCAAATCTTCATTGTGGGCCTGAAGTCTTGCCTCTGCACGCTCCTTGGCCTGCTTCGCACGCTCCAGGTCGATTTCCTGGGGCCACTCAGCCGCCTCGGCCAGCACGGTGACGCTCTCCTTGAGGATCTCCACAAAGCCGCCGTGAAGAGCCGCTTTTTTGTCCTCGCCGCCCTCCAGATGGACAGTCAGGAGCCCGGGCCGCAGAATGCAGGTGGTAGGCACATGGCTTTTGTAAACGCCGATGGCTCCCTCCTTGGTGTCCATTTCCACCATTTCCGCATTGCCTTCATAAAACACCCGGTCAGGAGTAATGATTCGAAGCTCAAACGATTTTTCCGAAGCCATTCACACACCCCCTACTTTACGCGGGCCAGTACGTCGTCAATGTTGCCTGCATTGAGGAAGTAGCTCTCGGGAATATCATCGTATTTGCCCTCAATGATCTCCTTAAAGCCCTGGATCGTCTCAGAAACAGGTACGTAGCGTCCCTCCATGCCGGTGAACTGTCCGGCCACAAAGAAGGGCTGAGAAAGGAATCTCTGAACCTTTCTGGCTCTGGACACGATCAGCTTTTCCTCGTCAGAAAGTTCATCCATGCCGAGGATGGCGATGATATCCTGAAGTTCATTGTATTTCTGAAGGATCTCCTGCACGCCTCTGGCTACTTTATAATGCTCCTCGCCCACGATTCTGGGATCAAGAATCCTGGAGGTGGACTCAAGCGGGTCTACGGCAGGATAAATACCCAGCTCCACGATGGAACGGGAAAGCACCGTCGTCGCATCCAGATGGGCGAAGGTGGTAGCCGGAGCCGGATCCGTCAGGTCGTCGGCAGGCACGTAGACGGCCTGAACCGATGTGATGGAACCGCTCTTAGTGGAAGTGATACGCTCCTGGAGAGCGCCCATCTCCGTCTGAAGAGTCGGCTGATAACCTACGGCCGAAGGCATACGTCCAAGCAGAGCCGAAACCTCGGAACCTGCCTGGGTAAAACGGAAAATATTGTCGATGAAGAGCAGCACGTCTTTGCCGCCCTCGTCGCGGAAGTACTCCGCCATGGTCAGGCCGGTAAGGCCCACTCTCATTCTGGCTCCCGGCGGCTCGTTCATCTGTCCGAACACCATGGTCGTCTTATTGATAACGCCGGATTCCGTCATCTCATGGTAAAGGTCGTTCCCCTCACGGGTGCGCTCGCCCACGCCGGTAAATACGGAATATCCGCCGTGCTCTGTCGCGATGTTACGGATCAGCTCCTGGATCAGAACCGTCTTTCCTACTCCGGCGCCGCCGAAGAGCCCGATCTTTCCGCCCTTCTGATAAGGGCAGAGAAGGTCAACAACCTTGATTCCCGTTTCCAGAATCTCCGTATCCGTCGCCTGCTCCGAAAACTCGGGGGCCGGCCTGTGAATCGGAAGCTTTTTCTCCGTAACCGGAGCTTCTTTATTGTCAATGGGCTCGCCCAAAACATTGAAAATACGTCCAAGGGTATTCTCTCCAACCGGCACGGTGATGGGCGTGCCGGTGGCCACCGCCTCCATGCCCCGGAGCAGACCGTCTGTGGAGCCCATGGCGATACATCTTACGGTGTCGTCGCCCAGATGCTGAGATACCTCAACCACCAGTTCCGTTCCGTCAGTCCTCTTCACCTTGATCGCCTCATTGATGTCGGGGAGCTTTCCTTCGCTGAACTTAATGTCCAGAACGGCACTGATAATCTGGGTGATTCTGCCGATATTCGTCTCTGGCATTCCTTGCTCACTCCTTTATTGTTTATTCTATACCTCTTAACTAATTAAGAGCCTCTGCGCCTGCAATGATCTCCGTCAGTTCCTGAGTGATGGAGGACTGTCTTGCGCGGTTGTACTGCAGTGACAGCTTCTCGATCATCTCTTCCGCATTGCTGGTCGCGGAATCCATCGCCTGCATCCTGGCGCCGTTTTCGCTGGCGATAGACTCCAGCATGCCGCCATAGATCAGATTATATACATAGCCGGGAATCAGGGCGTCCAGTACCTCTTCCTCATCCCCGTCATAATTCATCGGACATTCCCGCTCTCCTGCGGCTTCGCTTCCTGCCTTGATCTCCTCTTCAGAAAGCTCCACCGGAAGAAGCTTGATTAACTTCGGCTCATGGCTGACCGTATTCTTAAAGGAAGTATAAGCCAGATAGATCTCGCCCACCTCTCCCTTTTGATAGGCCTCCAGGACTGCCTTTCCGATGGCCGCCGCATCTGCATAGGAAGGCGCTTCGATCACGTCAGAATAATCCTCCGTAAGGGTATAGCCCCTTCTTGACAGAGCATCCCGTCCCTTCTTTCCAATGGCGTAAAGCTTCGCCCTGTCCGCTTCGATTCCGCCTAGAACTGCCTTCACTATGTTGGAATTGTAGCCGCCTGCCAGACCTCTGTTGGAAGTAATGGCAATGACTGCCTGCTTCTCGGAAGCGCCCTTTATGAGGTAGCGGTGGCGCACATTCTGCGTATGGGCCAGAATGGAGCAGACGGTGCTGTAGGTCATGTCAAAGTAAGGCCTGGTATTCTCAGCCCTCGCCCTGGACTTCTGCAGCTTTACCGTAGAAACCAGCTTCATGGCATTGGTAATCTGCCCCGTGCTCTGAATGCTGGCTCTCCTTCTTTTGATCTCTCGCATTGTCGCCATAGGATCACCTCATATCAAACTGTTTCTTAAACTCGGAGATGGCGTTCGCAAGTTTCTCCTCCTGCTCGGGAGAGAGCGCCTTGGTCTGACGGATTTCCTCCGGGATCTCCGGATACTTCGTATCAATAAATTCAAACAGTTCCTTCTCAAAGCGCAGGATCTCACTGACCGGGATATCCAGCAGATATTTCTTTGTAGCCGCAAAGATAATGATCACCTGATACTCCACGCCCATGGGCTGATACTGGGGCTGCTTTAAGACCTCACGGATTCTCTCGCCCTGCGCCAGCTTCTCCTTGGTATCCGCATCCAGCTCGGAACCGAACTGGGAGAATGCCGCCAGCTCGCGGAACTGAGCCAGCTCCACACGGATAGGAGCGGCAATCTTCTTGATGGCCTTGATCTGTGCGGCGCCGCCTACACGGGATACGGAAAGTCCCGCGTTGATAGCCGGACGGAAACCTGCATTGAACATTTCCGTTTCCAGATAAATCTGGCCGTCGGTAATGGAAATCACGTTGGTCGGAATGTACGCCGATACGTCGCCTGCCTGGGTCTCGATGATGGGAAGCGCCGTCAGGGAGCCGCCGCCCAGCTCTTCGGAAAGCCTTGCCGCTCTCTCAAGGAGTCTGGAATGCAGGTAGAATACGTCGCCGGGGTACGCCTCACGTCCCGGCGGTCTTCTAAGAAGCAGAGAAAGTGTACGGTAAGCCGTCGCGTGCTTGGACAAATCGTCGTATACCACCAGCACGTCTTTTCCCTCTTCCATCCACTCTTCGCCGATGGCGCAGCCCGAATAAGGGGCGATATACTGAAGGGGAGCCATTTCACTGGCTGTAGCCGCCACTACCGTCGTATAGGACATGGCGTCATACTCCTCCAGCGTCTTTACAATATTTGCAACGGTGGACGCCTTCTGGCCAATGGCCACATAAATACAGTTGACGCCCTTCCCTTTCTGGTTGATGATCGTATCAATGGCGAGAGCCGTTTTTCCGGTCTGTCTGTCGCCGATGATCAGCTCACGCTGGCCTCTTCCGATGGGCACCATGGCGTCAATGGCCTTGATACCGGTCTGAAGAGGAGTATCCACGGATTTCCTGGTGATAACGCCGGGAGCCACACGTTCGATCTGACGGAACTTCTCCGTATGAACCGGGCCTTTGCCGTCAATGGGCTGGCCCAGGGCATTCACAACACGTCCGAGCATGGCGTCGCCGACAGGCACCTCCACCACTCTTCCGGTGGTCTTCACCGTATCGCCCTCGGCAATGCTCTTCTGATTTCCCAGAAGCACGGCGCCTACGTTGTCCTCTTCAAGGTTCAGGACCATGCCGTAGACCTCTCCCGGAAATTCCAGGAGCTCGCCCTGCATCGCTTTTTCAAGGCCGTGAATACGTGCGATTCCGTCAGCCACCTGGATGACCGTGCCCACATCGGACACCTCCAGCCGGGAGGAATATCTCTCAATCTGCTCTTTGATCACAGAGCTGATTTCTTCCGGTCTTAAATTCATGGAGCTTTCGCACCTTCTTTCTAATTTAATTGGATCTTCATCAATTCTTTTTTCATTTCATAAAGCCTGCTCTTGATACTGCTGTCTACCACCCGATCCCCAATTCGGATAACCAGGCCGCCGATGAGACTTTCATCCACCGAAAAATGTATCTCGAAGGCTTCGTACGTCGTTGTGGATAAGAGCCGTTTTTCAATCTGCTTTTTCTGCCCGTCAGAAAGCGCCGCCGCAGAAGACACATAAGCGATCCCGATTTTCTTATGCTCTTTTACCTTGGCAATGAAATAGGCAAAAATACCGTCAAGCTCGCTCTGGCGGCCCTTCTCAATGACAATCCGAAGGAATCCTGCCATCTCGGGAGACAGACGGTCTGCGAACACCGACTCCACAACCTGAAGCTTTTCTTCTTTTATGATATTAGGGTGATTAAACAGCTTCACAAGCTTCGGATTCTCAGAAAAAACCTGCTCGATGCCAAGGGCCTCCTCGTACATCTCGTCGATCTTTTCCTTCTCCAAAGCCGTCTCAAAAAGCGCTTCGCCGTAGGTTTTTGCAATCAGCTTTGCCATGTTTCATCCCCTATTTCCTTTAACGTCCGGTCAATGAGCTCCTCCTGAACTTTTACGTCCATGGAGCCTGCCACGGCCTTTCCGGCCATGAGGGACGCAATGGTGATCATTTCCTGCTTCATCTCGTCAAGAGCCTTCTTCTTTTCAAGCTCCGCCTCGCGGCCGGCTCTCTCGATAATGCGCGCGGATTCCGCCTTTGCCTGCTCCAGGATCTCTTCTTCCCTTCTCAGGGCCTTTTTCCTGGCATCGGAAAGGATCGCTTCCGCTTCCTTATCGATATCCTTAAGCTTTGCCTCATACTCTGTCTTTAAGCCCTCGGCTGACTCCTTCTCCTTTGCGGCGCCATCCAGATCCGCCCGGATTTTCTCGGTACGCTTTTCAAGCATCGCCCTTGCCGGATTGAAAAGCAGATAGGACAAGGCAAAAAACAGGATAAATATATTGACGCCCAGCAAAACGGCATCGTGAATGAGCTGCGGGTCAAGCCCCAGGATCCTGGTGTACGTTTCCCCGCTGGCTACCAGAAAACTTCCTGCTGCCAATATGGATTCCAATGCTCCTCCTCCTTTCTCTCTTTCTTCTCAAAGATAAGCTTTAGAAAGGCTTTACGAACATCAGAATAAATGCGACAACAAGACCGTAAAGACCTGTGGTCTCCGCAACTGCCTGGCCGAGAAGCATGGTGGTAGTGATATCACCCTTTGCGCCGGGGTTACGTCCCACTGCAGAAGCCGCATGGCCTGCCGCAATACCCTGACCTACACCAGGTCCGATACCGGCGATCATCGCCAGGCCCGCACCAATCGCTGAGCACGCATAAATTAAATCCTGTCCTGAAATTCCCATTGTAAATCCTCCTTCATTTTTGGTCCTTTCTGACCTGTTTTTGTTTTTTTTCTACATTTTGTCGTCCACATATACCATAGTCAGCATACAGAACACGTACGTCTGGATACACCCGGAAAACAGGTCCAGATACGCATGCAGAAACGCTGGGATTGCCAGCTTTGCAACTACAATCGGTATGATTCCATACCAGAGCGCCATTATGATGGTTCCGGCCAGCATATTGGCGAACAGACGCAATGACAATGAAATCGGTGTCGCGATCTCGCCGATCAGGTTGATCGGGAAAAACAGCGGAATCGGTTCAAACAGCGCCTTGAAATGCCCGGCCTTCTGACACTTGATCCCATTGTACTGAATCAGACAGAAGGTAATGAGTCCCAGGCAAAGCGTCACGCCGTAATCTGCCGTTGGCCCGCGAAGCCCGAGAAGCCCCGACAGGTTGCAGATCAGGATAAACAAAAACAGCGTTCCGATATAATTCATGAATTTCTTCGGCTGCTTCATATTGGTCTTGACCATGTTTCCGAGCATCTCGACAACAATTTCCACCACATTCTGGAAGCCTGTCGGCACATCCTTAGCTCTTTTCATACAGCGGTTCGCTGCAAATGCAAAGATCAATAGCACGACCGTCACGATAATCATGGAAACGTGGGTCGAAGTCAGCCAGAACGTCTGTCCGAACATCTGATAGCTTGCCAGGCCTTTAATGGCGAAATCTGCTTCACATAAAATCATTCTCATGCCCTCACCCCTTTCTCTATTGAAATAGGTTTTTGATTGCGGCTGCCATGAAACAGCCGCATTTTATCTTTCAGCCTTCAGAATCTTTGCAGATTCCAAAGTGACAGAAAGCCATGTGAATAAACGGCCTTATATACACTCCAAGCTTCAGAGTGAAAAGACCGGCAAGAATTGCCAGCATATTGAACCAGCCGGATTTCCAGGCCAGCACAAGGATCACCGCCCCGGCTAAAACCCGGATCAAATAGGCCCGGACCGCATGGTTTTTCGCTGATTTTTCCTCCATCATATCCACGGAGGTTTCCAGGGTAACGCCCATATGGATAAAATATCCGGCCGCCAGAAAAACGCCAAGAAGGAACCCATATAAGATCCCGTCGGAAAGGCCCCAGACAGCCAGGATCACACCAGCCCCGATAAGCCCCCATAGTCCGATGCCAAGGAGCACCTCCCGCACCACCTGGCCGACATATTTAATCATCGCCATTCTCCTCGTCTTCCTCGTCCGGCCGGACCGCCCTCTTCGCCAAAAGATAAGCGCTCCTTCCTCCGGCCAGGATCCCCAGGATCAAAAGAGGAAGTGTAAAATACGTAGAAAACCTGTTATCCAGCCAGACCCCGAGCATCACACACAGGACCACCGGCGTCAGCATGGTGATCCCGAGCTGGCTCACTAAAGACAGGCAGCGCGCAAGCTCCCTGTGCTTTCTGTTCATACAAGTACCTCCAGACGCCTGCCTGTCGGTTCATAAGGCTTAAGCTCCACTCCCGCAGATAAAAGCATCCGTTTGGACGCCCGCACCGCAGGCGTATCGCCGTATTTATCATCTGCGTAAATGATGGTTCGGATCCCGCTCTGAATGATCGCCTTGGCACATTCATTGCAGGGGAACAGGGTCACATACATCTTGCTGCCCTCCAGGCTGCCGCCGCGGTAATTTAAGATCGCGTTCAGCTCGCTGTGGGTGCTGTAAAAATACTTTGTCTCATAGGGATCCTCCCCTTCTCTCTCCCAGGGAAACTCGTCGTCCGGACAGCCCTTGGGAAATCCGTTGTAACCCATGGAAAGGATCTTGTTGTCCGGGCTGACGATACAGGCGCCGACCTGAGTGCCCGGATCCTTGGAGCGCATGGCCGAAAGCTCTGCCACTCCCATAAAATATTCATCCCAGGAAATGTAATCCTGACGTTTTCCGCCCATATGCATCTCCCCCCTCAATCTTCGATGAGGCCGATCCGCCTTGCGTGGCGTTCATCACCGGAAAAAGGAGTCTTCAAAAAGGTCTCCACGATCTTAAGCGCAAGGCCCGGCCCCACCACCCTGGCTCCCATAGCCAGGATATTGGCATCGTTGTGAAGCCTGGTCGCCTCTGCGGAAAAGCAGTCGGAGCAGAGTGCCGCCCGGATCCCTTTGATCTTATTGGCCGCAATGGAAATGCCGATGCCGGTGCCGCAGATCAGGATCCCCCTCTCGCACTCACCGTCAGCCACGGCATGTCCCACCAGCCTGGAATAGACGGGGTAATCCACCGCCTCCCTGCCAAAACAGCCGTAATTCTTATATTCAAAATGATTTTTGTCAAGCCACGCCATGACCTCCTGCATCAGCTCATAGCCGCCATGGTCACATCCCAGCGCTATCATCCTGCTCTTCCTCCTTAAATATAATCTCTGCCGCCACCTTCGTAAACAGATCTATATGCTCATAGCAGGCCCCGTAGTCTGCAAGAGTCCCTCCAAGGGGCTCTGTAATATCGCCGTCCCTCCCGGCAAATTCCCGGAGGGTATAGATATTCGGCATATCCGGAAACCGCTCCTTCACCTGCTCCCGCTCCGTTCCCGTCATGGTAAGCACCAGCGTTCCCGGAATAAAATCCGTACTTTCCAGCGGCTTTGCCTCGTCAGCCAGAAGTACAAGTCTGTGGCTTGTCAGTATCGCTACTGCTTTCTGATTGATCGGTTCCGGAAAGAGCACTACCAGCCCTCTGGACATCACCTCGATTTCCCGTTCTCCACGGACGCCCTCGAATACGGCCGCCGCCATATTGCTCAGACAGGTATTATCCGTACAGACGAAAATAACCCTCTTCACTGCTGACATACCATCACTCCTGACTTTTTCTCATTGACAATGTGCATCCGGCATGGCATCCTGTCACCTGACAGACGTAAATTCTCCACACCCTACTGTTCTGTATCCCGCCGCCTTTAAAAGACGGTTCATGATCGCCCCGCCTAAGGGGCTGTCTTCAAAGCTTTCTGAAAATATGCAGTCTACCTGTTCCCTGTCAAAAGCCCGGAGCGCCTCGTAGAGACTCCGCGCCACACTCTCCGGCTCATTCCTCCTGCCGGCACATTTTTTCACCGGAGCGTCGTAAAACCGTTCCGTCTCCTCCGTGCAGAGGACACCGGCCCGCCTCCCCTCCGCCGCGGCCTGGGCAAGCGCCCCCTCAATGGCCCCGCACACCTCTGTCGGGCTTCCCAGGAACACTGTCATCTCTGCTTTCGGCGCGTAATGGCGGTATTTCATACCAGGCGCTTTCGGCCTCGCATCCTCCTCGGGAATTCCCCTGACGGCCGCGTCCACCTCCGCCTTCCCGATCAGCGGAAAAAGCATCTCTTCCGTGATATACCCCGGCCTCAGGATCGTCGGCCGCCCTTCAGATATATCGATGATAGTCGATTCCAGTCCGATTCCCACTTCCCCGCCGTCCACGACCATATCCACTCTCCCGTCCAGATCCTCCAGCACATGGAGCGCCTTCGTGGGGCTGGGCCGCCCGGAAGTATTGGCGCTTGGAGCCGCAACGGGAACTTTCGCCGCCCGGATGACGGCCCTCGCAACCGGATGAGACGGCATCCGCACTGCCACCGTATCAAGTCCCCCCGTAGTCTCATAAGGAACCAACTCCGCTTTCTTAAAGATCATCGTCAGCGGTCCCGGCCAAAATGCCTCTGCCAAAACCAATGCCGTCTCGGAAATCTCGGCAACCAACGGAACAAGTTCCTCCATGGACGTGATATGAAGGATCAGCGGATTATCCGAGGGGCGCCCTTTTGCCGCATAGATCCTTGCGGCGGCATCTTCATCAAGCCCGTTTCCCCCCAGGCCGTACACCGTTTCCGTAGGGAAGGCCACCAGGCCCCCGCCTGCCAACACCCGCCCTGCCTCTTCGATGGCGGACTCATCCATATGGAGTTCGTCTATCCTTACCAGCTTCGTTATCATCATAAAACTCAGTATAGCACCCTTTTCCCAAAATGGAAAGACCAGTATTCGTAAAAATTAAAGAAATTTTCAGAAGGCCTCCTCTATGTACTGCAGGATCCCCTTCGTCAGGGCCTCCGCCACCTCATCCTGGTATTCCTCCGTCCGTAATTTTTCCGCATCCTCCCAATTGCTGAGGAAGCCGCATTCCGCGATGACAATGGGACAGGACACGTGGAGCAGCATGTAATACTCCCCATTTTCTTTTGCTTTCAGTTCCCTGCCGCTGACGGACTCATTAAATACCTTCTGAAGAATTTCCGCCAGCTGCTTTCCCTTCTCCGAGTTCTTATAGTAGAACATCTGTGACCCGCGAACGGCGCCGTCGCTGTAGCTGTTCTGATGGATGCTCACCACAAAGTCTGCCCGGCTCTCCTCAATAATCTCACAGCGCCTGTTCAGATCCGCCCGCTTTTTATTGCCGTCTGTCTCTTTGTAAAGCCCGCCGTCGTCCTTTCTGGTCAGAACCACCTGTACCCCCTCTTTTTCTAAAAGTTCCTTTGTCTTTAATGTGATGGCCAGGTTGATGTCCTTTTCCAGTACTTCATTGATGCCGATCTTTCCCGGATCTGTCCCTCCGTGTCCCGCATCCAGCGCCACCACCGGCGCTGCCCCGCCGGATACGGCCGCACTCCCGTTCCACAGGACTCCCGCAGCCGGGCCCGACAGGACAAACACGGCCAGCAGAAGGACCACGCCCATAACAAACTCCACACATCTTTTCAAAGGAATGCCTCCCCTTAAGTCCGATCATCTATATATATGCAAAAACGGAGACGGGAATCTCTTCCCGTCTCCGAAAAATTTGAAATCATCTGCCCGTCGGCCCGAACCGCTCCGGCTTATTTCTTCAGAAGCCTCTCGGAAATCTCCGCCGCCTTCTCATATACCCAGTGGATATGCTCATCCGGCGTATCCAGATGGGTCGTGCAGTCTGCACCGATGATGATACCGGTAGTTCCTGCTTCGTCCACGATCTTTTCTACATAATCCTGGATCTCCTGCTTGGTTCCGGTGCAGATCAGGTCGGTATTGTTGTTTCCGAAGCCGCCGATCACGCACTTGCCGCCGAACATCTTCTTGCCTTCCGCAACAGAAACCTCTTCTGCATGTACTGCCCAGTTAATCACGCTGCAGTCATAGTCTGTATAGATAGAAAGATTATTAAGATTTCCTCTCCATCCGCAGATATGAAGCAGATTGTCCTTCGCATAGGAGTTGGCCTTTGCGATGATCCTCTTCTCGCCGGGCGCCACATACTTATTGTAAACTGCGGGGGAAATACCGCGGTTAAAGCAGGACACGCTGAAATAGATGCCGTCCATAATCCCGGCGCCGACGATCATGTCAATCAGCTTTTCCGTATAATCTGCCACCAGGTCAAGAGCCGCCTGAGTTGCCTCCGGATCCTCCTTGACCAGCTGGACAATGGGAGCCTCCAGCTTGCCCGCCGTCATAAGGGGATGCGTCTGGTTCATCCTGTGATTGATCTGGAAGGTGGGGGAGAATACATTGTAATACATCAGCACATCGTTTCCGTAAATCTCCCTTGTGGCTTTTGCAAATTCCACACATTTTTCCAGATACAGATCCATCTCATCCGTAGCTTTCAGGTTCTTAAGATCAGCGGCGCAGTTCATATCTTCATAGTTAAAAGGCATAAAGAAGTATCCGTCTGTCATGACCTTTACAAAATCCGGGTCAAACTCCTCTTTGAACTTCTTAGCCCCCTCCAAATTCTTTGCAATGTACTCCGGATTGTGAAGGCCGTCTACCAGCTCATCCTCCAGGAAATGATGCCAGAAACCTACCAGAAGCTTGTCCGTGGGCTCATTGTGGAATGTTTTTAATACCAGTTCTTTTCTGTCCATAATACCTCTCCTTATTATTTATTTATTGACTCCTCCTTTACTATACACTTTTTTTTCCTTCTGCGCAAGAACTAATATGATTAATTGTTATTTTTTCTTCCGGCCCCGACGGCAAGCGTTAATAAACATTTGTTTTCCCCAAAGTTTTCGGGAATTCTCACCGGATCTTCACGAACCAGAAATTGTCGTCGGTGACATTGCCATCCTCCGGATAATCCTTAAAAAAGAGAAGGTATTCCACCTGGTCGATGTCCACGACCCGGCTGCCGTGGCGGACCATCTCACAGATGGTATCCGATTCCCTGTAGCCGCTGTAACCGCCTCCGCCCATCCATGCATAGTGATACACCGTTCCGTCTTTAAGCTTCACGCCCCTAAGATCCGCCGGCTCCACCCACGTGGTGTGAGAACCGCCGCCCTCGATCTCCTCCTCATACTCCTGCTTGGGAAAGTCAATCAGCACCTTGGCCGAGATCGGTGACAGCTCCACATGGGTAAGCGTTGCTCCCGTATCGCCGATGGCTCCGTTCTCAACATCTGCCTCGTAAACATCATCACAGCCCTGGAGCGTCCATTCCAAAACCCAGCTCCCCTCCAGATCCATATATGCCTCGCCTGCTTTCTCCATAGAATAGCCGATGCCGGTAAATTCCACCCGCACAGGCTTATTCATGTAAATCCCTTTTTCACGGCAATCAAAACGGATCGTATATTCCATGGAGCCGTCCGCAAACTGACAATTCCGGATGGACTCGTCCTGCACACTCTCAAGATTGTCCCCCACATAGCTTCCGTCATAAAAGCCCATGTTCATGCTCCCCCGGGGTCCTTCGCCGTCCACAGTGATATTAAAAAACGCCTCCGGCTGGTAAAATGCCGCCTCCTCCGGCACTTGAGGAAGCTCATAGCCGTCAATGCGGAAGGTCAGCCTTGCGTTATAATTGTCCACAATACAATCCTGCAGGGTAATGGTGACTCCCTTGTCTGTCGCAGACACCTCCGGAAAGGTCACGAGAGTGTCATTTTCCCCGCTCTCTGTCTCCCCCGTTTTTTCCGCTTCCCCCTTCACGGCTTCTTTTTCCGCCGCCTGACTCTCAAATCCCGCCTTCTGTTCCGCGGAAATGTTCATATCCTTTTCCGTGCTCCGGCTAAGTCCCCGGTAAGCTGCCGCTATGCAGGTTCCGCCGACCGCCAAAATAGCCGCCGCCATGCAGACTGCCAGTCTCTTTCTTCCTTTTCTGCTCATTTTCCTTCCTTTCCCGTGGGCAGAAGCGTTTCCCGCCTCCGCTCCGCACGCCTTTCGAATCTGTTCCAGCGCCTCGTCCGCTTTCCTCTGAACGATATCCGGAACCTCCACGTCTTCCCGAAGCGCTTCCATGATCTCATACATATTCATACCGGTCTCCTCTCTGCCTCCTCCTGATACATGGTAAACAGCCGTTTTCGCCCCCTTGCAAGCCTGGTACGCACCGTCGCTTCCGGAATGTCCAGAATCTGCCCGATTTCCCCCGTCTTAAATCCTTCAATGTAGTACAGGATCAAAATCAAACGGTATTTTTCCTCCAGGCAGCACAGCGCTTCCTTCCATTCCACATTTCCGTAGCCTGCGTCCGGCACCGGCTCCTCCGGCAGGTTCTCCATGGGAACCACCTGCGTCCTTTTTCTTAAAATGTCATAACACTTGTTCACCAGGATCCTTGCCAGCCAGGAGTGGAACGCACATGGATCCCTCAACTGCCCAAGCCGTTCAAAGGCTGCCAACACGGTCTCCTGCACAGCGTCCGCCACATCCTCGTCATTTCTCAAAACCGACCGGCCGATCTTATACATGGACTTCATGTTTCTCTGAACCAACGCCGCAAATGCATCTGCGTCTCCCGATTTTGCCCGGACAGCCAAAATCTCCGCCTCCATACCGCCTCTCCCTCCTCATGTATCTTCTGATGTAACATTTCTTATCCGGCATCTGTTTTTGAAAGCTTTCTATTATTAAGACGGATAAGACAGAGATTTTGTTTCACCGCCCACTGATTTTTTCCTCCTGGGAAACAGGATTTCCTGACATGGCAAAAACGCCCCGGAACAGCCTGTTTTTCACAGGTCATCCCAGGACGTTTTATATAGCGGACGGAAAAATCATCTGTCGTTTGCCATATAATCACCTCTGCCGATATAGCTCTTCCACGGCCTTTCCCTTTTCCAGCCTAAGTACCCGCTGGTTCCTGCTGCCGCGAAAGACGAGGGTCAGATCCTTCTCCTCCTCCACGAACCGGCCTTCCACCAGCACATCGATGTAAGAAAGCATCTCCTCCGTCGCCTCGGTATAAACCCTCCCGCCGGGAATCATGTCCCGGCCGATCAGATATCCGGAATAGCACCAGATATCCTTTTCCGGATAGGCCTTCCGGAGCCTCGCAAGAAGCTTTACGCAGACCCGCTGGTTTTCCGGCTCAAAAGGCTCGCCTCCGAGAAGGGTAAAGCCCTGAATATAATCCGGCGCAAGAAGCATGAGAAGCCTGCTTTCTGTCTCCTCCGTATAGGGCTGCCCGTAAGAAAAATCCCATGTCTCAGAATTGAAGCATCCCTTGCAGTGATTGCGGCAGCCGGACACGAACAAGGTCACACGCACGCCGGGTCCGTCTGCGATATCACATTCCTTGATATTTCCATAGTACATTGCCCTTCACCCTCTTCTCCTGCTCCCGCAGGCACGGCGCAAACCCTTCCGCAGATTCCTTTACAGATGCAGCACCCGATCCTTGATCTCCTGGGTTCTTCCCTGGTTCCAGAACTGGGTCCCGATATATCCGCAGGTCCGGCGGGCCACAAACATTTTATCCTGATTCCGGTTTCCGCAGCTTGGACACTCCCAAATCAATTTCCCGTCCTCCTGCTCCTTGATCAAGATCTCTCCGTCATAGCCGCACTCTTCGCAGAAATCGCTCTTGGTATTGAGCTCCGCATACATAATATTGCCGTAAATAAATTTCATCACAGTCAGAACCGCCGGAATATTCTGCTGCATGTTCGGCACTTCCACATAGCTGATGGCGCCGCCCGGAGACAGCTTCTGGAAATCCGACTCAAATTTCAGCTTGCTGAAAGCATCGATCTCCTCGGACACATGGACATGATAGCTGTTGGTAATATAATTCTTATCCGTCACGCCGGGAATGATCCCAAACCGCTTCTGGAGGCATTTCGCAAATTTATAGGTGGTAGACTCCATGGGCGTCCCGTACACAGAATAGCTGATGTTCTCCGCCGCCTTCCACTGGGCGCACTTATCGTTTAGCCGCTGCATGACCGCCAGGGCAAAGGGCTTTGCTTCCGGATCCGTATGGGACTTGCCCTTCATCCGCATGCACATTTCATAAAGACCCGCATAGCCCAGAGAAATGGTCGAATAGCCGTTATACAGAAGCTTGTCAATGGTCTCGCCCTTTTTAAGTCTTGCAAGGGCTCCGTACTGCCAGAGAATGGGGGCCACGTCGGAAACGGTTCCCTTCAAGCGCTCATGGCGGCACCGGAGCGCCCGGTGGCAGAGCTCCAGGCGGTCATCCAGAATCTCCCAGAATTTATCCATGTCCCCTTCGGAGGAGCAGGCCACGTCCACCAGGTTGATGGTCACGACGCCCTGATTGAAGCGCCCGTAAAATTTGTAGCTTCCGTCCGGATTCTTCTGGCTCTCCTCCACCGTCAGGAAAGAGCGGCAGCCCATGCAGGTATAAACGCTGCCCATCTTAAGCTCCCGCATCATTTTTGCGGAAATATAATCCGGCACCATCCGCTTGGCCGTGCACTCCGCCGCCAGTTCTGTCAGATACCAGTATTCGGAATCCTCGGTGATATTGTCCTCGTCCAGCACATAGATCAGCTTGGGGAACGCCGGCGTGATCCACACGCCCTTCTCATTCTTGACCCCCTGCATCCTCTGGCGAAGCACCTCTTCCGTAATCATCGCCAGATCTTCTCTGATCCGGCCCGCAGGCACTTCGTCCAGATACATAAACACCGTCACGAAGGGAGCCTGGCCGTTACAGGTCATCAGGGTGATGAGCTGGTACTGGATCGTCTGGATTCCGCTCTTGACCTCTTCTTTCAGGCGGCACTCCGTCACCTTGTCAATAATCTCCTCGTCCAAAGGCTCCCCGCAGGCTTTCCTCTCCGCGATCACTGCCTTTTTGATCTTCTGGCGGCTGACATCCACAAAGGGAGCCAGATGGGCCAGGGAAAAGGACTGGCCGCCATACTGGTTGCTGGCGACCTGGGCTACGATCTGAGTGGTCACATTACAGGCCGTAAAGAAACTGTGGGGCTTCTCAATCATGGTCTCGCTGATGACCGTTCCGTTCTGAAGCATGTCCTCCAGATTAATAAGGTCACAGTTGTGCTCTCTCTGCGCATAATAATCCGTGTCATGGAAGTGAATGATCCCCTCCTCGTGGGCCCGCACGATCTCAGGGGGGAGCAGGACTCTCTTTGAGAGATCCTTGCTGACCTCGCCTGCCATATAGTCCCTCTGGGTAGAATTAATCACCGGATTTTTATTGGAGTTTTCCTGAGTTACCTCTTCATTGATATTGTCAAGAAGGGAAAGAATTCCGTTGTCAGTCGTATTGGACTTCCTCGTCAGCTCCCGTCTGTAGCGGTAACGCACATATTTCTGAGCCACCTCATAGCCCCTCATCTCCATGATTCCGGTTTCCACCATATCCTGAATATCTTCCACATTGACCGCATGGGTCGACTCCTGGATCCTGTCGGCCACATTGTCCGCCACAGCCAAAATCTGATATTCATTCAGTTTGTGGATATTGTTCACCTCGTGATTTGCTTTCTCAATCGCATTGACGATTTTAGACAAATCAAAGGTCACTTCCTCCCCGTTCCGTTTGATTACTCGGTTCATTACTTCTGCACTCATATTTCTCCTCGCCCGCCGTCACACCATATGTTGGTATTATTCTCGTCTACAAACACTATATCTTGCAGTTGCAGATAATATAATACACCAAAACACAGGAAATGGGAAGAGGATAACCCCATGTTTTTTTAAAATACAATATCGGCAAAACCGCCCGTCCGCATGAGGAACCGCCTTTCCGGGCATGCTATACTCGGCGGACGCTCTCCGCCGGAGCGCAGACTACAATCTCAGGAAAGGATTCTATCATGAACGACGACACGAAAATATTATTAAAAGAATGCAACGCAGGGACAAAAATGGCGGTCCAGACTCTGGACCAGCTCCTGCCTTCTGTCCATGACCGCGACTTCAAAAACAGCCTGGAAAAGTACCGGGACGCCCACGTAAGCTTCGGCGACAAGCTTCACACTATGGCAAACAGAGGCGGGACATCCGGCGGTGATTTGGGCCCTGTGGAAAAGCTCTCCGCCCGCATCATGACCGGCATGAAGCTTATGCTGAACGACTCGGACAAAAAAATCGCTTCCATGCTCACCGACGGCTGCAACATGGGCATCAAATCTCTGAGCGCTTATCTGAACCAATATTCCGCTGCCGACGACGATGCCAGGAAAATTGCCGCAAACATTATCCGCCTGGAAGAAAGCATGTCGGAAGATCTTCGGCAGTATCTGTAATCCGCCGCAGCCGGAAGGCCGGCCCTCCCGCGCTGCCAAAGGAGGGCAAAAAACATTCAGGAATCACACAGAGTTCCGGTGACAATGGGATGAATGGTCCTGTCGACTAAAAGCGCCGGCAGGTCCACACCGGCCTTCTCCCGTATCATATCCATAAAACCGTTCTTTAAAGATTCATGAAGCAGCGCCCCAAGCCCCTCTGTGATGAGCCTTCCGCCAGGCGTCTCATCCCAATGAAGCTCGATCCTCCCTTCTTTTTCCAGAAAACAGCATTTCAGCCTGCGGCGCACGGCTTCCTCCAAAAAGGCCAGATCCAGCTTCAAAACCAGGCGGCCGTCCTCGTCCTTCGCAAAGCTTCCCGTCACCCCCAAAAGGTAAGGCTCTCCATGGAACGCCACTTCCGTGACCGCGGCATGGCCAAACCCCACCTCCAGCCGTTTGAGAATCTCACCTTCCTCCACAGCCACGTAAAAATGCTTTCTTTCATAATAGAAAGCGAGCGTCCGCACTCCGTCCGTGTAGTTGTTGTGAAACACCTGGAAGATCAGCGGGCTTAAGCCCACATGCCTCTGATCCAGCCGATAAATCCGGCCGTCCAGCATACACTTCATCCGCTCTTCTTCTATAAACTGCAGTCCCTTGCGTTTTATCGGCCGGCAGCCCCAACGTCCTCTGCCGCCCCTGCGGCCCTTTTGGCCGAGATTTCCGTTTTTCCAGAGTCCTCCGCCCTCTGCCAGCCGTCTCTCCAGCTCCAGAAGCCCTCGGTAATCCCCCGGGCTTTCCGGCAAAAATTCCTGCGGACAGAAATCCCCCTCAAAATACTTCCGCACCACGTCCAAAAGCTCACAGTTCTGAAACAGTTCGTCACTTCCCGCATTGGTCGCAATCACCATATCCAGATCCGGATAGACCGCCACATTCTGCCCCAGCATTCCGTTAAAGGTACAGCTTCCGGCCCTTCCGCCGAGCCACACCTGATAGCCGTAACCATAGGGACCCATATATTCCGGCGTCTCCATATGCTTCGCCGCAGCCTCTTCCAGCCATTTTTCCGGAAGCAGCTGCCGGCCCTGCCAGTTCCCCTTCTGCAAAACGAGCTGCCCCAGCTTGGCCGCATCCTCCGTGTTGATAAAAAGACCCCAGCCGCCTTTGTTAATCCCCTTGGGGCAGGATTCCCAAAACACTTTTTTGATCCCGAGCGGCTCCCAAAGCCTCGGCCGCAGGTATTCCATCAAAGTCTCTCCTGTGACCTTTGTGACAATAGCCGAAAGAATATAGGTGTTCATACTGTTATATTCAAATTGCTTCCCCGGAGTCCCCTTGATCCCAGCCTGGACATAGCCGGAAACCCAGTCATCCCCGGAAACCATGCCGGTCTCATTGAAGGTGACACCTGAACTCATGGTGAGAAGATGCTCTACCGTCAAATGTTTCTTTCCCGTCAGAATGGCTTTTTTGTCCAAAAGCGAAAAAACCTTGTCGTCCAGGGAAAGCTTCCCTTCGCTGACAAGCATACCAATGGCCATGCCCGTAATGGTCTTGCACATGGAATAGGACGCATGCCATATACCCGCCGCATAAGGGGCCACAGAAGCCTCGGCGATCACCGCGCCGTGGCGAAGCGCCACAATATGATGGAGGTCTGTCCGCTGGTTTTCCGCCAGCTCCGAGAGAAACGCCGCCAGATGTCTGGAGGAAATGCCCTGAGACTCCGGCGTTTTCCTCGGAAGCCTCTGCTCTTTCCCTTCCCCAGGCAGCAGAGCTTCCCGCCCTTCCTCCCCCGGTCCTTCAAAGAGCAAAAACGAAGGCTTCTGAGGCGTAAAAGTCACACGGCTGAACTCCTTCGTGTTTCCCCGAATTAAATTTTTTAAAACCTCTGCAACCGCAAGCTGTTCTTTCAGCATAAATTCCCTCCCATCCTTGTCCCTATTATAAATCTATTATTTCCTGGTTTCCACCAAAGTTTTCCTAAACAATTATAAAAAAAGTAAAATATTATACTTAACCCCTTCCCAAAAACGGTAAATTGATTATAATAGGAATTAACCACACCGGCCAGCTTCCAAACAGCAACCGTGAAAGGAACCACGACTATGGCATATGCAGTCCAGACATCCTCCCTCACAAAATACTACGGAAAAGCCAGAGGGATCATCGACTTAAACCTTACCGTGGAAGAAGGAGACTTCTTCGGCTTCATCGGCCCCAACGGAGCCGGAAAAAGCACCACCATCCGTACCCTTCTGGGGCTGCTCTCCCCCACCGGCGGGACAGCAGAAATCTTCGGCAAAAACAGTTTGACACACCGGACGGCACTCCTGGCCGATATCGGCTACATGCCCTCGGAGGCCTCCTTTTACCAGAACCGAAAGGTGCGGGAGATCATAAAGCTGTCCGCCGACCTGAGGGGAGCAGCCCGCGGGAAGGACTGTGCGTCAGAGGCGGCCCGCCTGTGTGAACGGCTGAAGCTGGATACGGAGAAGAAGATCCGCGAGTTGTCCCTGGGAAACCGGAAAAAAGTTTCCGTGGTCTGCGCCTTGCAGCATAAACCCCGGCTCTGCATCCTGGATGAACCCACAAGCGGGCTGGATCCGCTCATGCAGCGGGAGTTTTATCAGATTTTAGAGGAACGGAATCAGGAGGGCGCCACGGTCTTTCTCTCCTCCCACGTACTCTCCGAGGTTCAAAGGCACTGCCGCCGCGCCGCCGTGATCCGCGAGGGGCAGCTGCTTATCTCAGACACCATCGAGAACCTGGGGCACACCGGCGCAAAACGGGTGACAGTCCGGGGGCTCAAAGAGCCGCCCCTGTCGGAAGCTGTCCGGGACATCAAAAGGAACGGCGACACCATGACCTTTTTATACAGCGGCAGCCCGCAAAAGCTGCTCGCCGCCCTCGCATCTCTTCCGCTGACCGATGTGACCATTGCCGAACCGGATCTGGAAGAAATCTTCATGCACTACTACACGCCGGACGGGCGCCGCCAAACGCCGGAGGCTGACAAGGAGGAATCGTGACATGACATTGCTGAGACACGAGCTTCGCCAGGGAAGGATCTCCCTGTGCATCTGGACCGCGATCATTGCTTCTATGACCGCCCTGTGCATACTCATCTATCCGGAAATAGGAAGCCAGATGAGCGCGGTCAGCGGAATGTTCTCCGATATGGGCGTATTCTCCGCCGCCTTTGGCATGGATAAACTGAATTTCGGAGAATTTTTGGGCTTTTTCGGGGTGGAGTGCGGAAACATCCTGGGTCTCGGCGGAGCCTTTTTCGCTGCCCTCCTCGGCATCCAGGCCCTCGCAAAGGAAGAAAAGGACGGGACAGCAGAATTCCTGCTGACCCATCCCGTAAGCCGCTCCGGCATTCTTTTACAGAAGCTTTCCGCCCTCTTCATCCAGATCGTGATCCTCAATCTCGCCGTCATCGCCGTAACCCTGCTGTCCGTCACGGCCATCGGCGAACAGCCGGATCCAGGAACCCTCTCCCTCCTGTTTCTGGCCTATTTCCTGCTCCAGCTGGAGACGGCCGCCGTCTGCTTCGGCATCTCCGCCTTTATCCGGAACGGCGGCACATCCATCGGCCTGGGAATGGCGGCGCTCTTCTATTTTGTCAACATCATCGCCAACCTGACGCAAAAGGCCAAATTCCTAAAATACGTCACTCCCTTCGGCTACGCGGAAAGCGCCGACATCATCACCGGCAAAACCATAAACGGCCCGTACCTGGCGGTGGGAATGGCTTTTGCCCTCCTCGGAACTGCGGCGGCATTTTTCTGGTATCGAAGGAAGGACATCCGGTAATACCGACACGCTGTCCTTCAACATGTTAAACCAGCCACATACACAATCTGGCTCAAATAAGCCTCGTCCTGAATATCTGCGACCTGATCTCCTCCGGCAAGCTCGTTGTTATACTTATGTTCCACCACACACCGGCCGCCGGTCCCCCTTAAGTACCACTCATATTCCAGATCCAGATGGCCGATGTCGAGCGCCTGATATCCGGCGCGGAAAAGGTCATAAGCCAATACCCCCGCCGAAGGCCCCAGGGCAATCAAAAATAATACATCCTCTCCCGCAAACCGAAGAGCCGCACTTAAAATCTCCTGGTAACAGGCCCAGGCATCCACCGGCGGCGCCACGATCCGCCGGACAGAGGCCGCATTGTCAAAGAGGTCGTTGCCCACCCCCATCCTGGTTAATGCCCCCTCTGCAAAAATCACATCTCTCCCATTCCAAATCCGCTTAAGGTTCCGGAACCTTTGCCCCGGGCCGTCTGTACTGTTGTCTGCATAGATGGCATAAGGGCGGCTGATAAAGGCATCGTGATAAATGCGATCCAAATTCAAAAACCTCCGGTGCTCCCGCCGGACCGCATCCGTCATATAAGGGCGAATCCCATATTTCCCCTCCCAGTTGAAAGCTTCCAGAGAACCGTACTGATTGGAAATTCCGACCAAAAAACCGTCATCCTCACAGGCAATGACCTCCCTCAAACGCTCCGACAGCTCCTCCTCCATTTTTTGAAAACGGCATCTTTCTTTTCCTGACATCATGGCAAATTCCCCATCGCCAAAGCGAGCCAGGCTTTTCCTGTCTTGAACAAGCATCTCCACCGTCTCTTCAATTTTGTAAAACCTTGGATAATAAAAACTTCCCCTGTCCTGTCCAGGGTCATTCCACTCATACTTTAAATTTTCCAGATTTTTTTCCGTATTGGACACCACCGACAAAAGCTTTTGCTGGGTCTGAAGCGCAGCTTCCATCTGCTTTTGCAGGCTCTCCTTCTCCTGCCTGAGGCGGACGACCTCATTCAGGCATGCCGTTACCGCCTTCGCCAGTTCTTCATATTTCTTTTCTTCCATCTCAGAGCCCTCCCTTCTGTGACTTTTATTTTGGGGGCGCCTCCATCCGGATTCTCATTGCCTCCCAACCTGCTTTCTCCGCCGCTCTGGCGATGAAAAGACGGCTTTTCAGGTCAGGCAGCGGATACAGCTTCCCCAGAAAAGCTGAGACACTCTCCACGTAAGCTTCGGTATCTGCTTTCCCTCCCCCATCCTCATAAAAAGCCGACAGCAGGATATACAATGCTTTCATCTCAAAAGGCTTCGCCTTTAAAAGAGCCACAGAGGTTTCCACCGCCTCCCCCCGCCTGCCGCTGCGCAAAAAACAAAGGGCCAAATTTCCATAGACCTCTTCCAAAGCCGCCTTGATCCGCATGCAGGAATTGGCGGACCCGTGCTGTTCCAGCTTTGCAAGGCCTCCGGCCAAATAGCGGATCCCGTCCTCCCAGCGCTGTCCCGCCACGCAGAGACATCCCATCTGATAGTCATAATCCGCCTCCTCCGGCTGTTTCCCGACCGCAAGCCGATAGATCCCTTCCGCCTCTGAAATTTCTCCTTTTTCCCCATATAAAGCAATCAGCGCAGAAAATGTCCAGGCGCTCCTGGGATCCCCTTCCCGCAGCGCTTCCGGCATATGTTCCACAGACTTGCGATACCAGCAGAGAGCCTGCTCTTTCTCTCCGTAGCTGCTGTACTCGTCCCCAAGATACCCCATCACCTCATAATCGTCCGGATGCTCGGAAAGCTCCTGCTCCAAAAGCCTTAAATTGCGCTTGCTTCTCTGTTTTCCGGCAAGAGCCTCCCCCACATAGCCGTCATGGAAAAAAAGCAGCTCTTTCTCCGCGTCGGCCAACTGCATGGGACGGCCGTCTGAAAATCCCAGCTGCTCGTGGACTCTCCGCCTGTAACGGAGCTCCGGTGTATTCCGGAAGATCCGTATCCTGGAAGAACATGTGGCGACCTGCCCTTTGCCATCCAATTCCAGGATTCCCCCAAATATCCCATCCACCTTCCTATCCGCGGCCTGGCTGACAATAGCGGCCAGCTTATCCGGCGTTTCCGGGACAGGCCATTCATCGGCATCCAATGTCAGAATCCAGTCCCCCCCCGCCTGCTCCAGGGCAAAATTTCTGGCGGCGGCAAAATTGTCGATCCAGTCAAAATGATACACCTTCGTCCCCAGCTTTTCCGCCAGGGAAACCGTTCCGTCCGTGCTTCCGGTATCCACCAGGATTTTTTCCCACAAAACGCCCGCCCCCCAGGACAAAGCCCGTTCCAGTTTCTTTTCTTCGTTTTTCACGATCATACACAGGGATATTCGCGGCGTTATTATCTTTCCCATAAGCTGTCCCCCTTCTTGTAAAACAAATGAAATCCCGCAAATCAGGATTCTTCACCCGCGGCGCGTCGCCCAAACGACGTAGTTCCGCTCCGCCGCAGATCGAACCCCGGAGGGTCTTTTTTATCATATGGGAAATCCGAAGGACTTTCCACATGATAAAAAGGGGCCACCCCAAAGCCGAAACCCGGGATGGCCTCTTCTTTCATGCTATGCAGTTACTTCGTTACATCGCTTTCAACAAATCACAAGACCTCAATCTGAGGATTAACCCAGCATGCTCAGCACGCTCTGAGGTACTGCGTTGGCCTGAGACAGCATAGACTGAGAAGCCTGCAGAAGGATGTTGTTCTTCGTGAAGGACGTAATCTCATCAGGCATATTGGTATCGCGGATACGGCTCTCAGCATCCTGGATGTTCTCGGAAGTTACCTTCAAGCTGTTGTAGGTATGCTCCAGACGGTTCTGAGCAGCACCGAGAGATGCACGATACGTAGAAACTGTATTGATTGCCGTATTAATGTTGTCAATCATGGTATTGGCATCATCTCGTGAATCAATGTTACCTCTGATTGCTACCATAGTAGCATCTCCGGCAGTAGACAAATCTTTACCAGCAACATTGATAACTTCATCTCCAGACGGACCAATCTGGAACGTCATCTGGCCAGGTGCCTCTGATCCCAGCGGCTTTGTGCCATTAAAATCCGTATAATTGGTAATACGGTCAATTTCGTCCAACAGAGCATCATACTCAGTCTGGATATTTCCCAATGCAGTGGTGTTCATCGTAGCGTTGGCAGCCTGAGTAGACAGGGTAACCATACGCTGAAGCATGGAGTGAACTTCCGTCAAAGCGCCTTCAGCCGTCTGAATAAGACCGATAGCATCCTGCGCGTTGGTAGCCGCCTGATTGAGACCGTTGATCTGGCTTCTCATCTGCTCGGAAATAGCAAGGCCGGCAGCGTCATCGCCTGCACGGTTTACTCTGTAACCGGAGGACAGCTTCTCTAAGTTCTTTGCCAGAGCTTTGTTGTTGATACCTAAGTTTCTGCTGGAGTTGATAGCCTGAATATTATGTTGAATCTGCATACATTTACCTCCTTGTTTTTAGCCAGCCGCTCAGCGACCTCCCTGTCCCTGACAACAGCCCCGACGCGGGCCCTGCATCGGTCTGTTGGCCTGGCTTTGATTATTTTTCTTGTACATTTTTGCTGTACACTTATATTATCGGCAGGGGGGGCGGAAAGGATAAGGGGACTTTTGAAAGTTTTTTGAAATTATTTTGAGATTTATGGCAAATACCCTAGCAGCTTTTCAGCTTCCCCGCTGTCCACATCTATAACCATGACCCTGCGGTTGGGTGCGGCAGTTTCCTCTATCTGCTTTCCGTTTTGATCTAAATCATTCACATACCACGGATTGTCAGAGGACAGGCCATAGGAAAGCATCTGAGACTCAGACACTCCCAATTGACTCAACACATCTGTAACCGCATGTATGCGATCCTCACTCAACTGTTTACAGAAAGCTTTTCGAGGACTTCCGGCCGTACAGCCTATCACATAGACATGGCTTTCCGGATTGGACTGAAGCTCCTCTGCCAAAACAACCAGGGTCTCATAAGAATCCTGTTCTTCCTCAAACTCGGCGAGATCTCCCTTGAATAAAAAAATCCGGTTTTCTAAAATATGTTTCTTTTCGTAGAGGCCTCCCTCCTCTTCATCAGCCTCTCTTTCTACAATGCTCACAGGCGGCAGTCCCTCATGGGGGAAAGACGACGGCGGCTGGGAATGGAATTTCACATTTTCGGCATCCCCGGCTTCCAAAATCTTCTCCCATACTTCCTGCAATACAAACTTTTGCAACTCGGAAAGTCTCGGTTGGGGCAAAGCCGTCTCGGCACAGTAGAGCCATTCCACAGATAATCCGTTCAAATCCGGAATAGCCTTTTTCTTCTCCAAATCGGCGACAATATTTTCTGCAGAAATTTGAAATCCCTCTTCCACAAAATTCAGCTCTCCCACCGTTGACAAGCCACTGTCTATGACCAAAATGAGTCTTTCGGAATTATCCTTATCCTGTATGGAATTCGCCGCCAGACGTATGGCTCTCAATGTATCAACTTCTCTTTTCTGTGCCTGCCCTTTCTCACTAAACAAAACATAGCCCATCTGTTCTACATACTCTTCTGCAATGGATTTTCTATAAGTCTCAGCCACCTTATAAAACAATTCATCAATCTGTTTCAGGTTTTTCGGGATCTGGTTGAAATTGGAATGTGCCCCCACAACCACGGCCAGCGCAAGTGGTTTGCTGGCCTCACTGCCGCATCCTGTAAAAGAAAAAGCAGATATCAATATTGTCAACGCAAGGAAAAAACTCTTTATTCTTTTCATAAGTGGTTCTCCTTTCAATACACCCGTTCCGCTTATCCAGCCACCTATTTAATCAGTTTCTTATGAATCCCGAACCTCAAGTTCCGCCAAAACACGACTGGCCCCAGACGGATCCTGCAAATATTCAGCTAAATATTGTCTCGCTCTGGCTTCCAGACAGCGGCAGCGTTCATAAATTTCTTTTTGGCAGGCCTCCAAATGCCTCTCATCTATGGACAATTGCTGCTGAGTATAGCTCTCCGGTTCAGCAAGAGAAGCGGCGACGGCAAGCAGATCACTTTTGGCCTCCTCTAATTCTAAACGGCGTAAGCGCAAATGTTCTCTTTCTTTTTGGAACTTATCCTCTGAGATATAAGCCATAACAAAATTCAATAATGAAGTTGCCAAGGGCTCCACTGACAGAAAGAGCGTCAATGTCCATTTTTTCCCTTGATCTGTTTTTTCTTCAATCTGATTTTCTTCAATCTGAATTTCCAAATACGCCATATCCGCTTCATCCATCTGCTTGGCTCCACCTGCGTTATAAGTATCCGCATAAGACGCCCGAATGGCACATGTAGAGCCAAACAGAATAAAAAAGGACAAAATAGTAAGCCCCGCACACAAAGCCGCCCCCCGTTTCAGCTTATACAATGCCTGATAAATATAATAGGCAGCGAAAAGCGGCGCAAGATTCAGGATAACAGCAATTCCCAAGCCCATAATCCATCCCATGTGTTCACTCTGGAACATCGCCTTGTCCAAAAGGTTAAACAAGACCGTCCCGTCCAGTGCAGTAGCTCCAAGAGTGCATACTATCAGCATAGCAGGGCGCCGCCAAAGAGAAGTTTCTTTTTTTTGCAGCTCTTCTTCGTTTTCTTTTGACAGTGAATATGTCTCTGGTTTCATGGCATAAACACCGATAACCGCCTTTTTCCTCATATGTCATTCCCCCTTCACGGTTCCATAAACAGCTTCTATTTTTTCAAGCTCCTCTTTTACTGTCTGAATTTCTTTTTCTACTTGCCTTAACTTTTCTTCTGCCTTTATGCGATCGCCGGCTCTAAGACGGCTCAGATCGGCCATCCGCTGATTGTGCGCTGCCCTCTGTACCTCCAATTCGGCTAATGCCTGTTTCTCTATGCAGCAGATCAGCCCGTCCATATAACCCTTGTTATACTGATCCAGCTTCCCATTCTTAATGATTTCCCGGCATCGTAATTCAAAATTTTCTTCAAATTTAATCAGCACGGAAGGAATTTCGTATCCCTTCGCAGTCAGTGTATCATGCGGTGCATAGGAGGGTATCGGAACCAACGGTTCCATTTTATATGGCATGTCACTTTTCTTTTTGTTGTTCGCCAGTTTCATCGGCCTCTCCCCCTTCGTTTTCTAAAATTTCGGCAAAGTTCCTTCTTATGCTGTTTAAATATCCTTCATACTCCTGTTCCCCCGCGGCATCCGTGACGTCAAACCAAGGCATGGAAGGTAATGCCCCGCTGTCATTCATTTGAAGAACGCCGCTCCAGTATGCGGAAACATGGGCCCGTGTCATATATTCAGCTCTGTACAGATGGTGGCGCAGAATGGTATTCACATTTTCAATTTCCATGCGGAATTGCGCCAGACGAATCAGGATCCTCCGACAACATTCCTTGTGCTCATTCCTGACTGCTTCATTGCGCAGTTGATTTTCCGAATCGGTCGAGCTTTGCTCATCATAAGAATTTAAAACATAAAATTCTTCACATATCTTCGCCACTTCCTGAGCAGCCGGGCTTAAATTTTTGGTCACATGCGTATATATTTTACATTGATAAGCAATTAAGTTTCTGTATTGCCGATCTATCCATGGGGTTGTCACATTGTCGTCAGTCCGACAGATCTGCCTGAAACAAAAGGGGTATTTTCAAAAAAATTCATTTCAGGGCAAGTAATATTTAGCCAAACGATCTGTCCTGGCTGCTAATGTAAAAACGGCTCCTTTTCGATAAGAATTATTATATACGAATTCTTATCGAAAAGGAGCCGTTTTTACAAATGCGCACAATATTTCATTCCCCTGCAAAGTTTTCATTTCTGATCTTTAGCTGTTGCTATCTTATCCAGAAGTTCCACAATTTCTTCCGTGGTATACTCCTTCTTTTCTCCTTGAGTAAAGATCAACCTCAACTCATAAAGTGTGGACATTTTTACGCTATGCATTTCTTTTTCTGTCATTTCCTGCGTCACCTCCATCCATCATTCCTCCTTTCGCTCGCCAAGCCTTGCCCTTTTGACAGCTACAATTATTCGCCATATCTGTTCTCCACAAAAACCTTGGCTTTAAGCTTTCATTCATATTCTTTTAAGATAGATGGTTCAATATCATTATGTTCTAATGTCAAATATTCCAGTAAAAACAATCGTTCCGCAATATCAAGCGGGTTCAGCCCCCATTCCTCATTGGTATCAGCAAAATAAAGATTTCGATAAAAAATCCTGAAATAATCGGTTGGGCAAGAATTCGCTTTGGGGAAATAAAACCTTTCTATGTTTTTTGTTTCCACCCCCAGCTTTTCTTCCAGTTTTTCATTAAGCACCTTACGCATATAAGACAAGCCCACTTCTGCTGCCAGTATGTAATTGCCCACAAAAACAGCTTCTCTTCTTTCCCCCTCCAGCACCTCGGCTTTAATAACTGCGACTATAAAAATAGCCGCCATTTTATGCCGATCCAATGGCTTTTCTGCATCTTCCATATACTCCAGAAGATTATCATAGAGCCTTTCAACCCAGTTTTTAAACGTTTCTTTTTTGGATTCTCCAAAACAGATATCTGTGTCTTTAGCACATATATTTCCCGCACCAATTTTTACAATATCCCATATTTTGTCAATCAATTGATCCATTTTTCTTTTCCTTCTTCATCCAATATTCAGACACTTCACTGTATGCAATATACTCTATCTCTCCTATATCTTCACATAACTCTTTTCCTGTATTATGCATTTTAAAAAAGACAGGGGCTTGATAGCATTCTCCTCCAATATCAAAGGGCATCTCAGCAAACAGTATCCCTTCATTGTGCTGCCGCAATCTGATATCCAAAAGCCTCTTCTGTTTTTTTGATACAAGCCCGTTCGCCACTAACAGTATCAAAAAAAACAATAACACCAACGACATCAATGTCTGCTCCCGCATATTTATCCCCCCTATTCTTTCATAAAAACTTCTGGATCCGCTTCATATCTGGCGGCCAGATTATCCAGAAAACTGTTGATAAATGTTTCGATAACCGCAACTATCCCAGCTATCGCCAAAGAGCCGCTAACTACCTCCCCATAGCAAAAATAGTATACGATAACCATCAAAATGATACCATATCCTACGCAAAGAATTTCCAATCGGTATCTCCATGTTTTTATATCAATCTCCTGGACGAACTTCACAGCCGGCAACCTATCTAAGGTAGCATTCACATTTTCTTTCTTTTTTATGTATATGTCAATATTTAATCTGACGATAACAATAACATTCAAACAGATCACAAGAAGAGAAGGAGAAGTACCTTTCCCATCAGTCAATATCAGTTGAGAAAACATCAACGCCAAAGCATTATATAAAGATATGGCCGTATAAACAATCAAAAAGACCAAATCAGATAGATATGAACGCTTATGCTTAGTTCCCGCTGTATTTTCTATTTTTAAAGAAAGCTTCGTCAAAATCCACCTGTCAACTTTTGAGAACATCTTTCATTTTATCCTCCGTTCTAATTCATTCGCAGAAAAAAACCGAAAATTATCGACTTGCCATCAGTAATTGTATTTTACCAGATACAATTACTGATGACAAGCAGTTATGTATTTTTCTTAAGTTTTTTAGCCCTGACCGCCTGAATCCCGTCCAGAACCCATTCTGCGCAGTGTCCCCAGGTCAGGTTCAAAAGCACTTTCTCATAACCGTTCCGGATAATTTCCTCTGCCAATTCCTGATCCGTAAGCAGCCGCTCCACAATCGCCGGGAGCTCCTCCAAATGGTCCAAGTCATACAAAGCGATATCCTGTCCGTCGACAAAATTATCCTCGAGCCAGCGGCTGGTATCCGTCAAAGGCACCGAATGCTGCAGCAGCGTATTGGGAATCCGGTCATGGCTCCCATCCTTAAACCAGGGCATCACGTTCAGATTAATCTTAGCATCCGCCATCACAGGCAGGGTCCTTGCATAGGCAACCCGGTCATCCAGACGGTGTACATTTTTGCAATGGATGGACGGATGATTTTCCCATCCCCTCCCCAGAAGATAAAACGGTATTCCTGATTCTGCCAACACCTTCACCACCTGCTCTCTCTGGTACTGGCGAATCGCCCAATCTACGTAAACAGAACCATTCATCAGAGTCCTGACAGCATCCATAGAAAGCTGCCATCCCAACTGATTGATGGTATACAAAACCGCCTGCTCTGTTGTAAATCCGGAATTTTCCTTCAGGTTCTGATACACGAATCGATAAAATTCATCCATCGACGTACCGTCGCTGAAGCGCAGCGACATCTGTTTCCCCACCTGGGAAAGCATGGACTCCGGCTGATAATAAGTAGCCGAAAATAGAATTTCATATCTTCGCTCTTTATAGGGAACAATCTGTCCGTTTTCCTTCGGCGCCACGCCGACATGGGGCATAAAAAGCACATAGGGAACCTTATCTCCAAAATATTCCCTCACATAGGTCACGTGGTCCCTGTCACAGCAGAACAAAAGATAGCGGCGGGGATGCTTTTCAAAAGTGGGGTGGAAGCGAAGTGGATGATCCATCAGGATATTCACCACCACAGCCTCATGGGCATCCCACAGCTCAATGAGCATATCCTCCCTGCTTCCCAGCCCATCAAAGCAAATTACCGCATCTATCTTTTTTGCGGCAAAACCAGCAAACTCTTTATAAGAATGAGCTCCTTCCGACTGCGGCCTCAGATAATCCAAAATAAAGGCCTCATGTCCCCGAACCCGAAGCTCCTCTGCCAGTTGATCTGTAAAAAAATTAAAGGATTCCGTTTCTGAATAAAATAAAACGATTCTCATAGCTTTTTATCCCCCCTTGCATGTTTTTCATCAGCGCATTTCTAATTCCGACAGAAGCTTCTTTTCATACTCCTCCCACATCTCGTGCAATGTCTCTCTTTCGTTCAAAATCATCTCCGGCCGGGCATCCTCCAGCGCCAGAAGCAGACGAAGCAGAGCCTCCTTCAGCCGGTTTGTATCCCATTTCAGATCCAGGTCTTTAAGATTGGGATAATACCCGGCAATTTTCTTTTCCAGGGCCACCAGATTCCGGATTCCCGGCCTTGCATAAGATATCATATTTTCTTCCGGGACCAGAAGACGCTCCATCAGTGGCTTCAGTTTTTCAAACTCCTTTGCAATACCGGCAAGCTCTGCTTCTTTCCGCGCGCTGCCCGTATATGCTCTGACCCTTTCCCGAAGGCTTGTATCCACCCTTCCGAAAGCTATCAGGAAGCCGGCAAACTCCTGGCCGGAAAAATCCTGAAGAAACGGATGCTCTCTAAGAAATCCATCCTGCATATCTCCATAAACCACCAATGAGCCTCCCTCAGATATGCTCCAGATTACATCGGCAAAAAAGTCCTCTCCCTCACGGCGGAGCAGCTCCGCATCTAAAATCATGCCGAACACGGAGCCTTCATGGAGTAAAGGCAAATATTCTTTGAGCGGCATCCGTGCCACTCTCTGATTTGCCCCCACCTCACTCTCTGTCTCAATTAAGAAAATATTAGAATTTACGTCAAAGGAATGTACCAGTTTCGATAAGGCATCAGCCATACCGGCAATGTTCCTGCCTGCCGCCATAAAACAAAGCCCCTGGTTCCTTGTCATCAATTCCCGAATGAAATGGGCGCCAATCAAAAAATACGGCAGTTTATTGAGAGAAGAAGGCGCCTGCAGAAGACTCCGGAAAAAATCCGCATAAATCTCCAGCACCGACACCGGAGTAGCCGTGCTCTTTATATAAACCGGATACTTGGAAAGATTGTCGTAAGGAGAAGCAGGAAACAAGAGCCAGTACTCCTGACTGTCCATGTCAATCAGGCAAAATTTTCCCTCTATGATTTCCAATTGCAGATTCATCGCCGCCCCTCCTCTCCCGCCGCTGGTTCCTGATATCCGAGCAGCACATGAAGCCGCCTTACAATCCTGTCATAATCAAAAAAGCGGCGTACATATTCTTGTATCTCCAGGCAATTTTTCTCCATCCCCTCCTCATCTCCACACAATTCCGATACTGCGCGCGCAAATCCCTGGACATCCCCTATGGGTACGGTAATGCCAAAGGCTCCCTCGCCGGTCATATCCCCTGACGCGTCAATATCCGTGACAACCATATTGCAGCCCTGCAGGGCCGCCTCGGAAAACACATTTGGAGAGCCGCCTTCTTTATTGGACGTCAGGGCAAAAACCTTCGCTTTCCTGTACTCCTCGTTTAGACGCATCTTATCCATAATCGGCCCGACCAGAAAAACTCTGTCCTTCAACTCCGGATATCCTTCCAAAAAGGATTCGCAGAATTGCCGGAACCCATCCTCTATGGGGCCGACAAGCCGGAGGCTCCAGGACGGCAGTTCTTTAGCCGCCATGGCGAAGCCCCGCAGAAGCATTTCATGATTCTTTTCTTCATTCCCGATTCTCCCCACTGTGAGAAGACATTTTGCTTTTCAGCAAAAGAAGCTCTCGGCATTACTTCTCCAAATGTATAATATCCGTTGGGGATATAATCTATGATCCAAGGACATTTTTTGCTTAGGAGCCGCTGCATTCTTCTCCCCTCGGCGCTGATTACATTACACGCGTCGAGCAGAGGCCCCAGTTCCTTTGGCGGAAGCGGAAACCGATCCATCCATGCAGAATTCACATCCAGCTTCAAGTAAATTTTCCCATCTGGCCTCAATTCCTTATAAAGCTGCACCAGAGGGACATAATGGGACATAGGCTGAAACAGGAACAAAATATCCATGGTCTGGTAATGTTCCCGGATATACTCGCTGTAAGCGCAGATATAGTGATCGAATGTCCCCGGCGCATCCTCCGGATAGGAGAGCGCCTCCAACCTTGCCCCTTCCAGCCGTTCCAGGTACGAATAATCGTCAACAGCCTTTGTCACCAGCGTTAAGCTCCTGCCAAAATGACGGTAATAGGCATAAGGAATCAAAACCCTGTCTTTTAAAAGCTGCACATTGGTGAGAGGAAAAGCCGGAAAAAAATAGATATCCGGCAGGCGCCCCTGTTCTAAAGCCTCTTGTGTATTCCCCATAGAATTCTCCTTTTTGCACGGCGTGCGGCCTTTCTCCTATTCCTTCACAGCCTTCGCCAGATACTGATAGATAAAAAAAGCCTCTATATCCGGCAGCCCCAAGCCTGACAAAAGTCCACTCAGCTTCTTTCTCTGTTCGTCGGTTTCTCCTCTGGTAATCCCCGCCAATGTCTCGACACGGTAGCCGCTTCTTGTAAGCAGCCCCGCAATCTCTCTTCCCGTATACAGCTTCCTGTGGGTTCTGTCCAAAATCCCCGCGTCTTCATAAGTGAATTTATCCTCCAAAAGCAGTGGGAGCATCACCGAATAATGCTTGACATTCGGCATGCTGACAATGATATGCCCTCCTGTCTTTAAGCATCTGGCCAGGCGCGTCAGCACAGCCTGAGGATCGTCCAGATGTTCTAAAACGTCGCCGAAAACCATATAATCAAAAAATCCTTCCGGCCAGGGGAACTCCATATGCTCCACGTCCCCGCAAATCACTTCGCCCATTGTCTCTGCAAATCCGGCAGCCTTCGAAAAAAGCTCGATGCCGTATACGGAAGCATGGGGGTATTTTCCCTGCATATGCCCCATAAAGGCTCCGCAGCCGCAGCCCACATCCAGAAGCCGGATTTCTTTTTCCAAAGGCTCAGCAATCTGTTCTACAAGAATCTCCCGCGGATGCAGGTAATATTTAATCTGAAATCCCCATTTTTCATTCAGCCTCTCCATGTTTGACTCTATAGCCTCTTGGAAGCTCTCCGTGTTCTTGCCGAAGGACCGGCTCCCGAAATGGATAACAAAACTGTTTTTACACAAAATATTATAAAAACCCGCCTCCAGAACGCGCAGGCCATAATCATTGTCCTCAAAGTTCCCCGGTGAAAACCGTTCGTCCAGCATTCCCACCTGTTCCAGAACCGGCCGTTTAATCAGAAGGGCAAATCCCACCAGATACAACTTCTTTTCATAGGGATACTTCATCGGCACATTGGTCTTCTCCGCATGGGCAAACAAATCAGGCAGGTCTCCGTCCCCCCCTGATCCCCCCTGCCTGCTGATGATTGCCGACACAATTGGATACACTGCCCACCGCACCGTTTTTCTCTGATTCATATAATCCCATCCGCAGCCAGAATAATGCATTCTCCGGCAGTATCGTGTCGTTGTTCAGGAGAAATATATCGGCATCTGCATCGGCCGCGGCAATTCCCTGATTGCAGCCTGCCGGAAAGCCCCGGTTCTCCTGATTTTCAATCAGTAAAATATCCTTCTGCCCCCTCAGCCATTCAACGCTTCCGTCCTCAGAGGCATTATCCACCACAATGATCTGCCTGACGTCTTCCGGCACAGTCTCCCGAATACTCTTAATGCACAGCTTCGTATATTCCAGAAGATTCCAGGACAGCAGGATGACCGCGGTCTTCCGGACAGATACCCCTCTGCGATTTGTCTCTGAAGCGCTTCCTTTACCTCGCCGCCGTTCAATCTTTCCATCAAGCTCTCCTTTTTCTTCATTCCTTTACCCAAAAACCACCGAAAAAATTTCCCTCAACCGAACCTCAAAGGTATGCTTTTCCTTCACCTTTCCATAACCGTTGGCTGCAATCTGCCGCCGCAGGGCGTCATGCTTTAGATAGTATTCACACTTCCGGAGCAGCTCCTCCTGAGAGTAAAAAATCTCCATATCCTCCCCCGGCACAAAAAGGTCATAGAACTCCGCCTGATAGTTTGACAGCAAAAAGCCGCCTGCCCCCAGGATATCCATAGCCCTGAGAGGAATCGCACTTTGAATGCTGCGAAGGGTGATATTCAGATTGATCCGGCTGCAGGCAAATACGAAGGGCATATATTGATAGTAATCTACCGGCCCCCGGTTTCTCACTCTGGGAAGCTCCGGTGTGGGAGACGGTGTGTAAAGCCAGGTTTCAAAATGCTCCGATACAGCCCCCAAGAGCTCCTTTCGCTCTGCGGCGGCAATCCTCCTCGCCAAAAAGATATTCGCAAAAAGCCACGAGACTGTCTCCACGCCGTCCGGGTTCGGTAACAGCCTGGCCGGCGCCAGACTGTTCTGCATCGCGTTTATGATATCCGGAGTCAGAAGCTCTTCGATAAACCATTGCCCGGGAACCTGCTTTTGTGCCGCCATCGCCGCATTCAGATACCCCTCTGCGTAGGGCGGCAGATTTTTCAGACGGCTGAAAAAATCCGATTTCCCATTGTACATGGAACCGAGGAAAGACACCTCACAGGTGTAATTTTCCCGGACAGTCTTTCCATTCTCTTCCCTCTCGTCTAAATTCCCAAGCCGTTTGGCAATCCGCTCCGTCCCCACGGCCAGCGGCGCATAGCGCACCGTCGGAATCTGTGCCTGCGCAAATTCCTGATACTGTATTTTATCAAAAAGAAATATGTGGTTGCAGGGATTGATTACAGAAACGGAATACAATTGTACCAATGGACTGTCGTAGACAAAGGCAATATAGGGGACATTCCGTTTATTGCAGTTGTTGGACAGCACCGGACTGAAATTAAAGGTAAAAACCCCATCATAATACCCTTCGTCATATATTTCTTCAAACAACTTATCAAACTCTGGGCTAACCCGCTCCCGCAGATACTCATTTGAAACGCAGCGATATGTACAGCCAAGCTTTTCCAGCGCGTCGCACACATCCGGAATCCCGAGATCCTTCCAGGTAAAAATCAGAATATTCATAATACAAAAACTCCTGTTTTGAATTGCTGCCAAGAGGCGGTAAAACCACTTTGAAAACAAACGGAACTAATATCATGCGTTACGTTTAATATAGCATATTTTCTTTAATATGGAAAGCAGAAACAATCCTTTCACCACCGCCTGTCCGCCTCGGACTGATTGATGCCCGGAGCCTTACTTTGTCCGCGGAAGGAACCACTTTTCGTTTTCTTGCGTTATTACCATGAGTAAATATCATTCTATTGAACTGTTTCTGCGTTTTCTACCATTACATATACTAATGGTATTAATAATTAACATATAAGGAGTAATGATGAAAAAGAGAAAAGAAATCAACATCTTTGTAGGAAATCAGATCCGTATCGCAAGGGAACGGGCCAGTCTCACTCAGGAACAATTTGGAGAGCTTGTCTCTCTGGGACCTAAAAACGTGTCTGACGTCGAAAGGGGGCTTGTAGGAATCTCCCTTGCCACTTTAAAACGTATTTGCGAAAAACTATCCATTCCCAGCGACTGGCTCCTCTTCGGTGACCGGGACCTGAATGATGTGGACTACCTGATCGAACGGGCTGCGTGCCTGCCAAAAGCTCACTTTGCGGCAATGAATCCCATCTTTAACCAACTTCTTCTCCTACCCGAAGCCTTGGAGAAATAAACCAAGAAAGCATTTTCAGACAGGGGCGGCCTGATATTCCGGCAATGACCGCCCCGGCTTTTTCTTATAATATGTTTTTTGCCGCGACACGGTTATAAGGTAGCCACAAATGAAAATTTGCTTCGGATTGCAGGCTCATTTCTATAGTCCGGCAGATTGGGAAACTTTTATTCAGACACCGCTTCCAATTGATTTAATTTTTTTGTCACCTGAAGTACATCCGCATAAAAAGTACTGCGCTTTTCCCATTGCCTGATTTTCTCCCTATATTGTCAAGTGATTTTTCTTCAAAAACCTTCAAATTATCCTTAATACATTATGAAGAAGGTGCTTTCACTCGCAAAAGACGCCGCAAAAATAAAAAAACCTCTCCATGCTCGCATAAGCATTTTCATAAACTTCCATACCCATAATAACCATATCCCCCTCTTCTCTCATGTTATTGCCACGAATAAACATCCATCTATTGGGCTGTTTTTGTTACGTTTACTATTACATATACTAATGGTACTAACAATTACTATATGAGGTTTAATAATGAGAGAACGAAAAGAAATCAACATTTTTGTAGGAAATCAGATCCGCGTCGCAAGGGAGAGGGCCGGGCTCACCCAGGAACAATTTGGTGAACTGGTCTCTCTGGGGCCCAAGAATGTGTCCGATATCGAAAGAGGCCTTGTGGGAATTTCTATCTCCACTTTAAAACGTATCTGTGAAAAATTGTCCATCCCCAGCGACTGGGTCCTTTTCGGCGACCAGGACCTGAATGACGTAGAATATCTTTTTGAACGGGCCAAGCGCCTGCCAAAAGCCCACTTTGCGGCAATCAGCCCCATTTTTAATCAGCTCCTTCTCCTGCCCGAAACATTGGAAAAATAAGCTAAGAAAGCATTTTAAGACATGGACGGCCGACATTCCGGCAATGGCCGCCCATGCCTCTTCCTGTGTAAAAATACTTCCGGTATAGGTTCCGTTTTTCTCCAAGCTTTCAAGTGCATAATTCTTCGCGCTCCATATGGCAGCCATCATACCATATCTTCAAATCCTCTCTTATAAACTTTGGTTCTTCCGTTGTCTCACGGTAGATATCAAAGAGGTAGTCAGCAGCCGGAAGCCCCCTGTAAAGTATATGTCATCCTATCAACACTGTCTTCCCCGCAAAAGCAAACCCATAATGCCGAATCCGCTCCCTGGGGATTCCACGCACTGCCAATTCCGTATCATAGGCTTTCTCCTCTATCTGTCGAAGCGCCGCTGCCACGGTATCCGCCAGCGTCTCCTCATCCTCCGAGTCATGTACCTTGAATTCCAACACAAAAGCCGCATCGCCATCCCTAAGAGGCTCCAGCATCACGTCATATCGCCCAAAACCACTTTCTCTGTTGGACGTGATGCGGTATCTGTCCGCTAAATCTACCATTAATCCCAATACAAAGCCGTGGTAAAAGCGTTCTGGTTCTGTCGTTTCAGACGGATTGTTGCCGGCATCAAAAGAGCTGAAAGTAGCCAATGCAGTCTGATTCATATAGACATTCATAGCCTTTTTGTCGTCCAGCAGCAATGCCTTGATGAATGCGTTATAGGCAGGCGTATATTCAGCAAACCAGCCGTCTATCATACGCCGGAACATCAACCACACTTCCTTATTCGTTAAAGACAGTGTATAATCACATTCACCATAATTCCCATCTACAGTATAAGCCTCCACTTTCAGATAACCGCAGGCCAGGAGCAAGCTCCAGATAGCATGGAGATTATGATCCAGCTGACTGAATACAATCTGTTCATCAAATGACGCATGAAAAGATTTTCCCTGGAGCAAATCTTCCATGACAATTTTGATCTCCGGAACCCCCTCCTGAATCAGTTTTCCCACGAGACTGTTGGAGCTGGTGTTTGCCCAGTAAGCGGCAAAACGCTGTTTGTCAAGATAGTTGACGATAGACCATGGATTGTAAATATCATGTGTATTTCCAAAGGTAAAACCATCGTACCAGGCACGGACTTCCTGCTTTTGCGTAAGTCCGAATTCATCCATGGCAGCAAACACTTCTATTTCCGTAAAGCCAAAAGAAGCCTCATACTTGCATGAGGTAGAGGTGACTACCTCCAGATGGTTTAAGTCGGAGAAAATGGACTCTTTACTTATTCGTGTAACACCTGTCATGACCGCCCTCTCCATATATGGGTTCGTCTTAAAAGTTGAATTAAACAGGTTTCGGATAAATGCCGCCATTTCATCCCAATATCCATGCACATAAGCTTCCTGCATGGGAGTATCATATTCATCCAATAAAATGATAACTTTCTTTCCATAATAATTTGAAAGGAATTCCGATAAGGCTTTTAAGGAATAGGAAGCTACGGAATCACTCATCGCGGGGGATATCTCACTGAAAATACCCGGAAGTTTTTTTTGTTTTAGCTCCTTATCCTGTATGGCTGAAAATTTATCATACACACTTTTGATGATACGGCAGATTTTATTCCTTGCATTTCCGAAGGATGTTTCCTTTACATCTGCAAAGCTTAAAATGATTACTGGATAGCTGCCCTGGAGACTGCGGTACTTCTCTTCTTTCCATATATTGAGTCCTTCAAATAAGGCGCCTTTATCTGCATATTCCACCGAAAAGAAATGGTCCAGCATACTCATGGCCAGCGTCTTGCCAAAACGCCTGGGACGGGTAATCAAGGTTACGTCGTCCTGGTTTTCCCACCATTCCTTAATGAATGCGGTCTTATCCACATAAAAACAATTGTTTCGGATGATTTTCCCAAAATCCTGTATTCCTATTCCTACTGTCCTCGCCATTTGGCACCTCCCCTTAGCAGGTCACTATTTTTGCTGTTTTCTTCTTTAGCTGATTTACTGCTTTGGTCTATAACTTAAATCCATAACCCCCCCCCCTTGAAGAATCCCGAAACCTATCCTCCCGGTCAGTAAGTTTCATATCTCCTTCACACCAATTTCAACCGTTCTCTCGCCGGCCCGTATCCTTCCCCGGCCGATCTGCGATAATAGCTTCCGGCCTTTTCCGGCTGCCCGGAGAGCTCATACCAGAGTCCCAGGTTGTAGGCGGCTTTGAAGGAACCCGTCCCAGTCACCGTCTCCATCTCCGGATGCTCCCCGATCCGAAGACACTCCAAATAACTTTCTTCGATTCGGGGAAGGTACTCGATATAACGCCGCACATCGGAAAGCACCAGTTTCGTGTAGAAAATCCCACAGACAAAACAGAAATCAGCCCTTTTTCCAAGTGCCGGCTGTGTATGCTCAATGACCTCCTTTGCTTCTGCCAGCATTTCTGCGGTCTCTAAGTCCATCAGCGTGTACAGATAACGCAGGATCCCGTCTGCCCAGTATCCAATATCCTGCCTTCCCCTCTGACGCAGCCTCCGGAACCAAGGCAAACTCTCCTCCAGTTTTCCGACATCCCGCAGTGTAATCGCCATTTGATACCAATAATAGGGGTTTTCTGCCTCCTGCTTAACCGCCTCCTTTAGATACTCCAAATTCCGTTCACTTTTCCCTTCCAACAAATAACCGTCATGATCTGTTTTAAGCGGAATCTGGACACAAGGAAAATCACTGTCCGGCTGTTCGTGTATGATTCCCCGATAGCGTACTCCCTCTGGCAGCATACGCGGCATCAAGGACGAATGGATACTAACAGAAGATTTCTCCTGTTCGTCCCGATAAGCATCAAATTGCAAAACCGCCCCCATCCACTTCCCTTCCCCGTACCGCTTATTCCATCTGCCGATACTCTCCATCAAGACCTTCCGTTTCACAGGTCTCAGATATTCATCCGCGTCCAGGACCAGATTCCAGTCGGCATCCGACTGCTCCAGGGCAAAATTCCGGGCGGCAGAGAAATCCTGTACCCAGGTGAATTCATAGACTTTCGCCCCCATCTCTTTTGCCAGCTCTGCGGTCCGGTCTGTGGAGCCTGTATCCACCACAATCATCTCATCCACAACCGGACGGGCTGCCTGGAGGCACCGTTTCAGACTCCGCTCTTCATTTTTTACAATCATCACTAAATTAATCTTCATAATCTGCTCCTCTGTCCGAAACGACACATTCCTGATGCGGCCTTTTATACAGAAAAAGCATCTGCACCATGCACATGCCTTTTTCTGTCATCATCACCTTGTAAATACATTTTTATGAAGACTGACGTCTTTTCCGTTCTTTCTCCTTCAGCACCTTATATACATATTCGCGGACGACAGCTTCCGCATTCTCATTTAAATCAACAAATCGGCAGCCATAGCCATACTCATCTCCAAGCCGCTGCATCCGGATGACCCGGGCCTGGAAGGTGCGAAGCGCTGTACGGAAACTGTGCTGAAAGCTGACCATTTCATTTCGATCCAAGGGCATCGCTGTCTTCATGAAGAATCCGCCTGCACTGATATTCTCAATCACACCGTAAAAAAAACCATGGTTCTCCGAGGTAAAGCCCATATCCATCTTCACCCTCGCCCGGATATCCTGCTGCCTCTGCAGACTATCCTTCACCTCTAAAATCTTGCAATCTGCCATCCAGGGATAAGGCATAGAAGGGAAAGAAGGATTCCGCCGGACTACCAGCTCACAGACCGCCCGAATCATCCCCACCCGGTCGTCATAAAAATCTATAACTGTACGCATGCGAACGTCCTGCAAACCGGAAATATCAAAATAGATCGTGATATAATCCCTCGTATGCACCACTTCCGCCGTACCAAGCGTCTTCCCCTGTGGCGTATATACCATACATCGGCTGCAATCCTTAAGTACCATAGAAATACTCCTCCTGTCTTTTACAGCAGGGACATGGTTCCGACCGTCTGCTCTGCACTCATCATCGCCTGAATCCGCATCAACTCAATCAGGCTGTTAAAGCCCTCTCTGCTGAGCGTAACCGTATCCCCATCTGTACTGCTGCTGGTGGAGAGAAGCCCGGAGAGCGCGTACAAAGAGCCATAGGAAGAACTCCCCGACAAACCCAACCCACTTCCGTAACTGCCAAGCAAACCAGATGAATCGCCCAGCAAACCATAGGAACTGTTCAGTCCTCCAAGCATTCCCAGCCCCCCCAGCATACTATAAGAACTGCTCTGGCTTCCAAGCAGGCCAAAGGAATTGCCCAGACTTCCGGCCAGGCCGTAGCTTCCCAGGCTGCCAAGCGCACTATAGTAACTATTTCCAAAATTTCCAAGGGCGCTGCCATAGAGACTTCCCTGATTGGCCAGCACATCGTAGGCGGCGCCCACAGCGCTGGTATCCACCTCTGCCTCTCCCATGTAGGCAAGAACCTTATCCACATAACGCTTGCAGTAATCCGGCTCGCCGCCGTATTTTTTCACGTTGCCGGGGCCTGTATTGTATGCAGCCAAGGCCGTCCGCAGATCTCCGAACCGATCCAACTGCTTCCTAATATATTTCGTCGCCCCCATAATATTCTGCCAGGGGTCAAAAGGGTCTGTCACCCCCACCTCCTCCGCCGTGCTTGGCATCAGCTGCATGAGGCCTTTCGCCCCCTTGGAGGAAACATCATTTGGATTAAAATCGGACTCCACTTTTGTGATCGCCTTAAGAAGCGCCACCGGCAGATTGTAACAGGCCGAAGCCTGTGCAAAAATCTCATCATATTGGCCGTTGTCCGAGGAAGAAATTTTGTCCTGACGAACCTGGTTCAAGACCTCCTGATCAAAAACCGCCTGAAAACTCCGGGAAGTATTTGCCGCCGTTGCAGTATTCTGATAGATATTCTGCCCGCTCGCCGGACGCACCTGATCAATGGACGTCACTGTACTCATATCGCATCGCTCCTTTTAAGGATTCAGTAATCTTCTTGATTTGTCTTTTTCTATAAAAATATCTTAAATCATTATAACGTAAAAATCCCTGTCGGTCAAGCCGCCCGCTAAACCACTTCCTCCTCTTCCGAGACGGGCTCCGGCCCCTCTTCCTCCGGCACATAGCCAAGGAAATAGACATAGATATCCACGATAGCCTGATACAATTCTACCGGAATAGAAGCCCCAAGCTTCAGCTGAGTCAGCATCGTGGCAAGAGAATCATCCTCGTAAACCGGCACGCCCGCCTCCATGGCCGTCTCCGTGATCCTCTCCGCCAGATAGCCCATACCGGAGGCCACCACCACCGGTGCGCCGTTTTTCTGCGGGTCATATTTTAAGGCCACGGCCTTCCGCTTCATCAAATCATCAAACTCTGACATTGATCGTCCTCTCTTTTTCCCGAATTTCCGGAAATACATCCATCACCTTTAAATCGCCCTTTTTCTCGCGAACCAAAAGCTGATCCACCTTGAGGCCGCTTTTTTTGAAGATGTTCGCCACATCCCGGCTGATCCGTTCTGACCGCTCCGTAAGGGCCGGCGGCACATAAAGCTGCATTCCCACCTGACGGTTTTCCAACATAAGCGCCAAATCAAAGCGCCCCAAATTCCGGATGTCAAATTTCAGAAGCATCTTGATCCGGCGGCCCTCGCCCTCCTCATCGCCGGCATCCGGATCCACCCACATCTCCGACATCACCTGCTCCTCCTCAAAGCGAAAAGGAAGCAGCAGATGCAGCAAAGGCAGATAGACGCTCTCATTTACCAGCATACCGTTCATAATATTATAGAACTGCTGGATGTTTTCCAAACCGGCCGCGCCGTCCGCTCCCTTTCCGATCAGCCCGGAAAAAGCATCTGCAAAGCCGTCCTCCGGCTTCTCTGCCCCGGACATGAGCTTTGCAAGCTCTCCGTAAGCCTCTTCTTTATCAAATATCTGGTCAAAACCGCGGATCCGCATCAATCTGTCAAACAACTGCGCGAGCCTGTCCTGGCCTCCCTCTTCGTACTGGACAGAGTGGAAAATAAAAAGCATAACCGCACTGCGGACAGGGCCGTAATCATGCGTCTTCGATATATATCCGGCCAGGAACGGAATCAGCCGCTGGTTGAGCACCGCAGAATTGTCTCTGGTCTGTCCGCCGGGAGCATCCCAGTCCATATCGTCCAAAATATCCTGGTACTCTCCCTTGAACTGCCTGAGCATCAGCCTCCCGATATCATCTGCCAGGGACTTCATCTGTTTCAATGTATGTTCCCCGGAGGACATGCTGTTGTAGCTTCGCAGGAACGAAAGCACCGCCTCCTTCGCCGATTCGCTGCGGTTCTCGCTGAGAAGCTTCCTGAGGCCGTCGAAAAATGTCCCTGAAAATTTTGCCTGCTGCGCCATCTGGGTCTGCAGAAATGCCAGAAGTTCTTCCGGCGAATTCATCTGCATCGAAGAAAACAGCTGCTCTAAAAGCGGCCCTGCCGCCTCTTCCCCCGAGAAAAGGACGGAGGCGTTCTCCGCCTGGAAAAACTGTTCTAATAGTCTTGGAAGCTCCTGCCCTTCCCCCAGCCGCTTGATAAATGCGCCATAATTACTTTCGTAATCTACAATGGCATTGGCCGCTTCGCTCATGGCGTCACCGGCCCGGTTCCCCGTCTGTCCATCCGCCCGCACTACTCTGGTCGGATCCACAGGGTTGTGAACCTGCTGGTTTTCAGAAAGATTTCTTGTCTGTGTATTTATTGTACCCCGGCCGTTGTCATTTACCGGATTAGTCACTTGCAAAATGTTAGCCATAGTACCTCCATAAAAGCATACCTGAGGAGCTTCCGCGCCCCCACGGACAGGCCGATTTCGTCCGTCCAGGCACAAAATTACAATATCAATAATATATATCGACAGTTTTTCATTTTTTATAAAGGTAAAAACATTTTTTGCCTCAGCTTATGTTGCAGAAAAAACTGTCGATAATTTATGTAAGTACAGCCGCATGCTGTAATCAGGCTGCATTGAAAGGAGGGTATTAGTTATGAATGTGAAATTATATGGAACCAGTATGGTAGGGAGAGATTATTCCTTTTACCGTACAGCCTCCTCCATGCCGGAACCGGTGAAGCAGCAGACCGCAGAGAGTGTCCGCAGTTATGATAAGCTGACTCTTCACCAGACACAGTATCCGTCAGACACGAAACAATTTGCCAGGCTTTTAGCCAAAGAAGCGGCAAAGGAGATTTCCACTCCCGCAGCGGACAGCACCCGGGTAGAGGAGCTGCACCGTCAGGCAGAAGCCGGAACCTATACACCGGATGCCGGACAGATCGCAAAACGGATGCTCTGTTACTGATCCGTTTCAGGGCCGATAAACCAGGAGGCATCACAGGATGAATAATAAGGAAGACCGGGTAGTGATTTTCGATTCTTTTATTCACACATTGGAGGAATTATCCAAAATCATTGAAAAACTTACAGAAGCGGAAAAGGCCAAGGCAGAGACAGCTTCCGCCGGAGAGCACGGGAAGATGGATTCTTTTTTAAAGGAAGAGCAGGCCCTGCTCCTTAAGCTCCGCGGGCTGGAACAGTTAAGAGGCCGTCAGGCATCCGACCTTGGGTGGACGGATCTGACCTTCCGCCAGATTCTTGCGGCGGCGACGGAGAGAGAGCGCTCTGTCCTTTCCCCGCTTTTTTCCAAGATGGAACAGCTGTTGAAAGAACTGGCCGATGCGGAGGAGTCATCCAGCCGCATTGTTTCAGTGCGTTTACGGGAGTTTGAGCATATTCTGGGAGTAAACAGCCAGAACACCTTTCCGGAAATCAACGGTTCTTCCCATTTCCATGACCGCTACGTGTAACAAGGAGGAAAAACGATATGGTACGAGCTACTTTTGCCGGTTTTACCACAGCGCTTTCAGCCCTGCAGGCCAATCAGAAGCGTTTGGATATCACCGGCCAGAACCTTTCAAATATGAACACGGTGGGATATACCCGCCAGCAGCTGGAAACCTCCAGCCTGAATTATACCAACCCCATTTCCCACTATATGAACGGTTCGGAGATCACGGTGGGGTATGGTGCTTCCATGGATAAGGTCACTCAAATCCGCGATCCGTTTCTGGATGCACAATATCGATCCCAGATGGAAAAGTCCGGTTATGCGGATGCGATGCAGACTTCCCTGGATTCTTTGTCCCGTTTTCTGGATGAGAGCAATATCGCCGGAATCCGTTCTGCTTTCGACGATATCCAAAACACTTTGAACCTTGCCCAGGATCCCGCCAAGGTTAACGACAAGGTTTTTGAAAGTGAACTGCGGCTGCGCATGGAGAAATTGACCAATCTCCTCAATCTCTCCGCACAGAAGATCGAAGAGGCAAAAAAGCAGGAGTTTGAGCGTCTCGACGGCGAGGGAACCAACCAGAACGGCGCCGAGCAGACGGTCAATGATATTTTAAAACAAATCGGCGAATTAAACCGTCAAATCAAACACAATCAGATTTTCGGGCAGCCGAGTTTGGAACTCATGGATGAACGAAATGTTCTTTTGGATGAGCTTTCCAGTTATATTCCTATTGAGGTTCGGTATAGTAAAGATGCAGCCCACAAAGACGATAAGGATTGGCCCGACGATTTATATGTCGATATGATTTATGAGAACGGCGGAAACCGCCAGTCTTTAACCTTAATCAGCGGTACGGAAGGGTCTGCCAAACAAAACTACGGCAAATTAGAAATTGTCCCGGGCGCAGACGCCGGCAATCCCAATCTGAATGTAACCGCCAAATTCACGGGCGCTCCCGCAGGCGGCCAGACGGATGTCGTCATTGGCGGCAGCAATGACGACAATAGTGACAGTATGTTCGGCGGCGGTTCCATTCAGGCCAGCCTGAATATGCTCAGCGGCAAAAAGGCTGATGCTCCTGTAGATATTGAACTGGCAGATACGCACGGGTATCAGTATTATACCAACCATCTGGATAATCTGGCCAAGAGCTTCGCCACAGTCATGAATAATCTGAATATTAAGGGCAGCTACGGCAAAACAGACGCTTATCTTATGGTGAACAGGGTTGCCTCTGCGAATGGCACTCCTGATATTAATGGCATTACCGCCGCCACGATCGGCATCAATCCCAAGTGGACAGACGGCACCGTAGAACTGGGGAAAGGTTTTTCGGATACCGGAGATAAAAACAACGCCAACGATACGGCTCTTGCCATGCTGCGGGCTATGTCCGTCTCTTTTAACAGCAAGAATGATCCGCCTTATGACGGCATTGATCTGGGAGACAAAACTTTTTCCGGTTATATCAGCAATGTGTCTACGGTATTGGCCACAGATTCCTCTCACAATCAGTCTTCTCTGAAGACCAATGTAACAATATTAAATGGTATCCAGGATTCCAGGGATTCAGTCTCAGGCGTCAGTTTAGACGAAGAAGCGTCCAATATGATGACCTATCTGGCTGCCTATAACGCGGCGTCCCGTCTGATGACGACGCTGGACGAAGCATTGAATACTTTGATCAACAACACCGGTCTCGTCGGCAGATAATTATAAAACCGGTGGAAAGGAGTGCCCGTTATGGCAATGAGAGTAACAAACACATCTATCTACAGACAGTATACTTCCGCGGTAAATGATGTCCACAGTCAGTTAAATAAAAGCATGAACAAGATCTCCAGCGGCAAGGCCTATGAGAACGGGGCCGAGAACCCTCTGGCTTACTATTCCGGACAGCGGATGGATACAGAATATCAGGATGTCCTAAGCAAAAAGCAGCTGCTGACCGACATTGACAACCGGCTTAATCAGCAGGAGCAGGGGATCCGCACAATTCAGAGCGTCCTGGCCACGGGACAGGATAATGCTGCGAGCAAAATTTCTTATATCATGAACTCTTCCAACAATGAGGTTTCTACAACTGTAGGAACCATCCGGGATGATTTGATTCAGAAACAGCAGTCCATGATCAACAATTTAAATTCCAAATATGAAAGTTTTTATGTATTTGGCGGCAATGACCTTTCCACGACTCCTTTTGCCCTGTCCTATGATTCCAAGGACAATACAATGCTTTTGACCTACAGCCATAAGTTTGCCGGTGCATCGTCGGCTACGGAATTTCAGTTTCAGATGAAAGAACAGGGCGGCGAATACACTTTCGAGTTAATAAAGGGAACAGAAGCGGATCTCCAAAAGGCCATGAAGGAGCAGGGCCATGTGGATGTGGGTTACGGCTCCATCCATGATACAAAGACTCTGCTTGATACCTACACCGGAGGTATGAATGTGCTGACGGATATTTCTTCCGATGCTATGGCGACAAATCCTGCTTCCGCAACTGAAATTGGGAAAGCGCTTGCCAACAGCGCCATCGGAGTTCTCGGCCAGGGTATCATCACCATGAATAAATACATGGCTTATTTAGACAATGACCGGGCCCATACCGGAGGTACTGATGCGACAGGCGGCGCATCTTCCATTGACAAAGAGGAATTCCTGAAAAAAATGGGCGGCATTCTCGAACAGGCCCAGGCCACCTCAGATAAACTCGGCAAAGCGTACAGCAGCCTTGGCAGCAAAAGCAGTCAGCTCGAAACTACGCTTACCAGGCTGGAGGATGACAAATTAAATCTGGAAACCCAGTATAAGGAAAAACTCGGAGCCGATCCTTATGAAGCTATTATGGAGATGTATGCATATAATCGTTCATATACGGCCGCTTTGAAAGTAAGCTCCAGTATTATGGGAATGTCCTTATTTGATTTTATGAGTTAATCGATATTCACATTTTTTTCAAGAAAGGAGGTATTCTTATGACAGGACAGCTTTTAAAAATCACGACTACGCCCTATCAATCTGTTCGTTTTACGCAGAACGCACGCCTTGTTTCTTCGGATTCCGTTGATTTGGAACGCAGAAAGGCTATTGCCCGCATGAGAGCCTTCCAGTCGCAGCACTCTTCTGGGAGCACACAGGCAGGCGCTGATTATAGTTTTGTAAAACAAATCAACCGCGCTTTTTCCGCCCAATCGTCGCAGCAAACCCTTTCATCATCTTCCTCTCGCCCTGGAACGGTTGAAGGCGGTTCTCCTCAGAAGCCGGATACCGCCCCCGCAGCAGACGCTTCCGGCAACCGGTCTGTCTCTTCGGAAATCACGCAAACTTCCGCTGCCAACACGGTATCTTCCCGTGATGTCCAGGCAGCTGTCAGCGCTGAAAGTCGTTCCGCCTACACGATGGAGCGTGGGGCCTTTGAGTTCCGTGTTTCCAGCGGAGAGGTTGCGTTCCTTCCTCCTCTGACCATGACTGTCATGACACAGCGTCCCGAAGTGCATTTCGAGTATCTAGGCGGACACAATTATGTTCCCCCCGAGAAGTTCGACGATGACGGTTTTATGAATTTGTTAGCTTAGGAGTATACCACTATTATGATAATTGAGACCGATGCATACGGAGAAATTGAATACGAGGAGAAAGATTTAATCACGTTTCCAGACGGAATCTTCGGTTTCCAGGATTTGAAGCATTATTTACTGCTCAGCCTTACGGAAGGAGACGATACGGTTTTATTAATGCTGGCGACAGATCGTCCGGAGATTGTCTTTGCGATCGTCAACCCTTTGATTTTTTATCCGGATTACGCTCCGGTTCTCTCAGAGGCCGAGCTTTCTTTCCTGGATGCGGAGGATGCGGAGGAGCTTTCCTACTACGCGATCTGCAATATACGTAACCAGGCGGAATATCTGCAGAGTACGGTAAACCTGAAATGTCCCTTGGTCATTGATCCCATTACCCGCAAAGGCATGCAAGTGATTCTTTCCGATCCGTCTTATCAGTATCGTCACAGGTTCGACTCTTTTTCGGTTATAAATGAAAGCATAGACAGGGAGACAGAGGAGATATGCTGATCATACGACGCAAAAAAAGTGAAAGTTTTTTAATCGGAAACGATATTCGTATTACGATCTTAGAGTGTGCGGCAGACGGTGTGCGGGTTGCCATTGATGCCCCTAAGCATGTATCTATTCTGCGTGAGGAACTGTCAGAGGCGGAGCAGATTAACCAAGGTGCGTTGGCGCCGTCGACAGATTCGCTCCTCTCTCTGCAAAACACGCTCTCCCATATTCATTCTTCTGACGATCATCATGACAAATAGTAATAAAGAAGACCAATAGCCTAAACGCTATTGGTCTTCTTTATTACTATTTTTTGACATTCCAATTAGAAGACGTATGCTCCGTGACAACCAATAAAATGGAAGTAAAAACGGCGCTTTCTCAAGAGCAGGATACAAGCCGGACATATATTTATAATCCGGAAATACCCAGCGCCAGAACCGTCCTCTTGCCTTCTTCTTTTCTTCCTTCTTTTTGCGGCGTGTTTCTCTCTTAGCCTTTTTTGTTTCTCTCTCTTCTTCTTTATTTAAAAGCCTGGTTAAGCCAAGAACCTGGGGATCCGTTTCCTTATCCTTTCCCTGCTCCCCCCGGCTAAAAATACGGTTTTCTAAAATATCGAAAGGAGTCAGGTCTTCCATCAGTTCTCCCACTGTCTGCATGTACTCTTTATCTTCTTTTTCTCCGAACCACATATAGGACAGCCTCAAAAGCTTATCAGCCAGGACATCTACGTGAAATCCCTGAAGTTTTTTCTTTATATATCCATGATTAAGCTGATCTCTCCAAGCCTTATGATACAAAAACAAATCCAACATATCCCGAAGAATCAGCGCATCCTCGACATACTGGTAAGCCGCCGATGCCAATCGAAACACCAGCCGGTCTTCCGGATAAAATATCCTGACGCCTGTTCCCCCCGCCCTCACCCGCGCACGAAAGGCAAGCTCCCGCATGCCCTTTTCATAATATTTTGTCTTAAAAGGCAGTTTTTGATAGATGTCCACATTCATACCGGAAATCCGGTGCATGCGCTCTCCGTAATCGGAATAATTTTGGATCGTCTCATATCCCAAATCAACCAAAAACCCTTTTACCAAAATATAATTTTCTGTACTCAGATATAGGCGAAGAGGGCTCATGTCTGCTGTCTCAGGCAATTCATATAAACCGCGTATCGTTGCAGAAGATAAAACAACACAGGGCACTCCCTCTGCATCTAAAAGAGCAAGAATCTCCTGTTCTGCCGTCTCACAGCCTCCGCCGCCAATCAACGCTTCCTGATATCGGTCAAAAAAACGGCCCATCCAGCGCTCCGGAACCATGTCGCCATTTCCCAAAAGTCCTAAATAAATAATATTGGCAACCCGATGGTAGTCCGCTGTTCTGAATATGCGCTCCCAATTGACACGTCCATATCGCACCTGGAGCGCTCCCTTATGCAACAATGTGCTGATCATATTGACCAGCAGCCGTCCCTCAAACAGAACCTGATTCATCTTTCATCTTCACCCTTTGCTATTCATAAAAAGCTTTACCGCATTTTTTCCTTTCCGCATTTCTCGCATATAAGGAAAACGGGAAAGGGATCCCCTCTCCCGCTATTCCTATCACTCAAATTGTCTTCTGGGGCCTTCTTCAGGCCATCGTATTTAACAACATGCCAACTGCATAATAATTCGCCAGATTATAGGCTCCTCCAGAGACAAAATTTGCGAACTGCGTATAGGCATTCCCTGCGCTGGCCGCACTTCCCGCACTGCCGCCGGAACCAGAAGAACTCGATGTGTTCCCACCCAAATCGTTGCTCACGATTCTCTGCACAGAATCAGAAAGAGCTCTGTCTGCTTTCTCCGCCGCCTTCTCGGCGAGGCCAAACTGTCCGCCTAAAGTATCTACCACAAAATCGTAGTCCTTTTCCAATGCTTCTGTGAGCTTCTCCTTGTCCAGAACCAGGTCTCCCGCCTTGTTGGTCGTGATGCCAAGAGCCGCCAGAGTCTTCTCATGGGCCATGCCTCTCTGGAAAGAAGTCAGATGAGCCGCCGTCCCTCTGCCGCGGCCGGAATTTGCCTCTAAAAGGTTGGTGACAGAATTATAGCTGTCTACCAGATCCTGCACCGCATCCGTAATCCGATCCGTATCGACACCGGAATAGATGTTGGTACTTCCCTCTTTCTTGAGTTCCACATCAACTCTGCCATAAGCAATGCTTACTTTGTTGGTGTCTGAAGTATAACTCTGGGAATATCCATTCTGGGTCACTGTATAGCTTGCATCTGAAGCCGCACGGTCGATATATTCCAGCCCCGCGGCCGCGCCTGTCTTTCCATAGACGCTGAAGCTATTGGCCTCCCCTGTATTCTTTCCGGTGAGTACCAGAGACACTTTTCCGTTCTCGCCCTCCACGGAGGCCTTGACGCCCGTTTTGGAATTTGCATTGACTGCCTTAGCCGCCTCCTGATACATCTGTTTATACGTTTTCTTTGTCCCATTGGCATTGGTGCTGCTGATGGAGATCGTCTGATTGCCGCCAGGGCCCGCAATCTCAAACTCCATATCCTCCTCAGCCTGATCCGTTGCAAGATTGGCGACACTGACATTTCTCTGGGACTGGGCAACCGCATGGACTTCCAGATCCACATCCAGGCCCGCCTCTAAACGCCAGGATCTCTGGGCTGTCGCCACAGCTTCATCTGTAGACCCGGCCTCCAGCTCCGTAAAGACATTTCCGCTTACACTTGTCTGCAGCTTAGCCGCCGCCGCCTCCAGGCCGGTCAGTTCGGACTGATAATCCTTTAAAAAGCTGGTCACACTGGCATATGCCGAGGTGTTTTTGTTTGTAGAAGATACACGGTTAACCGCACTGATTGCACTGTAGGAAGCAGTCGATTTAAGTGACGACAGCTGAAGCAGGTTATTGATGGAAGATGAATAGCCATATCCATAGCCGCCGCCCGATATACCACTAATTGACATATTAATTTCCTCCTTTCAATGATATTTATCAATCTTCGGACACCTTTTTTCTGGTATCATTTCTCTTTTGTCCTATAATATGATCTCTCACCCCCCGCACTCAGATTCATGCGGCGGTCTTTGTCCTGCAGCTGTTCCAGAAGCTGAACCGTCTTCCGCCGCACTTCAAAGATTTTATTTTCTTCCCAACAGTCTGTCTTGGGGACGGCAAAGGGATCATTGTACATCAATCTCCGGACTTCTCTTGCATCCTCTTTCCCAGCCCCGGCCAGATCCCAGATCCGGCCCTGGCTGTTATCCACCTCTGCCAATTCTTCTGCCCTCATATCCAGAAGCAGGGAAGCGGAAACTTCATCGTGCCTGTCAAAGGCGCTCCGAAGTTCATCCGTCAATTCATCCACACGTTTCAGGGAATTATAACGCTTTTGGAGAAGGAGCATCACCTGTTCTAAGTCTAACGCCATGGCCCCACCTATCCAGTAACACTCTTTGCCGTCGCGGTACGCACACCCTGTACCTGTTTCCCTGCCTCCTCAAATCCATCCCGGAATTCCTTCAAAACACGGATCACCTGTGCAATGTCCTCTTTCCTCCGCTCCCTGCCGGCCTTGATCGCGCTCAGATCAAAGAACATATACTCGTAGATGGTTCTAAACTCCTGGCTGATGGGCTGCTCCATGTCAAGGATGGAGTTCAAATAGCGGACAATGCGGACGGTGCGGGTGATGCAGTTGTCAAACACACCGTAATCCTTATCCTCCAAAGCACACTCCGCCATCCGCATCCGCTTAAGCGCCTCATCATACAACAGGACAAGCAACTCCGCGCCGGACATGGAGTAAACACTCTGCGCCTTGTATTTCTGGTATCCATTCATTTTGTTTCCTCCCGACTGTCAATCCCGTCAGCCTGAGATGGATGACAGGTAGCTGGACTGGCTGTTCATGCTGCTGATCGCTTTCTCCATGGTTGTAAACATCTGAATATAACGATCCTGCTCCGTCTTTAACTTGCTCTGCAGATTGGCCAGGCTCTCCTGCATATCCTTCAGCTGCCTATAGATCGTATTATTCTGCAGGGACAGCACGCACTTCTCCGAGCCCGCCTCCTCCACAAGGCGTCCGTAGGAGCCGCCGTTCAGATATGTGTAGCGGGTCGCATACTGCTTCAGGGTGTCATTCACAACTCCCCCCAGCCCTTTGTTTATCCCTCCGTCCCCGGCGAAAACCCTGCCCACCTTCTCCGGGTCGTCCTTCATGGCCGCTCTGAATTTCGCCTCGTCAAACTTCAGCGTGCCGCCGTCGTAGGGATCGTCCGACATGGTGATCCCGGCCTCTTCCAGATCATCATAGGAAATGCCGCCTCCCATGACCTTCGTCAAGACCCCCTGGACATCCAAGCTCAGATCCCGCATAATACTGTTGTTGTACAAAAGCCCCGACTTCGCCTTCTTCTCCCAGTTCTCAATGGAGGTCTCATTCATCTCATCCTTCTGATCGTCTGTCAGAGGACCGTAGGATTTGTCCGGCTTGGTGGTGATCTCCGTATTGATCGCCTTGACCAGGGCGTTATAATCCTCCAGGAACTTCTTCACCGCCTCTGTCGCCTTATCCACATCCGCGGCGGCGGTAAAGGTCAATGACTCGGTATTGTCAAATTGGGGTGTCGCCCCTCCCTTTTCTACCAGCGGATCTCCATTGCTGTCCAGCATCTCACCCGCAGAATTCTTTGCAATGCCGAATTCACCGGACACCGTGATCTTAAGGCCATCCATGTCAAAGGTATTGCTAGAACTCACAATCCTCTCGGCCGAACCGGTTCCGTAATCCACATACATCACCGCATCCTCGCCGTCGACGCTCTCGCCCCCGAAAATCTCCTCTGCTCCTCCGCCCAGGCTGATCTCCCGCCCGGAGCCGGTCTCTTTGCTGACAAGGGTGAACTTATTGCTGGTATTCAGATAAGTCGCTTTCACTCCGGCCTCAGAGGAATTGATGTTGTTCAGAAGCTGATTGACAGTCATGTCGGCCGTCGCATTGATCTTTACATCGTTGATTGTAAAATTCTCCAGCTTAGCGGCAAATTCGTCTTTCGTCCAATCTGCGGCATCCTCGCCAAAAAGCCTGGTGCGGTTGTCATATAAACTGCTGTCCAAGCTGACTTTATTGGAACTCATCTTGTCCAGGCCTGTTTCCTTCCGGACAGCGTAGTCGCCGGAATTGATCGTGAGGGTCGCCCCCTCGTTCTTTGCATCGCTGAAAGAAATCTTCCCTGTAGCCTTATCAGCAGACACCGTTATCTTCCCTGTTCCCAAAGCCTTCGCCAGATTCTTTTCCATTTTCTCTGCAAACAGCTTATCGAGATCTGCCCCTGCCTCCGACAGTTCTTTTGCATCCGCCTCGGTAATCAGCTCCACCTGCTTGCTCTGCCCGCCGTAGGTGACTGTGAACTTCCTGCCCTTCAGATAATCAGCCATATTGTCATAAATGTGGATGCTGCTCTTTTTCGTATCCACCACATGGCTGTTGTATTCCTCCAGGGTATAGCCCCTTTCCCCGCTTACGGCGCCGACCGGATTGTCCGGATCACTGTCATCCGTGTGATCCTTGTCAAAGCCTAAAGCGCTCAAAGCAGAGGAAGCCTCCCGGATCACAAAACCATTGGCTTTGGCCTCGCTTGCCGCCTTCGTCCGCCCGTCAGGAGAATCATCTATTTCAAACTTTGAAGTTCCGCCCTTCACGGTCGCATAATGCATCTTCAGGTTGGTGCCGTCCGCCTCAAACTGGATGGTCACATCGTCGGAGAGCTTGAACTTGTTTACCTCAATGGCCTTATTCAGATCCGCGGCCAGCTTCTTAAAATCCTCTTCCGATTCCGCGATATAATTGATATCTACCGTCTTGTTCGTCTCGGGATCCTTGTAAGAAGTGGGGAAGGTGAAAGTCCCATTCTCATAAAACTTCTCCTTGTCGCCGTAATGGCCGAACACCAGCTTCGTACCGCTCAAGTTCGAGGTCTTGGGCTGGCTGGAATAGCTCATCTCTGTCTCAATGGCTCCGCTTCCCATGGCTTTCGACTGCACATTGGCCGCTGACGCAAGCTGCGATACCCCTTTCACCGACATGGACTCCAACAAATCAGAGGAGCCGCTGACACTGACATACTTGGAAATCTTCTCGTCACCATTGGCAGTGATCACGCTCTTTGCAAACAGGCTGGAATCCATCACGCTGCTGGTGGCCGCATAGGAGAGATAATTGTCCTGCAAATCCAAAATCTTGTCAATAATACTCCGGAACGCCTCCTGCTTCCAGGTAAGGCTGGTAATCGCATTCTTCTGATTCTGAATCTTCGTATTCGTCCCCAGGGACATCTGCTCAATGATGGAATCACGGTCAATGCCGGACGCCATGCCGCCAAACCCACGTAAGGTTCCGCTCAAACTACTTGTCGTACTAGATACACTTGCCATCTATAGTCTCCTTTCTTTAAACTTGCTTTCTTTTGGCATAACTATTTTATCTAACTAAAATATCGGCGAATTTCCAGGATTCATAAGAAAAAGAAATAATCCCCTTCCGTCAAATGACAGAGGGGGACTCTGTTTTTAATGTCTCGGAGACTCCTTGACCTTGCCGCAGGCCTTCAAAATCTCCGTCAGCATTGCGAGCTTGTAACGGTTCTTGTGATATCCAAGGATCGGCGAAGCGTTGCTGCTGTCGACGATGACATATTTAGCCGGCATATTGGTGAGCACCAGGGCCTGGACGTCGGCGCGGCAGCGGTCGCACATGCAGACTCCATTCTGACGCATCTCATTTTCCATCTCACCTTCCATATCGGCAAGAAGCCGTTCCATGACATTCAGCATATTGTAAGCCCGCTGTCTGGAGGGCTCCTCCTTCCCGGCTGCCGCGCCGGTTCCCTGTTCTTCCTCCCCGGCTGCGGTGGCAGATTCCTCAGGGGCAGATTCCGCCGGAACCGCTTCTGATAAGGCCTGCTCCTCCGTTTCCTGACCGACCGTTCCGGACACCTTTGCCTCGGCCTCCTCGGCTTCCAGCTGCGCCTCCAGGCGATTCTTTATTTCGTTGGAAAGCTTTTCATTCTCACTGGTCTCGTTCACGACAATCACCTTATTTTCCGGCGCCGCCGCTCCTGTTTCCTTTCCGGAAGGGCTCTGGGACTCCTTCGCTTCCTCTCCTTCCGGCGCCCCATTTGTCAGTAAATTCAACACATGTGATGTTTTATTTGTCTTCTTTGCCATTTTATCTTACCTCCTTCAGATGGATCGTTTCGGCAATTTCCTCCAGAAAGCCCTGGTAATCCTGTACCGCCGCCGAACGGGGACTATATTCAAAAATGCTCTCTCCATGGGCCGGCGCTTCCGCAATCGCAACGCCGTTTCGTATTTTGGTCTCAAAAACCACGGTTCCGATCTGTGCGGCCAGCTGCCCTGCCATCTCCAGCACATCTTTTGCAAGAAGTGTGCGCTTATTGAACCTGGTTAAAAGAATTCCCATGACTTTTAAATCCGGATTTAAGGAGCTCTGCACCGACTCAATGGTCTCCTTTAACTGAGACAGGCCCACCAGGCTCATAATATCCGTACCCATGGGAATAATCAGGAAATCAGAAACCACATAGGCATTTACCGTCAGCAAATTTAAAGCCGGAGGCGTATCAATAATCACATAATCGTACAGGCCGATGATCGGAGCCAGCGTGTCCTTCAAAATGCACTCCCGCCTCCCGGCAGCCACATTCTCCACACCGCTGCTCAGGGAAATATCCGAAGGCAAGATATCACAGTACTCTGTCCGCCCCACGGCTTCCGCTGTCGTCACCTTGCCCTGCAGGGCATCTAACACCGTGGGCGAATCGGAGGGCTCCAGCCCCAGGCAAAATCCCAGATTTCCCTGAGGATCCAAATCCACACCAAGAACCCGTTTACCCGTGGCCGCAATCCCGGCCGCCAGCGCCGCCGAAGTCGTCGTCTTGCCGACACCGCCCTTTTGATTTGAAACCGTAATAATAGTAGCCAAAATGTACCCCCTATCTTGTCCCGAAGATCCGTTCCGAAAACAAAACCTCAGGCATCAGCCAGGCCCTGCCTTTTTGCACTAAAGCTACTTTTCCGCATCAAGCTTGGGCCGAAGCTCGTTGAATTTTCCCAGCATCATATCCAAAAGGCCTACCAAATGCCCGATCTCTGGCTTTGCGATCTGTTCGTCTGCGCCCAGTTCCTTCCCTTTGATCCGCATTTGCTCGTCGATCAGTGAAGAGAAGATAATAACCGGAAGATGTCTCAGACGCGGATCATCTTTGATCAGCTTCGTCAGGCGGTGCCCATCCATTTTAGGCATCTCAATGTCCGTGATGACCAGGTTGACTTTATCGTACAAGTCAGAATCGTTCTTGATGGAATGCAGATAATCCCAGGCCTCCTGGCCATTGGAGAAATTGATCAGATGAGTAAAACCGGCCCGCTCCAGACAATCGTCGATCATTTTCTGAAGAAGCATGGAATCCTCGGCAATAACAATGGGACTGTCGCAAATAGGTCTTGCGCCAAGCTTTTCCACATCGGAAACCTGGATCGTCGTCTCCGGAGCAATCTCTGCCACGATCTTCTCAAAATCCAGTATCGTCACCAGCTGCCCCTCGCACTGGGCAATACCGGTGGCCACTCCCTCATTTCCGTTACTGATCGTTTTATCCGGTTTCTGAATATCTCCCCAGGAAATACGGCTGATCCCTTCAATGCTCTCCACACGGAATGCCACCGTCATACGGTTGAAGTTGGTGATAATGAACAAATCCTTTTCCCCGTGCTCCCTGCTCTCCCCAAATAAGTAATAGACCAGGTTGATCACGGTGATCAACTCCTCACGGGGTTTAAAGATGCCTTCAACGGCAGGATGGGAATGAGGCATAGGCTTCACCTTTTCCGCCATAATGATCTCCTGCACCTTTGCCACGTTGATTCCGTAAAACTCTCCACTTACGGAAAAACGCATAACTTCAATCTCATTTGTTCCCGACTCCAGCAAGATATTGCTTTTATTGTTCTCGACCATTTGCTCCCCTTCCTCTCTATAGGTATTTTTCCGGCTTTCCAAAGGACTTAATCGTCACCTTGCCTGTCGCCACATCCACCAACATGGTCCTGGCGTAAGTGCCGCCTGTGTCTTCTGCCACAAGGCGCAGCCCCTCCGCCCGCAGGATCTGCTTTACCTTGGCCGCGTTGCGTTCTCCGATATTGCCAAAGCTTGCATTTCCTTTGATTGCAAACATCTTCGCCCCTCCGGCAATCTTGACGATGGTGCGGGGCTTCACCATTCCAAAAGCCTTCAGCTTCCTTAATGTCTCCTGTATCCCCGTATCCGCATATTTAAACAGACTGCTGTCCGTAGGGCTCTGACGCTCCGGCAGCATAATATGCAGAAGCGCTCCCAGCTTAATGGCCGGATCATAAAAGGAAATTCCAATACAGGAACCCAGAGCATATGTAATGATACGTCCTTCCCCCCTGGTAAGTTTCATATCGCCGATCCCTACTTTTAGTTCCTTTTCCATCCTCAGACACCTAGTTTCCCTAAAATTGCATTTAACGACTTGATATCCGGAAGCATAAGCAGCCAGTCTGAAAGCTTTTTCCCTTCCATCACAAAGTCTGCATTAAAGTACATCAATTTATCCGTCTCATGACCATATTCCGCAATGGGAACCGTCAAAATCCCCCCCAGCATATTAACCGTAGAACTCGGCACAGAAAGTGCAATATCCACATCCACCAGCTTGGAAAAGGCGTTGATATAGGAGCAGATAATGATATTCCCAACCTCCTCCAGCGCCGAATAAGCCAGATGGTCCATCTCTTCAAAGGAGGTAAATTCCTGTCCCAGCAATGTCTTCAGCACCGTGCCGGCAAAATTCATATCGAACAGGAACAGCATCAGGCCCTCTACATCCTTATCCATCTTCACCAGTGTAGCCGCCACGATTTCTTCCGCATTTCCAATCCGCGACAGCGCTTCATTATACCCCAGGATACTGACTGTCGGAATGGAAATCCGGATCTCCTTCTGTAAAAGCTTGGACAGGGCCGTAGCCGCATGGCTGGTGCCGATACTGCTGATTTCCCGCATCACGTCCAGCTCCTGAAGATTCATATCCTCATAGTTTTTTATTTTCATGTATGCCTCTCTTTCTGCCTACAGCATGCTTATCCATTCCCTATCAGCGCAGCCCATTGATCGTACCCATAATCTCATCAGAAGTGGTTACCATCCGAAGCGCATAGCTGAATGCCCGCTGTGCCTCAATCACATGGGAAAGCTCCTCTGCCATATCAGTATCGGAAGCTTCCAGGGCCCCGCTGACCAAAGCATTCGCCCTCTCCCCCTCCACAAGGGGAATCGCCTGCACTCCCGCATCCGAGGGGACATATTCGTTGGCCTCCAGGCTCATAAGGCGGCTGGGATACTGAAATGTCACCAGGCCGATTCGCTGCAGCGTGGCCTCCGTCGCCGTATCGGAGCCCTCCATATTCTCCACCCGGATCCGCTGTCCGTTTGTATCCAGCACATATTTTTCGGAATCCGTCATCAAATAAAAATTTCCATCCTCCATCTGGGCCCGGTGAAAATGTCCGTCCCTGGTATAGCTCAAATCTCCGCTCTCCGGATCCTGCACCGTGAAAAAGGTGTTTCTTTTTGCAATAACAAAATCCAGGGCAGAAGCGGACTGCTGAAAAGCCCCCGGCTCAAAAGAAGTATAGGTTCTTGCAAGCTTGGTACCGGCCCCTGCCTGCAGGTTGGTCACTGCCTCCTCCGGCTCCTTAATGTTATACTCAATCAGTTCGGAAAATGCCACTTTTTTCGGCTTAAAGCCGGTATTATTGACATTTGACAGATTATTTGCAATAACGCTCAAACGCTTGGTCGTCTGTGCCGCCCCAATCGCTCCCACATAAAAAGATTTATTCATGCTCTTCCTCCTTATACTCTCCCGATATCCACCGAAGATTTTTCCATAATCCTGTCATACATCTTGAGCATCTGCGCCGCACTCTGGAGCGCTCTCTGAGAACTCATCATGCTGGTCATCTCCTCCACCATGTCCACATTGGATTTCTCCAGGGTCTGCCACAGGATCTGCGTACTCTCCGAAGCCTGAAGAGCTGCCTGGTCAGTGGAGAAAAGACCATTATCCTCTCTGTGCAGCTGATCATAATCCACAAAATCCACTACCCTGAGCGTACCGAAATCCTGTACGTTCACCTGGGACTGACCATTCACATAGGTCGCATTCCTCCCAGTGATACGCCCTCTGGAATCTACGGAAAATTCCTCATGTCCGATCTGAATGGGCTGTCCGCCTGTTCCCAGCACCCTCCCCTGGTCATTTAAGACTAAATAGCCATCTTGGTCTACGGCAAAAGACCCGTTTCTGGTATAGCGGATCTGCCCGTCGTTTGTCTGAATACAGAAAAACCCGTTTCCGGACAAAGCAAAATCATAAACACCGCCGGTAGGCTCAAAATTCCCCTGTGTATAATCCACATAAGTCTCGGAAGCCGTGATAATCTTGGAGCTTGTGATCAGATCCTGATCATTGCCATCCCCCCATCTGCCGGTCCGTTTCAGCATTTCCTCCTGGAAGGTAGTCGATACCATCGTATCATTTTTATAGCCGGGTGTCTGCAGATTTACCATATTGTTACTGACCACATTCAAATTCCTGCTCTGAGTCAGCATCCCCGACACAAGATTGTAAAATCCCTGGTACATAAGTTGCCCCTCCTTACTTTTTGTCTGTGAAAACAGGGCTCCGCCCTGACAAAGCTTCCGTTCTTACTGCTGCTCATTCATATATTCCCGAAGCTTTCGGATCGCCGCGCTGTGAATCTGGGAAATCCTCGGCTCGCTGACATTTATAACCTGTGCAATCTGCCCCATATTGAGCTCTTCCACATAATAAAGGGAAATCACCATTTTTTCTTTCTCCTTCAGTCTCTCTACAGCCTTTGTCAGGTTCTCCAGCTCCTCCCCCTTCAGAAAAGAGTACTCCGGCTGGGAAGAGACATCCATATTGGGAAGCTGCACAGACTGATGATCCTCGTCTCCGCTCATGACCATGTCCAGAGAAAGGACATTTGCCATGGTGCTGATCTGGTCAATCTTCCGGCACTTCTTTTCATCCATCCCCACAAAATCCGCAATCTCTCCATGGGTGGGCTGCCGCCCCAGTTCTCCCGAAAGCTGCTGCCTGGCATTCTCAATGGCCCGATACTGTTTTCTATAGTCCCTGGGCATCCAATCGCTTTTCCGCATCAGGTCAATGATCATTCCGCGAATCCGCCTGGAGATAAAGGTTTCAAATTTATTATCCATGGCCGGATCATATCGGTCAATCCCCTTTATAATGGCAATAACCCCTTCGTTAATGATATCCTCCATATCCAAAAAGCCTTCATAAACATTTCTCATCTGCACAGCTATGGCTTTCACAATATAGAGGTAACGCAACGTCAGCTCCTGTCTAACCGTAATGGAATGAGTTTCCCGATACAGCGCCAGAAGCTCTTCATTTGTTTTTGCCTCCAGACCATCTATATGTTTTAACATACAAGCTCATCCTCTTCCTCTATCGCATCTCGGGGCCCTCCAGCCTTAGGCTTCCCACAGACTGAATTTGAATATTGCTGGCGATCTCATTAAAGGAAAGTACCCGCACCTTGGGATAAAATGGCTCAACCAGACGATAAAAATGAATCCGCATCACCTGAGATGTAAGTACCACCGGGTTCTGCGTGAAACCGTTAAATTTCCTGAGCTGTTCCGCCAACTGACGGATCAGGCTCTGTATAATTTCAGGGCTTAAGGCCATATAATAGCCGCCCTCTCCTTTTGATATAGACGTAGCCATCGTCCGCTCCAGCTCTCCGTCCAGAGTAATTACCTTCATGCTGCCGTCTTCGCAGTACATCCGGGTAATGGTCCGCTTTAAAGCCGTGCGGATCCGCTCTGTCACACTGTCCAGATCCTTGACCGGAAGCCCGGTCTCCTGAATGGTATCGATCATGGTCTCGATGATGGTTTCCAGATCCTTGATCGGCACTCCCTCTTTTAACAGGCTGGTGAGAATCCTCTGGAACATCCCGTAGGAAACCAGATTCGGAAACGCTTCGTCGATAAGCTCCGGCGCCGCCTTCTTGGTATTCTCAATCAAATGGACGACTTCCTGGCGGGTCAAAAGCTCAAAGGCGTGCTGGCGGATCACCTCGGACAGATGGGTCACAATGACGGACAGCGGGTCAATAACTGTATATCCATAAAGCTCTGCCCGCTCTCTGTCCTCCGGCCGGATCCACCGGCTGGGGATTCCGTAAGCCGGCTCTACCGTCTCAATTCCGTCGATCACTCTCTCCGGATTCTCCGGCTCTAAGGCCAGGAAATAATCAATCAGGATTTCCCCCCTTGCAACCTCCTCGCCCTTGATACGGATGCAGTACTCATTGGTGCTGAGCGCCGATGAATCCCGCAGCTTTATGGAGGGAATGACTAATCCCATATCCTGAGCATACTGCCTTCTGAAAATAACGATACGGCTGATCATCCGGCCCCCCACAGACTCGTCGGCCAGAGGAATCAGACTGTAGCCGAACTCCATCTCAATAGGCTCCACAGCCAAAAGATTATAGACATTGTTGACGTCTTTATAATATTCTTCCTCCGTGACAGGCGCCGGAGCGGCCTCTTCTTCTCCTCCGGCAGCCATGCCGCCCATGCCGGCAGCCGCTCCCATCTGCATGGCCATCTCTGCCTCTTTCGGGACTTCCTTGAGCCGTTTCGACAGATAATAGCCGCCCACCACCAATCCAATCGATACGATCCCCATGGAAACCTTCGGCATACCGGGGACAACCGCAATCACTGCCGTGGCAATTCCGGCAATCATAATCGCATATGGCTGGGCCGTAAACTGCCCGGACACGTCGTCGTTCAGGCTTCCCTGGGAAACGGCACGGGTCACAATCATACCCGTAGCTGTGGAAATCAACAGGGAGGGAATCTGCCCTACCAGGCCGTCACCGACCGTGGCGATAGAATATGTCGTCAGAACATCACCGATGCTCTGTCCGGATTGGACGATACCGATAACACTTCCGCCGATCAAATTGATAGCCGTCGTGATCAGGGACATAATGGAGTCGCCCTTTACAATCTTCGTGGCGCCGTCCATGGAACCGTAAAAATCTGCTTCCCTCTGGATTTTCTCCCGCCGCCTCTTTGCCTGCTGTTCATCAATAAGGCCGGAGCTCAAATCCGCGTCGATGGCCATCTGCTTACCGGGCATGGCATCCAGATTGAAACGGGCTGCCACCTCGGCGACACGTTCCGCACCCTTCGTGATAACCAAAAACTGCATGAGCACGATAATCAGGTAAATAACAAGGCCAACCACTACATTTCCCTGGAGAATAAAATCACCGAAAGCCTTGATTACCGCTCCGGAAGAGCCCCCGTGCGAAAGAATATTTCTGGTGGTAGACACGTTGATCCCCAAACGATAGAGAGTCGTAATCAAAAGGATAGACGGAAACACAGAAAACTCCAGGGGTTCCTTAATAATCATGGTAATCACCAGGATCATCATGGAAAGCGATATATTCAGAATAATTGCCACATCTACCAATCCCGCAGGAAGCGGTATAATCAGCAGCAGTACAATCACCAGTACAAATAGTACAATTGAATAGTTAAACAGCTTCTTCATGCAAAAACTCCATCCGTCGATCGTTCGTCACCGCAGCATATCCTCGCGGTTACTGACTCTGTAAATATATACAAGCACCTCTGCCACCGCCCCGTAAAATTCCGCCGGGATCTCCCGGTCCAGCTCACAGGAAGCATACAAGGCCCTGGCAAGAGGTCTGTTTTCAATCACATAAACACCATGCTGCTCACCCGTCCGGATGATACGAAGGGCCAGTTCATCCTGCCCTTTTGCCAGCACCATCGGCGCGGCATGTTTTTCCGGATCATATTTGATCGCCACTGCAAAGTGGGTCGGGTTACGGATAATCACATCAGCCTCGGGAACCTTCTGCATCATCCGGCTCATAGCCATCTGACGCTGGATCCGCCGGATCCGGCCTTTGATCTCAGGATTTCCCTCCGTCTGTTTGTACTCGTCTTTGACCTCCTGCTTGGTCATTTTCATATCCTTTTCATGCTGCCATCTCTGGAAGAGAAAGTCAAAAAAGGCAACCACCGTAAAAGCAAGGCAAACCTTCATAACCAGGTCAAAAACCATATTCAGGGTACGGACTGCGGAATTCATCACCGGCAGTCCAAGCATCCTCCCGAGCTCTGCCAAATCTGCCCGCAGGATATTATAAAGAAGAATCAGCAAAAGTCCGATTTTAATCAGGCTTTTGAAAACCTCCATCACATTTCTCAAAGAAAATAATTTTTTGATTCCTTTGAGTGGGTTCAGTTTACTGAACTTTGGCCGCAAAGCCTTAAATGCAACATTGAAACGTGTCTGCACCCCATGGGACAAAATTCCCAGGATAAAAGCCGTAAGCAATAAGGGCAGGGCACATTTTAAAGCTGTAAATACAGTAACCAGAAATAGCTGATAAGTGAGAAGACTCTCCGGCGCGCTGGCCACACCATCCATAATCCAGTTAAAATACTGCCGGACCTGGGTATAGATAAAAGGAAGAAGGATACGGATCATCCAGAATACCCCAAACAGAATGACCACCGTACAGATTTCCTTGCTTTGAAATACATTACCTTCTTTTCTGGCGTCTCTTCGCTTTTTTGGTGTGGCTTTTTCGGTCTTCTCCTGGCCGTTCTGTTCCGCCAACGCTCACCACATCCTTTCCCGCTTTGACGTATCAGCCTCTATCCCATGAGTCCAAGCAGTATCCTGAGATTTTCAAACATCCCGTCAAGCAGCTCGCCCATCCTGCCCGCAATCGGAGTGAAAAGAAAGAAAAGCATCAGCATTCCCACAATAATCTTGATTTGAAAGTTGATGGAAAATACATTGATCTGCGGGATCATACGCATCATAATCCCGACTGCCGCTTCTGTGACCAGCTCCATGGCAATAATCGGAAAGGCAAGCTGGACTCCCAAAGTAATGGACTCCCTGAAAATATCTAAAACGGCTGTATAGAGAGCGGGTCCAAAGACCGCCTGGCCAAAGGGAACCATGCTCGCCGAGCCAAAAAAAATGGATACCAGACGCAAATGTCCGTTTACCGCAAAAAACAAAAGCATCAGAAACACATAAAGCATCTCCGAACTGACCGTAATCTGATTCCTCGACTCCGGATCGTATACCTGAGCCATACTGAGACCCATAGTAAAATCAATGATAGCGGCCGCGTAGCGGATCGCAAAAACCGCCAGCGTCACCGCAAATCCCAAAACGAACCCCATAAGGAGCTCTGTGGCCAGCATGACTCCATACTCGAAAAGAGAACCCGGTTCATGCTGCAAAGTCCCTCCGGTCCACATATATAACATCATCGAAAAGGTCATGATCAGGGCGCCCTTTGCCCTCCCGGGAATGGTACGGCTCCCGAAGATGGGATTAAAAAGGATCATCCCGCTCATACGCATTGCAATCATAGAAAACAGAATCAGCATCCCCGGTCAACCTCCGGCAATCATGGCAATCACCATCTGCAGAAAATCCTGCAGCGTCTTAAGCATACTGCTGCCCAAAAGCCCCAGCAGCGCGATAATGGCCAACAGCTTCGGCACAAAGGTCATCGTCTGTTCGTTGATCTGTGTTGCCGCCTGAAAAATAGCGATGAAGATACCAATAATCATGCTGACCAACAAAAGAGGAAACGCCAGCTTGAGAACTGTCTGGAACATCTGATACATCATGTCAAGTACTTCTGCCTCAGTCACGGCCAGCCTCCTTTCTTTATTCCTTCCGCTCCGTCTCCCTGTCACTTGAAGCTTCTCACAATATTGGAAAAGAGAAGCTGCCAACCGTCCACGGATACAAAAAGCAAAAGCTTAAAAGGCATGGAAATCATCGTAGGCGGCAGCATCATCATACCCATGGACATCAGGGTGGTCGCCACTACGATATCAATCATAAGAAACGGAAGATAAATTAAAAATCCCGCCGTAAAGCCTCTCTTTAATTCGCTGGTCATAAAGGCCGGCGTAATCACAGTCAAGGGATAATCCCGGATATCCTCTTCTTCTTCCATACCCGCCAAATCCACAAACAAGTCTAAGGTATCCGAATAGGTGTTCCGAAGCATAAACTCTTTGATTGGAGGCTCCATCCGGTCTAACATCTCCTGTTGCGAAATTTCCCCTCTCGTGTAAGGCTGGTATGCCTCCGTATTGATCTGGCTGAGCACCGGCCTCATAATGTAAAGAGTCAGAAAAAGGGAAATTCCCACTAATACCATACTGGGCGGATTCTGCTGCACACCCATGGCATTTCTGGTGAAAGATATAATGATGACAGTTCTGACGAAAGAAGTCATCATGATCACAAGAGAAGGCAGAAGGGCGACCAGGGTAAGCAGGAGAATCACGTCGAGGGTCGGCACATTGCCGCCGTTCAGGCCGCCTAAAAGCTCACTCATCTTTTTTCCCTTTCTCCTTTCTCAACGACGCAGTATATTTTCGGAACACATCTGTGAAGGCCGGTGTCCCGGCTGCCCTTTCGGCAGGAGAAGCTTCTGCAAACTCTCCCTCCAGATGCTCCAATAGCTGGAAACCGGCGGCGCTCACGCCGATCAGGTAGGTTTCCTCTTTAATCTTAAGCAAAACGAGCTGTTCGCCGCTTCCCTTTCCGAAAGCGCCGCTTCTGAAACTCAGCTGCTCAATTACTTTCATATGCCGGTTCCCCGACGAACTTGCCAATTTCATCCGCTTTCCAAGAAAACGGCTGAACCAGTATGCCAACGCAAGGACGCAGATAAACATCAGGAATGCGCTAACTAGAGATAACAGATCCCCCCCCACTGCAGTCAGCAATACCATTTGTTTCATCACAGAACCTCCGGGTTCAGATTCCGGCTGACAATCTCCGTGATACGGATGCCAAAATTATCCTCAACCACTACAATATCGCCTCTGGCAATACATTCTCCGTTGACAAACACATCCGCCCGTTCTCCGGCCATCTTATCGAGCACAACCAGCGAACCCTGTGTGAATTCCAGGATATCCTTCACTAACTTTCTGGTACGCCCGATCTCCACAGAAATCTCCAGAGGAACCTTCATCAGAAGCTCTTTGTTCGCCGCCTCTTCCACTCCGTCTCCATCGTTATCCGCAAACTTCGGAGAATTGACCGGATGAACCACTGTATTCGGCCTCGTCGCCTCTGCCGGCTTCTCTGAACGCTCTTTCTGCATCTGGTTCATCATCTCCATCATCTGCATCTGAGACTGCTGCATCTGTGTCATCAACTGCATCATCATCGGATCCATAGCCGCCGAAGCCTGTTGATAGACCGGCTGCTGCATCGGCGCCGGTACAGGCTGAGACTGTGCAGGAACCGATTCCGGCTGGGGCACGGGCGCCGTCTCAGGCTGCCCTCCGGCCAGCATCGCCTGAATCTCTTCCTGAGAAAGCATCGCATCCCCTCCACTCGAAGCAGGCTCCGCTGCCTGCCCTCCGGCCAGCATCGCCTGAATCTCCTCCTGAGAAAGCATCGCATCTCCTCCGCCCGAAACAGGCGCCGAGGATTCTTCCTCCTGCCCTCCCGCTAACATCGCTTGGATTTCCTCCTGTGTAAGCACACCATCCGGCATCTTTGATTCTGTTCCGGCCGGTTCGCCGGCCGCGGCGCTGGTCTGGATCAGAGAACTCTCCGGCTCCGCCACCGGCTGAACTGCCGTATCCTCCGCCGCCCCAAGTGTGTCTGCGAAAGGAGCCAACAGACGCTTGATGAGGTCAATGCCCATGATATTCATGAACTCGCTCTTTAAAACATCTCCGATCTCCAGGGTAAAACGAACCAGCACCTGATTCGTGCCTGAAGGAAAATACCGTTCTTTGAATGCCGCATCATCCGTAATTTCAAAAGACTTCGGAGTTGAAATATCGACTGTATATCCTAAAAATTCGGAAAGAGCCGTAGCGGAAGAGCCCATCATCTGGTTCATCACTTCACAGACTGCGCTTACGTTGATTTCATCGTCCATGACGAATTCTTCTTCCGGTATTTCCGCTCCCATCAAAATGCCGACAATGACACGCACATCATTGCGGCGGAAAATCATAACGTTGTTGCCTTCCAGTCCCTTGACATAGGAGATATTGACCCCTACGGCCGGTTCCATGCGTTTAAAAGAAAACTCATCACTGGAAAGTACCTGAGCCACCGGCGTGGTAATATTAACCTTTGTGCCCAGCAGGGTTGAAACCGCCGTGGCCGAAGCGCCAAGGCTGATGTTCATAATCTCGCCTATGGCGTCCAATTCCATTGCGTTAAAGCTGTTAGCGCCCATCTTCTAATCTCCTTTGTTGTATAGTTTCAAACTTACTTTCCTATCTCCAAAGCTTTCTGGGCCATCAGCTTGATCGCATTCAGCGCCGTTACATTTGCTTCATAAGAGCGGGTGGCCGACATACTGTCCACCGTTTCCTTAAGCGCGTCCACATTGGGCAGGTTTACATATCCGTTTTCGTCTGCATCCGGATGTTCCGGATTATAGACCTTAGTAAGCTCTGTGTCGTCCTCAATGATCTCAGCAACTCGAACACCTGTCCGGCGGCTCACATATCCTTCCCCTTTAGAAACTTCGCGGAGAATGGACTGGAAGGAGCTGCCTCCATAGCTTTCCAGTACAACCTCTTTCCTTCGATAAGTCCCGCCCGACTCAGTACGGGTCGCATTCATATTTGCAATATTCTCTGCCGCCACATCCATACGCACCCGCTGAGCGCTCATGCCGGAAGCGCAGATATCAAATGAGCTTAAAAAAGCCACTTATGATCCCTCCCGTCTGTCCTATCCTAAAATCTGATTTGCAGCTTCCACAATACGCTCTGCATTAAAAGGCTTCACGATAAAATCTTTTGCTCCATACTTGATCGCCTCCACAACCATGCTCTGCTGTCCCATGGCTGTACACATCACGATTCTGGCATCCGGATTTCCCTCTTTGATCTTCTTAAGAGCCTGAAGACCGTCCATATTGGGCATTGTAATATCCATAAATACCATATCCGGTTTCTCTGCGTCGTACTTTTCTACGGCTTCCGCCCCGTCCTGTGCTTCTACAAAATCAGAAAAGCCATTTTTCGTCAGAGTGTTCTTAATCATCATCCGCATAAAGGCTGCATCGTCCACTATCATTATCTTTGCCATATCTGTTTCCACCTTTTCTTCTTTTTTAATTATAATTATATAAATTTAATTATGCTCCGTTTACTCGGCAAGCGCCTGCAAAAGTTCTTCTGCTTCCTCCTCTTCCGAGGATTGTCCCACCATTCCCTCAATCTGCACTGCCAGATTTTTCTTGGAAACGCCCATTCGCCCGGTAAACCAGGCCTGACGTCCCACATAAAGGCTGACGCTGCTGTTCTCCGGCTTATTAAGGTCAATAATATCTCCCACCTGCAGACGGTAAATATCATTCAAATTCAGCTGCACCTTAGCCAGCTCTGCCGTAACCGGAAGCTGAGAATACCGGATATTTTCCAGGATAATATCTTTATTGTCCTGATATGCAAAGCCTTTCGCGATATGCTTCCGGCTGTCGATCATGTAGAAAATCAACTCCAACAGAGTTCCCGGCATGCAAATCCGAATTTTTTCCATCGCCATTCCTGCCACATCCACATTCAGATGAATGATCGCCACCGCCTCGTCAAGCCCCACATCCTGCAGCATGCTGGGATTGGGTTCCACTCTGGAAAGCGCAAAGTCCAGATTAATGTAGTTGGAAAAACCGTCCTTCAAAGCCGCAATAAAATATTTCAGAATCCGCTGGTAAAGCGCCCGCTCCACATCAGAATAACGGTAATCGCTTTCTTCATGAACCACATGATCTCCGCCGCCCAGCATATGACTGATCAACGTCAGGATTAATCCCGGAGTCACATACATATACATGGCGATATTATTTTTCGTCCCATCCGGTGTCCCCACGTCAATCAGGGTAACATCGTCATTCTCGTGAAGACTGTTTACATATTCATAATACCGCTTCTCCTGGACATCAAGCACCGTAATATCCGTCATCGCACGGAAAATACCGTTTACCTGAGAAGTCAAGATCCTGGCATAGTTTTCAAAAGAACTGTTGAGCATCTTCATCCGCTCTTTTGTAAACTTTCTCGGACTATAGAAATCATACTTATTGTATTTTTTCTCTTCTGCCGGCTGCGCCGCCGCAGGCTTCTTCTCTTCAGCCTTCTGTACTGTGGGCTTTTTCTCTTCGACCTTTGGCTCTTCAGCCGGAGCGCTGTCGCCCCCCCCTCCCGCCATGGACTTAAGAAGAGCGTCTATCTGATCCTGAGATAATACATCTGCCATCGTTTCGCCACCTTTTTCTTAATTCTGCCGCAAAGCTCTACTCGCCTTCAGGAACAGACACAGGAGCCTGCATGCTGGCATCCCCCTCTGGCGGTTGTGTTCCCTCGAGAGGAGCAAAGCCTTCCTCTCCCTGAGAATTTTCCGCGGGCGTGCCTGTTGTCACTGTAGTCTTATCCGCATTAACCCCACTGGAAAATTCTTCATAATAATCGTTGAGAGAACGCATCTCCGCACCTTCGTTGATGAGTAAAAGTTCCACGCGGCGGTTTTGCGCTCTTCCCTCCGAGGTACTGTTATCTGCCACCGGGCGGTACTGGCCATAGCTGATATCCGCCAGTTTCTCCGGCTCAATCACATTCCGCTCCTGAATAAAGGTCGACACCTCAGCGGCACGCATGGCGGAAAGGACTCTGTCCTCCCTGGCAGCATTCGGAGCATTCGGATCCTCTTGAGCCGTATGGGCCATAATATTGATCATACTGATCTGAGCTGACAGCGGGTTGATCACGTCACAGAACACCCCCAGCACTTCTTTGCCTTGGTCAGTCAGCGAAAAACTGTTTCCGTCAAAAAAAGTCTTATTCTGAAAAGCCACATACGTATAACCTTCGCCGCCAGAAACCGTAACTCCCTCGACTCCCTTTTCGTTGAGCGCCTCCACCAGATCCTCGTAGAGCTGCTCAATAGCCAGAGCTTCAATCTCCTCCAGCTCTTCCGGAGTGATATCCTCCGGATCCATTTTGATCTCACCGCTGACGCCGTCCTCGCCGTCCGGCTGGTTGATTCCGATGGACTCTTCGGATGCTGTAGGATAAATGCTTCGGATAAAAATTTTCAGTTTATCCTGATCTATAGTAGACATTGAATACAGCATGACGAAAAAGCATAACAGCAGCGTCACCATGTCGCCGTAAGTGTCCATCCAGCTGCCGCAGTCCTCGCCGCCTCCCCGCTTTTTCATTCTTTTCCTCCTTCAGAAGGCGCTGCAGTGCCTGCTTTCGCCAGAAGCTTCTTTCTGGAGCTCTGCTTCACAGCAGACAACAGCCTCTCTCTCAAAGACTGAGGATTCTCGCCTGCCATGATGGCAAGCACACCCTCAACGATAGTCGCGCAATAGAGTTCTTCTTCGTCCTGCCTGATCCTCAATTTTTTCGCAATGGGCTGAAAAAATACATTGGCAAGAGCGCTGCCGTAAAAGGTGGTGATCAGAGCTACGGACATATCCTGTCCTAAGGTAGACGCACCGCCGCCATCGTCAAAATTCATACCTTTCAACATATTAATCAGACCAATCAGCGTACCGACCATACCGAAAGCCGGCGCATAAGCAGAACCCTTCTCATAAAAGCCTGCCGCCTGGTCATGACGGAGCATCATGGTTTCCATTTCCTTTTCCAGAATATCCCTTACCTTATCCGGATCGCTGGCATCCACGATCATCAGGACGCTTCTCTTCAAAAACGGATTTTTAATCTCCTCCGCTTTTTCTTCCAGCGCCAGAAGGCCGCTCTGTCTGGCCACCATAGCCATATCCACCAATTGATCCACCAGCTTCGGGATATTGTACTTCCCGCCTTTAAACAAAATTCCGATGTGCTTGGGAATCGCCGCCAAGGACGACAAGGGATAGCTGGCAATCAGAGCCGCAAACGTTCCTCCGATAACGATAATAATACTGGCGGGATCAACAAAATTCCCCAGCTTTGTCATATCCGTAAACTGGTTACTGATACCCATAACCATCAACGCAAAAGCCAGCACAAGTCCAATTAACCATGAAGGATCCATGTTTCAATCTACCTCCGTACTTCTCACTTCTTAAACCTAAATTTACTGCTCACGCAGAAACTTCCGCTCCTCAGGGAACACGCAACTATGTAAAAAACCCACAATCTGTTTCTGAATTGATTCCACAGAATCCTTCACCAGATAATACTGTTTGTTGTTAAGGAGGATCTTCGTCTCAGGAATCTGTTCTATACACAGAATCTGAAAATAATTCAAATACCAGGTCGTACCATCTAGCCCAATAACTTTTATCATACACCTTTCTCCCTGAAATGTCCATAGGGCTTCCCCATATCAAAGCAATTTTGGCCTGAAATGAGGAAGCCATATCCTTATCTATTAACGTTTCATATTAACAAGCTCTTCCAGAATCTGGTCACTGACCGTGATCATCTTCGTGTTAGCCTGGAAGCCTCTCTGGGTGGTGATCAGTTCGGAAAACTCCTTTGCCATATCTACATTGGAAGCCTCCACATAGCCGGTGATAAGTCCCCCGACGCCATTATCTCCAGGCCCTCTCGCCTGGCAGACACCGGAGTTATCCGTGTTGGACGCCGTATAGTAGCTGCCGCCGGACTTGGTAAGACCTTCCTGGTTCTGGAATGTGGCCACGGCCACCTGGCCGATCACCGCCTCTACAATCTCTGTCTCGCCGGTAGTGCTGCCGGCAACCGGCACCTCAATGCCGACCGTGATCTTGCCCTGGCTGTCGATCTTGACACTTTTTGCCAGCGCCGCACTGTCAATGGTATCATCAATCGTACCGTTCGTCTGGCAGACACGAATAGGCTGCAAGTTGGTCTGCGGAATCGTGGGATTACCGATTGCACTGCCTGTCGGACGGAATCCGTACACGAAGTTATTGCTGTTGCTGTCCACCAGATAGCCCTGGCTGTCAATCTTGAACTGGCCCACGCGGGTATACTGGAAATCAGCCCCTTTGATCGCCGTGGTATTTGCGGCAGGGGTTCCTCCCACATTAATATTGCTGGTTCCGCTCGCCATGGTCATGAAAAAGCCCTCGCCGTCAATGGTAGCCGTAAGGCCGCCCATCTGAGTCGGCGTGCTGGCCCCCATGTCCACCCAGATGGATCCCATCATGGTACCATAGCCGTACTGAGCGGCATTGACACCACCGGAGCCACCCGCTCCGCCGCCTGCGGTGGAGTTGGTGGACGTCTGGTACATGGCCTCCTTAAACAGATAGCTCTGACACTTGTAGCCTGCCGTGTTGATATTGGCGAGGTTATGACCGATTACGTCCAGTTTATTTTGATGCGCGCGCAGTCCTGCGACTGCTGAATCCATTGCTCTTAACATTCTTTTCTTTCTTCCTTTCTGCTGTCACTCCGAAGCGTGCTTCTGACTCTCCGGACGGGCATCCTTTCGGTCCTGCCTTTACATGATAACAGCACTGTCGATATTTGTAAAGATTCTGTCCTTCATATCGTCGGCCGACATAGTGGTAACCACCACATTGTTGGGAACATTCACGATAAATACGCCCTGGCGGCCAATGACGGCCACATCCTTCGCGCCTTTCTCTCTTGCCCCCCTCACAGCCTGTTCCAGACCGCCCAAAAGCTCATTGTCCATGGCGATCCCACGCTCCCCCATGCGTTTTGCCGCATGCTTGGAGAAATTCAGTCCCTGCTCCTCCAGAGACCTGGCCCGCAGCATTTCACCGAAAGCAGATCCGCTCACGGAAGGCTGGCCTGCCGCCGCCTCCTGAACTGCGCTCCCTGCGCCCGTTCCGTACTGGAGCTTCCGTATCTCGTTTATGCTCATAGCTCCGACTCCGTTTCTTAACTTACACTGCCCGTTTCCCCTTGATCGGCATCTCCGTCTCCCGTATTTCCGCCGTCCACGTTCTCACCGCTGGAATCTCCGTTTTCCACCGATCCGGTGACATCTCCGATCCCCAGGAGATAGCTTAAGGGATAATCTGTGTCGTCGCCTTTGATCCGGAAAGTCGGAATGCTTCCCGTCAAATTCACCGACTCAATGACTCCCACCTTGCTCCCCGTCAGGGTCTCCGTTCCATAAGCACCCTTCTCGGTAATGGCTACGGTTACTTCCTTCCCCACCATGCCCGCTATATAGGTAGTGGTGCTCATGGCGCTGGAGGCTGTCATGGTCTCTGTCATGCTTGAGAGGGCCTGCACCATGGCCATCTGGGTCATCTGATTCATCATCTCACTGTTGTCCATCGGATTTGTCAAATCCTGGTTCCGGAGCTGTGTGGCCAGAAGCTGGATATAACTGGTGATGGTTAGTGTGTTTTTCTCATTGCTCTTGGCCGTATAATGGGTCGAGGCATAGGGATTATTCGTCCCGCTGACATTATCCACCGGCATAACTTTTACCTCCTTACTTCAATCTGCCTAAATCACTCCGAGCCTGAGCTGCTGCAGGAAGGAATCCTGATCCGTCCGCTCCCTATGCTCTCTGCTCTCCTGTTCCCGGTCCCTGTGCTGCCGTTCTCCCTGTCTCTCATCGAAGGGCGGCTCTTGTTCCGGCTGCTCCGTGTAGACCACAGTATCCTGTCCTGTCCGCTCCTCTATGATTGAGGCCAGTTCTCCTGCCCGTGCATTGAGAAGCTCCATCGTTCTGGGATTGGTCGCCATGATGGATACCGTTGCTTTTCCGCTTTCGTAAAGCACATGGATTGTCAGCTTTCCAAGGGAGGCCGGCTCCAGTTCAATGGTAAGAGTACCATCGCTTGCAGGAAGCCTCTGGGCAATTACCCTTCCCACATCGTTTACTAAGGTTGGTTCACTGGTCCTAACCGGCTCTGACACCACATGCTCCGGCTCACGAACCGTAAATTCCCTGGGAGACTGCTCTGCCATTCCGACAAGCTCCTGCCGTCCCGGCTCCGTATTCCCTCCGTTCTCTGAACCAAAGGCCTTCTCGGACACTTCCGGCTTTTCTGCTTTCTGCGCCTCCACAGGTTCCGAAGGTTCCGAAGGTTCCGAAGGCTTCAAAAGTTCGGTCTGCTTCTCTCCGACCTTCGCCGGCCCTTCTTCCTTCTGTCCGGATACTGCCTGCTCCGGCCCGGCCTCCTGTTTTACTGCCTCCATTACAGGTCCCGTCTGGTTTTCCGCCGCACTTTGAAGTTCAAGTCCCTCTGCCTGATAAGGAAGAGCCTGAACCTTTGGCTCTGCCGAAACCAAGAGTTCCTGCTGTGATACAGGCACTGTCTCCGGAATCTCGCCTGCCTGCCCTAAAACATCTGCTGCCGTTTCCGCAATGGCCGTCACAAGCTGCCCTGTCTGCTCCTGAAACTGAAGCAGTGCCTCGGAGGGAACCGCTACACTGTTTTTCAGGTCGTCTTCCGGCTTTCCCTTCTGTCCGCTTTCCTTCACCGGCTTTGTATCTTCTTTTCCGGCATCGGGCGCTTTCTCCGGGGAATCTTTCCCGGAAACTGCCGCTTCCTTTGTCTGATCGTCCGTTTTACGGTTCTGTTCCTTTAACAATTTGTGAAAGGCCGCATCCGTACCTGACGTCCGAGAGCTGCTTCCGGCTTTCATACCTGCCTGAACCATCGACACTACTTCTGTCTGAATTTTCCCCACGCGTTTCTCCTTTCTATAATATTTTGTATATAATCATCAGCCAAAAGGCTGCGATTACCCTCTGTATATCGGCGCTTCATTTCCCATGGTCCGAATCACAAATTCCTCCACAAAGGCCTCTTCTTCTTTCTGTTCCGCGGCCCGGTATTCTTTCAGCCGTTTATCCTTTAGCTTTTCAAACTTAGAGGTATCTACCTTTGCGTCAATCACTTCATTTTTTTTCTTTTCTTCCTTTGTCTTCAAGGCTACCAGGCGCTCTTCCTCCTGCTCAATCCTCTCCTCCATCCGCCCAATACACATGTCATAGAGCCGATAGGTCTCAATGGATGCTCCGCTTGACTTTGTCTCATTAAAGCTGTCTTCATAATCCATCAGCCTGCCGTTTAACTGCCTGATTTCTTCCTTTTTGTCATTTACGCTTTTTAAGATGACAGCATGTTCCTTCTTCAAGCCATCCAGAACCTGTGTCTTATAATTCAAAACTGTTTCCAGACTGTAGTGAAACCGCTTCACTTAAAAATCCCTCCATGTCTTATCCGGCGATTGTCCGCATCAGCCGCACCGTTTCTTCATAAGAAAAACTTTCATTGATTCCCTGAGTCAAAAAGCCATTCATATAATTTATCTTAGAAACCGCCTCATCCAAAGCAGGATTAGTACCTTTTTTATATGCGCCGATCGCAATCAAATCCGCATTTTTCTGATAAAGAGCCAAAAGGTTCCGGAACCTTCCGTCAATCTTTTTATGCTCCTCCGGAACAATCTCCACCATCAGCCTGGAGATACTGGCGCCGATGTCGATAGCCGGAAAATGGTTTTCATTGGCAAGCTGACGGCTTAGAACAATATGGCCATCCAAAATTCCCCGAACCGTATCGGAAATGGGCTCGTTGGTATCGTCGCCCTCCACCAGCACGGTGTAAACCCCGGTAATAGATCCTTTGTAGAAGTTGCCGCTCCGCTCTAAAAGCTTGGGGAATTCCGCATAAATAGACGGCGTATACCCCCTCGCAATGGGCGGCTCTCCAATCGCCAAACCGATCTCCCTCTGAGCCATGGCATAGCGGGTCAAAGAATCCATCATCAACAGGACATCCATCCCCTGATCCCTAAAGTATTCTGCGATCGTGGTTGCAACCAGGGGGCACTTCATCCTGAGCATGGCCGGCTGGTCCGAGGTGGCCACCACCAGTACGGAACGGCTCATCCCCTCTTCCCCCAAGTCTTTTTGAACAAACTCCAGAACCTCGCGGCCTCGCTCGCCCACCAGGGCAATCACATTGATATCTGTCTTTACATTTTTGGCAATCATACCCATCAAGGTACTTTTTCCAACGCCGGAACCGGCAAAGATACCGATCCTTTGGCCCTTTCCGATGGTGTTAAGCCCGTCGATAGCCTTCACGCCAAATTCCAGCCGTTCTCTGATCGGCGGCCGGTCCAATGGATTGATTCCCGGGGAATCCACAGAATAAAACCTTGTGGGGTGAAGCTCCGGCCCCCCGTCTATGGGTTCTCCCATGGCATTGATAATGCGTCCCCGGAGGAAATCTCCGACAGGCACTTTCAAACGTCTTCTCGTATTCCTCACAAAGCTGCCTGCACTGATCCCACTGGTATTCTCATAAGTCATCAACTGAATACGATTTTCTTTAAATCCCACCACCTCAGCCCGAATCTGCCGGTTCTGCTCCTCGTTATATATCATCACGATATCGCCAATGCTGCTTCTGCCACCGGATGCTTCCACTGACATTCCGACTACATTTTCAATTTTTCCGATTCGGCTGATCGTCTCCGAATTAGCAATCAGCTGCGGCATCTTTTTAAACATAGCCGTCCTGCTCCTTCATTCTGTAGGTTTGTAGCCTCTGTAAATTCTTTGTACATTCGGGTATATTATTTCTATGCACGTATGGTGCCTGTAATTTCACGAATATTTTCCATTTGCGTTTCCACACCGATGTCAAGGATCTCCTCCGGTGTTTCAATAATGCAGCTGCCCCGCTGCTCTTTTTCCATGACAATGAACTTAATATTGTCGGACACTCTGGTAAGCTCTGTCACCAAATCCACATCCGCCTCCATCATCATGTCATAGTCCGATTTCTCCAGATATATTTTGAGCCAGGCCGTCTTCTTCAGCTTCTCAGTCTCAAAGACGATCATCCTCCGGATAATATCGCCGCTGGCTTCCAGGCTGGTGTGAATCACCTTCTCCGCAACTGCAAAGGCACACTCCCTCAGCTGATCCAAATAATCCCTGATGCATTTACTTTTGGCCCGCTCAATACTGGCAACCGCCTCTGAGAGTTCCTGCTTCATCACCCGCTTCTGTTCTTCCAGGGCAGCCTCCATCTTTCCCAGCCCTTCTGCCCGGCCGGCCTGCCTTCCTTCCTCCAGGCCCCTGGCATAGCCGGCCTGCCTGGCCTCTTCTTTAACGGCTTTCGCCTCTTCCATGGCAGCTTCAAGAAGCTCCTCGGCCTGCTTTCTGGCTTCCTCCAGCGCAAGCTCGGCCTGCTCGTCTGCCTCCTTGGCCGCCTCTTCTATGGCTCTTAATGCCTCCAGCTCTTCATCTATATAAAATGTTTCTTCTTTTGTCTGTGCCGCTTCCCGTTCGGCATCCTCATCCAGATTCCGCCGATTCAGCTCCCGGATCACCGGCTGAGACGCAGTCAGAGGTGGAATGAAATCACGGACTTTCTCCGGACTCCACGCCTTAATCACGCTTTTAGACGATGATGTCATCCTCTTCACCGCCCTTCTTAATGATTACCTCGCCTCTTTCCTCTAAATTCCGAATCAGGTTAACAATACGCTGCTGCGCCTCTTCCACATCTTTCAGACGGACATTGGTAGTAATCTCCAAATCGGCACGGACCGTCTCCGCCATCCTCTTGGACATATTGCTGAAGAAAATATCCTGCATTTCCTGAGACGCAGTCTTGAGGGCATATACCACATCCTTGCTGTCACAGTCACGCACAAAACGCTGCACGGAACGATCGTCCATATCCAAAATATTCTCGAAGACAAACATCTTGTCTCGGATATCCTGTGCCAAATCCGGATTGGTCTTTCCCAGTTCCTCGAATATCTTCCGCTCGTTGCTGCGGTCCACGTGGTTCATAATATCCGCCACATAATCAATACCGCCCAGATTTGTATTATCCTCACTGGTAATAATCGCGGAGAATTTCCTTTTCATTTCCTCTTCTACAATAGCAATGGCCTCCGGAGACACCCGGTCCATATTCGCCATACCCTCCAAAACCGGAATCCTCTTTTCTTCCGGAAGCTGCTCCAAAATCTCAGCCGCCTGCTCCGGCTCCATGTAAGACAGAATCAAAACAATCACCTGGGAACGCTCATGTTGCAGCAATGAAAGCAACGCCTTCGGATCGCCCTTCGTGAAAAAATTGAAGGGTTTTGACTGCAATGTCTTGGAAACCCTCTCCAAAAGCGATCTGGCTGTCGTATCGCCAAACGCCTTCTCCAAAACATTTCTGGCGTAATCCAAACCACCGTCCGTCATCATCTTATGGGTCAAGCATAACTTATAGAACTCATCCAGAGCTTCCTCCACCTGAGAATTACTGGTCTTCCCAAGCTTCGCCACTTCATAAGTCAAATCCTCAATGTCCTGCTCGCTCAAATATTTGTAAATCTGAGATGCACGGTCAGCCCCCAGAGATACAATGACAATGGCGGCTTTCTGTTTAAAAGACAACTCTGTCCTCTTTTCATCCTGCGCACCATCTTTATTTGCGTTTGTCTGAACCGCGGCCTCCGCCATTTTTACCACCCTCCTCGCTGGTCAGCCAACCCTGTACAAGTTTGGCAACGATCTGCGGATTCTGATCCACCATCTCGCCGATATTCTGCTTCAGCTTCATATTCCGCTGCATCTTAAGCTTAATGATCTCCTCATTCTGAGATGTTTCTTCTTCCTCTTCCAAAATCGACGCAACTGCGGCATTCGGAGCCTCTCCTTCAGACCAGCCGTCTTCAGCCGCTGCCCCAAGAGCCCCGGCAGGCATAGCCAGAAGTTCCTCTTCCTCGGCCGCCTTCTTCTTTTTCTTTCTCCGAAGCAGCAGCAACAACAGAAGCAGAAACAGAAACAGCACACCACCCGCAATAATCGCAATCAGAATCGGAAGGGGTAATCCGCCGGCTTCTTCGGGTTCCGGCTGCACCGCCGGAATATTATCCTCTCCTGCCTCGGCCTTCGATTCTGCGGACAGAGTCCGGACAATGGTAATATTATTCACTGCATCTTCAGCCGAAATCCCGGAGGCATTGGCCACCAGGCTCCTAAGCTCCGCATCTTCCACTGACATATCGTCCGTATCGATCACGACACTGACCGTCGTATTCTCCAAAACGCCCGGATCCACCTGGCGCTGCTCTTTCACCGTATTATAAAGCCACTGTCTGGTACGGCTGTCAAATGTATAGCTGTCCGCCGCATCCTCACCGTCTTCATAGGTATAACGAGGCGTCTCCGCGTTGCCGTCCGCTCCGGCCACTCCTCCGTCGTCCGCCTCCGTACCGGTTTCTCTGCCGCCGGCCATTGTCTCACTTTCCAAAAGGCCGGTTTTATCCTCGTCGTCAATTTTTTCCGGTGTGGAATAAGTCGTACTCTCCTGAAGAAGGGTCGCCATATTCACGGTGCCCTTGACGGCCACCTCCACCTTTCCGCGGCCATAAATTTTTTCCAGCACAGCCCGTATATTGGACTCGATATTACTTTCAATGAGGCTGGTCAAATCCATCAGGTCATTTGCCGCAGCGGTTGTTCCGTCTCCGCCGCCGCCCCCCACCTCCTGCATGGTCGCCGCGTCAAATACGGAGATATTGTCGGTAAAATCCAATCCCTTGACCGAGGTGCTGATCAAACGCCTAATGGCATCGGCGCCCTCCGCCGTAAGAGGCCGTCCATTTTCCATGGTCACAGTTACCGCTGCGGAAGCCTCCGACTCTGCCTCATCGCTTAAAGCATATGCAGACTTCTCCGCCTGGGTGATTGTAACCGTCGCATCCTGTACGCCGTCAAAAAGCCGTATCTGCGCCCCCAGCCTGTTCTGAAGATCATAAAGAGTGTACTGTTTCCTGTCTGATTCCGTAGACATGAGTCCTGCATTGTCGATATACATGTCATAGGAAAACCCACTCTTGGGATAACCCTGGCTTAACAAATCCGCCCTGGTCTGGTCAACTGTAGAAGCAGGCACAGAAATCGTTCCGGTACTCTCATTATACCGGAAAGAAATGTCTGAATCCTGCAAAAGGCTTGCCACCTGTGCAGCCTCTGACTGATTCATGCTCGTAAACAGTACACTGTAATTGTTATCTTGATTAAAATATATAAGAGCCGTGATCGCCAGTGCGATAAGAGCTGTTCCTCCCACACAGATCAACAGCAGTTTTTTTGTTTTCGATGCCAGTTTCTGCCACCATTCTTTGAACCTCTGCACGTTCTTTCCCAACCTTCACTAGCGAATTTTAATTACACATTGATTTTCATCAGCTCATTATAGGACTCCAGTGCTTTGTTGCGAAGCGCAATAAGAATATCTACACTGAGAGCTGCCTTTGCCTCCGCAATAGGCAGAGTATGAACATTATCAAGCTGACCTGTGGATAACAAATACTGCTTATTTTCCACATCCGCCTGAGTGGCATAAACCTGATTCACCACGTTATGAAACACATCCGAAAAGAGCTCTACCTCGTCACTGCTCTTTATTTCCTGCTGCCCGTTGCTGCTTCCGATCTTTTCCCATGGGGTTATGGGCGTAATAAACTGAGTGGTCCCGAATTCCATATGTATGCTACTCCTTCCCTTATTGCATGAAATAAGACCAGACAGAAAATCTCCGTCCGGATCTCATCTCCAAACTAAAATCCAATTTTAGGTAATCAGAATGCCTTTGCCGCACTCTGCAGCCGTTTCAGATCGTTATTGACCGAATTCAACATGAACTGATACTCATAAGCCGTGCGGACCAGATCTACCTGCTCTTGATCCATATCCACGTTATTCCCGTCCAGGCGCGTAGACTCCGATTGATCCACATGCAGCCTAGCATGAGAAGAATGAATCGCCTGATAAACTGCCGATTTCGTTCCGTTTCCCTCCCCCAAGCTGGCATTCTGCAGCTTCTTGCGAAGGGTTTCCTCAAAGGTTATGTATCTGGTCTTGTATCCGGGGGTGTCAACATTCGCCACATTATTTAAACCGACGCTCTGCCGCTCCCACAAAAAGTCCATCATCTTTTCTGTCAGTTCTACGCCGTTCCCATATAAACCGGCCACGCAAATCACTCCTTCTCTCTGTTTTCGTTCGTCCCGACTTACTCAGTATACCAATTTCCTTCTCCAAAAGCAATAGAGAACATAGAAAAAACAATACTTTCCATCGTTAGTTTTTTAACCCATATTATCAAAATTCTGCCGCTCCCTAAAAAAGATTCTGGTATCCATCATAACACATTTGCAAGCATAAAAACAATACTTTTTTGTCGATATTTGGATTATAATATGTGTAGTAAATCAGCATATTGCCCTATGTTTCCCCCTGCCCGGGATCCGCCCACATGAATATTGCGCTTTGGCAGAAAAAGAGCGGAATTCTATAAACTCCGCTCTTTCCATCCTATTCAAGTTTTCATTCTTTAGAATCAGAAGCTGCCCGCTGATACTGATATCCATCCAAGCTTCCATTTTGCTTCCAATAATCAAAACGCTTGTTGATCTCGTCATGGGTCTGGCTGCAGATGGACGGAAGAGAACTTCCCCACTGTCCCATGGCTTGCTTAAAGCCCTTGTCAACCGCAGCTCTCATCTCTTCAACCTTAGATGCATCCCCGCCGGACAGCGCTACGCACATATCCATGATCCTGGTAGCAACCGCATTGACGCCCCACTCGCCGTCTTCGCCGATGGATTCCTGTGCTGCCAGCGCCTGCTCCGGTGTCACCATGATATCGCTGAAGAAGTCCTTGGTAAGACCCTTTTTCGCAAGCTGCTCCGCTTTCTTCCCTGCATTGGCCTGCTTGCTCACAATATCATTGATCATCTTCGTAAAGGACTGCTCTCTCTGCTCCTGGTACTTCTGAAGATCCGTGGCGGAAAGCCTCTTCGTCTCACCGGAAACAGCTTCACTGCTCTTCACAAAAGTATCTACATCCGCTTTCTTTCCCTCGGAAACGGAAGCTGCTTCTTCTTCTTTTGAAACACCCACTGTCCTTGTCGCTTTTATATCAGCAGTGGCCTGATAACGGCTTGTTACCGCAGATGATACTAGCATACTCTGTCGCCCCTTTCTTTTTCTGACATACGTTCCACATATTAAATTTATTTAAAGCGCTGCATAGCTGACACTAAGATAACCGGAATTAATATTTATCTAACCCGCTGCTTCTGGTTTCCACATAGGAGGAGGTGTCGTCATAAGCCGGCGCACTGTAAGAAGGTGCACTGTAAGAGGAAGAACCGCCCCTGAGTTTGAATCTGGATACCAGGCCCTTCAGCACCTGAGCCTGGCCGGAAAGCTCTTCACTGGAAGCCGCATTCTCCTCGGCAGTCGCCGAATTGGTCTGTACCACGCTGGAGATCTGGTCAATGCCTACCATAACCTGAGACACTGCTGCCGCCTGCTCCTTAGAAGCCTTGGAAATCTCAAAGACAATCGATGCAGACTGTTCCGACATCTCCGTAATCCTGTTAAAGGACTCTGCCGTCTGCTCTGCGATATCGGCGCCTTCCCTCACAGCCTTGATGGTGGCGCCAATCAAAGATGCCGTATTTGCGGAAGCTTCTGCAGACTTGCTCGCCAGATTGCGCACCTCATCGGCGACAACCGCGAAGCCCTTGCCTGCAGTACCTGCCCTTGCCGCCTCTACAGCCGCATTGAGCGCCAGGATATTGGTCTGGAAAGCGATATCCTCAATAGTCTTAATAATCTTGCTGATCTCATTGGCGGAATCCTCAATCTGGCCCATAGCCGCCGTCATGCTGCTCATCTGCTGCTTGCCAAGCTCCAGTTCATTCGCCGTCGCGCTGGCCTGATCCTTGGCATCCTCTGCGCGCTTCGCATTCTCATTGACATGAGTAGAAATCTCGTTGATGGTTGCAGCAATCTCTTCTACAGAAGAAGCCTGCTCGGTAGCGCCCTGGCTCAGCGCCTGAGCAGCGCTGGATACCTGATCGCTTCCGCCTGCCACCTGGCCGGAAGCATCGTTGATACGGGTCATGGTATCGTTCATGGAATCGGCAATATGCTCCAAAGCAGTTTTCACCTTGGCAAATTCTCCTGCGTAATCATAAGTCAAACGGACGGTCAGTTCGCCCTCCGCCATCTCATCCAGTACGGTGGAGATCTCGTCGATATACTTCACATAATCCTTCAGGCGGACGACTACTTCATTGACATTATTTGCCAAAGTACCCAGTTCGTCTTTGGAGTGATAATTGATCGTCAGATCCAGCTCACCGTCCGCTATCTTCTTGGAAACCATATCCAGTTCATTGACCGGCTTTGTGATCAGGCGAATCACGATCATGGAGCCTACGATCAGCAGCAAAATACTGATAACGATAATGGTAAGCATAATGGTATTAGCCGAACGGAACGCGCTTCCCGACTCGGCAGCTAAATTCTCCGCATGCTCTTCACAGTACCGCGCCAGTTCCTCAAGCTGCGCCGCTACGCTGTCATACTCCGAAGTGGATGAAATGGAAACCTCCATGGCGCTCTCCGTCTCGCCCTGCCGGCTGGCAAGAAGCACCTGCTCGGAAGAAGTCAGATATGTATTCCAGCCAGATTCTACATTCTGGATCATCTGCTTTACATCACCGCTCTCCGCTCCGGCGGTACAATCAGAAATCCCAGCACTGATTTCTTCACTGCAGACCTCCAGCTGCTTCTCAATCGTCCCCATGCCTTCCGTATCCTCTGTCAGCACATGACGCAGGGTCATCCTGCGGAAATCGGCCATATTGGTCCGAAGTTCCTGGGTTGCAGTCAGCATAGGAATACTTTTTTCATTGATCTCAGTAGTTTTTTTGTTAATAATGGTCATGCAGACCACAGACACGATACCTGTCAGCAGAAGACATAGCACTGCGATCACAAGTACCAGTGTCAGTTTTGAGCGAATCTTTAAATTTTTCATGGCTGGTTTTCCTCCATCGTATGTATAGATATCTTTAAAAAAACATCTTTAATTTAGTTATCGTCGCAAAACTCCAATATATAAGCGGCAGCCGAAAAAGAAATCACCTCTGTTCCTGTTCAAAAATCCGAACCGAGTCCCCGGCTCTAAGCTCCTGCTGGAAGGCCCCGCTCTCTCCGTTGACTTCTAAAATCACAGGAGCCTTCAGCTGTTCCAGATCAAGGCCGGAATATTCCAGCATATCCATCAGATAATACGGCGTTCCGTCCTGCTTGGGAGGCAGAATCAGCGGTTTGCCATTGAGATAAAGCATCAGCCTCCTCCCCGGCTGCGGCTGCGCCGGCATCTCCAGAACCGCCGCGGCTTCCGCCTCCTGTACATCCTGCTCCGCCTCATCGATCGGCAGACGAAGCTGCTCAGGCTCCGGTTCCTTTACAGGAACCTCCTGCACCGGTGTCTCCTTCTTTCCGATCAGTTCCGCAATAACAGGTTCTGCTGCCGTTTCCGTCTTTCCGGCCTCTTTCACGTCTTCCAAATGAAGGGGCTTCTGCCTTTCGGCCAACGCTTCCGCCGCACTTCGTTTCTTCCCGGCCGGACGACCTCTCTTCTTCGGCTCCGTCGCAGATTCCTCCTGAGTTTTGGACTTGGGCCCCCGCTTCTTCGGCGCTTTCGCCCCGTCTCTCACGGTCTTTTCTTTTGCCGGCGAAGGCTCTCCCGGCAGCCCTTCGGCAAGGATCACATCTCCGTTTCTCAGCGGGACATCCCCCTTTACGGACTTACCGTTGACGGTAACCCTGCGCCCCTTTTCCATTTCAAAAAGCTGTGATAACGTGGCAGATGCATCTGTCCCGTGACGAACCGGCACAAATGTGATCTTGTCCCCGGCCCGCACCAAATCCGAAAGCTGTGCCTCTTCTCCGTTGAGCTTCAGGATGCAGGGTTCTGCTTTTTCCCCGTAAAACACCTTCCTCCTTCCATTTAACTGAACCACCAGGTTCTGACCGGATTTCCCCATCATATCCTGATAGCTGTAGCCATTCATCATCAAAACGTTCATGACCGTAAATACCCCGCTGCGAAACAGCTTGGCCGGCTGGTCATTGAGCAGAATGCGGAAGCTGTCGTTAATCATATTGAGACCCGCAGAAACCACAATCCCAAGGGGCGTAGCATACTCCGGATTTTCCAGGTCGTATTCCGTGGAAAAGGCGTTGGTCCCAAAATTTCTTCCGGCCACCGCCACCCTGGTAACGTCCATGTCCAGACAACCGGCAATCCCCTCCCTGAGCCCGGGAAACAAACTGCCGCCTCCCGACAGGAATACGGCCGAGGGCGCGTTTCCGTTGGCCTCCAGAATCTTTTTGCTGATATCTTCACACAGGCCGGAAAACGCTTCCTTTACATTCTCGCAAAGCTCCGTGCCTGTCGTCTGCCGCTCAAATCCCAGGATATCGGTAAAAGGGATAGGCGCCTCTTCACCGGAAGAAGCCCTCGCCTTCATGGCCTCCGCCGTCTGGAAATCCACCAGGTAATGCTTCACAATACTTTCCGTCAGTTCGTCTCCCGCCTGAACCGCCATCGTATAACCCGTAATACAGCCGTCCCGGCAGACCGCTATATCCGAAGTCCCGGCCCCGATATCCACCAGCGCCAAATTTAAAAGCCGGATATTGGAGGGAATAGCGGCATTGATAGCGGCGATGGGCTCAAGGGTCAGACTCGCGACCTCCAGCCCGATCCCCCGCATGGCTGCGTAAAGGCTCTCTACCACCTCGGACGGCAGGAATGTGGCGATCACATCCACTTTCAGCAGCCGGCCGCTGTGATCCAGCAAACTGGACAAAATATAATTGTCCAGGTAATACCGGCTCACACTGTACCCCACCAGATAATACCGGCCCCCATTCTCTCCCTCTTTGTCAAAAAAAGCTTTCTCCGCTTCGCTGATGGCCCCCGCCTCCAGGCGGCTCACCGTCTCCGCGCTGATCCGGGACACCTGGTCAAGCTCCATCTCGTATGTAACGCTCTCCGTCCTGAGAGCGCGTCCTGCGGCCGCAACGGCCACTCTTGAAAGCCGGCAGCCCAGCTTTTTTTCCAGCTTCTCCTTCACGATCCTGGCCGTTCGGGAAACCTGGTCGATGTTCTCGATCTGGCCGTCAATCATGGCTCGCTCGCCGTGTTCGATCCTCTCGATTGCCGCGATCTCCATCCGCCCGTCACTGGGAAGCCCCACCATACCGATGATGCTGCGGGTTCCGATATCCAGCGCGAAAACAGCCTGTCTGGGCAATTCATCCAAAATCTGTCCTCCCTGGTTTCTGCTCTCCATAAGCTTATCCTTCACTTTCGCATGTTCTTTTTTTATTTTACCCGTATTCCCGACTTTCGTCAATGCTTCTCTCTGTATAATTCCACCAGTTCCCTGATCACCATGAACGCAAAAGGGCCAAGAATGAAGCCTGTCACGCCAAAAAGCGCCAGCCCGATATACATGCTGATCAGCATTTCCAGCGGCGCGATTCCCATATGTCCTCCCATCAGGCGCGCCTCCAGAATTTCCCGCAAAAAATAGCAGAGAATATAAATGGCAGTCAGGCCCGCCGCGTAGACGAATTTCCGTGAAAATACAGAGAATATAATCCAGGGAATAAACACCGTTCCCGTCCCGAATACGGGAAGAGCGTCCAGAAGCCCGATGAGCACCCCCAAAAGCACGGCATAAGGGTTTCCTAAAAGATAAAGTCCCGTCCCGCAAATCAGGCAGGTCAGGCCCATGATTAAAAGCTGCGTGCGGAAAAACGCCTTGCCGATTTTACTTAAACACCCCGTAACGGCGGCGATCTCCTGGCGGAACACGGATATATTCCGGTATTTTTGAATCCGGTCCATGGAAGTTATCATCAGGACACTGCCGATGGAAACAATGGCAAAGACAGCTCCGCCCTTCACAAGCCCTCTGAAAATCCCCATAGAATTTTCCATCACATATGCCCCCACCTGGCTCCCGGCATTTTCCATGACATTTTGGCATTGGGTATAAAGAATATCCAGGGATGTCCCCCTGGAAAGCCCAAAGCAGTCATCGCAGCGGCAGCAAACCTCATTCAGCCATCCGTCAAGATACCGAATATAGAGGGGCAGGCGCCTGGCTGCCTGAAACAGCTGTTCCAGAAACAGTTCCCCCAGATAATAGCCCCCTGCCAGCAGAGCGGCAGAGAGAGCCGTCACGAGAAGAGATGCCCATACGCCTTCCTTCAGCCACAATTTTCTGTGGAGCCATCTGGAAGCCGGCCGCACCAGAAGCGCCACCCAATAAGCCAGCAAAAAAGGGATCACCAAGGGCAGTATATATTTCAAAGAAACATATACTGCCGCCGTGATCCCTGTCACCAGCAAAGCCATCCTCTGCTTCTCCGTAAGCTTCCGCCTCATACCATCCCTGCTTTCCTGCGCATCTATATCCCCGGGAACCGATGCAGGTTCCCTGATTCACAGTAAAAGTATGTGCAGGGCAGGTAAAATGTATGCAGCCGTCACATTTTAAAACGGTAACCGACTCCCCAGATGGTCTCAATATACTGGGGTCTGGCTGTGTTGTACTCGATCTTTTCCCGAATTTTCTTGATATGGACTGTCACCGTAGCTATATCTCCCACCGATTCCATGTCCCAGATCTCCCTAAACAGCTCTTCCTTGGTGAATACATGATTGGGGTTTTGTGCCAGAAACGTAAGAAGATCGAATTCCTTGGTGGTGAAGTTTTTCTCCTCGCCGTTGATATAGACCCGCCTCGCCGTCTTATCGATCTTTAACCCCCGAATCTCAATGATTTCATTTTCCGGCATGCCGCTTCCAATCAGCCGTTCATACCTGGCCAGATGAGCCTTCACCCTGGCCACCAGCTCGCTGGGGCTGAAGGGCTTCGTAATATAGTCGTCCGCCCCCAGGCCAAGCCCCCGGATCTTGTCTATATCGTCCTTCTTGGCTGACACCATGAGAATGGGCGTGTTTTTGGTGGCCCGCACCTGTTTACAGATTTCAAAGCCGTCCGTGCCCGGAAGCATCAGATCCAGGATAAACAGGTCAAAATCCTCTTTGAGAGCCCGGAGAAGTCCACGGCTTCCGTCCGTCTCGATTTCCACTTCAAAACCGGAAAGCTCCAGATAATCCTTCTCCAATTCCGCAATGCTCTCCTCGTCCTCCACGATTAAGATTCTACTCATAGACTACCTCCTGATGCTTTCTAAGCACAATGTGCATGACCGTCCCGATGGACTCTTTGCTGGTGGCCCAGATTCTGCCTCCGTGATCTTCCACAATTTTCTTTACAATGGAGAGCCCGATGCCGCTTCCGCCTCTGGAAGAGTTCCTGGAGGAATCCGTCCGGTAAAACCGTTCAAAAATATTGGGCAAGTCTCTGGCGGCAATCCCCTTCCCATTGTCCTCAATCTCAATCTGCACAAAATCTCCCTCGTCCCTTAGACGAATATTGATGATCCCCCGCTTTTTGTCCAGATACTTTACAGAATTGCTGATAATATTATTGATCACCCGCTTAAGCTGTTCCGCGTCGGCAATCACCGTCACCGGCTCCTCTGTATAATCAAAAAATCCCAGATCAATATTCTTCGCCCCAAGCTCCAGCCCAAGTTCCTCCACACAGTCCTCAAAATAAGCATTGATATTGATCTTCGCAAAGACATATGGAATCTTATTCGTATCAATCTTAGAATAAAAGGTGAGCTCGTCTATCAGCTTATCCATGTCGTTCGCCTTGTTGTAGATGGTCCGGATATATTTGTCCAGCTTTTCCGGCGAGGAGGCCACCCCGTCCATGATCCCCTCCACGTATCCCTTGATCGCCGTAATCGGCGTCTTCAAATCATGAGAAATATTCCGGATCAGTTCCTTGTTTTCCTGTTCGTACTGAAGCTTCTCCTCGGCATTGTCCCGAAGCCTCTGGCGCATCTCCTCGAAATCCATGCAGAGCCCGCCGATTTCATCCCGCTCTCCAATCGCAAGCTCATAATCCAGATTTCCCTCTTTGATCTCGTTAGTCGCCTTTTTCAACTCGCTGATCGGCCGAAGGACCGTCCGGTAAATCCACAAAGACAGCAGCATGGCAAGCAGGATCAGGAGAATCAAAATAGCCAGCATCACATTTCCAAACAGCTGCTTTACCTGAGGGATCAATTCCCCCACATAGGTCATGATAAAGACACTGCCCTCCGCGCCGTCGGAAAACCACAAGTCCTGCTGCTTGATCAGCCGTTTGCTGTCCCCGACAAATACGCTCCCGCCGGCTCCCTCCGCCCCTTCCCCGCCCCGGAACTCAGGAAGCTCCTTCACCAATTCTTCAATATCGTCTTCCGATCCTCCGTTAAAAATAATCTCCCCGTCCCTCCGGACGATTAAAAAGGAATATTTCTCAGCCAGTCTCTGATTTAATCTCCCCTGATATTCCTGCTCCGCGAAGGAGTCCGGGTTTTCCCTGGCTGTCTTTGCGATATCCTGCTGAATGGCCATAGTCAGGGAATTAAATACCCGGACAGCGGCGCCGGAATACATATCCCCAACGCCGCTGATATCATAATCGGACTTTAACAGCCTGCCCTGATAATTTCCCAACACCTCCAGACAGAGGTACAGGACCGCCATGGGGACCAGGATGATCGTAAAGAATGTAATCAAAATCTTTGTCTTTAACTTCACGTCTTTTCATCTCCCTCTGCCGCCCCGTCTCTCTCCTGTCACTTCCTGTCTCTCATCATAACACATTCTGCCCGAAATCATTCATAAAGTGCTATAAAGTTTCTGAATTTTTTATAAAGCATCAGTCCCAGAGCCGCTCCGAGTAGCTTCCTGAAGCCTTTTGCTCTCGAACCGCCTCCATGACGAAGGGCTTATCTTCTTTGTATGTCACGCCGAACCATTGATCGTGGGAATGAAGCACCTGCACGGAAGCCCGATTTTCTCCGAGCAGCCCGCTAACCACGGACGGAATATAAAACTCTCCTTTCAGAGGATTTTCCCGCAGGGCTTTGTTTAAAAAGGCCGGAAACCGGAGGGCAAGCTCCTTAAATATCCCTTTACTGAATCCCCACAGGTTCATGGAAACTAAAGTGCCTTCCAAAATCCGGACTTCCTCTCCGTTTTCCTCCTCATATACAATCCCGTCCTCTCTCCTCCAGATCTTGGTTCGCTCTGTAATGGAAGTAAGCCGGCCGTTTTCGTCAAGCTCACAGACGCCTCTTGCCACGGAACCGTTTTCCGTCAGGGTGTTTTCCACCTGATAACCCACCATGGCAAATCGGTATTTCCTATCGTCCTCATGGCCGGTCAGGTAATCATACATAATCCGAAAAGCTTCCCGTCCGTAAAAATCATCGGCATTGATCACTGCAAAAGGGCCGTCCACCGCATCCGCACAGCAGTAAATGGCATGAGCCGTCCCCCAGGGCTTCACCCGTCCCTCCGGCACCGAAAAGCCATCCGGAAGCTTTGTCAGATCCTGAAAGACATAGGAAACCTCCATATGTTTTTCAATGCGGTTCCCTACCGCCGCTTTAAAATCTGCTTCATTTTCTCTCTTAATGACAAAAACCACTCTTTCAAAACCTGCGCGTTTTGCGTCATAGACAGAAAAATCCATAATGATATTTCCGTATTCATCTACCGGATCGATCTGCTTCAGCCCTCCGTAGCGGCTTCCCATTCCCGCCGCCATAACTACAAGTACCGGCTTTTCCATCGTTTTCTTCTCCCTTTATCCATTCTCAATGCCTTTACAGATTTTTAAAAAACTGCTCTTTTAAGATCAGATAGCCCTCTTTGTCATATTTAGATCCGAACAGCCCTTTGATTCCCCTGTGCTCCGCCCGGTCGATGGCTTCGTCCACCAGCTCCTTCGCCGCCTCCTTCGTAAGCGTGGCCCCATCGTTTTGAAGGCGCTCTGCAATGGCAAAGATAGCCAACTTCGCCATCTCCTCAACGACACACTCTTCCTCCTTCGCGTATTTGCAGGCACAGTCCACAAAATCGTCGATCTCCATCCGGCCGCCTTCCTCCAGATAAACGCAAAGCTGATCCAGATCCGGATTGGCTACCAAAAGCTCATCCAGATTTTGGGAAGTATCCACCAGAAGCAATACCATAGACATCCTCGGCTGCTTGATCTCCTCCGTAAGCTCCGCCACCGCCTCATGGCTCAGTTCTGCCGCATTGTCCACAATCAGATCCCGGCCGGCCAGACGCTTAAATGTAGCGCGTACCCCTCTTGCGCTCAGTTTTTCTCCCGAAATTTTCGCCACCTGGCCTGCTTTACTCCCCAAAACCTCATGGGTTTTCTTTAATTTTTCCACGGCAAGAGGAATCCGTTCCGCTCCCGGTTCCGCCTCCACCACCACGCAGATGATTTCAAACTCACCGTAATCAGCCGTCTCCTGCCCTGAAGCCTCCATTTCCTGTTTGGGAGCCGCAGACTCATTCTCCGGCTTCTTCCCTTCCTGTTCCAACGCTGCCGGAGATTCCTCCTTCTTTTCCTCTTCCTGTTCTGAGAGAACCGGGGATTCCTCCTCCTTTTCCTCTTCCTGTTCTGAAAGGACCGGCGGCTCCTTTTCCGCTTCCCGCTCTGAAAGAACCGGAGCTTCTTCCTCCTTTTCCTCCTCCTGTTCCGAAAGAACCGGCGGCTCCTTTTCCTCTTCCTCTTCCTGTTCCGAAAGAACCGGCGGCTCCTCCTCCTTTTCCTCTTCCTGTTCTGAAAGAACCGGAGCCTCTTCCTCCTTTTCCTCTTCCTGTTCTGAAAGAACCGGAGCCTCTTCCTCCTTTTCCT
>CAJUQY010000001.1:0-22218 GCA_910588815.1 uncultured Lachnospiraceae bacterium | reverse complement strand
CTTCCCGTTCCGAAAGAGCCGGAGCCTCTTCCTCCTTTTCCTCTTCCTGTTCCGAAAGAACCGGCGGCTCCTCTTCCCGCTCCAAAACTACCGGTGTTTCTTCCGCAAATGCCGATGCCGCAAGGGCCGCAGACACATCGTTCAAAAACTCTTCCGTCTCTCCGAGCTCCTGCTTCCGTTCCTGTTCCAAAGCCTTCCTGGTTTCCTTCACCACTTCTCGCGTCTGTCCGAATATCTCCTCCTGCGTCTGCCCTTCTTCAGGATCGGGCGCCTTCTCCGCTTCCAGCACGGCCTGGGCAAGATCCGACTGCATATCAAATATCTCATCGGCAATTCTCTCAGCCGGCGGCTCTGCTTCCGGAGCCGGAGACTGTACTGCGGCAAATGGGATCACGTTATCCGGCTCCGGCTCCTCTGCAAAAGGCGGCTCCTGTTCCGACGTCACTTCCTCTGTAGCCGGCTCGCCTGTCATGGCAGCTTCCTGTATCTGCTCCCTTTTGCGCCTCTGCTCTAAAACCTCGTCTTCGTCTCCCCGGATTCCCCGGTATTCCCTCTTTTCGAATTCCCGCTCCACCGCCCGCACACGAGCCTCAAATTTCTTCTTATTGACAAGCTTTTCCTGCTCTGCAGGGGTGAGAGGCTCATACTGCATTTTCAGATTCAATGCCCGGTCCACATAGACGCCCACACTGAACCACAAAATAATATCCTTGCAAAGCTTGACGCACTCCTTCACCCGCCCGGCCCGGTGATAGAGGAAGGCAAGCTCATACAGCCATTTTTCTTCAAATTCATGCTTCTGGTACTCTTCTAAAATGGCAATCATCTGGTCAAGATCACCGCTCCTGGCCGTCTCGATCTGATAAGCCAGAAGCAGCTGGTTCGTATCGCCCGGCGCCACCTTTTTAAACTCTTCAAAATAGCTTTCCGCTTCCTCAATATTTCCTTCCTTCACGCAAAGCTCCGTCAGCTTATAAAGCATCCTACGGCCCATAGGCACCCGCTCGTAGGCAATAAGAAGAACATTCTTCGCCTCCGTGTAATTCTTCGCCTTCTCGTATACCTGAGAAACCAGAGTCAGCATTTTGATGTTTTTGATCTTACTCCAGTCGATCGTATCCGCAATTTTCACCGCCGCGGCATAATCCTTTTTTTCTGCATGCTTCTTGATTTTTTCCTCTTTGATGCTCAGTTCATATTTGTCCACAGTGCCACCTCAGATATCTTCATTCGTTATTTTTCCCTGCAAATACAAATCGTTGTGATATTAGGAAACAACAAATCTTTTTGCCGTTTACTATAAGTCTATCATACTCATTTTCCCTTGTCAAAAATAAGTGTGAAAATATTTGGAGGCGCAGAAAACCCCGAACGGAGACAAGCCGGGTTCGGGGTTTCTTTCCAAATTTAAAATCAATAACGTCCGGTCTTGTAGCTTCCGGTGCTGTTCTGGAACATGGTCTTAACGGTTGCAAAGCTGGCCACGGCTGTCAGGGCATAGCCAATCAGCAGATCTTTCCAATAGCCGGCATTGATCTCGGGGAATTCCGCCCGAAAATCAGGGATGGAACGGAAGGCATCGGTGATGGAGACATCCATTCCCCAGACTTCTTCCACAGCCTTCTTGATCTCGATGGCGTAGGCAATGTTGTGGGCAAGATAGATCACAGCCGCCACAATCACAAGCGAGATCACAATGCCGGCCGCATTGATCCGGCCGCCAAATTTCTCGTATCCTTTTAATGCGCAGACGGCTCCCACCAGCCCGGCGATTCCGGCTATGTAACCGAGCTGATAAATCAGCACCCACAGCACGCCGCCGAGCAGCGCACCCAGCAAAGCGCCGACGATTCCGGTCACAATATTGCCCTTCTTTGCGGCGAGCTCCTGCTTATTGTTCTCCAAGCTGTTGCACAGCTCATTGTAACAGCTGTCGCACATGAAATCCATCGCATTGTTAATGCTGCAGAGAGCCACAGGCACCTCATTTCCGCAGCAGCCGCAGCAGGGAACATATCCGTTCTGAGTCAGGTATGAAGCGGTTCGATCAAGGATCTCTCGGATCTGTAAGCCGACTTTCCCTGAATTTCTCACAATAAACTCAATCTTCTTCCCCTCAAAGGAAGCTTTGTTGACCTTCTTGATCCCGGAACGGAGCTCTGCGAGGAAGCTGTCCATCTGATAAGCCGGCGACCCACTTCCCTCTTTCGCATACACAACCACTTTCCAGAAGGCAGTCCCATCAATCCCCTGTCTCACATAAACAGGAAAATCCCCCACTCTTCCCTGCAACACATTCTTGGGTTTTTCAAACAGATTGTCCATGCCTTTAATCTGTTCTACAAGCGCCTGTTTCATCTTTCATTTCCTCCTACAAGTTTTTCAGCAGTTTTATGATAACACTCCGAAAAAGAATTCTCAACCCATTCCCGCAAAAAAAGATCAAATCAGGGCTTCCGGCCCAAAACTCTCCGGAAGTAATTCTTCCAAAGTAAAGATCCGATAATCCTCCTCGGACCTGGCCAGGATCACAAAAAATTCAGAAGGACGGCAAAACTCCCGCAATGCCTGCCTGCAAATGCCGCAGGGCGGACAGTAGGATTCCACCCGGCCTCCGGCCCCTCCCATAATGACAATACAGGAAAATTCCCTCTTTCCCTCGCTCACCGCCTTAAAGAGAGCAGTCCGCTCCGCACAGTTTCCCGCCGGATAGGAGGCATTCTCCACATTGCAGCCGGTATAGATCCTCCCATCTTTGCTGAGGAGGGCTGCTGCCACATGAAACCCGGAATAGGGCGCATAGGCCAAACCGAGCTGTTCTTCCGCCCTGCCGACAAGCTCACGGATTCTGTCCGCAGAAATCTCCTTTTCTCTCCCGCGCCCCATCATTTGCTCCATGCCATAGCCCTCCCTATCCTCAAAGTTTTCCTCTCAGCCCTCTGCCTTTACAATTTTTACCAGACGGCTGGTTCCCAGCCTGTCCGCTCCCAGGCTCACAAATTTTTCTGCGTCTTCAAAGGAACCGATTCCTCCTGCCGCCTTAATCTTCACCTCGGGCCCCACGTGGGCCGCAAACAGTTCCACATCCGCAAACGTGGCGCCTGCCGTGGAAAATCCGGTAGAAGTCTTGATATAATCCGCCCCCGCGTCTGTCACCGCCCTGCAGAGAGCAGTCTTTTCTTCCTCCGTAAGAAGACAAGTCTCGATGATCACCTTGAGAATCTTTTCTCCGCAAGCTTCCTTAAGCGCCCGAATCTCTTCCGTTACCTTATCAAATTCCCCCATACGCACATAGCCCAAGTTTACCACCATATCAATCTCATCCGCGCCTTCCCGCAGAGCCTCCTTGGTCTCAAAGACCTTCACCGCCGTGGTGTTGTAGCCGTTGGGAAAACCAATGACGGTGCACACTGCCATACGGTCTCCAAGATACTCCTTCGCCCGCTTCACATAGGAGGGGGGAATGCAGACAGACGCTGTCCCATAAGCCACCGCATCGTCGCAAAGCGTCCGAATCTCCTCCCAGGTCGCCGTCTGGGACAGCACCGTGTGATCTACCCGTCTCAAAAGTTCTCCTCTGTTCATGATATACTCCCTCACTTCTGGTTATTCGCCTCACGGCGTTTCTCTATCATACCACGGATTGCTCCCGCTTCGCAACATTGTGCAGAAAAGATTTCGTGTATATGTGAGCAGAGAAAAAGGCGGATCATCCATTGTCCGCCCATCTCACCTATTTTACCAGCCGCCCATATTCGTTGCACAAAGGATGGAGAACAGGCTCGTCCTCTTCGATCTCTGCGTACTGCTTCGGCTCAAGCTCAATATGGTAATTGTCAATGTTGTCATCGTTGATCTTGGAGACCTCCCCGCAGATCAGATCTCCGCTCCCCGGCTTCGGTCCGAAGGTGTGGGCGATCCCCGGAGTGATGCTGATGCTGTTTCCGGGATCAATGAGCACCTCTTCTCCCGGCTGATAAACATGCTTGATTCCGTCCTGATAAATCTCCACCGGAGTATCTACAGCCTTTCCATCCACCGTATTGTAAAGCTTGATGAACATGACGCCGCCGCCCCGGTTGATGATATCCTCTGTCTTAAATCCGTGGTAATGGATGGGGAGTCTCTGGCCATCCTTGAAAATGAGGAGCTTCTCCGCATAGGGGACTCCCACATTCGGATCGTTCAGGAGACCGTTGCGGATGGTAAAAAGTACGCAGCCAATCTCGTCAAACCGGCCAAGGCCGTGGTCCGTCATATCCCACCCCAGCATCAGTTTTTCAATGACATCAATCTCATCTCTGTGTTTTTTCCACTCCTCAAGATTCCAGTAACCAAAGTCCGGCAGCTTAAAATTGTTCTTTTCCAAGAGCTCCTTCGCATACCGGATCGACCCATTTACCAATGAACGTTTCATCTTTTTCCTCCATTCCTCTCCTAGATTCTCTCTTGCCTTTTACGACCTTCTTCATCCTTCCAATTCATAAACCGGCTTCATCTCTTTCCAGAAATGCTCCCCCGGCAGCGGCACCTGGCACTCTCCCGTAACCTTAAGCCACTCTCGATAAGTTTCATTTTCGTAAAGCGCAGGGTTTTCTTCTCCCCTGCATTCTACAAATTGCGTGAGGTACAGACCGCCCCCCTCAAGCCCGGTCACAAAAATCGAAGACCTGCGGAATCCGTTTTCATAGCAGAGATCCCGGATCACCTGGGGCTGTTCGTCATGAAGGCGGACATATTCTTCCAAATAATCCCTTTTCACACCAATTATGATACCTCGCGCCGAAAGCCCTGTCAAATCTTCTTCCGCAGGGCTCTTAAACTCATAGACCTGTCTCGCCTCATGCCAGGAAAACGGAGTGGCTTTTCCTAAAAACAGGCTTTCCGCCTGTTTCCTTCCGGCTTCTTCCTCCACATAGGCAAACAGGCAGTCCTTTCCCTCCAATTCCTGAATATAGATCCGGCAGTTGCAGATTCCCGCCTCCAAACATTCCTGATTCATCCGCCCTTCCTTCTCCCGAAGCCAGCTTACGGCCTGCTCCCTCTCTTCTGCGTGAAGCACTGCCATATAAGCATGCTTTCCCTTTGCGTATTCCATGTTCCGCCTCTCCTTTATGAATCGATATCAACCGGTTTTTATACAAACGATTTCCCGATCTCCGCGCTGATCTCTTCGCCGGGCTTTGCGAAAAATTCTTCTCCCCGCAGTTCTCCGGTAATGTGTTTATCCTTAAAAATCAGAATCCTTCTGGCCAGAGAAATCATCTCGTTCATATCAGAAGAAATCAGAATTACCGTTTTCCCTTCCTTTGCCGCCAGGTTCCAGATCAACTCATGAATATATTCCTTCGCTCCGATGTCCACCCCCACCGTCGGCTCATCGATGATCAGCAGGTCGCAGTCCGCCGCCAGCCATTTGGCAATGCTGATTTTCTGCTGATTCCCGCCGGACAGCTTTCCCGCCAGCGTGCCGAGAGCCGGTGTCTTGATCTCCAGCCGATTCACGAAATATTCTGCATGTTCCCGCTCTTTTTTCAGATTGATAAACGGCGCCTTTTTGCAATAACTCTTTTTGAGAGAATTGACACAGATATTCATAGCCACCGTATGTTCTAAAAATAAACCTTCCTCTTTTCTGTTCTCTGTCACATAGCCAATCCGATACTTATGAAGTGCCGTTTTGAACGAATCAATCTTCACCGGCTTCCCGTGAAGCAGCACCTCTCCCCCATCACATTTGTCAATGTTTAACACGGTCCGAATCAGTTCCGTTCTGCCGGAACCCACGAGGCCATAAAAGCCAAGGATCTCTCCTCTGTGAACCTGGAAACTCAAGTCCCGAAAGCCGTGAAGCCTGGAGGTGATATTCCTCGCCTCCAATACCACTTCCTGTCCCTCCGCATCGAGCCTCCCCCGATATCTGTAAACAAAATCCCGGCCGATCATCATCTTGATGATCCTGGAATTTTCCATCTGTTTGATGGCATCCGTCCCCACCAGGCATCCGTCCCGAAATACGGTCACACGGTCGGCAATGACTTGTACTTCCTCCAGCTTGTGGGAGACAAAAATAATAATCATCCCTTTTTCTTTCAGCTTCCGCACCAATTCAAAAAGGACATCCGCCTCATGAAGCGTCAAAGACGAGGTGGGTTCATCCAGAAGCAAAACCCTGGCATCGGCGCTCAGCGCCTTCGCAATCTGAATCAGCTGCTTATGAGCCGCACTAAGGAAGCGCACCTTTTTCTCCGGAGGAAAATCAAGCCCAACCTCTCTCATATAGTTTAAGGCAAACGCATTGACTGCCTTCCAATTTACAAAACCGAATCTCGTAAACTGACTGATTTTATCGTTGATGATATTTTCCGCAATACTCGCCTCCGGAATAAGCTGGATCTCCTGATGTACCATGCTGATATGCTGCTTCACCGCATCCCCGTAGCCGTGGAGTTTAAGCTCCTTACCGTCCAGCGAAACAGTTCCCTGATCTGCATGATAAATCCCACAGATAATCTTCATCAAGGTGCTCTTTCCGGCTCCGTTCTCTCCAAGCAAGGCGTGGATCTCTCCGTCATGAAACTGTACCGAAATATCCTGAAGAGCTTTTACACCCGGAAACGATTTTGAAACTCCTCTAACCTCCAGCATATACATTCCTCCAAATGACTGTATTCTCCCCGTCCCTCCTGAAGAAAGGACGGGGAGGAAATCAAAGTCACTCTGCCACTGCCTACGGCGCGTTTAAATATTTGGTTTCCAGTTCAGACGCGATCTCTTTGCTGAGCGTCTCAATATCCGTGGTAAAGCTGTCGATGTTCTCCGTGGTGATAAACACGTAGCCTGTCACAATATGGACGCCGGGATCTTTCATGGTCCAGCCCTCAGACAGGTAGAGCAAAAGCAAGCTTCCAATATAGCCCTGTCCATAACCATTCTGAGCCACGCCGATATCCAAGGTTCCGTCTTTCAGACCGTTCATCACTTCCTGGGACGGGTCGGTTGCCACGGCAAACAGGTGCTTGGCATCCCCGTTGGATGCATAATAGTCTGCCAATGCGTTGGCCATTCCGCGGGAGGCAGTACCACCGGTCGCAATAATTCCGGTCGCACCAGGATTTGCCGCCAGGGCGTCAGAAACCTTCTCATATCCCTCTTCCTCTGTATTGATGTCGCCGATGGTCTGACAGATGGTCACACCCTCCGCCTCCGCCACGGCAGCCTCGACACCCTTCTGTCTCTCCAATGTGTTGACATCGCCCAGGTTCTCAAGAACATTGATGATCTCGCCCTCTCCGCCCATGGCCTCAATCATCTGCTTGGTCGCCGCATAGGAATAATCGTACACATCTCCGCAGACGGTTGCTGCCGCCTGCTGGGGATCGTCCACCTTTCCGCCGTAATTGACCACCTTGCAGCCTGCATCGATCAATTCTTTGTAAAGGGCATTGGCCCCGGAGGTGTCTGCTCCATAAATCATGAACAAATCATAACCCTCTGCCGCTTTTGCCTCCACAACCTGATTCTCCACATCCTGTGTCCACTCCGTTCCAATGGCATAGTCCACCGTAAGACCATATTCCTTTGCGAGCTGTTCATATCCAGGCTGGATATTGTCCTCAAAATAAGTGTCCGGCGCCGGCCAGTATACATGGAGCTTATATTCGCCGGGATCTTTGGAGAGCTGCAGCGCCCTCTCCACGCCGCTGGTGTCAATCTCCTGATTTTTCACTGCCCTTGTCTCTTCCTGCGCCTGTGTTTCTGTCGGCTTCTCCTCCGCCTTTGCCGCCTCCGTCTGTGCCTCACTGCCGGGAGCTTTGGTCTCTTCCTTCTCTCCGCCCCCACAGCCGATCAGGCCGACTGCCATCGCTGTCACACACAGCAAGCTGATGAGTCTTTTCTTCATGCTTCTTACCTCCGTTTTCTTATTTTTTTATAAAAGCCCTGACGATCCAGGACTATTTATCCTGCTACATCATCTTTTCTGCCATCTTCGCCCGCACCGATTCCACGGATACAGCCAGCAGAATAATGAGACCTAAAAATACCTGCTCATAATACACATCCACATTCAACATCGTAAGCCCGTTCCGGACCATGGTCAAAATCCAAGAGCCGCAGAAGAATCCCAGGGCTGTAAAACTGCCTCCCAGAAGGGGAATCCCGCCGATGGCACACACGGCAATGGAATACATCATCCAGTCGGAACCTGTATTGGGCGATGCGGTCCCCGTCCGTGACGCCCACAGAATGGCCGCGACACAGGCAAACATACAGGAGAGGATATTGCAGGAGATAATGATCCAATTTACATTGATTCCGGACAGTCTGGCCGCTGTCCGGTTCCCCCCTACCGCCAGCACATCCCGCCCATATTTGGTGTGTCGAAATACGATATAGAGAATCACCACCAGGACAACCATCAGGACGAACAGGAAGGAAAACATCCCCACCCGTTTTCTTCCCACCCAAGTCAATGCCTCCGTCATCTCATAAGAGTATCCATGGGAGCTCCCAATTGCCAATCCATTGAAAATGAAGGACATCGCCAAGGTGATGATCCAGGGATTTAAGTTTAGCTTGACCACCAAAAGTCCGATCACCAAGCCGCAGACCGCAGATACCGCCAGAGCCAACAGTACAGAAGGAACGGTTCCCACGCCATAATTAGCCATCAGCGTCCCCATCACCACGGTGGAAAGCGCGCCGCAGCCACCAATTCCCAAGTTCATGTCCCCGATCACCATCAAGATCAATTGCGCCGCTCCGATAAACGCATAGACCGAAGCAGTCCTTGACAGGTTAAAAATATTAAACGGGGTCAAAAATGCATTTGTAAATATGGTAAACACCAGCACAAGAATCACAATCGCAACAATGGCGCTGGAATAGGACTGTAAGAAAAACCGTTTCAGCAGCGAAGCTTTCGGTCCGTTTCCTTTCCCCGACTGTCTTTCATTTTTACCCATAGCTTTCTCTCCTTTTTCCCTTTCCGCAGATCATTTGCCAACTCTTCCAAATTCTTCAGGTTTTCAGGACCGGAGCCGCAAAAGCAGCTCCGCCTCTCCCGGTTCCGCAGGATCGGCCTTAAGCCCCGGTATGTAACGGCAGGCTTCATAGAGAACGTCCGCCACTTTTCCGTAAGTCCCGGCCACATGGTGGATGTAAGGCCCCAAAACCAGCTTATATTCCCAAGCCGGCCAATCTCCCACCTCAAACCACACGTATGTCCCACGGCTGTGAGGACCGTCAATCCCCCTCCCTTCCCCCAAAAACAGAGAATATTCCCCGTGATCCCCGTCGAACCGGCAGATGGTGATGTCTCCATTTTGGAGCTCCCAGGCGCAATTCCCACACTGGGGATTTCCGTCCCAAGCCTCCGTGATCCGGCAGGCCCCCTTGTCCTTGGCGAACGCGGAGGGAAACGCTCCGCAGTGCCAAAGCAGCTCCACATTTTCCTTTTCCGGGTGCCGGATGGTCAGGTCAGCCAAAAAATGTGGAGTCCCATTCCCCGCCGCTGCCTGAATCAGCATGGCCGAAATGGCCCCGCAAATGTCTGTCTCACAGGCCACCGGAAAGCATTCGTCTGCCAACATCGAATTGACGGCACAGGGATAGATGTCCATGGATTCCTGCATGGCCGTCCAGCATTGGATACAGGCACAGTTGCAGCGAAATTGTTCTGCAAAATTCCGAATCGCCAGTTTCATGGCCGCCAACGTCTCCCTAGGCTCTTTCCTCTCAGCCCCCGCCCCCTGATAGTGGGTCTCAATAAACTGTGACACCTTGGACAGAGCCTCCGGTTCTTCTTTTTGAATCCGTCTCATCTCCAATTCCAGCTCTGTGAGGGTGATCGGAAACACCTGGACCCCAAATTTTTCCATCAGCTCACTCTCATTTGCCATGACACTCAGGAAGTCTCCCGGCCTTGGTCCGATTTGAAGAACCCGAATGTTCTGCATCGTTTTCACTACCGCCGTCACCCTGGCAAACCGCTCAAATCCTCGAAGGAACCGTTCATCCTCAGGGACCACGTTCACGATATAGGAAAACGTTACATTGTGCCTGCGCATCACCTTCCCCGAGGCAAACAACCCGCATTGGGAATCTCTGCTCCGCATCCCCGTCTCATCCGGTGCATCATCCCTCGGTCCATAGAGAAGCACCGGTACGGAAAAAGCCGCCGCCACCTGACCGACGGCCCCCTCACAGCCAAAATTACAATGTGGAAAAAACAGAGCATCCACATTTTCCCGTCTCATTTTCTCAATGACCTTTGGCACATCCTCCTGTCTGAGAAGCAGCCCCTCCTCATTGATATCCTCAATATCCACCAGTCGAACAGGCGCTTTGCGAATCTGCTCTGCAATTCTCTCTTTGTAATGCAAAGCTGCCGAAACGCTGAAATTGTTTCTTCTTGTCGGGACATAACCGATCGTTACTAGTTCTGGCATCCTATCATATCCTTTCCCTTTTTATCCATATATCCTTCTTATATCCTTTTTCCTCATTCTCGGTGCGCATATATGTATTTATTTTAATTATATCCTGTATTTTTATTCCTCTGTAATTGAATGTTTTCTCTGTTTTTCTGTATTTATTTTTGTATTTAACATAGTAGCATGTTTCCCATGATATGTAAAGACTTTTTCATGATTTTATTCACATTTTTTATTTTTATGTATTTTATTTTGTATTCTTTTTACAAACTCTGTTCTTTTCTTCTAGTGATTTCTCAAATAATCTTTGTTTTTCCAAGAATTTCACCCTATTTCTCCGTGATTTTTCTGTATTTATCTTTTCCAAAAATGATTTCTTTTAAATATAATTCTCCCCTGTTTTCATCTATTTTAAATACAGGTTTTCTTCCCTTAAAATATATCTTTTCCTTATCTTGCATTTTCCTTCATTTTCCTGTATGCTATGGTCAGCGGCAAAATCATTTGTCGTCAAAAAATTTACGGAGACCTACTATGACAAACCATTTATCCACCCGCAACGGCATCAAATATAAAGCGCTTTACTCCTGGATGATCGGGAAGATCAACGACGGCTCCTTTGCCTATAAAGAAAAACTTCCTTCGGAGTCTGCGCTCTGTGAACAGTTTCAGATCAGCCGTCAGACTGTCCGAAATGCCATGGACCGTCTCTGCCAGGAGGGATATATCGAACGGGTAAAAGGCAGCGGAAGCTTTGTGACAAAGCCTGTCCGGATACGGGAAAAGACCATCGGCATTCTGTTCTTAACCATTTCCGGCTACATCAATGCCAATATTTTGAACGGAATCGAAGAAGTGCTCACAAAACAGGGCTACAGCATTCTCCTGGAGCTCAGCCATAACCGCGTCGTCAATGAAACCCGCTTCCTTCAGAAAATGCTGACCAGCAATGTGTCCGGCTTGATCATCGAAGGAACTAAAAGCAGTTTTCCCACCCCCAACGAAGAGCTGTATCGGCGGCTGACCAAATTGAAAATTCCTTATGTTTTCGTCCACAACGGATATTCCAATGTAAGCGCCCCGGCCATCGTATGGGACGACAGGAGGGTTTCCTATGAGCTGACAGAACGGCTGATCCTGGCCGGACATGAAAAAATCGCCGGATTGTTTAAATTCGACGAAATGCAGGGAGTCAATCGCTATCTCGGTTATGTGGATGCTCTGATGGACCACCATCTTGAAGTGCAGGAAAATATTATTGGCTGGTACGGAGACTCCGACCAGCCAGGGGAGATTCGCAGGAAAAACAATTATGCAGATGCCTTTGCCATGGATATTCTCGGGCAGTGCAGCGCCCTCATCTGCTACAATGACCTGATCGCCTGCCACATCATCCGCCATTACATCGCAAACGGCATCTCCATCCCGGAGCAGCTTTCCGTGGCCAGCTTTGATAATTCGGATGTCACGAAGCTTTACAATATCCAGAGAATCCCCAGTGTCACCCACCCGAAGGAGGAGATGGGCTGCCGGGCCGCCTCCCTCCTGATGGAATACATTGAAAATCCTTCTCTGGATGCATCGGAGAACAAGACCATTATCCTGTAAAAAGAAAACAATGTAAAAAGAGACTGTGAAAACCGGAGAAAGCTTTACTCCGTTTTTTCACAGTCTCTTCTATACGTTCCGCCTATCTAAAAATCCAATTATACCAGCTCAATGAGCACTTCCATGGCTGCGTCGCCCTTTCTCTGGCCGATCTTCACAATTCTGGTATAGCCGCCCTTGCGATCCGCATACTTCGGCGCAATCTCCTCGAAAAGCTTCTTGGGCATATCTACAACCTTCGTGTTTTTCTTGCGTCCTGCGACTTCCTTCGGAACCTCGGTTACCGGATAAAGCACCTTCAGCATCTGGCGGCGGGCATGAAGCCTGCTGGGCTTATCCCTCTTGATAGTCTTCTGAACTTCATCGTACACGGTCACCTTCTTGCCGTCTACCACTTCTTTGACCCTCTTGCCGTCTTTGTCCTTTCTTGCTACCTTCGCAGTGACGGTGACCTCTTCAAAGTTATCCTTTTCCTTCACCGCCATAGCGATAAGACCCTCGGCAATCCTGCGGATTTCCTTTGCTTTCGCCTCCGTAGTAACAATCCTCCCGTGATAGAGAAGGTTCGTCACCTGATTGCGCAGGAGCGCCTTTCTCTGGCTGGAAGGCCTTCCAAGTTTTCTATAACCTGCCATAATATTCTTTCCTCCATTTGTGGAACAGGCGGCCACGCATCTTCGGGCTTACTGGCCGTCTGCTTTTTCTCTACAAATTTTCACAAATCGCCTTTACGGTTTTCCCCGCATGGAAACGGTTCAACCGGATTTCCCCGGCAATTCTCATTCATCACTGGGACGCAGCTCCAGGCAAAGCTCCTTCAGCTTGCCGAGAACCTCTTCCAAGGACTTACGGCCCAGGTTTCTCACCTTCATCATATCCTCCGAGGTACGATTGATCAGATCCTCCACCGTATTGATGCCCGCCCGTTTCAGGCAGTTGTAGGAACGAACGGAAAGCTCCAGTTCGTCGATATTCATCACCAGCACCTTTTCGTTGTCATTGACTTCCTTCTCCACCATCACTTCCGCAGTCTTGGCATTTTCCGAAAGATCAATAAACAGATTCAAATGCTCGCTCAAAACCTTTGCCGCAAGGCTGACAGCCTCATCAGGAGCCAGGGTTCCATTGGTATAGACATCCAAAGTCAACTTATCAAAATCCGTAATCTGGCCCACACGGGTGTTTTCAACCGACAAATTCACCCGTTCAATGGGCGTATAAATAGAGTCGATTGCAATCACGCCAATAGGTAAATCCTCACTCTTATTCTTATCTGCGCTCACATAGCCCCGGCCCCTGGTAATAGTCAGTTCCATGTAAAGCTTGCAGTCACTGCCGCCGCTTAAGGTGGCAATCACCTGCTCGGGATTGATGATCTCAATATCCTGATCAGCCTGAATGTCGGCGCCGGTCACCACACCCTCCCCCTCAAACTCAACGTAAGCAGTCTTTGGTTCATTGGTCTCGCTGGTATTTCGGATAGCCAGATTCTTCAGGTTCATAACGATTTCCGTCACATCCTCTTTCACACCGGGGATGGAACTGAACTCGTGCAGCACACCGTCAATCTTCACCTGACTGACAGCGGCTCCGGGCAATGAGGAGAGCATGATCCTCCTCAGGGAGTTGCCCAGGGTAGTGCCGTAACCACGCTCCAGAGGCTCAACAACGAATCTTCCATACTTCTTATCTTCTGAAATCTCAGCTATTTCGATATTGGGTTTTTCAAAATCGAACACGATTAAGCCCTCCTTACTGGGTAATTGATCTGAGGGCCGAAAAAGATTCGGACACTCCTAATGCCTTATGGTTTATTTGGAGTACAACTCGACGATCAGCATCTCGTTCACCGGCACATCAATCATTTCTCTCGTGGGAAGCTGCTTCACGGTAGCGGTCAGATTTTCTGCGTCTGCCTCCAGCCACTCCGGCACCAGCCTTCCGCCCGTCGCTTCCAGAATGTCCTTGTATCTGGGAGAATCCTTTACCTTCTCCTTGATGCTGACGACATCCCCGGCTTTCACCAGATAGGAAGGAATGTTTACACACTTGCCGTTTACAAGCACGTGTTTGTGGTCTACGATCTGCCTCGTCTCTTTTCTGGTTCTGCCAAAACCGGCTCTGAACAGAACATTGTCCAGTCTGGACTCCAGCATGATCATCAGATTTTCACCGACCATGCCTCTCATCTTGGAAGCTTTTGCATAATAATTTCTAAAAGGTTTTTCCAATACTCCGTAGATGAATTTCGCTTTCTGCTTCTCACGAAGCTGAAGGCCGTATTCACTCATTTTTCTGTTGGCTCTTCTTAATTCTCTCGTTGATTTCTTATCAATTCCTAAATAAATCGGGTCAAGTCCAAGGGACCTGCATCTTTTAAGAACAGGAACTCTATCTACTGCCACTTTTCTGCACCTCCTGATTAAACTCTTCTACGCTTGGGCGGACGACATCCATTATGGGGAACCGGGGTAACATCTTTGATGCTGGTCACTTCCAGGCCGCAGGCCTGCAGCGCGCGGATCGCAGCCTCACGGCCGGAACCGGGGCCCTTCACCATAACGTCAACTGTTTTCAGTCCATGTATCAGAGCTGCTTTTGTCGCAGTTTCCGCAGCCATCTGAGCCGCATATGGAGTAGATTTTCTTGAACCTCTAAATCCCAGACTGCCCGCACTGGACCAGGACAGGGCATTGCCCTGTGTATCTGTCAACGTTACGATGGTATTGTTAAAAGATGACTGGATGTGCGCTTGTCCGCGTTCAACGTTTTTCTTAACACGCTTTTTGGTCACTTTCTTTGCAGTGGACACTTTTTTAGCCATTTTAAACTAACCTACTTTCTTGTGAATAGTTTCTACTGTTACTTAAATCAATGCAGTCATTTTCACGCATTGCTGGCGCAAGCTCTCTTGCTTTTCGCAATGCTATAGTTCAAAAAATCTGCGATTTTTTGAACATATGGCTGGCGCCATATGTGCCCGCTTCGCCAAAGCGCTCAGTGTGCAAGCACCCCTCTCTGCTTTGTCTCACCGGCCCCGCATTGCTTGTAGCTTGCTTATTTATTTCTTCTTATTCGCCACAGTCTTCTTCGGACCTTTTCTCGTCCTGGCGTTGGTCTTTGTCTTCTGACCACGGACAGGCAGACCTCTTCTATGGCGGATTCCTCTGTAGCAGCCAATTTCCTGTAATCTCTTGATATTCATTGCCACCTCGCGGCGCAGATCACCTTCTACAAGCTGATGATCCGCCTCAATGGCTGTGGCGATCCTTCTGACTTCATCGTCGGTCAGATCACGCACACGGGTATCAGGATTTACATTCGCCTCTTTCAGAAGACGGTTGGAACTAGCCCTACCGATTCCATAGATATAAGTCAATCCGATTTCAATGCGCTTTTCTCTCGGTAAATCGACACCTGAAATACGAGCCATGAGTATTGTACCTCCATTATTATTTTTACTGCCGGTGTTTCTTCATCAAATCATAACCATGAACAACTCTGCCGGGTGTGTTCCTGGTGCAGCCGCATAATCAAAACGTCACCTCAAATGTTACAGACAAAACAGCTTTCTTTGGGGCATACGAACTAACCCTGGCGCTGTTTATGCTTCGGATTTTCACAGATGATCCGAATGCTACCTTTTCTCTTAATTACCTTACATTTTTCGCAGATCGGTTTCACTGATGACCTAACTTTCACAGGTTTTCTCTCCTTTCCCAATACTTTCCCAAAAAAGTCCGCATACTATTATAGCACCTTCCTTTTTGAAAAGCAAGCGTTTTATACGGTTCTCTATTTGTCTCTCCAGATGATTCTCCCCTTGGACAGATCGTAGGGAGACAGCTCTAAGGTCACCTTGTCACCCGGCAAGATCCTGATGTAATTCATTCGGAGCTTTCCACTGATATGTGCCAGCACCTGATGTCCGTTTTCCAGTTCTACCTGGAACATGGCATTGGGCAGTTTTTCAATTACGGTTCCTTCGATTTCGATTACGTCACTCTTGGACATCCGTTACCTCCTGATTGATATGGCCTCCGGCCGCATGAAGCTGCTTGATGGCCCTCTTGATCTCTTCATTTTTCACCGAACACTTCTCACCTGAAAACAGTTCTGAAATTTCTCCCCGGACAGGGAGAAAGTCCAGGTGCTTTTTCTGCTTTTTCCGCGGCTTCTCCAAGGTCCGCACCTTCCCGTCGGCAAGAAGATATTTTCCGTTCTCATATCCGACGACCATATAGAGCTTCCCCTTATCATGTCCGGCCTTTGGGACGGCAAAGCCGCCGATCTCCTTTTCCATACAGATCACCGCCTACAAAGAAAGGATTTCCGGTCCGTCGGCCGTGATAAGAATCGTATTTTCATAATGGGCCGACAGGGAACCGTCAGCCGTCACCACGGTCCAATCATCCTCTGTCCATTCCACGTCATAACGTCCCATATTGATCATAGGCTCGATGGCAAAAGTCATTCCGGCCCGCAGCCGGATCCCCCTCCGCCCCGTGTTAAAATTAGGAATTTCCGGATCCTCATGCATGTCTCTTCCGATTCCGTGGCCCACCAAGTCTCTGACCACTCCGTATCCAAAGCTCTCGCAATACTTCTGGATCGCTTTTCCGATGTCATTCAGATGGTTGCCCGGTTTCGCATTTTTAATACCCTCAAAAAAGCTCTGCCTGGTCACTTCAATGAGCTTTGCCGCCTCTTTGCTGATCTCTCCGATCCCGTAGGTCCTGGCGGCGTCAGACTGATAGCCTTTGTAAATCAGTCCCGTGTCCAGGCTGACAATGTCTCCCTCTTTGAGTCTTTTCTTATCGCTGGGAATTCCATGGACCACTTCATCGTTTATCGACACACACACCGATGCGGGAAAGCCGTTATAGTTCAAGAAGGAGGGAATGCAGCCGTAGCTGCGGATAATCTCCTCGCCAATCCGGTCAACCGCCTTCGTTGTCATACCCGGATGGAGCTCCTTTTCCAGTTCCAGATGGGTTTTGGCAAGAAGCTTGCCGGCCTCTCTCATCAGTTCAATTTCTCTTTCTGACTTGATACTGACTGCCACGTCTATTCTCCTAATATCTCACAGATTGCTGCAAAGACCTCTTCCATGTCCACAGTTCCGTCCACATCCTTTAAGCATCCCTGCCCGCCGTAATATTCGATCAGGGGCTGTGTCTGCTCATGATACACCGACAGACGGGTCTTTACCGTTTCCGCCTTGTCGTCGTCCCGAAGAATCAGCGTCTCTCCGCAGCGGTCACAGATCCCTTCCTTTTTGGAAGGCGCATGCTCAATGTGATAGGTTGCGCCGCAGCCCACACAGGCTCTTCTTCCGGACATCCGGCTCACAATGTTTTCGTCCGGCACTTCCACATTAACCGCATAATCAATCTTCTGCCCCATGGTTTTCAGGACCGAGTCAAGGCTTTCCGCCTGAGGGATGGTCCTGGGAAAGCCGTCCAGCACATACCCTTTCTCACAGTCTGCCTGCTTCACCCGGTCAGCCACCAGATCCACCACCAGCTCATCCGGCACCAGCGCTCCCTGATCCATGTACGCTTTTGCCTTTTTCCCAAGTTCTGTGCCGTTTTTGATATTCGCACGGAAAATGTCCCCCGTAGAAATGTGCGGAATCCCGTATTTGTCCGCAATCTTCTTGGCCTGGGTTCCCTTGCCGGCTCCAGGCGCTCCCAACATCACAAGTCTCATACCTTATCCTCCAATACAAAATACCCTTTCCCTGAATATATCCGGGAAAACCAGGTTAACCGGCCGAAGAAGCTCTCACTTCCCCTGCCGGAACCAATTGTGTGAAACAATGTCAATCATTTAAAAAGCCTTTATAATACCGGACTAACATCTGGGACTCAATCTGCTTTAAGGTCTCGAGGATGACGCCTACGATAATGATAATCGAGGTACCCCCGAAGGAGAGGGAACCGATGTTAAACAATCCGGAGAACAGAATCGGAATCACGGCCACAATGGTGAGGCCGACCGCACCGATAAATACGATGTAGTTTAAGATCCGGTTCAGGTAGTCCGAAGTGGGACGTCCCGGACGGATTCCGGGAATAAAGCCCCCCTGCTTCTTCATATTATCTGCAATCTCGATCGGGTTGAAGGTGATCGAGGTGTAGAAATAGGCGAATGCCACAATCAGCAGAATATATACCAGAAGTCCGATACTCAAAATCGGATCCGAAGGCCGGCACCAGTTCGAGGAACTTAAGGCCAAGAGGATCCGCCCTCCGACGGTAGAATAATCCACATCGAAAAACTGTGAAATCACCGAAGGGATCGACATCAGGGAGGACGCGAAAATCACCGGGATCACGCCGGCGGTGTTGACCTTCAGCGGAATGTTGCTGGACTGTCCGCCCACAAACTTCCGTCCCTGCATCTTCTTTGCATACTGCACCGGAATTCTTCTTTCACCGCCCTGTAAAAAGACAACAAAGGCAACCATGGCCAAAATGACAGCCAGGATAATCACAGCCGAAAGAACCGCTTTCGCCACTGATGTCCCTGCCATAAACCGCTCATAGAGCGACATGAAATCATTCGGAATCCCTGACAGGATGTTGATCAGCAGAATGATGGAAATTCCGTTTCCAACTCCCCTGTCTGTGACGCGTTCACCCAGCCACATCAGAACCGCACTGCCCGCAGTCATGGTCACAATCACCACGATGGCATTGTACCAGGTAAACTGAAGCAAAAGGCCGGAACGCCCGAAGCTGATAGTCATGGCGGTAGACTCAATGAGAGCCAGCCCAACCGTCACATATCTGGTCAGTTTTCCGATGAACTTCCTTCCCTCTTCGCCCTCCTTCTGCATCTCCTCCAGCTTCGGGATTGCAATGGTCAGAAGCTGTATGATAATGGAGGATGTGATATAGGGAGTGATGCTCAGCGCGAACACCGACATCTGTGTAAAGGAACCGCCGGTCATAGCGTCAAAGAAATTGAATGCCGTACCTGACTGGCTGGCGAACCAGTCGGCGAAATATGCCGTATTGACTCCCGGGATGGGCACATGGGCGCCGATCCTGACCACAACTAAAATAAAGAATGTGAACAGGATCTTTTTTCTGACTTCTTTGATCTTAAATGCATTCTGGAATGTCTTCCACATGTTAGATCACCTCTGCACTTCCACCAGCCGCTTCAATTTTTGTCTTTGCACCCTCGCTGAATGCGTTCACCTTAACAGTAAGCTTTTTGGTTAATTCTCCGTTTCCAAGAATCTTCACTCCGTCTCTGGGATTCTTTACAATACCGCACTCCATCAGTGTCTCGACGGTAACGACCGCGCCGTTATCAAATCTCTCGAGAGCTTCTACGTTAATCCCTACAATCACCTTGGAGTTTCTGTTTGTGAATCCCCTCTTGGGAATCCTTCTGTACAAAGGCATCTGGCCGCCTTCGAAACCAGGCCTGGTGGCGCCGGAGCGTGCCTTCTGGCCTTTGTGTCCCTTACCTGCAGTCTTGCCATTGCCTGAGCCGTGTCCACGGCCTCTTCTGAAAGCGTCGCTGTGCTTGGAGCCTTCAGCCGGTCTTAAATTTGATAAATCCATCTCGTGCACCTCCTTTTTCGTTAGACTTCTTCTACTTTTACCAAGTGCTTTACGTGCCAGATCATACCTCTGACCGCATCGTTGTCCGGAAGCTCAACTGTCTTGTTCATCTTTCTGAGTCCAAGAGCTTCAACTGTCTTCTTCTGTTTCGGAACTGCACCGATGGGAGATTTTACCAGTGTGATTCTTAACTTCTCTGCCATTTTCCTTTCCTCCTTTAGCCAATCAGCTCTTCCACAGACTTGCCGCGATTCTTTGCGACCTCTTCCGGAGTCCTAAGGCTCTTAAGGCCCTGAAGTGTGGCGAGAACGACGTTCTGCTTATTGTTGGAGCCAAGGGACTTTGTTCTGATATTTTTAATCCCCGCCATCTCAAGCACGTTACGTGCCGGGCCTCCGGCAATTACACCGGTACCTTCAGGTGCTCTCTTAAGAAGCACGCTGGCGCTTCCGAATTTGCCGATGAAGTCGTGGGGAATGCTTCTGTTTTCATCTACAGGAATCTCAACCATATTCTTAATGGCATCTTCCTTGCCTTTGCGAATCGCCTCGGGGATCTCAGCCGCCTTGCCCATGCCTGCGCCCACATGGCCGTTGCCGTCGCCGACCACTACCAGTGCGCTGAAACGCATGGTACGTCCGCCTTTCACAGTCTTGGATACGCGCTTGATCGCAACTACTTTATCGGTGAGCTCCATCTGGCTGGCATCAATAATTGTTCGTTTCATGTGTTTCTCCTCCTCAATCAGAATTCCAGACCAGCTTCACGAGCTGCATCTGCCAACGCCTTAATCTTGCCCTGATAGATAAATCCGCCCCTGTCGAAAACAACAGTGGTGATTCCCTTTTCCAAAGCCTTTTTTGCGATCACTGTTCCCAGATGAGCAGCAGCTTCCACATTATTCGTCTTGGTAAGCTCAGCCTTCACATCCTTCTGCAAGGTCGACGCGGACACCAGCGTATTGCCGACCGTGTCGTCAATGATCTGAGCGTACATATGATTATTGCTTCTAAACACAGCCAGACGCGGTCTTTCAGCGGTCCCGCTGAAACGATTGCGGATTCTTCTATGTTTCTTCTGACGGACTTCCGTTCTTGATTCCTTGCTAACCATTTTTGTCACTCCTCCTTATTTATTTCTTACCGGTTTTTCCGACCTTACGTCTGATCACCTCGTCAGCGTACTTGATGCCCTTGCCCTTATAAGGCTCCGGACGTCTCTTGTCCCTGATCTCGGCGGCGTACTGGCCGACCTTTTCCTTGTCGATACCCTTTACAATGATCTTGTTCTGTCCTTCTACCACGGACTCCAGACCTTCGGGATCTTCCATTTCAACCGGATGGGAGTAACCCAGGGAGAGAACCAGCTTCTTTCCCTGCTTCTGCGCTCTGTAGCCGACACCGTTCACTTCCAGGACCTTCTCATATCCGTCGGTCACACCGTGTACCATGTTGGCAATCAGGCTTCTGGTCAAACCATGTAAAGATTTCATCTTCTTTAAATCATTGGGTCTTGTTACAACAATATGGCCGTCCTCCAGCTTGATCTCCATCTCTGCGGGAAGAACTCTCTCCAGAGTTCCCTTGGGGCCTTTTACTGATACTTTATTATTTTCTGCAATATCAACCGTAACACCGGCCGGTACCGCGATTGGCATTCTCCCTATACGTGACATGCCCGTACCTCCTTATGATAAAAGTTAATAGTTTTGTTTAACAGTCCTGAGCAGCAGAAAAATGGAAAAACAGCGGCCGCAGATTTATCTGCAGGACGATGATTTTTCATTTTTGGATGGGCGGGACGCCCATCAAGCCACGGACATAAGCTGCGAAGCAGCGACGACCGCGAAGCGGGCGGTCTGTGGCCTGCCTGCGGATTGGTTCTGATACCTGTCAAGATTTCCGCACCGACGAATCGTAAAACTGTCTTGCGGGCTGACGGCCTGCGACAGCAGGTCTGTGGCCTGCCTGCGGATTGGTTCTGATACCTGCGGATTGATTCTGAAGTCTTTCCCTGCCCTGTATAAATGTGCCCGGAACTAGTTATATACTGTTAATCGCGCGAGCAGACCGCCCAGGAAGACGGTTCACTCTTCACTACTAACAAATTGTGCGATGAGCGGAAGATACATCCTCGCTCCGCTTGGAGTATCCGCTTTCACACTAACCTCGCGCTTCACCTAACGGCTTGCGCTCGCTAAGTGTTCAATGCGTCACCACACAAACGCCAGCACTTCGCCGCCCACGTTCATCTCTCTCGCCTTCTTGTCGGTCATCACGCCGTTGTTGGTGGAGATGATGGCGATTCCCAGTCCGCCGAGAACCTTAGGAAGATCTTCCTTCCCCGCATATACTCTGAGACCGGGCTTGGAAATTCTCTTTAAACCAGTAATGATTTTCTCATTCTTGTCCTTACCATACTTTAAAGTTACACGAATGGTCTTGAACGCGCCGTCTTCTACCAGATCATATTTTGCGATATAACCTTCGTCAACCAGAATATTGGCAATCGCCAGTTTCATCTTTGACGCAGGAATATCTACTGTATCATGCTTTGCAGTATTTGCATTACGGATTCTTGTAAGCATATCT